>CAYVVZ010000002.1:0-190138 GCA_964455365.1 uncultured Anaerolineaceae bacterium | reverse complement strand
CCATCCCGATAACTAGCACCGGGGGCTTTCCCTGCGAAGGCACTATCGTTTTTACGACAGGCGCATTACTCAATGTAGTGCGTGCCTTACCATCCACCACCGCACCATCTCGCCCACCTGTACAGCAAGGTGCAATTGTGACTGTCACTGCATCACAGGTTGAATTAGGGGACTTGTGGTATCGGATTGAGTATGAGCAAGACGCAGGCTGGATTAGCGAAAGATACATATATCTTGCAGGTGACTGTTAAACAGGAGATTATACTATGAAAGCTAGAAATATATATCTGTTGGCAATGCTGCTTGTGTCATTTTCACTTACTCAAATTCCTGCTAGTGGACAGGTTGGTGTGGTTTCTATAGAATGTGGAACGATAATAGACGCAGAATTAACAACCACTTCAACAACAAATCGACATAGTGGGCCTGATAGTACAGACTACTATAGTATATCTCTAGGGCCTGGCGACCGGATCACAGTTACAGTTACGCCGATTAGTCCAACACAGAACATCTACTTTAGATTGTACGATCCGGCTAATCAAACCATATATGATACTAATTGGGGTGCTGGTTCAGGACAAGCTGAAATAATGGAGGATTTCTTGGTTGGTGCTACAGGAACCTACGAAATAGGGATTGGAGCAAATAGAATAGGTGCGTACACTTTATCTGTAGGTTGCGTATATCGTGATGGTACTCTCATAGTTCCTGGAGATATTGATTCCACTACCAATTCGGAAGCAAATGCAAACGGATCAGGTGGTCTTGGAGAACTTGTTGGTGGCGAAGGTGATACCGCACCTGTTGATTTTTCTGGCTTTGGCATTCCTTCCCTTGCCCCAGTTGATTTCTCGCAGGGTGTCAAAATTCCACTCACCTCAGGGGTAGCAAGCCCAGGCAGCATTACAGAGGGATTTACAGGCATTTTTGGCTACGAATTTCAGGGCAATGAAGGGCAACAATTCTCGTTGCAATTTACGCGCACGGCAGGCAACCTCAATCTGGGGCTTGCGGTCATCACCGCCAGCAACGAGGTCGCATTCCAGGCCAGCTTGATTAATTCCAATGTGCTGATTACGCAATTCAACCTGCCTGCGACAGATACCTATACCATCGGTGTCTATCGTATTGACCTCAATCCGCCGGATTCACCGCAGGCCACCAGCTTCGAGATCACCGGGACGTTGAATTAATATCATCCCCCCTTCCGTCCCCCCACTTTGTAGGGGGAAACTGTTCTCCCCTTGCGCAGCGGGGGGAGTTAGAGGGGGGACGTTTTTTATGCCCGGCGGACGGGTGTTTCTCCCTGGGCTGCCGCAACGGAATTCACCAGAATGCGGGCGCGGGAACGCAGCCGTGCATCAGGCCAGGAGCCATCGCCTGTCAGCCAGCCACCCATCCCCGCATAAATCGCCCCGGCCTGGATGAACTCACGGGCATTGTCGGCGGTCATCGTGCCATGTGCGCCGAACTTCATATGATCCAATGGCCCGAACATGGCTTTGAAATACTCAATTCCCAGCGCCCCAATCGGGAAGACCTTCAGCAACCGCGCCCCGACTTCCCAGGCTTGCACCGCTTCGGAAGGGGTCGTGATCCCCGGAACCATCAGCACACCCTGTTCCAGCACGAACTTCACCACATCCGGCTGAAAGGCTGGCGACATCACAAATTCCGCACCTGCATCAATCACGCGCTTTGCATCCTCCACGCTGAGAACCGTTCCCATGCCGACGCAGACATCGCTGCCGAACTGCTGCTTCACAGCCTGCATGGAGTCGAGCGCTTTTTCCGAATTGAGCGTGAATTCAAAGGTGTCGATGTCTTCATCCAGCAGCGTGCCGCAAACGGACAAAGCCACCTCTGGCGGGAAATTTCCGCGCATCCCGGCGACAATGCCACTGTCTTCGATCATATCATAGGCTTCCTGTGCGTTCATGGTCTGACCCCCGTTTGTTGTAATTTGGGGGCAACTATAGCAGGGAGTTGGAATGTTGCTAGCGAAAACCTCAAAATTCGTAAGGATCATGAGTCTGCCGCAATCTAGCAGAAGAGACACACTGTACTGTAGAGGATTGGTAAATGTTTGATTTTTCACCTGTGACGAATAAAGAAAAGAAGCTGATTGACCTCTGGCGGGATCAAGAGATTACAATAGAGCAACTCGCCACGGCAACGCATGAGAGCATTGATTTCATGCTGGAATTGATCGCTAACCTGAGTGATGCAGATGTGATTTTTGATCCTGTCGATCCAGATGCACATGACCCTGAAGCTGTCGAAGGTGAAGAACATATCGGTTGGAGTATTGCCCACCTGATCGCCCATGTGACTGCTACCAGCGAAGAGGGTGC
This sequence comes from uncultured Anaerolineaceae bacterium, assembly GCA_964455365.1. Taxonomy (GTDB): domain Bacteria; phylum Chloroflexota; class Anaerolineae; order Aggregatilineales; family Phototrophicaceae; genus JAUZRW01. The sequence continues at coordinate 187,781 of CAYVVZ010000002.1, read as the reverse complement.
AGCTTTTAGTTCATTGCTGGCACGTGGGGTAGAAAATGTGAAAGATCGTCCACGCTACGAGACACCCTGGCGTGATTTTACGACAAGGGCGCAATGCGTACAGCGCCTGGAAGAAAGCCGCCGCATTCGTCTTGCCTATCTGGATACATGGCCTGATGAGCCGTTTTACGAGAATTTGCGCGTGGTTCCCTCTGTACGTTTCCAGGATTACTTCGGAGACATCAATGCTCCTGTGGCCTTTCTGATGGGGTTGCACCATGAAGTGGGGCACTATGCACAACTGGAAGAGGTCAAACGGCAGGCGCTTTCGTTCAGATCGTAGTTCCTGAGTCAAACGGGGCAGTTAAACGTTGCAAACATTATGTTGTCGTCACAATATCAACTCCTCCGCGTGTCCCAATTTCCGGTCACGAATCATTCACTACGACTCTGTTTTTGTTTCCGTTTCTCTGCGCGATATGTGTGGATCTCCTCATTGACCAGATCGTTTACCCGGCGATCTATTTCCGCCTGTAACACATCGAGAAAGGCATCTGGTTCCAACAGGCCAAACTCACGAGCGTCTTCCGCCAATTCATCGGGGAGTGAGAAGGTGATTTCTATTGCCATTGTCGTTTCCTTTGACTATTCACCTTACAGAACCATCTTACCAGTGTCACAATTGAGTTGCAATCTGTCCGATTCTGGCCTACACTCTGGGCATGAATAGACAGCAGAGTCACCATCACTTCAACTAAAGCGCGGTAACAAACGTCCCGATCACAAAACTTCTGGCGCGGCGTTTGTTCGCGCTATTTTTTTGCCTATTGTTTGCCAATGAAATGAAACCAGCAAAGGAGCGATTCATGGTCAGTATTCAGCCGCGTACCGCCAAAGGGATGCGCGATTTTTTGCCGGGAGACATGCTCAAGCGGCAGTATGTCATCGGCATCATTGAACGGGTTTTTCAGCGGTATGGCTTCGAGCCGCTGCAAACCCCCATCCTGGAATTGAATGAAACCCTGATGGGCAAGTATGGCGAAGAAGCGGAAAACCTGATTTACAGCGCCATGCACGGACGGCAGAAAGATGCGGAAGTTTCCATGCGCTATGACCTCACGGTTCCGCTGGCGCGAGTGGTAGCACAGTATGAAAACGATCTGACACTGCCTTTTAAGCGCTACCAGATTGCGCCCGTGTTCCGGGGGGAACGTCCGCAGCGGGGGCGCTTCCGTGAATTTTACCAGTGCGATGCGGACATCGTAGGTGTGGCAAATATGGCAGCCGATGCCGAACTCATCAGCCTGACAACGACGGTACTGCGTGAATTGGGCTTCGAGAACTTCACCGTGAAGATTAACAGCCGCAAATTGCTGACGGGCATGGGGCAGTATTCCGGCGTGCCGGATGACCAGCTAGGCGACCTCTACCGCAGCGTAGACAAGTTCGACAAAGTGGGCGCGGAAGGCGTGGCAAAAGAACTCGTCGAACGGGGCATCGCGCAGGATGTGGTTGAGCGTATGATGGTGCTGCTGCAATCCCAGGGCGAAGGGCTGGAAAACCTGGACAATGTGGAGGATGTCCTGACTAATTTCCCCACCGCTGTCGAAGGTATCCGCGAACTGCGCGAGATGGCACAGCAGATGGAACTGCTCGGCGTACCGGAAGAGAATTACCTCTTTGATTTCACCGTTGTGCGTGGCCTGGGTTATTACACAGGCCCCATTTTCGAGACGGTGCTGGATGGTGACAGCATCGGCAGTATCAGCGGCGGCGGACGCTATGATGATTTAATCGGCATCTTCCGCAAAGACAGCCTGCCAACTACCGGGGTTTCCCTCGGTATTGAGCGCATTATCACCATCATGGACGAGAAGAATATGTATCCGGCGAATGTTGGCGGCACGGTGGTACAGGTGCTGGTGACCATCTTCAACGAAGATACCTTGCCGGAAGCGACTCGCTTCGCGGCACGCTTGCGCAGGGCAGGCATCCCCACCGAACTCTACATGACGGACAGCCGCCTGAAGATCGGCAAGCAGTTCGGACACGCCGATAAAAAGGGCATTCCGCTGGTTGCCGTCATGGGACCCGACGAAGTGGAACAGGGCGTTGTCACCCTGCGCCGCCTGCGCGATGGCAAAGAAATTTCCGTCAAGCGTGAAGAAGCAGCAGAGAAAGTCGCGGAACTGCTCTAATGTGAGTTTTCGGCTAATTATCGTTACAATCAACCAATTCTCACCCGTCTGCTGCACCACGCTTGCAACGTGGCTGTATAATGCATAACAGATTATTACGCGCACAAAGGAGAGAACATGGCAAATGAACTCTTCCCGCGTTCCAGCGGGATTCTCTTGCACCCCACATCTCTGCCGGGTCGCTATGGCATTGGCGATCTGGGGGCGACTGCCTATCGTTTTGTCGATTGGTTGGTGGATCATGGTCAGTCCATCTGGCAGATTCTGCCGCTTGGCCCCACCAGCTACGGCGATTCGCCCTATCAGACGCTTTCGGCTTTCGGTGGCAATCCCAATCTCATCAGCCTGGATACGCTCAAGGAAAACGGCTGGCTGACCGATGCTGATCTGGCAGACGTGCCAGATTTCCCGGCGGATCGTGTGGATTATGGCACAGTGATTCCTTACCATGACAGGATGCTAGCGCTGGCCTATGCGGGTTTCAAGAAGAATGGCACGCCAGAACAGCAGGCTGATCTTGAAAAATTCCTGGAACAAAATGTTGATTGGATCGAAGACTTTGCGCTGTTCAATGCACTGAAGAAGGCCAACGACCTCAAGCCCTGGGTGGAATGGTCAGACCCGGATTTGATTGCTTACAAGGCCGAAGCGCTGGCAACCGCCCGCAAAGAACACGCCGCTGCCATTGATGAACAACGTTTCCGCCAGTGGGTCTTCTTCCGCCAATGGAGCGCCCTCAAGAAATATGCCAACGAAAAAGGCGTGCGCATCTTCGGGGATATTCCGATCTTCGTTGCGCATGACAGCGCGGATGTTTGGGCGAACCAGGGTTTGTATTACCTGGACGAAGCGGGGCAGCCTACCGTGATTGCTGGTGTGCCGCCGGATTACTTCAGCCCGACGGGTCAGCGCTGGGGCAATCCCCTGTATCGCTGGGATAAGATGAAAGAGAATAAATACGCCTGGTGGCAGATGCGCTTCAAGGGCATCCTGAGCATGGTGGATTATATCCGCGTGGATCATTTCCGGGGCTTTGAAGCCTACTGGGAGATTCCTGCCAGCGAACCCACCGCCATCAACGGCACCTGGAAAGAAGGGCCTCGTGCGGATTTCTTCGAGAAGATGAAAGAAGCCCTGGGTGAACTGCCGATCATCGCGGAAGACCTGGGTGTGATCACAGAAGGCGTGGTTGCCCTGCGCGATGGCTTCAATCTGCCGGGGATGAAGGTGCTGCAATTCGCCTGGAGTGATCCCATGAATCCCTTCCTGCCCCATAATCATCCGGTGAATTGTATTGTGTACACAGGCACGCACGATAATAACACGACGATTGGCTGGTGGTTGAATGAAGCCGATGGCGGCGCGAAACATTTCATGGCAACCTACCTAGAGCGCGAAATCCGTGAGATCAACTGGCGCATGATTCAGGTAGCGATGCAATCTTCGGCACATACGGCAATTTTCCCGATGCAGGATATCCTGAACCTGGGGAGCGAAGCCCGCATGAATACCCCTGGTGTGGAGCAGGGAAACTGGTCATGGCGCTTCATGGATGATGCTTTCAACCATGATGGTAAGAACCGCCTTGCCCATTACACCGGACTCTACAAACGCCGCCCGGATCAGCAAGTTGAAGTCTACGGTGATGTGGCTGTGTCGAAATAGTCATTCTGTGCTACGTTTGGCGCGGCATGATTAAGGTAAGCGTTCTTCTCAAAAATGTGTGGTTTGCTGCCCTATGCCTGACGTTCAAAACGTCAGGCTACATCCAGGGGTGCGTCCGCTAAAGGGACGCTTAAAGAGCGATTTATAGAACCCCTTTAGTGGGTTTTAGTCTTTTGTAGCCGGGGATTTTTAATCCTCGGCGACCAGCAGCTTTTTGTGCATAGGTCACAGACCTACTTGGCCTCCTCGCTATTTCATGAGATGATGCGTAGCCTGGAAAACCACACGTATATCCTTGAAAGGCTACTCAATGAGCAACCTTCCCGCCTGGGCTGCCCTGGTTCACCATGACGGCTCAGAAGCATTTGTCTCGAACAACCTGCCAGTTTTTGGCGATACGGTCACCATCTCCCTGCAAACTCCCGTGCATACGTCGCTGAATTATGTGTATATCCGTGCCATGCAAGATGGTGAATTCCTCTGGATTCCTATGACAGCTGCTGAAGAAAGCACTGGGCTGAAAATCTGGTCGGCGGATATGACCATTATCCAACCGCGCACGGATTATACCTTTAAGCTGATGACCGCCGAAGGAAGCTATTACTACACTGCCTGTGGGATTAGCCGGGCTGATTCACCGGATTACGATGCCTTCACCATCCTGGGAGATTATGACGCGCCGCTGTGGGTGCGTGATCAGGTTTTCTACCAGATTTTCCCGGATCGTTTTTATAACGGTGACGTGAGCAATGATGTGCAGGACAATGAATATTCCAGCATGGGCAAACCCACTGTCAAGCGAGAATGGCAGGATCGACCCGAACCCTGGGTCAAATCTGGCAGTATGGATTTCTTCGGCGGCGATTTGCAGGGCATCACCAAAAAGCTGGATTATCTGCAAGAATTGGGCGTGACAGCGATTTACCTCTGCCCGATCTTTGAGGCACTCAGCAATCACAAGTATGACATCACTGACTATCACAACGTTGATCCGCATTTTGGCGGCAACGAAGCGCTGGCGGAACTGCGGGTAGAGACTGAAAAACGCGGCATCAAGATCATGCTGGATGTGACCACTAACCACTGCGGCTATGCGCATCCCTGGGTGAAGGCCGTCATGGAAGACCCGAAGGCAGACACGGGAGAGTTCTTCTATCGGGACATCGAAACAAAATCTTTTGAATACTGGCTGGGTGTGCCATCGCTGGTGAAGCTGAATTACAACAGCCAGAAGCTGCGTGATCTGATGTACCGCGATGAAGACTCCGCCTTGCGACAGTGGTTGCAACCGCCTTATAGCATTGATGGCTGGCGCATGGATGTTGCCAATATGACGGGTAACCGGGCATTAAGGCAGTTGGATCACGAAGTCTGGCGGGAGATGCGCGGTTACCTGAAGCAAGATAACCCGCAAGCCTACTTGCTCGGCGAATATTTCCCGGATGGCACACCGCATACCCAGGGCGATGAACTGGATGCCACCATGAATTACCAGGGCTTCAACACACCGATGCGCCGTTGGTTGGGTGCGGCAGATCTCGCACACCATGATAAGCATCCTTACTCGGATACCCACTTGCTGCCGACGGAAGCCCTCGCAGAACAATGGGAACGCTTCATGGCAGTTACGCCGTATCCAGTTGTCTTGCAGCAGTTCAACCAGTTAGATAGCCACGATACAACACGCTTGCTGGATGTTGTCGGCGGGGATGTGGCGCTGGCGAAAATGGGGCTGGCGTTGTTGATTGCCTTCCCTGGTGTGCCGTGTATTTACTATGCAACCGAAATTCTCATGGATGGTGGCAAAGACCCGGATAACCGCCGCACGATGCGCTGGGATGAAAGCACCTGGGATCAGGATATGCAGGAATACACGAAGAAATTAATTGCCCTGCGCAAAGAGTCTCATACACTCAAGCACGGCGGATTCAAAGTGCTGCACGCCGAAGGGGATCTGGTAGCCTTCGGGCGCATGTCTACCGAGGAAACCATGATCGTTGTAGGCTATCGTGGCACAGAAACGCTGGCAGAAGCCTCTGTGAATGTTGCTGCACTAGGGCTGGAAGACGGCACACAGCTAGCAGATGCCCTCAGCGGCGAAACGGTCAGCATCAAAGATGGTGCGCTGACGTTGCACAATCTGCCACACGGCGCGGCGATGATCCTGCGTGTGCGCGAATCATAATCACTGATGTTACGCACGAGCCTTTGCAGTCTATCTTTTCAGCTTTGATGAGCGTAAGCCGTCAGCGATCAGCCGTCAGCAAAACCATTTTTGTGGGTGTGCTGTGCTCAAAAAAGCACATTTTGAGGCTGATAAGCTGAAATGCTGAGACGCTCCGACTGCTCTGCGTATCCGATCCGTTTTCATGAGCCTGTGTGTAAGATCAGATAATAATGTGACTGCCTTCGCCGCCTAAGTAACGCTATATTTTGGCGGCGAATTTTCGTATAATGCAGAAATGTCCAGGAGAGGTGCCGGAGTGGACGAACGGGCCCGTCTCGAAAACGGGTGTAGGTTTGCGCCTACCGTGGGTTCGAATCCCACCCTCTCCGCTGATCTGCATTCAAATCTTTATCAGCGGCGAAAGCTGCGCGGCAACTGCTGCCGCACCTCCGGGGCAATCTTCACCAGAATTTCCACCGTCTGACGTACATCATGAGTGGGTTTCGCGGGCAAAGAAGCCAGAAATTGCCGTAAGATCGTTTCATTCAAAACCAGTTTATCGTTCATCATTCCCTCGCAATCAGGTCTGTTCCTGTCTCCTGATATACAGTAACGTAGCACAACCTGGAAAAGTTCCAAAGCCAATGTAAAGACTTTTCACACAGTTTTTCCCGGCGCTTTATAAGGATAGGTTTCGGGTGAAGTTTGGGTTTTTATCAGGTATGAAAGCGAGAAAATCTATTGGAACAATCAAAGCAACCCATCATTGCAGTATTTGGAAGTGCGCGGGTTCAGCCGGATGATCCGGCCTATGTGCAGACCTATGAAGTCGGGGCGGCGCTGGCACGCGCTGGTTATATCGTCATGACCGGGGGCTATGCCGGATTGATGGCAGCCGCCAGCCAGGGTGCAGCAGAAGCAGGCGGAGTCGTGCATGGCATCACGGTTGACCAGCTAGAAGCCATTGGCGAATCTGTTCCCAATCAATGGCTCACGCAAGAATTTCGCTACCCCAATTTACGCCAGCGCCTCGATCATTTGATTGATAAAGCAAATGCCTATGTGACTATGCCCGGTGGCGTAGGAACTGCGCAGGAATTTATCGAGGTCTGGCAGTTGATGCGCCTGGGAGACATTGAAAAACATCCGCTGATTACTTACGGCGATTTCTGGACACCCTTTGTGGATCAACTCCTACAGAGTGCCTACGTCAGCCCACGCGATACGGCCTATATCACCAATGTGCAAACAACAGAAGATTTAACCGCCCATCTCGCGGATTGGTTCAGCCGGAAGGACTAACGATGGATGCACAACGATTGATTGAACTCCGTGCCAGCAAGGATAAATTCTTCAAAGAACATGCGCAGTCTCCGTTGACGAACGAGCAAAAGGCTAGCTTCAACGGCTTGACGTATTTCATCCCGCGTGAGAAGCTCGATCTCACCGTAGAGGTGACGGTCTTCGACAAGCCTGATAACGTCGCTATCCAGACCACAACCGGGGATACGCGCTGGTATTTGCGCTATGGGGAATTTCGCTTCACGGTGGGTGGGGAAGAAGCCCGCCTGACGATCTACAAGATTCCGCCAGAAATGTACTTCCTGCCCTTTGTCGATGCGCTGGCAGGGGAAGAAACGTACCCCGCAGGGCGCTACCTGGAACCCATCGAACTGGCAGATGGTCGCTTCCGGGTGGATTTCAACCAGGCGTATAATCCATATTGCGCCTATAACGAGAACTGGAATTGCCCCATCACACCAGCGGAAAATCGCATTGCGGTTCCAATCCGTGCCGGGGAAAAATTGCCAGAGGGCGATTGGGTGAAATATTAACTGATGTTACGCAGAGTCCTTTGCAGTCAATCTTTTCAGCTTCGGTGGGCGTGGGCAGTCAGCAAAACCATTTTTGAGGGCGTGATATGCTCGAAAAACGTACTTTGCGGCTGACAAGCTGAAATGCTAACGATAGCACGGAGTATGCTATTCATTTTCATCAGACTGTGCGTACCATCAGATTTTAACTGTCTGCGCTGTAATCCCGCACTACGCGCCCGGTACTCAGCCGCACATCGAGCTTCGTATAGTAGGCATCGCGCAGCCGCAGATTCCATCCGTACAATGAGGGTGATTGAACCTGTAATTCGGCATCTTGCAAGCGTTCGATGCTGTGCCATCGCGGGATACTGAAAACGGCCTGCGTCAATTGCTCGACATCGTAGGTATGCTCAGATTCCCTGGTTGCGGTTCCAGCGATGCGCTTGTGATTGAAGACATTGATATGCCGATAAATGGGCAGGTTGATCGCCTGAGTCAGCACATCTCCCACGCTGAAGGCCGCAGTGGTCAGCGTACCGGGTGCGCCGAAACTGCGGCCCATCGCACCCACGATTTGCGCTTCGTTGGTCGGCTGCGTGTGCTGCCAGGTTAGCATGAAGTAATCGTCACCGCGCACGCTCAACGAGGCAGCGCTGGGTGTGATTTCAGTTTCGCCTAATTGCTTGGGAAAACCGTATACTTCTCGTCCTAGCAGAATGGGTTCGTAAGCACTGGGATAGATGTACGGTACATACAAGCCCAGGATTCGCCCCACACGCACTGGAACGAAGAATGTCGTCTCGCGGTAGCCAAAGCGCCAATCGGGTTGGTTTGCATAGTGCGAATTGGGGAAATCTGCAAAGGCCAGCAGCAGTGTGTTTCCGGTTCGGCTGACCCCCGGTGGCAGATCCAGTTCCAGCTTTGCATCACAGAAGGCAAAAATGATCGTGCTGTTGGGGAAGCTGAACGGCCCCGGTTCTAGCTGCGCCCCCGGTTCAATATGATGAATCGGCGCTTGCAATTCGGTGAGGCGTGTCTGAGCTTGTTGTAATCTACTTGCGAGGATTTGCCGTGCTGCTGTGTTGAATCCTTCCTGCTGTCGTAGTTCCGGCAGTTTCCAGCGAAGGAATGTGCATTCTGTGCTGGTGATCGCTCGCTGTGTATGCGGAATGTCACCCAATACGGCAACACTATCCAGCAGGGTAGTGGCTTTTGCTGCGCCGAGGGGTGTCATCTTCTGGCTGAGGGTGCAGGTTCCCGAAACCAGCACATAGGCTTCGTCCGGTTGCTGGCCTTCCTGAAAGAGCGTGGTTTGTGCAGGAAGGGTGACATGTTGCGCCAATGCCATCAGCGCCGGATCATCCAGCAGGAAACGAGTGGCAATCATGAGGCTTGTCCGCTGCGCATGATGAAGTCGATCCCGCGCATGGCGATTATCACCGCCACCAGCGGCAGCCACAGAATCCCCAGGGCAAAGAAGCCCAATTCCATCAGCCATAACTGGTTATACTCACCGAAGCCAACCAGCGGCAGCACATAAGCGACGATGGTTGCACCTGCGAAAACTGCGATTGCCAGCACCATCCACAGCGGATTCAGCGGGGTTGGGGGAAGGTGGTCGTCTAGCAAGATTTTTCCTTCATCTTCGCGTCGATACCAGAGAATGCTCCAGCAGATGACCAGCATTGCGGCGACGAATGCCAGCGCCCCTATGGGATAATGCCCCTGTAAGGCGTGATAGAGAAACAGCAGCGCAAAGGGCAGCAGCAAAAACAGCCACTCGGTGAGCGATAGCTTCAAATCGTGGGGTCGGATTGTTTTGCTACTGCGCAGAAAGATCGCGTACAAAATCAGATTCAGCAGCACGAATACACCGACAATGGCGAACATGGTGACAAGATCAACCGCCGGGAAGAATCCGCGCAGTTCGGGCTGCCAGCGCATCCAGATGCCCCAGTAAAAGCCCACCCAGGCAGCAACTGCAATCAGACGAAAACGGTACAGCGCTCGGTATCCCGCTGTCAGCACCAGCCAGAGACCGAACATTTCAATACCGAGAAGGGCATAGCCACCTAGCCCCCAGGAAGCCAGACCTGCCGGGAAATTTTGTAAGGAACTTCCCGGCGCAACGAAGACCGCCGCCAGCAAACCGAAACCCGCCAGTACGGTCATTGCATCATACATGTCACGGATGCGATATCGTGCCATCACATCCAGCGCCAGCACTGCTAGCGCCGTATATCCGACGATTCGCACCAACCAATCTACAACAGTATAGCTCTGAATGTTCGTCCAGAAGAGGACTTCACAGCCGAAGAAAAGCAGGGCAGCCAGCAAAAGCCGCGCTGCCCATGCGGCGACTCGCTGCGTATTTGTCACGCCGATAATGCCTCTGCCACCGCACGAATCACCGATAAGAGACTCTCGCGGGATCGGTCTGCGCCGGGTTTGCGCTGATCCCAGAGCGTGAACAACACCCCTTTCACATCGCTGTTGTGGATGACATGAAGCACGGACTCGATAGATTCTGCAAGCGAAGGACCGCCTGTGGCGGGATAGCCTACCGCCGGATTGTCTTGCAGGTTCAGCACATCGCCGTCGAAATGAATGTACATCGGCACGAATTCCCAGGTATTGGCTTTCACGTCCGCCACATCTGGCAGATGATGCACGAAGCTGTCTTCCAGCAATTCCGCTTCTTCCGGGTCAAGGTCGCGCCCATCCACAATCGTGATCCGATTTTCCTGAATGGTGCGCAGCCCAATCGCTCGCACGAGATCCTGATTGCCTCTACCGACCATCGCCGCAAGGGGCATCCCACCGAGGAAGCCACTGGGGGAAGTTTCTGGCGTGTTGAAGTCACCATGTGCGTCATACCACATCACATGCAGGTCACGTTCGCGTTCTAACAGACCGGTCACTGCACCCCAACAACTGGTGCAATCTCCTGCCAGAATCAAGGGTATGGCATCAGCGTGGTCGCGGATGGCCTGCGCTAGCGCCCGATTAACCGAAACAACAGGTTCTTCGTCTGCGCTGAACTGAGGCGCAATCTGTACCGCTTGTGTTCCAATTTGTTCTGCAATTCCGGCTTCCAGTGCGGCTTCTACCGATCCGCTGTATTCTGTTTTTTCCCCAAGCCAGTAGGGAACTGTGATGATAACCAGCTTTGCCATGTTCAGTATCCCGGAATCAGCAGGGCTTGCCCGACGTAAATGGCATTCAGGTTCAGGATGCCGTTCACTTCCGCCAGATCATAAACATTCACGCCAAAGGATGCCGCAATCGCAAACATGGTATCACCAGCGCGGACGATGTAATATCCGTTGTAGACCGTGCGCGGAACTGTCGGCTGCGGCTGTACAACAACGGGGCCACCTGTCGGCGGGATAATCAGGACATCACCAGGGAAGATCAGGCGGTTGTTGGTGATGGCGTTATAAGCGCGGATGCTTTCAACGGTCACGCCGAAGTAGGCGGCAATTTCGCTGAGGGTATCACCTGCCTGCACCACATAGGTGATACTCACAGGCTGCGCCACGACGACATCGGTTGCAGGTGGTTGTGCCGTCACGGGACCGCCCGTTGCGGGGGGTGTTGGCGGGACGTAACCAGCCGGAGGGATAGAAATGACCATCCCGGCCTGAATGTAATTCGGATTGGCGAGGTTATTATAGGCTGCCAAAACTTCCCAGGTTGTGCCGAATTGCGCGGCGATGGTGCGCAGGGTTTCCCCGGTATCCACAACATACGTCGTGGGGAAGCTCTGTGCGCCGCCCGTTGGCGGTAGGGTCAGTACCTGCCCAGGGACAAGGTTATTCGGTGTGGTGATGATGTTGGTTGTTGTCAACGCTTCCACCGTCGTATTGTAGCGGATTGCGATGTCCGTCAGCGTTTCGCCCGGTTGCACGACATGTGTTGTTGGCAGCGCCACTGCGCCCTGTGGGATGATCAACTGCTGACCCACGCGAATATCATTCGGGGAAATCAAACCGTTGCGGATCAAGATGGCATCAATCTCAACATCAAACGCATTCGCAATTCCGGTGATGGTATCGCCGGGTTGTACGGTATACGTCACTTCATTCTGTGCTTGTGCCGTGGCTGCCATCGTCAACAGCAGAAAAAGCACGATCAGCGCGATTCTTCGCAGCATATCTCTTTGTCCTCTCCTTACCCGTTCTTCTTTCTATTGTAAGGGGAAGTGGCAAAATCTGCTGCTTTTTCATGAATTTCTACGGTTTCATGTGTGCAAGGGAATCAAAAAGGACAGCCCGAAGCCCTGCTCCTGACGTTCAAAACGTCAGGCTACGCCAAGTTGAGCGTCCGCTAAAGGGACGCACATTTTAGTGACATCGACCATGAAATGTGTCGTAGACATCGTGCCGTTGAAATGTTGTGTCTCGTAGGGGCGTGTCCACGACGCGCCCGCTGGCCTATAAGCGGGTTCGACATGATCGAACCCCTACACCTGTTTTTTTGGCGGCACGATGTTGATGAACAAATTCCGTCCCAAAGATAGCAAAATGTACTGGGACGCTGCCCCAACCATTCCGTTGTAGAGAGCGCCTTTATAACCCCTTTAGTGGGTTTGGGACTTTTGTAGCCGGGGATTTTAATCCTCGGCGACCAGCTGTCCCAAAAAGCTAAAAGCCAGAAGCCAATCGCTCCTCTAGCATTCACTATAACCGCAGGTCAGGCACTTGCGGCAGCCCTCTGCGCGGATCAAGGAAATGGTTCCGCATTCGGGGCACATATCCGCGCCGCTAACGTAGCCATCTTTGGTGAGCTGCATGGTCTTTTCTTTCACTGCATCACCCAACGCCTGGGGCTGACCATCTTCGTCATCGTCGCCATTGTTGAATAAGCCTAGTTGCTGCGGCTGCTCCTCGCTCTGGAAGTAGTGCGTTTGCAGCGCACGCGCCACCGCATCCGGCAGGGATAGCACACGGTTTGGTCCCAGGCCAATCGCCCGCGCACCGCCAATGCCTTCGAGTTGGTCAATGATGAGCTTGAGCATCTCACGGCGATTCTGCGGGGCAGTTGTGCGCAGTTGCAGCGAGATCATGCGCCCCATGCCTTCCGCATCAGCCTGCACATCGCTGCCCGCTTTGCCAACTGTGATGAAAACCTCGAACGGATTGCCGAGTTCGTCGCTGTTCATGGTGATGTAGGATGTGCCGAAGGGTGTCTTGAAGCTCATCGTATTGCCCTGGAGCTTCACCGGACGCGGATAAACGCGATGCGGAGTTGTGACCTGATCGGCCTTTTCCGCTTTCGGTGCTTGCTTGCTTTTGACTTCATCCATCTCTTTTTCGGCGCGTTCATCCCCCTTGAGCATCAAGACCTGCTCGTCGCGGCTGCCATCGCGGTAGATGGTGCCGCCTTTGCAGCCAAGCTCGTACATGTACATGTACAGATCGCTGACCTGCTCAATGGTGTATTCATTGGGGACGTTGCTCGTCTTGCTGATTGCGCTGTCGATCCAGCGCTGGAACGCTCCCTGGACTTTGACATGCTCATCCGGCGAAAGCTCCATCGCAGTCACGAAGTATTCCGGCAGTTCCTTCGCATCCGGGTTGTCTTCATAGTATTTTGCCACCACCGGAACCTGTTCTTCATGCAGTCCAAGACGGCTTTTACGATAGTAAACCCAGCTAAAGAAGGGTTCTACACCTGTAGAAGTGTTCACCATCGTGCCAGTGGTGTTGTGCGAAACAAAACCGTTGGCGATGTAGGTGTGGTTTTCCGGCACAGAGATGTCGTAGGTATGGCTGAAACCACCTTCAATTTCCGCAATTTCATCCACGTAGACATCCAGATCAACCAACTGTGCCAGACGCGATTCGGCAAGCTGCGGATGCTCGGTAACCATTGCCTTCACGAACTGCTGTGTCAGCGCACCATTGCCCACGCGCCCGATGATGGTTTGGCGAACCTCGTTTGGCAAACCCTGTGATACAGCGTAGAAATCCTGCAACAGCGGTTCAGATGCGATGTTATCCCCGCAATCTGAGATTGTGCCGAGGTCTGCGGCAAGCTGCTGTTTGCGCTGGCTGAGGAAGCCGACCTTTTCCACAAAGCGCTGTGCTTCACGACGGTTCAACATGCGCAGTTCGTAGAGGGTGCGTGTCCCATAATGGCCTTCTTGTTCCGGCATGGTGCGCACAGTCGCCACAATTCCCAGACCAAGCAGGGCAACCTGCACCTGCTGGATCAATTTGGGTGAAGTGGAAACCAGGGTGATTGTGCCGCGATGCACACTGCCATCAGCTTCAAACAAACCACGCAGGAAGGCGGCAACAGCGGTCTTTCCGGCTTGCAGCACTTTGTTGGGGATGAATGCCCCAGCAGCGCCTTCACCTTCATTCCCGGCGGGCTTTGCCAGACCATTTGCCTCGAAGAAGCGCGGGATATAATACCCGGTCAGGTTAGCAGTCCAGCAACCGATGCGTTCCTCAATCCCGATATGGCGCTCTCCCCAGACTGCTTGCATCAAATCCTGTACGGTTTCCAGCAAATCCGGGTCTTGCTGTGATACAACAATGTGCAGCCCACCGCGTGCCTTCGTGTAACCGTCGCCCATGTACAGGCCGAGCAGTTCGGCAAATTCCGGGGTGATACGCTGCGGCAGATCGCTCAACGAATTGCTGGCTTTTTCTACAGCTTCCAGCAGCACTTCAGTATCGTCGGTCAATGTGCCACGTTTCAGCACAACCTGATCCCCTGGCTGCATTTCATCCATGCGCCGCCAATTGTAGTGGCCTTCTGCATCAATCACGCGCAGGCGGTGATTATCGGTTGCGGTGATGCTGAAGCCGCGTCTCGTGGTAATTTTCTTCACCGGACGGTAGCCGTTGATGTAGAAGTGCGAAGTCGCCCGTAGCCCTTCATCGGTATGAACTTCCCGCGTCATGATCTGCCACTGCGCACCATCAGGATTACCCAGGTCAACAATCGGCTGCAAACCCTGGTCGGTGCTCACCAGCGTATCCGGTGCAACACAGCCCGTCGGCGCTTGCGTCAGTAGGGTGACGTTGCGAATACCTTTTTCAGCCACCATCTCGCGGATGCTCTCCGGCATCTGCTGCATGTAGCCGCTTTCCAGGTATTTCTCGGCATCGAACTGCGGGAATGCGCCTTTTTCCTCTGCCAACTCCGCCGAAGTTTCGTAGGCTGCCACCGCGATGGCCTTGTACACTTTGTCAATGAACGCAACCGATTCATCACTGCCATAGCGGATGCCGCAGGAAATCATCAATTCTGCAATGCCCATCGTCCCCAGACCCACACGCCGTTCGCTCATCTGCATCTGGCGATTTTCCTCGAAGAAGTAAGGGGTATTGTCGATGATGTTATCCAGGAAGCGGGTCGCCGCACGCACGCTGCGATCCAGCAAAGCCCAATCCACATCATGGTTTTGCTCATCATAGAAGCGGCTCAGGTTCAGCGCACCCAGGTTGCAAACCGACCATCCACCAAGTGGTTGCTCGCCGCAGTTGTGTATAACAAAATAATTTCCAACGAAAGAGCTTGTCTCTGATTGCGTCAGATCGAAGACTTCTTCCATGCCATCTTCGGTGATGGTTTCTACCGTTGCGGTGAAGTGTTCGGTCTCTGCATCTGGTAATGTCGAGGTTGTATCAAAACCAAGTTCTCGCGCAAAAGTGGCAAAGCTCTGTGGCACAACCTGGAGTTCAGCACCTCGCGGCTGGCGAACAATCCGGCTGACAATGCCGAAATTCCCAAGCAACAACTGGATTTGTTCCAGCAGGTTCACATTCCCCTGGATACTCCCATCTGCCGTGAACAACGCCTGCAAGAATCCGCGCTGCATCTCTTCCGTACCCTGGAAGACAACTTCCGGCACCTGATGCTTGTTTTCAGCAAGGCCGTATTCGGTGGCAAGTTGGCGCAGTCGATCCGACTGCACGCGAGCCTCATCGCGTCCGCTGACTTCCACCACGCCGACGTTGTAGCTGCGTGCCGCAACAGTCATCGGCTCTACGATGTCATTGACGTATCCGGCAAACATCGGAGCCAGTTCGCGTTTTTCTTCACCAAAGAATGATAAAACCGCACGATCCGCTTTAATCGTGCCATCGCCGACCAGCCAGCCAAGCACGCGCCCTAATTCCAGCGAACCTTGCTGCCCAAAGCCGCCTTTGCGATTCAGAATGTGAATCTTATCCCCTGGTTGCAAATCTTGCAGTTCAATCCAACCACGCGGGGTCATGATGCGGTGATCGGCAGTTGCGCGGAGGTAGTAGCCTTCTTCGGTCTGCAAACGGAAAACAGGTTTCACACCCGTCATGAAAACGCGAGTCGAGGGTAGGAGGGTTTCTTCCACGCCGAAACGTCCATCTACCGCCACGCGAATATCTGTTTCTTCGTCAAATAATTCACGCGCCTGCACCAGACCTTTATCGGTATAGATGCGGGTATCGCCCGTCACACAGGGATTTGTGCTAATCAGTGGGTTGAAGTACCAGCTATTCGCCATCTTGTTGCTGCGTTCGCGGAACCAGACACCGGGTTCAGCCGAAGCCCAGGCACTTTCGATCATCGCATTCCACAATTCACGCGCTTTGATCGTCTTGTAATGCACGACTTTGCGACCCGCAGCCACCCAGGTATCCAGATCGCCATCCCATAATTCGTCGTAATCCGGGTCGCTGGTATCCGGGAAGAGTAGATCCCAATCACCATCATTTTTCACGGCTTCCATCAGCGTATCCGAAATACCGACGCTGATATTCGCATTGGTGATTTTGCCCGCTTCACGCTTGCTGTTAATGAAGTCGAATATATCAGGATGCCAATCATTAAGAATTAACATGAGAGCCCCTCTCCGGCTGCCACCCTGCTCAATCAAGCCGGTGACGAAGGAATAGAGCGCACCCCAACTGACCGAACCGCTGGAACGTCCGTTAACACCCTTCACATAGGCATGGCGCGGACGCAAGGTAGAGAGGTTCATTCCCACACCGCCCCCACGAGACATAATCTCTGTCATCTGGGTCAGGGTGGTCATGATGCCTTCACGAGAGTCCTGAGGGCTAGGCACCACGTAGCAGTTATAGAACGTTAGTTCTTGGTCTGTGCCAGCCGCTGTGAGGATGCGACCACCGGGGACGAACTTCCAGTCATCCAGCAGCCAGCGGAATTCCTGCTCCCATTGTTTCTGTTTTTCCGGTGTAGCTTCCACTTCCGCAACGCCACGCGCCACACGATTCATCATCTGTTCGGGTTTCGTTTCGATGGGCTTATCGACATGTTCAATGTCGCGTTCGACCACTTCCCCATCTTTGAGCTGGATCGAAACATGGGGCAGGTTCATAGATTTCACCGTGCCGACTTCACGTTGCCCCGTCGCTGGGTTGACAACGACGATAACCGTATCTCCAACCTGGAGCGACTCACGGGTCATATCTTTCTGGGCATAACGATCCAGAAAAATTTTATAGCCCAGATCGTGGAGTGTATTGCGCTGCGTGGAATGCGATTGGGTCATGCGCTTCTTCCTTTTTCCTCACAACTAACCGTACAAATAGAGACAACAATCCCGCCAACTGTACGCAATCGCAGCAAACAGAGGCTAAGATAAGTGATGGTGTTGGATGCTAGATATTGCTTTTTTGCAGAACAGCCATTACTTCGGCTATTCTGCCGCTCGTTCACCTTACTCCGCGAAGGTTAAGCAAACTTCATGTGAAGCCAGGTACTCGGACTGTGACCGTTGCGCGTCAGTGACGGATTTTCACCGTACTTCCCCCGGACGATTCTTCACCGTGTGGAGACAAAGTTTTGAAAGTTCGCAAGCTGTGGTGAGAGAGCAATCACGCTCATGTCGTTTATATCACGTTGCAGAACGGTTGTCCACTAAGTTTCTGAACGAGTTCAGTTAAGATGAAGTTTGTCGCTGAGACAAAAATCTTACCGAACCCAATGAAGCAACCGTCCTACTATCTCGGCTTAGAACCTATCCGAAAAATGCTTCCTACGGATAGCCTGTCGTAGGGGTTCGATCATGTCGAACCCGCTTTCGGGCCAGAGGGCGCGTCGTGGACACGCCCCTACGCAATTCTCGGATAGACACTTAGCGATTGTTGCGCCGCCGCAAAAAGGCCGGGATGTCTTGCGAGTCAGAGTCGTAGCGTGGTTCCGATGATTGCACCGGACGCGACGGATTCTGTGGTGGATTCTGCTGCTGTTGCTGTGGTGGCTGGTTCGATTGTGATGGCGGCTGCTGGCGCTCCACAGGTTGTTGCTGTGGGGGCAACGGAGCCGAGCGTTGAATAGGTGGGTTTTGCGGGCGTTCCGCATTGATGCGGCGCTCTACCCGGCTTTGCTCGAACCCGGTGGCGATGACTGTAATACGCACTTCATCACCCATGGCATCATCGACTTGCGCACCAAAGATCAGGTTAACTTCTGGATGTGCGCTTTCTTTGATGATCGCCGCTGCTTCGTTAATTTCAAACAGCGTGAGATCGGTGCCACCCGTGATGTTGAAGAGGATACCGCGTGCGCCGTCGATGGTCACATCCAGCAGGGTACTGTTGATGGCGGCTTCGGCTGCTTTACGTGCGCGGTCATCGCCTTCTGCACGACCCACCGCCATCAGCGCCGCACCACCTTCAGACATAATCGTGCGCACATCCGCGAAGTCCAGGTTGATGAGTGCCGGAACCGTAATCAGTTCGGAAATCCCCTGGATACCCTGGCGCAGCACATCATCTGCCAGTGTGAAGGCTTGCTGAAGCGTGGCGCGTTTGTCCGCCATTTGCAGCAGACGATCATTGGGAATCACGATCAGTGTATCGACCTGATTCTTGAGGTTCTCAATTCCTGCGGCTGCATGCTGCGAACGACGAGAGCCTTCGAAGGAGAAGGGACGAGTGACCACGCCAATCGTCAGAGCGCCGAGTTCCTTGGCAATTTGTGCGATGACGGGGGATGCCCCTGTGCCGGTACCGCCGCCCATACCGCAGGCGATGAAGACCATATCCGCACCGCGCAGCACTTCGTACAAATCATCGGAGCTTTCTTCTGCGGCTTTGCGCCCAATTTCCGGGTTCCCACCAGCACCGAGACCGCGAGTAAGCTTATCGCCGATCCGAACGCGCGTCTTGGCCTTCGACAGCATCAGCGCCTGGTTATCAGTATTTACGGCAATGAATTCCACACCGCCTAAACCTTCGTTAATCATGCGATTCACAGCATTGCCGCCACCGCCGCCTACACCAATCACTTTGATCTGTGCAAAGCTTTCGCCTGATTCAAAAACCATGTCATCCATAAATGCGCGTCCTTCTTCACGATTCGACCAGCGATATGCTGATCTGATTCACTAGCAATTGTAGTCATTTCCATTGCGCATGCAAACGCGTTCTATGTTCCTCATTTGTGGAATTGTGCGTCACAAACAATGAGGTTGTTCCACGAAGAACGATCTTCATGGGATTCACACAAAACCCAGTATACACGCTGCCAGGAAAATTGGCACGCGAATGTGCCTCAATTAGGACTTATGGTTTCATTCATCCCGGTCATCCGGCAGCAATCGCCGGAAAAACCCGCCGAGTAATGTTCCCAAATTACTTCCAGGCAGAGCGCTGCCATTTGCATTGTCCAACTCGGTTGAGCCACCTTCAAAGTTCAGCCCCATGCGCAATAAGCCCACGCTGGTGCTGTAGGATGGATTCTTGAGGACATCCGCCATCCCGGTCACGCGCTCCGGTTTCCCCAGGCGTACCGGGCAGTCCAGCCACTCGGCTGCCATCTCTTTGATTCCGGGGATTTGTGAGCTTCCCCCGGTGAAGACTGCGCCAGCACGCAGCAATCCTTCGTAGCCAGAGCGCTTGATTTCTTTCTGGATGGATTCCATCATCTCTTCGATGCGAGCTTCAATCACAAATGACAATTCACGCCGTGATACTTCCTTGGGCAACCCTTCGCCGAAGGGTTCTACAATGAAGGTTTCCAGGTCGCTGACATCTTTCTGCCGCGCATGCCCATGTTTGATCTTCACATCTTCCGCCAGATCAAACGGAACATTCATCCAGTAGGTGATGTCTTGTGTTACGTGGTCGCCACCCAGGGGGATCACAGCGGTGTGCCAGATTGTGCCGTCAATGTAGATCGCAAGATCCGTTGTCCCGCCGCCAATATCAATGACGACGACACCACTTTCGCGTTCGGCTTCCGTCAGGACAGCATCACCTGCCGCCAGTGGATTTAAGATAAAGCGATCTACGAAAACGCCTGCGCCTTCGGTGGCCTGCTCCAGGTTGGCGAGGCTGGTAGAAGATGCTGTGATGATGTGTGCATCCACTTCTAACCGGAATGCATGCATCCCAAGAGGCTTACGGATCCCGTCCTGCCCATCCAGTGTGTAGCTGCGCGGAACGACATGCAGTACCTCGCGGTTGTGCGGGATTGCGATAGCTCGTGCGGCTTCCAATGCGCGTTCCAGGTCATCTTCCCGCACGCTGCGTGCGCCGGAAATTGCCGTCATGCCCCGGCTGGTGAGCGATGCGATATGGTTCCCTGCTACGCTCACAAAGGCGCGGCGGATCTGGTAGCCGCTAGTTTTTTCGGCTTTGTGGGCAGAAGCCGCTATCGCAGCAACCAAAGCCTGCACATCATTGACGACACCTTTTTTCATGCCCCGGCTGGGTTCAATCCCCACGCCAAGCGCGTAGATGTCTTCTTCGCGCACTTCGCCCACAATTGTACAAATTTTGTGTGTGCCTATATCCAGGCCGACAACAATTTCGCCCATAGAACTTTCTCAACGTCCCCATAAAACGGTGTAATAGGGAGCATCTGGATTGACTACATTAACTTCACCGGGCTGGATGCCCCTGGCGATGATGCTCTGGGAGATGCTGTCGTAGATGCGCAGTTTTTCCTGCATCGTTGTTCCCACCCCCAGCCAGACATCCCAGCCATTTGCATTGCGGAATCCCAATCCTTTTGTCGGTTCATAGCGCCACCTCGTCACATCTGGGCGCAGTTCCTGCAATTGCAATACACCGAAGATGATTGCTTCATCTAACGTTTGTCCGCTACCCGCAGGGCCTTCCAGCAGTGGATTATCTACCACCACGCGCACCAGGTCAGGGCGATCTTCGCGCAGTGCCATCACGTTGCCCTGAATATCCACCCAGAACGCCGTTCCATTTTGCTCCCAGATGAGGGCAGGTTCTCGCTCTTCGATGATGATATTCACCATGTTGGGAGGCCAACCGAGGCGTACCTGGGCATCGGCAACGGTGGGGTAGCGCATGACGTTTTCGCGCACCTGGTCAGGATCGACCCAGAAGATATGCAGGTTCGCAATATCCGCATATGTGAAGACTTCTTCCTTGGTCATATAGTGCAGGCCACCTACTGCCACGCTTCGCACATAAAACACATCGGTGACGAAGAACAGCGTCAGCACCGCCGATAAGCATAGCACGATCACAAAACTGACCAAGCGCCAACGAAAGGCTCCGCTGCGTTCAGCAACCTGGGCTTCTGCCGGATTGTATTCATCTGTGCGAGGGCGGTCGCTACGCAGCACCCCGGTATACTGTGATTGGGGTTTGCGTCTGCGCCGCCTGTCACGCGCCTGTGCCATTGGCTTCCCTGGTGGTTACATTTTGTGTTATGTGTAGGGGAGGGTTTCAGCCCTTCCCGTGAGACCCAATATTGTTGATTAGTGAGCCATCCGAACATGCAGACTCTGCGGTACCGTGGGCACGATCATGCCTTTTAAGAAACTAATACGGAGAAAAAACCGGGTGTAGGGGAGGGTCTCAGACCCTCCCGACGGGCGCGTTATGGACACGCCCCTACGTGTGGAATATTGTAGGGATACGGCATTGCCGTGTCCGCTGGCGACCCAGCAGGTCGCCTCTACAATCTCCGTGTTTAATTGTAAAATCGCATGATCTCATCTGCATTGAACCGGGATGCAAATTGGGCTTGCGTCCCGTTCCTGTATTGCCAGATTTCTTATGTGCCGCAATCACCTCTACCTCCTGACCTTCTTCGAGATCAGCAGGTTCCAGCAGCCGGACGATTCCATTTTCGTACACTGCGCGAATCGTTATCCTGCTTTTCATCGCTCACCACCTGAATAGCATTCTATGCCCATTGTAGCAGACTTATGATGCACCTGCGGAGAGCGTGCGCCATCATCCCCATTCGCCGACCAGTTCAATTTCCAGTTCCAGTGATACCCCCTGTAGCTGGTAAACGGTCTCCTGCACATGCCGGATGAGGGCATAGTAATTGCTGGAAGTGGCTTCATCCCCCAGGTTGACGATGAAGTTTGCATGTTTCTGCGAAACTTCCAGGCCGCCCATGCGCAGCCCCTTCAAGCCGGATGCTTCAATGAGTCGTCCGGCGTAATCTCCCGGCGGATTCTTGAAGATGCTGCCCAGAGATGCCCCCGGTGGCTGTGTCCGTTTGCGATAGGCGTTGTATTCTCCCATGCGCTGCTGAATCGCTTCCGGGTCATCGGGTTGCAGTGCGAAGGTTGCCAGCAGTACGATGTAGCGCTTGTCCACACGGGATTTCAACGCGCTGCTGCGATACCCGAAGCGCATGTCTTCAAGCGTATATAGCTGTGGTCCTCGGTGTGCTTCCAACACAACGACATCCTGAATGCTATCGGACATGTCGCCGCCATGCGCCCCGGCATTGTTGACGATTGCGCCACCGAGTGTACCGGGTACGCCGACAGCCCACTCCATACCGGATAACCCCCGCGCTGCACATTCCCGTGCGAAGCGCAGTAATCCTGTGCCAGATGTCGCGGAAACATTGCGCCCGTCGTGCCATTCATCAAATTCAATATGTGCAATGCGGTTGATAATCACCAGACCACGCACGCCACGATCCGAAACCAGCACATTTGCGCCACTGCCCAGTAAGCGCAGGGGAATGCCATCCTCCCAGGCGGCTTGCGCCACCATTGCCAGATGCTCAATCGGTTCGTCTGGTTGGGCGACGTAAAGCCAATCCGCGCTCCCACCGAGCCGTGCTGCGGTGTACTTTGCCAGCGATTGATTCTGCTGCAAATTGGGTAGATTCAGTGCGGCAAGCTGACTCATCAGACATCTGCTCCGAGCGTGCTGAGGTACTCGACCCCAATTTGCGGTGCATCTCCGGCGCTGAGGATCAAAATCGCTGCGGGAGGATTCACCGCTTCCTGCAAAATTTCGACAGCATCGGTGAATGTTTGCGCGTGAAACTTGCTATCATGCGCCAGCACCTGCACAAAATCCGCACTGCTGATGCCGAGGGTATCTATCTCGCGTGCGGCATAAATCTCCGTCACCAGCACATGATCCGCCGCGTTGAACGCCGCCAGAAAATCATCCCATAATTGTTTGGTTCGGCTGTAGGTGTGCGGCTGCCAGATTGCCCAGATTTCGCGGTCAGGGTAGCGAGACCTTGCTGCTTCTAACGTGACGCGAATGGCGGTGGGGTGATGTGCATAATCATCAATGATGGCAATTCCGCCGACATCTGCCCGCACATCAAAGCGCCGTCCGGCTCCCTGGAAACTGGCTAATGCTGCTGCCGCATCTGTAAAAGCAGCGCCCTGATGGTGTGAAACGATCAGCGCCGCCAGGGAATTGAGGGCATTATGCTGCCCCGGAATCCCCAACCGGATTTCACCCAGGGATTGCCCTTGATGATGCACGGTGTACTGTGTGATTGCGCCCTCTTGCCGGATATTCACAGCACGCCACTGCGACGTTTCACCCGTCCCATAGGTGATGACCTCAGCAGCACTCGTCTGTGCAATCTCCGCTGCGTTGGTATCATCCACGCAGGCGACCAGCAGCCCATCTTCCGGCAGCAATTGAATGAACTTTGTGAACGATTCGTTCAGGGCTTGTGGTGTGGGGAAGAAATCAGGGTGATCCCATTCCACGCTGGTCAGCACAGCAATCTTCGGACGCAGCCCATGGAACATATGCCCGTATTCATCGGCTTCAATGACGAAGGCTTCCCCTGTACCAACTTCAGCATTCGTTCCTGTATTTGCCATCACGCCGCCCACGATATAGGTCGGGTCTTGTCCGGCGCTTTTCAGGATATGGACAATCATGGAGGTTGTGGTGGTTTTGCCATGTGTGCCAGCAATCGCAATTCCCACTTGTTCCGCCATCAACGCGCCCATCACATCTGAACGCCGATACACGGGAATGCCTTGTGCGTGCGCAGTTGTAATCTCAACATGGGAATCGCTGGCGGCAGATGTAGCAATCAGGGCATCTGCGCCGGAAATATAACTCGCAGCATGACCTTCGTAGATCGTCGCGCCTTCTTGCGAGAGAGCAGCGGTTGTATCATTCAGGCGCATATCACTACCAGAGACGATGATCCCACGCCGCAGCAAAATCCGGGCAATGGCAGACATGCCTGCGCCGCCAATGCCAACGATATGCACCCGCTGACCTGGTATAAAGCGGATGGCATCTGTATGTCTTGTCTGTTCCATCGTTCGTTCAGACCACCATCAGCACGAGGAAGAGCAGCACCAGCACAACCACCGCCAGAATATCGCCTGTGCCGCTGGCTCCTCCACCGATCAATACCAGGGGGATTAAGTTCACAGCCTCAGCACTGAGCGAGTTGGCTGCAGGTGCAACGATCAATTCTTCGAAGGGATATTCGTTAATATCCAGGAAATACCAGAGCGAGCCAGTAATCAAATAGCCATTGACGAAACCAACCGCAGCACCCAAAAAACCAGCCTGCCAATCATCATCATCACGGCTATCGGCATCCGCGCCGATTGCCCCTCCTTGATACAGGAAAACAACCCCACCGATGAAGATCACCGCCTGCACAATGAAGACCTGCGTTGGCGGTAGTGCCAGGAAGACCGTACCCCGCAGCAAACCATCGAACTGGAATAACGCAAAAATCATCAGCACGATGCCAACGAGGGATACCAGTTCTTTATTCCAGCCACGTAAAAAACCTGTGATGGCGAAAAATAGACCCGTCGCCCACATCAGGGTGGAGAGCTGAATCAATGCGAGTCTCCTCTCAGTCTTGTGCCGCCGTGTATCATCAAATCAACACCAGCACGACAATGAATAACACCACGACCAGCAGCGAGAGCAAATCCCCGTTCTGGCTGCCCTGCGTGAGTACATACAACGGTAAGTTGCCGACTGTCGCGGCGCTGATGGTTCCGGCGGGTGGCGCAACGACTGCCGGAGCTGTTGGGTAATTCGCTATATCCAGGAAATACCACAGCGTCCCGCTGACCAGGTAGCCATTGATGCCGCCAACAATCGCACCGAGTACCTGCGTTTGGGTTTCATCACGGACATCGCCGCGCCGGGGACGGCCTTCGCCCAGTGCGCGTGTTTGGTAGGCAAAAAACACGATAGTGATGAACAGCGCTGCCTGAATGTAATACACCTGTCCGCGTGGCAAATCCCCGAACAGCGTTACGCGCAGCAGCGAATCGAACTGGTACAGCGCGAACAAGCCCAGAATAATACCAGACAATGCAATAATTTCTTTCGTCCAGCCACGCCGGAAACCGACGAAGGCAAAGAATGCCACCAACAGCCAGACAATGACGACCAATTCCACCATAACTATTTTGCTCCTGCCAGGATGAGCAGTTTTTCTGCCAGACGCTCCGCACCGCTGCCCTGATGCAGTGATCGCGCATTGGCCTTGTATTCATTCAGCCGCGCATCATCGCACATAATATGGATGATGGTAGGCTCCAGCGTCTCAGACATGCTTTCGTCATCCACGCGCACACCCGCGCCTCGTTCCACCAGCCAATCCGCATTGGTCTTCTGGTAGCGCCATGCATAGGGATACGGTATCAGAACCGAGGCCGCGCCGAAATAGGGAAACTCACCCAGGGAACTCGCCCCAGAACGCCCCACAACCAGATCCGCAGCGGCAAATGCCAACCCCATTGCATCGCTTTCCAGGTAGGGGAAGGCGTGGTAATGCACTTCACTCGCCAGTGAATCTGCCTGCTGCTGCGAACGTTCCCAATCCAGCGTACCCGTCACATGGATGATTTGTATCCCATTTTGCACCAGGGCAGGCACAATATCAATCAGGGCGATATTGATGTTGCGTGCGCCCCGGCTGCCGCCGGTCACGAGAATCGTCTTACGAGACTCATCCAGGCCAAAATGTTGCACGGCGGCTTCGCGTGTGGCGCTGGTGATCGCTTCGCGCAGCGGGTAGCCCACCGTGACCGTCTGCCCTTCGCGGAAGAACTGCGCGGATTCCGGCACGGTTGTAGCGACTTTGCGGGCGAACTTGCTCAGAACCTGGATCGTTCTGCCCGGTTCGATGTCGGGTAAGTACACCAGAATCGGCACGCGCAACACCCAGGCTGCCAGCGCTACCGGAACGTTCGCCCAACCGCCCGTCAGCAAGAGCGCTTGCGGACGATAGCGCAGCACAATCCCCACCGATTGCACCAGGCCGAGCGCTGTTTTCAAGAGGCTGCTGAACGCACGCAGCGGTGATACCCCATTCAGAGGCCCTGCAAAAACTGCTTCATAATGGTCAAAGGCAATCCCGGATTGATCGACCAGTTGTTTCTCGAAGCCGCCGCTGCCGCGTGTACCGACGAAGACGAGCTTATGGGTTTCTGCGGACTTGCGCAGCACTTCGGCTGCTGCCAGTGCGGGATACACGTGTCCGCCTGTTCCCCCAGCCCCGATCATAAGTCGCGCCATCTCGCCTCCGGTTCGATGCATTCTCTCGTAGTGTTGCCACACGGCTGACGCTCAACATCAATCCCACGCCGATCATCGTCACCATCAATGCCGAACCGCCGTAACTGATGAAGGGCAGCGGCAGCCCGGTTGACGGAATAATGGCAGTCATCACCGCGATGTTCAATAGCGCTTGCACTGCCACCCACAACGTAAGGCCGACTGCAAGCAATGACCCAAACGGATCAACCGCCCGCCGCGCAATCTGGAAGCCTCGGATGACGAACGCCACAAATAAAAGCACGACCCCCGACGCACCGAGAACCCCCAATTCTTCGCCGATCACCGCGAAAATACTATCGGTGTGAGGTGCGGGTAGGGCATTGTTGAATTTTTGCGTACTCTGTCCCAATCCGCGCCCAGTCCAACCACCATTTACAAAAGCAATCAACACCTGCTGTGTATGATAATTCGCCTGTGTGGGGTCGGAGAGCGAAGCGATGTACGAATCCACACGATCCCGCGCATAAGGGGTTTGTACGATGAACATCCCTAGCAAAACTGCAAATATCCCCAGCGCCGCTAGATGCCAGATACGCGCCCCCGCCAGGAAATACATTGCCCCGGAGGTGAGAACGATAATCACAATCGTGCTGTAATCTGGCTGCAAATAAATGGGAACCGAAATTACACCCAGCAGAATCAAGAATGGCACAAGGCCAAAGAACAAGCTATCCACACGGGTTCGTTTTGCACTGAGCCATGCTGCCATATAGATGACGACGGTGAACTCCGCCAATTCTCCCGGCTGCAAACTACCGCCAATCAACGCACGGCGAGCATTGAAAACCACATCACCAAAGATATTGACTGCCACCAGCGCACCGAGCGTGACCATCAAGAGCAGCAGCACAAAGCGCTTCCAGAAACGGTAGTCCACGACAGCGAAAATGGTACACATCACCAGCGCTAACCCCACATTTCGCAGGTGGCGCTGTATGAAAATTGCTGTACTGGAACCAAAGTCTTCCAGGCTCCAGTTGAATGTTGTGCTGAATACCATCCCCGCACCAACTGCCAGCAGCAAGCCCACAATCAACACCAGCGGCTTATCCAGCGTTGCCAAATAGCTGAGGCGCTTTGTGTTCGTTTGAATGCCAGATTGTGCTTCTGCTGTGGCCTGTGCTGTGTTGCGCACGCGCCCCGGTGCTTGTGGTATGGATTGGTTAACCATGTAGACCTGAATTTTCTACCAACGTGCATCCCTTGCCATTATAACCCAATCACCGGAAGGCGATAGTCAGGCGATGGGCTGGTTCGCTGTTAGGCTTTGTACCCATTCGCTTCCAGCAAGTCGCCCAGTTCGCGCTGGATAATGCGCTGCTGATCCGCAGTGAGGCGTTCTTTCCAGCGTCCAACAGAAGCGTTGGTCACGGGCTTTGCGAGATTGCGGTGATAGTCTTTGTATTTGTGTTCGAGCGTTGTTGGCATTTTCCAGTAATCCAGCATCGTATTGCTGTATTGAATGCCTGCGAATGCGCTGACCTGTTGCAATACCTGGGTGGTATCGCTGACGAGGTCTTCGTAACGGACTTCAAGGAATTGGTCAGGCGGTAGCATTCGTTTCATGGCGGCGGCATTTTCTACGCTGTACTGCCACTGTTCAATTTTGCTTTCCAGGCTAGAACCCATTTGAACGAATGAAGCAATCACATCTCGCCCGTCGCGCACAACATGCAGATATTTCGCTTTGGGAAAAACTTTGAGGAGCCACTGGTAGCGCTGAATATTGCGCGGCGTTTGGTCGCCCCACATGACGGCATGGGGCGCATGCTGCTGCGCATAATGCAGAAATACTAAGTCAATGATCCGTGCCAGGGAGCGTTCTTTTTCCGGCAATTTCCAGGCTCGCTCGTAAACGGGGGCGAAATCCAGTTCCCACATGGGCAGGTTGTATTGGGTTTCCAGGTTAGAAATCACCAGCCTGGATAAGTTGTGCCAGCCAATATCCTGTATGGCCTGGAATTGAAGCGCCATGAAATTCATCACAACGGTTTCTGGTGGGATGGCAATTTCGCCGCCTGCCACCAGCATGCTGCGCAGCAGCGTAGTGCCTGCACGCCCGGAGCTAACAAAAAGCAGCGGCTGACAACTCAGTGAGTTTGCCTGATCTGCCAGGGGAAAGGGATTATTCGGGAGCAGTAACTTCGCAGCTCGGCGCACATTGTACAACCATGCCGCGACAGAAAGAGGCATGTTATCAATTGTTCGGTTGACAAATGAGCGCTTCGGTCGCGCCTTTGGGTGATACTTCTGCGTCATGCCTCACAAACCGTTCACTAATTGCCGGAAGTGATCGCCGCGTGCTGCGAAGTCCGGGTAAGCATCATAGCTCGTTCCGCCGGGGGAGAGCAGAACAACATCGCCCGCTTGTGCAAGGGAAGCTGCCTTTTCTACTGCTTCATCCAGTGTTTCCACCTGGGAAACGAAACGATCTGTCGCGCCCATTAAATTCAGGGTGCGAATGGCTTTGCGTGTGACTTGCTTTTCGCCATCTTTGCCGAACAAGATAATGTGCCGCGACTTTTGCAGCGCCAGATGCAGCGCTTCATCCCAGGGCAAGTCTTTATCCGCACCGCCCAACAGCAGTACCAACGGCTCTTTGAAACTGCGCAGGGCTGCTACCAATCGTTCCGGCGCGGTAGCGATGCTGTCATTGATATAGGTCACGCCGCTGACTTCACGCACCACTTCCAGCCTGTGGGATACCGCTCGGAAATTCAAGATGGCTTCGCGGATTGTTTCTGGTGGGATGCCCGGACGATCCGCCGCCAGCCCCAATGAACCCGCGATGGCTGCGGCTGCCAGCACATTGCGCACATTGTGGTCACCACGCAGGGGGATGTCTTCTCGCTGGCAGAGAATGTGGGGAGAGTAATCAAAACTTGCGGCACCTGCCAACACCAGGCGATTGCCCACGCCGAATGCACCGTTCGCAACCATCGTGCGATCACTGAATGTGACCAATTCACCTACCACAGCCGCTTCCAGCGCATTCAGGATGGGATCATCCGCGTTCAACACGGCGATGTCGTCCGGCCCTTGATGACGCAGAATATTGGCTTTGGCGCTGATGTAGGCTTCCATCGTCTTATGGCGATCCAGGTGATTCGGTGTGATGTTGAGGATGGCGGCGACCTGGGGGCTGCTCTTCATCAACTCAAGCTGGAAGCTGGATAGTTCCATCACGACGACATCATCTTTCTCGATGTCGCCGAGGTCATCCAGCAGCACTTCACCGATATTGCCACCAACCCAGGTTTTATATCCCGCCAGACGCACCATATCGCCAACCAGGGATGTGGTGGTGGTCTTCCCGGCGCTGCCTGTAATGCCAATCACAGGAGCAGGGCAGCGTTCCAGAAATAATTGCGCATCGTTCGTCAGGGGAATGTTGCGCTTGATGGCTTCCTGTACCATTGGTAAATCCAGCGGGATTCCGCCAGAGACGCAAACAAGATCCACATTGCGCAGCAAGGCGGGGGAATGTTTGCCGAGCCGGAAGCGCACGCCGGGGTAGGCAGCAGGGTTGATGCCGAGTTCGTCTTCTTTGCGTTTGTCATTGACGACGACCTGAGCGCCCAGGGTTGGCAGCCAATTCGCCAGCGCCATTCCCTGCCGACCAAAGCCCAGGATCAATACTCTCTTACCGTTGAGTTCATCACGCGCTCGTGTCATAAGTTTTTCAGGTTTCTTCCGCGTGTTTTTCAGTTGCCTGCATGATAGCCGAGATTGTGCTACAGGCAACGGTGGACGTGGTAGCCTCTCAGCATTTCAGCACGTCAGCTTTTCTGTATGTTCATTGAAGCATGACATACCTGAAAAAGGATCTTGCTGACTGCTGATGGCTGATCGCTTACGCTCATCAAAGCAAACTGCTTGATTGCAAAGGCTGCTGCGAAATATCAGATACTATAATAGCGCCAGTGCCACGCCAACCATCGCACTCAACAGACCCACCAACCAGAAACGCTGCACAACCTGCGTCTCGCTCCATCCACCGAGTTCAAAATGGTGGTGTAAGGGGGATCGTCGGAAAATACGGATGTCTTCACCGAGATAGCGGCGGCTGAATTTTGCGGAAGCCACCTGCAAAATCACGCTGAGGGTTTCTACCACCGGAACAATAGCAATGATCGGCAGCAGCAACCATTCCCCGGTCATGACTGCGACCACGCCCAATGTCGCACCCAGGGAGAGGGATCCCGTATCGCCCATGAACAACTGTGCCGGGTGCGCGTTATACCAGAGAAAGGCGAAGCATGCCCCCACCAGAATGAAGCTCAACTGCACGACGAAGATTTGTTCCTGCAAAAAGGCAATCACGCCGTATGCGGCAAAGGCACTCGCGGTGATGATTCCCGCCAGCCCATCCATGCCATCGGTGAGGTTGAGCGCGTTCGACATGCCCACGATGATGAACATGGTAATTGGGATGAAGATCAGCGGAGAAATGGGAATGCTGCCTTGTAACAGCGGCAGTTGCAGCGAGTTGGCGTACTGAAATCCGCCATCGTAAAAAGCCAGGATCACGGCTGCAATCGCTGCTAAGATTAACTGCCCGATGAATTTCGCACGGGCAGAGATTCCTTCGCCATGAATGCCACGCGACATCTGAATCCCTTCCCAGTCATCAATCAAGCCCAGGAAGGCGAACCCCACCAGCACGCCCAGGGGCAGCAGAATACTCGCACCTTCACCCGTTTGCGCGATGGTTGCGATGTTCAGTGCGAGGTTGATCGCCACTGTTGGCAGAATAATCATGATCCCGCCCATGGTGGGAGTTCCCATTTTTGCGCCATGGGTATCCTGAATTTCTGCGCGGATTTGCTTGCCAACGCGCAGCCGTTTCAAAATCTCAATGAAGGGACCACCCCAGATTACTCCCAGGAGGAAGGTCACCGCGCCGACGGTCAATGCAAGTGGAAGTTGTATATTCATAGGCTGGGTGTTTGGTTTCGCGTAATTGGGTAATGGGTTCGTCGTACAAATCGCATCTTTATGCACCTATGAATTGGCAATCATGGTTGATTCAACACGCCGCCCTGTTGTTCCAGGCTCAGGCGTACTTCATCGGTCGGGATGCCAAGCAGCAGGATCAAACGCTGCGCAACAGTGCGGAAAACAGGCGCAGCCGTTGCGCTCCCCCAATAACCATCGGGGCGATCCAACTTCACCAGCACAACCACCTGCGGATCATCCGCCGGGAAGAAGCCAATGAACGACGCAATGGTGGAATTCGCCCCTTCTTCATAGCCCAAC
Source organism: uncultured Anaerolineaceae bacterium (assembly GCA_964455365.1). Lineage (GTDB taxonomy): Bacteria > Chloroflexota > Anaerolineae > Aggregatilineales > Phototrophicaceae > JAUZRW01. Next base: position 155,911 of record CAYVVZ010000002.1, on the reverse strand, counting down.
GGAGAGGGGATTTCGGCTGTTCCGGTCTTGCCTGCAATCGTATATCCAGGGATGGCAGCCGCTGAATCGCCCTGTACAACCACCTGTACCAGAATATCCGTCATGATGCTGGCGGTGTCGGCGGAGATGGCACGTCCCAAAACCGTTGGATTCACAAATTCTATTTCGTCACCGTTCACATATTGGCGGGCAAGGTGCGGCTGGTACATCAAGCCATCGTTGGCAATTGCGGAGAATGCGGTGATCATTTGCAGCGGGGTGACGCTGATGGCCTGCCCATAGCTGTTCGAGGCAAGATCGCTCTCGCTCCAGCCTGTATCCCCCGGCACGCGCATGATACCCTGTTCTTCCCCTTCCAGGTCAATTCCCGTTTGTCGCCCGATGCCGAATCGTCGCAAGCCGCTGTAAAATGCTTCCGGTCCCATCGTTGTTGAAACTGTTGCCGCGCCGACATTCAGTGATTCGACCAGCAAGCCAGTCGTATCGACAACGCCATACGCATTACGATCCCAGTTTTGTGTCGTCACCGAACCGACGGTGATGCTGCCTGTATCGTTGTATGTCCATTCCGGGGTGATTGCGCCAACATCCAGCGCAGCCGCAACCGTCATCACCTTCATCACGGAACCGGGTTCGTAGACTTCGCTGATACTGGGAGTACCCAGCAGGCTTGCATCTTCCACCGCGCCGAAGTTGTTCGGGTCAAAGGTGGGGTAGGATGCCATTGCCAGGATTTCACCATTGCGCGGGTTCATCACAATGATGGTTCCGCCGGATGCATTCTCTTGCTCAATCGCCCGCTGTAATTCCAATTCCACCCAATACTGAATGTCGCGGTCAACCGTCAGCACAATGTCCATGCCTCGTTGCCCCTGGCTATCCACTTCAACCGGGGTATCAATTGGTACGGTACTCACAGTACGTTCCAGCGAACGCCCTGCAAGTTGTTCGTTGTAGCTGGCCTCGATTCCCATCGCGCCGCGTGTGTTGTCATTATCGCCAAAGATAAAGCCGATTAACTGGCTGCCGAGTGTTCCCTGTGGATAAGCGCGACTCAGCATCGGATTGATGACCACGCCCAGCAGATCTTCATCCGCAATGGCTTGCCCAACTTCAGCAGATACCCCGCGAGCGATCAACTCCCATTGGCTATCGGTGTTGCTAATGCGCTGCAAGATCGCAAACTCATCTAAATTGAGGATCACGCCCAGTTGTTGTGCTACCCGCGCCGGGTCAGAGACGAGGTTGGGACTCACGCCGATTTCGTATTGCAGCAAATTGAAGGCCAGCGGAACCCCATCACGGTCATAGATCACACCGCGCACGGCTGGCAAGCGCCGCACTGACTGTGTGTTGTACGAGCTGCGAATTTCAAATTCCTGGCGTACCGCAGGCGAAAGCTGTTGCAGACGCGCCATTGCCAGCAGCAACAGCACGCTCATGAGTACCAGCCCGGATGTCACCAGGGGCAAGCGGCGGTTGATGATCTCTTGTTGCGGTGTCAGTGTTGCCATTTGTTTCCCTCGTTCCTGCCCAACTCACTGCCCGAAATTGCGGAACTGAATGGTGAGTGCATCCCACTGCTGCTGCAACCATCCGGCGAAAGTCGCATCATATTGAGGTTCCGGTTCATACCCATCTTCCAGGCTGGGTGGCACGACGTTTTCACTACGGTCAGGATTATACCCTTCAACAACAAGGTATTCGATGTCATCTTCGGTTGCCGGACGGAAGCCCAACGCTTCGGCGCGTTCCAGCAATCGCGGGACGGTCTGCAAATTGGCAATATCCGCTCGCAGCGACTCATTCTCGCGTTCGAGGCGGTCGCGCTCTTCAATCAAGTTTTCGATTTCGCGGTTGGTCGTGGCGTAATTAGCAATTTGTGTCAGGTATACTCCGCCGAAGATCAGCGTAATCACGATGCCTAGTAGCACCAACCATGTCACCTGTCGCTGTGGTTGCCAGCCTGCCCCTCGCAGGGCATGTCCTACCCAATTCTGTGCCATGTCTTGTGTTTGCGGCGCTGTACCGCATTTGCCCCTTTGTTACAACGGACGAGTACCTCATCTGCGTGTAGGGGTGCAGCGTGCTGCGCCCTGTTAAACCTCACAATGCCAACTATACCACGCTCTCATTGGGAAGTTGTACCTGTCAAATCTTCTCGACTACGCGCAGTTTGCTGCTGCGGCTGCGCGGATTATGCGCCAGTTCTTCTTCACTGGGTACAATTGGTTTGCGATTGATGATCCGTACACTTGCTTGCTTCTCTTCAATAGAACCCATTCCCGGTGGGGCAATTATTTCTGTACTGGCTTCTTTGAAACATTGTTTCACAATGCGGTCTTCCAGACTGTGGAAGCTAATCACTGCCAGCCGTCCACCTGGATTCAACAGATCAATTGCCAGCGGAATCACCTGCTCCACAACCTGCAACTCATCATTCACGGCAATGCGCAGCGCCTGGAAGATCCGTGTTGCGGGGTGCGACTGTCCTTTTTTGCGATGTGGCACAGCGGACTCCACAAGAGATGCAAGCTGGCTGGTGGTTTCAATCGGGCGCTGTTGGATGATTTTCTGCGCGATTTTGCGGCTGTGTTTCTCTTCTCCGTAGCGGTAGAAAATTATCGCCAATTCATCTTCGCCTGCCGTGTTCAGCAAATCTGCCGCAGTGGGGTGGGTGCTGTCGGGGTCAAAGCGCATATCCAGCGGCGCATCGTGCTTGAAGGCGAAACCACGCTCCGGCGTGTCCATCTGCATCGAAGACACACCCAGATCAAGCAAGATGGCATCCACACCGTTCCAGCCCAATTTCTGCGCTTCTTCGCGCATCTGCAAATAACTGCCATGAACAACCGTCACACGACCTTGATATTGTTCGAGGGCTTGCTGCGCGATAGCAATGGCCTGCGGGTCAAGATCAAAAGCCAGGACATGCTGTACGCCGGATTCGAGCAAGGCGCTTGTATGTCCCCCCGCGCCAAGTGTGCCATCAATTGCCGTAGCGACGCTGTGGCCTTCCGGGGCTATATGGCTGATAACTTCATCGCGTAAGACGGAAATATGCGACATGCAAACTTCATTGCCTCATGAGTGCTACAGGTTCAGGGATAGTGGTAAATCGCTGTCTGCAATGATGGAGGCAACGTCTTCCAATGCTTTTTGCCAGCCCCCCGGCTCCCACACCTCAATGAAGGTTTCCATGCCGACCAGCAAGACTTCGGTATCAATCTGGGCATAGCTGCGTAAATACGCTGGAATCGTCGCTCGCCCTTGCTTATCCAACCCCAATTGCACTGCACCGGAATAGATCAGACGGCGCAGCGCCCGTGCGGAAGGGTGCGTGATGGGAATCTGATTGAGCTGCTCCAGTACGTTGTTCCACGCTTCTTCCGGGTAGATGACCAGATGCTGGTCTAGGCCGCGTGTGAGGATGGCTTTTTCGGTCAATAGGGGGCGAAATCGGGCGGGGATGATGAGCCGTCCTTTATGATCTAACGTGTGTGCATACTCGCCCGAAAACATATACGGCGCACCCCAAAAAACTCAACAAACAATGCCAGATTTGCATGTGCAGTATACCACAGCACCCCAACACTCTGCTCATTTTGATGGCAACTCCACAACGGTACTCGCACAAGGATTTCACGAGAATGGCTGTGTGGCCTGGGGTGCGCGATTTTGAGAGCGAGGTACTTGGAGAAGTGAGCATGGATTTCAACACCAGTGAAGTGATCTGGTAGTTTTTCCAGCAGCACTCATTGCCGGAAAGCGCATAAACAAACCCAGGGGTACTAAGGTACCCCGCTACAATTGAGAACATTACAGGAAAACAAGCGAACACAAATCTCCCCGTAACGTTTTCCCTCCTCTCTTTTTGCTACACTGCCAGTAGTGAAAGGGTGCAGTGACACATATAGGGGAAATTGCAAATGCCGCAAATGGTGCTTGTCATCAGCCATCGTCGTTCCGGTGCGCAATGGGTTGTGGATGCGATCCGCAATAATTTCCAGGGTGTGCGGCAAGATTCCTATTTACTGGATCGCCTCTATCGCCATCATCACCTTGGGAAAGATCCAGTCCCGTTCGCGGAATTTCGGGATTATATGGATCAATCTGAAGCGATTGCCCTGCTTAAGACCCACACCCCGGTCACGCTGGATGCACTCCAAGCGCAGCCTGTATACCATGAGTTCTTCAACAAGATGATTGAGCGTTCGCGTATCATCTATGTGTATCGTGATGGGCGTGATGTGATGGTTTCCCTCTACTATTACTTGATGAAGCACGCGCAAAAGCCGCAAACCTACGGTTACAATTTCCCCAATTTCCTGCGCATGGAAGTCTATCCAGATAGCGCCCGTGATCATGAGAAGGTCGGTCGTGTCGCGTACTGGCAGCAGCATGTCAGCGGTTGGGTGACGCACCCCAATGTGCTGCCTGTTTCTTATGAGTCGCTTTCCAACAACTACGAAGAAACCCTCTATACAATCGGGCAATACTTGAATTTACAGCGCACAACCCCACGTTCTGCGCCGATGACCAGCAACAAACGCTCCCTCGTGCAGCGCCTGATTGGCCGGTTGCAGCAGGCAGTCGCGCAAAAAGATGTGATTGATGTGGTTATGCCACCTTTGCCACAGGCTTCTATCGGCGCATGGGAAACGCATTATCGCAATGAAGATTTGCGCTACTTCCTGGAACACGCAGGCCAGACGATGCAGACGCTACGGTATATTTGAGTATTATTCTGGCTGGTTGATGGTTTCCAGATAAGGCTCCAATGTGTTGTTGGCGTGATGTTCTTTCTGGTTCTCCACATATGTAACAATATAGGGCAGTGTTTTTTTGCCGAGCGTCCATACGCTGTACCCTCGCTGCCAGCGGAAAGCGTTGTCTGCACCGGGATATTGCTCATTGATCTCATGAGCCGATAATCCCTTCACTTGCCTTACCCATTCCGCGACAGCAACTTTTGGCGAAATTGTCACTGCCACATGAATATGGTCATAGGCTGTGTTGACTGCATGAATAGGGCTTTCGAGTTTTGCTGATTTTCGCCTCACGGCGCTCAGGATCATTGGTTCCAGGTCGGGTGTGATAAGCGGTTAGCGATACTTCACTGCCCAGATAATGTGATAGTAGCAAACATAATGCGGCATATTGTTCTCCAGTTTTGCCGCTGGTGGCTGAAGCCAATCAGCTAGAAAAAGCCAAGTCCACCAAATGGGACTGGAACCCACTTTGAGCATATACCGTACAATCGTTAACGAGAATAAAGAGCGTCTTCAGTGCGCTTGGCGGTTGTTTGCCGGGTTGCTTCAGCACCCGGCGGGTATGAGCAAAGTCGCTGGTGGCTGAAGCCGACCAGCTAGAAAAAGCCAAGTCCACCAGAGGGGACTGGAACCCACTTTGAGCATATACCGTACAATCGTTAGCAAGCATAAAGAGCGCCATCAGAGTCCCAACACCCACCCCAACCTGAGTGCAGCGCGTTCGAGCAAGTCTTCAGCATTTGTGAGCGCTTCTTCTAAAGACATGGGTTTATCCACGATGGAGAAGGCCGCCTGAATCCCGGCTTCGTGTAACACCGTATCATGCACATTCAAGCCACCGACCAGGGCGATTGTCGGAACACCGTGTTCCTTTGCCAGACGTGCCACGCCAATTGGCCCCTTGCCGTAAACCGTCTGCTCATCCATCTGACCTTCGCCCGTGATGACCAGATCGGTCTCAGCGAGACGTTCCACAAAGTGATTCTCTGCCAGCAGCAGATCAATGCCGGACTCAATGCGTCCACCCAGGAACGCTAACAACCCCGCTGAGAGCGCCCCGGCTGCCCCTCCGCCGACAATCTCTCGCACATCGACCCCATGCTGTTCAGCAATCAGGCCGAAGAAGTGCCGCAAATTGTCTTCTAGAATTAGAACTTGCTCCGGTGTTGCGCCTTTCTGGGGGCCAAAAATTGCCGCTGCGCCCGTCTCGCCCAACGCCAGATTTTCGACATCGGACGCGATGATGATTTCGCAGCCTTTCCAGCTTGGATCAAGCCCGCTGGCATCGACTGTTGCGATGTTTGCCAATCCGCCGCCACCATGCGCGACTTCGTTTCCATCCGTATCCAGCAGCCGAATGCCAAGCGCCCGGAGTGCGCCGCTGCCGCCATCTACCGTTGCGCTGCCGCCCATACCGATGATGAAGCGCCGCGCCCCTCGTGCGAGCGCCGCTTGCAATAATTCGCCTGTGCCATAGGTCGAAGCAATCAGCGGATTGCGTTCTTCATCGGTGATGAGTTCTAAGCCGGAAGCCAGCGCCATTTCGATGATCGCGGTAGTGCCATCCGGCAAGATACCATACTGTGCTTTAATCGGACGCATCAGCGGATCATGTACAGGAATGGTGTAGCGCCTGCCGCCCTGTGCCAACCACGCATCCAGCGTACCATTACCGCCATCCGCGATGGGTAGCTGTGTCAGATGTGCATCAGGCAATGCTTGCGCCAATCCGCGTGTGATGGCAGCGGCGGCAGTTTGTGCGCTCAGGCTGTGTTTGAAGGCTCCCGGCGCAATGAGTATGTTCATGATGGTTTGCTCCTGTTACTGTTGAATCAGGGGAATATCCTTCGATTATACCCGGTAGGGCGTTTGGCCTACGCCAGAGCTTCAACGCTTGATTCCGGCTATAATCAGGGTATGTTCTTGCATACATAACATGATGGAGAGAACCATGCGACGGATCAAATCCGCTATCATAGCAGCGATGCTCTTATCCCTAATTCTGGCATTGCCCCTCTTAACAACAGCCCAGGATACGCAGCCAACGGCGACTCCTTCCCCGACGAATATCCCAGTCCTGGGGGAGCCGACTGATGAATCTGGCGCTCCGGCGCTGGAAGGCGCACCCGTGCTGAGTACACAAGACCCGGCACAGAATCAAGTTGCCACACCAACTTCGGCCTTACAGACTGAAAGCACAGCAGAGGCCGCTGCTCCGGTGATTGATGCACCGACTTGTCCGACTCTTATCGAAGAAAGTTTCACCGCTGTAGAACAGGTCTGCACTGGATTGACTTCGGGTGATGCCTGCATTGGTAATGGCACAATCGAGGGGATCAGCAGCATTGAGGGCTTGCAATTCTCCCAGCCGGGGGATATTGCCCGCCTGACCAGCTTCGATGCGCTGAACATCCGCACCTCCAATACACCGGGTTCGGTCTGGTCTGTGATGACTGCACAACTTGAATTGAACAGCACGGATGGCAGCGTTCCAGTTGGTGTGCAGACTCTGATCTTCGGTAACGTCAGCATCACTGATGAAGGTCGCGTGGGTGGTGGTGGCGCTCAAGATGCGACAGTGATCGCCGGACGGGGTATGAACGTGCGTCGTGAACCGGGCACGACGGGTGTTGTCGTCTGGCAGTTGCAATCTGGTGAGCAGGTGATCGCCACCGGACGCTCCGCAGACCGCGAATGGATACGCATCCAGATTCCGAATCGTTTCCAGGGAATCGGATGGGTATATGCACCCTATCTGGAAGTAGAAGGCGGAGCCGATTCGCTGCCGACCGTTACGGCAAATTCACCTGCACCGGAATTGACCGCGCCGGAGTTTGGCCCCATGCAGGCACTCGCTTTGGAAACCGCCAATTTCCCCGCAGAATGTGCCACTACGCCGCCAAGTGGCATGTTGATGCAGACCCCCAGCGGCTTGCCCGATGAGGTGCGCTTGCAGGTCAACGGCGCGGAAGTGACGTTCAATGGTGCAGTCTTCGTGCAATCCACTGCTGCGACTGCGCTGCAAGTCTATGTGCTGGAAGGTCAGGCAACCGTTATCGCTTCTGGTACGTCGGTGGATGCCGCTGTTGGTACATTTGTGACGGTTACGCTGGATGGCGACTCAAATGCTTCTGGCGCACCGCTTGCGGCAACTTTCTCCCCGACAGATTTCGAGACACTGCCCATTCGCCTGCTGGATCGCCAATTCGTCCTCAGTGCCGCAGCCCCGCCTGTGGATACGAGTGTCGGTGATGAAACGGGTTTCGCTTCACCAACGGTTGCAACTGGATTTGGCACGGCTGCTCCCACTGCTACACCAGAAGTTTGCATCCTGACTGCGCCGGATGTGCGCAACATCCGCAGTGGTCCCGGCACAGAATTTGAAATTGTCCAGGTATTGCAGGCCGGGAACACGGTTACCGGGATCGGGCAATTGCGAGATGCGAGCGGTTTCCCCTGGTATCAGACGGAACAGGGCTTCATCCGGTTGGATGCTGTCAACGCCAGTGCATCCTGTGGCGAACTGCCCACTGTCACCTTCGAGCCACCTGCCACCAGTACACCGGAAAGCAGCGAAGCCGAGCAGGTTGCTTCGTTCCAATCCTCCACATTGGGAACGGTAGCTTGTCCGGGGGGGCAGGTCAGTACAACAGGAACCTCGGATGGTAGCCAGTTGTTTATTGCACTCGGTGGCGAGTGGACGGTTCCTGCTGGAACAACGGTAACTTTCTCTACACAGGGTGGTTTGCTGCGCCCGGAATTAGGCGATTACATCCAGCTTGTGGCAGCGGATGGGACACTTCTGGCGCAATCTGGTGACGGACGCACATTGACAGTTACCTTCGATCAGCAGCAGACATTCACAGCGCGATTCTCCGCCGCGAATGGGGATGTCGTGGTGATGGCTGCGCGGTGCGGTTCGTAACAAAACGCCTTGTTGGATGCATCACTTTTGAATGATAGCCATCAGGTTAGGCGCTGAATGGCACGGGCTGAACATGTTCAGCCCCTACAAAAACCAGGTTTCTACCGTAGGGGCACGACACGTCGTGCCCGTTGACAACATCGGGATCGTCTTGCTGCTCTGCGCCTGACGTTCAAAACGTCCGGCTACACGAGGTTGTGCGTCCGCTAAAGGGACGCTGAGACAACCAGCCTGATTTATAGAACGTCCTTATAACCCCTTTAGTGGGTTTGGGTCTTTTGTAGCCGTGGATTTTAATCCTCGGCGACCAGCAGCGAAGGAAGCGGATAAACAGTTCTATTCCCTTACGTTGACAACATCGAACGCGTCGTGGACACGCCCCTAGCTCATTATTTTCACAATAACATTTGCAGCGCGGCGGGCAAGATTGTGTACTCGATGATCTTGCCGCTTTGTGCGGGTTCACCATCTAAATCCATGCCAATGGGTTCACCCGTGAGCGTGATAATGGTGACACTCTTTGCGCGGGTCTGCTGCACTTTCGGGTGATGGATGTGTGACCCATTATAAAGCCGGGGCAAGACACGCAGCACAGTAGCCAACGGCATGGATTCTGCGATGACGACATCGAAGTAGCCATCATCATTTTTTGCATCAGGTGCGACTTTCATCCCCTGGGCGAAGGTGCTGCCATTGGCAACGGCTGCTACGTAAATATCCCCTTCATACCAGCATTCGCCTTCCACTTCGATGCGTATGGCTTCGGGCTTGTAATGGCGCAGGCTTCCCAGAATTGCCATCAGGAATGACCAGGGGCGCTTTGTCTGGCTTTCCACACGCTGCACCACATCCAGGCTGATCCCCGCGCTGGAAATATTCAAAAACCAACGTTTGTCACCATCGAACGTGACCATGCCAATATCCACCGGACGCGGCTGTGCTTCGTTCAGGACGTAGTGAATCGCTTTGTCCGTATTCAGCGGCAAGCCAGCACCACGCGCAAAATCGCGCCCTGTTCCTGCCGGGATTGAACCAAAGATCAGGTTATGGGCATGGGGGTGTACTTCGCGTGCCATCATCAACGCATTGACCAATGCGTGATTTGTTCCATCTCCGCCAATGGTGATGATGCGTTCAAATTCTTCGTCAATGGCTTGATCGACACAATCAATGACATCATCGGGATGTTTCGTCATGATGACGGAAAATGTGTTATGCGCTTCCTGGTAAAGCAGCGGCTGCACACGCTCCCAGGTTTTTTTCCCGCGCCCACTGCCTGCATTTGGATTCACCACAAATAAAGTCTTTGCCATCTATTTTCAATCCTGAAGCAACAACAAAAAAGGTACGGCAATCATACCGTACCTCTGCAAAAACCCGAAAAAAGGTTTTCGTCACGGACGCGATGTGTAATCACCCACGACAATCCATTTGTACGTTGTGATTTCTTCCAACGCCATCGGACCGCGTGCATGAAGTTTCTGTGTGCTGATGGCAACTTCCGCGCCCAAGCCGAGTGCGCTGCCATCGTTGAAGCGTGTGCTGGCATTCCAGAACACAGCGGAACTATCAACGCGATTCATGAAGGTGGCAGCGGCCTGTGCATCCTGCGTCAGAATGCCGTCGCTGTGGAAAGTGCTGTGCTGGCGAATGTGCTGAATGGCTTCGTCCATGCTGGCGACCACTTTCAAATTCAGCGTGAGGCCGTACCATTCTGTGTCGAAGTCTTCCGGCACAGCAGGGGAAACGCGCTCGTTTTCACCCACAATGGCGGAGGCTTTTTCTTCGGCTTTGAAGACTACATCAGCGGCGCTCAAATTCTCCACAACACGCGGCAGAAATTCGGCTGCGATGGCTTCATGCACCAGCAGGGTTTCTACCGAGTTGCAGACTGCTGGACGCTGTGTCTTGGCGTTGTGGATCACAGGCAGGGATTTCTCCTGGTCGGCGGCCTGATCGACGTAAATGTGTACTACACCCATCCCACCGATAATCACCGGAATGGTGCTGTTTTCGCGGCAGAAGTTGTGCAATCCTGCGCCACCACGCGGAATAATCATGTCGATATGGTCATGCATTTTGAGCATTTCGCCCACGTATTTGCGATCTGTGCTGGCGATATACTGCATGGTATCTGCTGGGAATCCGCTGGCAACCAGCGCTTCTGTGAGGATGCGCACCAGTTCGAGGTTGGTATTCAGCACATCGCTGCCGCCGCGCAGGATAACCGCGTTACCTGTCTTCAGCGCCAGGGTCGAAATATCCACCGTGACATTGGGGCGCGATTCATAGATTACGCCAATCACACCCAGCGGCACGCGGATCTTATGAACTTCCAGCCCCGGTTCTACGTGACGCTTATCGTAGATCGTTCCCACCGGATCAGGCAGCTTTGCCACGTTGCGCACATCGGCGATGATACCCTCCATGCGGCGTTCTAAATCAATGCGGTCACGGATCCATATGGGGTCGGTTCCGTTGGCTTTCGCTTGCTCAATATCCCCGCGATTGACTTCCAGAATGTGCGGCGTATTGGCTTCCAGTGCGTCCGCGATGGTGAGCAAGGCGGCATTTTTCTGTTCGGTGCTGAATGTCGCAAGCTGGAAGGCGGCTTCTCTCGCACGCACGCCCATCTCTTGCATGTTCACATCTTGCTGAATGGTTTCGACCATGTGGATTTTCCTTCGGTGCGTTTCTGTTATTCGGCGTGGGGCAAGATTGTAGCATAGAACGCTATTCGTTTTGGGAGTTTCGTTGTCCGTTAAGTAACTTTGTAGCGCGAGGTTCTAGAGACGAGTTACCTGAAATGCGTTGTGACGTATTTATAGATTCTTCAACAACTTGTCATAGTCCGAATGTGACCCAATCCAGAACCAAACAATTTCATCTTGGTTACGAACCCCAAGAACACGGTAGTCCAGATTTATTCGTGCTGAGTAGACTGACTTCTGGTTGCTAATCTTCTTGAACTGAAGCCCCGGATGTTGTGGGTTCTCCATGAATTGTCGGTAAGCTTCTCGCGCTTGCTTGCGTATGTCTCGAGGTAGTTCACGGTACAGTTTGCGGAAGCGCTCTGTAGTGAACGATTTCATAGTTCATCCAAATCAAGTGGGTGGGTTGTGCCGGCATGATGCTCTCTGAGTGCCTCATCTGCTAGCTCGGAAAGCAAATCCGGGGAACTGGCGAAAGATTCCTGCCAACGTTGCTCAGACTGGAGTTCTTCTAGAATCCAGGCTGCGAAGGTTTCTTGTTCTTTCTGTGGGAGTTTGTGAATTTCGGCTATTGCTTTCTCGATGAGCGTCATTAGTAGTCCTTTCGGATGGCAACACAAAAAGGGAGATATCCTATCATCTCCCTGATTATACTCACTTCATGCTCGCTGCTCTATTTCTCTTTATGCTGCTGCATCCACCAGGAGTTCGACCACTTCGCCCAGGTCACCGGGGTTGAAGGCGAAGACTGTCTTCAGGACATCGCCCATGAATTCCCCCATGTCTTCCAACTTCATTCCATGCTTTTCAAGGTGGATGGCTGTGTACTTGCCCAAACGATAGGTGAAGTAAGCATTGATGACGGCATTCATACCCAGGGAAGCAACGATGCCGCCGGGGATGAACATGACTGCCCAATTGAAAATCTTAACGGTTCCCAGGTAGGAAGCGATCCCGGTTGTGGCAGCCGTCGCCAGCCGCATTGCGGTTTCTCTGTCGATTTCACGCCCGGATTTTTTGAAGATGCTGCCAATCATCGTCGCCCAGATTGCCGCCATACCTGCCATATCTGCCCAGGGTGACAGCACCAATCCACCACTCGCGGGAATGGCTGCACCCACCGCCGCTTTCAAGATCCCGTGATACTTCGGATCCGCTTTCATGGCCTTTTCCCCTTCGCTGCGCATGTGCCCCGCATGCTCTCTACTTGTATCTTTACATTACGTAGTCTTTAGAAGGATGTAAATCGAGAGAGTGCGGCTTGTGCCAAAAATGCGGGTTGAAACGGGAAGAAAGCCATAGTTGAGGGCATCTGTGTAGATACCCCCCCCGAAAATTTCAATCAGCGGATTCGGTGGCTTCTGGCGTTATTTCGCTGGTGGCCTCTGGCGTGACCTCTGGCAGCGCAGGAACATTTTCCGGCGTTTCAACATCCGGGCGGCGGATGTTGTTGAAGAAGAAGTAGATCGTTTCTTCCATATTCCCCGTAGTTCGTGCATCCAGGAAGGTGAAGCGGGCGCGTTCAGGCCAACTGTGATTTTGCCCCACGATTGCATAGAAGACTGCCGGAACACCGCTGTCGCAGCCGATGTAGCGTTCTTCCAGAACCTGGAATGGGCTTGCTGCTGTTTCTACATAGCGAGGTTCTACCTGGGTTCCACAGCCGAAGCGAGTCGCCAGGAAGGTTCGTGTTTGGATATATGAAATACTGGTTCTCACCCTGCCATCTTGCCCCACCAGCACATAACCGGAGGAAGGAAATACATCATCTTCGCTGCCCCAGATCAACATCGTGGGAATCAGTTCAGCATCCTGGCAGTGTTCGATCAGTTCAAAAGAGAACATCCCGGCAACGATGGCAATTCCGCTGAGGCGCGAAGCCAGATCACACCCGGCGCGAATCGTCAGCAGTGCGCCATTGGAATACCCCGCCAGGAAGATGCGCCCTGCATCGACGTTATAATCCACCTGGAGCTGATCAATCAATGCATCTAGGAAGCCCACATCGTCCGTGTAGAGATCACCCTGTGCCATCTGCTCTTCATCCAGGAAGTTCCAGCCGCGTTGTACGCCATCCGGGAAGACGGCAATGTATTGATACTGCGCGGCAAGCTCGTCAATTTGGGTGTTGATCTGCAAGTTGAGGCCATCACCGCCAGCGCCATGCAGCACAATCACCACCGGATACGAGATATTTTCATCGTAGTCATCCGGCAGGCGAACGGTATACGTGCGATCAAAACCATCATATTCCAGGGTGGAAAGGCTGTCCTGCGCGGTGGCAGGTGCGAGGCTCAGAACTGCAACGATAACAAGAACCACAAACAGGCCGAAACGGTGCATGAAGTTTTCCAATCAATGTTGGTGATGTAATAAAGAGTGTTACTGAGGGCAGGATACCATGCGCTTATGAAGATTACGTGGTGTTAGCAGGTGTCGTCTACGATACTGAAGAATCCGAAGAACATCAGCATTTCTTCCAGTGCCGCTTTCCCTACGAACGGGTAGTCATAGGTAGCGTACTGAATGCGAGCCAAGTCACGGCCTTCGCGGCTGCAATCCAACAAGATGATTTCTGCATCTTGCCAGTACGAGAGCATATCGGCAAAATCTGCCAGGGCTTGTGCCTTGCTTTGCTCTGCTGCATGCTTGATTTCGCTGCGGCGTTCGCGGCGGGAGATGGTACTCCAGGTGCGCAACAGTTGAATGGCTGTGGTATGTATGGGCATGCCCAGTGTTTCGAGATCCTGGGGGCGCAGGGTCAGCAGCCATTGTTCGGGCTTCCCCATGCGGCTGCGTGTGGCTTGGTCATTGGTGATGATCGTGGCTTCCTGGGTATCGGCTGTGTTGCTCACCGGGGTGCGCCGTGAGGTTGTGTCTGCACTGTTTGCAGGTTCGCTTGCCTGCCGCTGCGACCATTCGCGCAGCGCCTGGAAAAAGCGCTGAAAGACTGCGTAGCGCTCATCATCTAATACCCGAAACGCGATAGTGCAGTTCGGCTCCTGATTATGGTAGTTGTCAGTCATCCCGGTTCCTATCGCTGCGAGTTCGTCTGCTGCTCCATTGAGCAAAAGCGACGCGGTGATTATACTCAAGCTCATCCAGAAGAGAATTGCCGCCCATTATGCAATTACAGCGCATCGTCGTCAAATTAGGTACTAGTACACTCACCGGAGGCACTGTCAAGTTGCATCGGCAGCGTATGCTGGAAGTCGTGCAGCAAGTCGCGCAGATTCACCAGACAGGCCATGAAGTGATCCTCGTTAGTTCTGGCGCACAGGCAGCCGGACGGGAACGCCTGGGATTTCTGGAGCTACCGCGTTCCGTCCCTGCCAAGCAGATGCTCAGTGCCATCGGGCAAAGCCACCTGATGCGCATCTATGGGGATTTGTTCGATATTTTCCAGGTGGTAGTGGCGCAGGTGCTGCTGACGCGGGATGACCTCAGCCATCGCACACGCTACCTGAACGCCCGCGATACGCTTCTAACCCTGATTGAGCATCGCTTGCTGCCGATCATCAATGAGAATGATGCCGTCGCTACGGAAGAGATCCGCGTTGGCGATAATGATAATCTCTCTGCGATGGTAGCCAGTGCGCTGGAAGCGGATTTGTTGGTGATCCTCACCGACCAACCAGGGCTGTTCACGGATGATCCGCGCAAGAATCCTGATGCCCGCCTGATTGATGTGATTGAGCAAATTAATGATGATGTCTTTTCGCTGGCGGGCGGCGTTGGCAGCAGCGTCGGAACCGGGGGCATGGTCACAAAATTGCAGGCTGCACGCATCGCAACTCGCAGCGGCGTTCCTACAGTGATTGCTTCCGGCAGTGCCCCCAATGTGCTGCTTCGCTTGCTGGATGGTGAATCCGTTGGCACACGCTTTGAAGCCACCGGAACCCATCTCGAAAGCCGCAAGCGCTGGCTGCTCACAGACCGCACACAGGGAACCATCACGATTGATGAAGGGGCGGTTCGGGCGCTGTTGGCAAAAGATGGCGCGAGTTTGCTTCCTGTGGGGATTACATCGGTGCAAGGGGATTTTACGCGCAGTGCTACACTTTCTATCTGCGATGCGCAGGGACGCGAGATTGCACACGGCCTCAGCAACTATACTTCAGCGGAATTACAGCAAATCATGCGGAAAAAATCCCGCGACATCAGCGATATTCTGGGTTACAGCTATGGAGATGCGGCTGTGCATCGAAATAATATGGTGCTGCTGGAAAAGATCGAAAGCCACGAATAGGAGAAGGTCATTATGGAACTGCTGGCAAACGCTGCATTACTGGTTGTCGATGTACAAAAAGGGTTGGATGAAGCTGCATACTATGGCGGTGGGCGCAATAATCCGCAGGCAGAGCAGCACATTGCGCAACTGCTGGCTGCATGGCGCAGCAGCGGACGGCCCATCATCCACATCAAGCACAACAGCACGGAACCGCAATCTCCGCTGCGCCCTGGTCAATCTGGCAACGACTTCAAGCCGGAAGCCATGCCGCAAGGGGATGAACCGATCATCGCCAAAAATGTGAACAGCGCCTTCATCGGCACGGATTTAGAGCAGCGTCTTCACGAGACAGGCATTCAGCAGCTTGTCATCGTCGGGCTAACAACCAATCACTGCGTCAGTACGACAACGCGCATGGCGGGAAATCTGGGCTTTGATACGATTCTCGTGGGGGATGCCACCGCCGCCTTTGATCGTGTCGGCGTGGATGGGCAGGTTTTTCCCGCGCAGGTGATTCATGATACTACCCTTGCCAGCATTCACGGTGAATTTGCTACCGTGATGAATACCGCTGAGGTGTTGGCGTTAACCAACCCTCAAGCCAGATAAACCCATTTGTCATAGAGGTTCGCTCCTGTCGGGTCGTTTCAATAGCAGCGGGCGCGTCGTGAACACGCCCCTACGATCCTACCTTGTCTATTTTGCATAAAACGATGGAATGTCATTTCATGACCGATTTCCAGGTACAAGACCCCAATTATGAAGCACGAGTGCGTGACGGATTCAACAAACAGCAGATCATGCATGAAATCCGGGCGACCATCAGCGACCTTGCGCCAGGACGTTTTCAGATCACGATGCCTTTTTCCGAAAAATGGACGCAGCACGCTGGCTTTCTCCATGCGGGGATTGTGACGACCATTGTCGATAGCGCCTGCGGATTTGCAGCATATACCTTAATGCCTGCGGATACGGATGTCCTCACCGTTGAGTACAAAGTGAATTTCATCTCGCCAGGGGTAGGGGAGTTTTTTATCGCAACCGGGCAGGTACTCAAATCGGGACGCACAATTACCGTATGTGAGGGGAAAGTAATGGCGCAGCAGGGCGACTCTCAGAAGTTGATTGCCGCTATGCAGGCCACGATGATAACTGTTGCCAAATGACAATAAGGCAGGGATGTCGTAGGGGCGACCTAGTGAGTCGCCCTATTTGAATATTTTACGCGAGACTGTGAACTGCCGGGATGTAATTTTGTTCCCGTGCATAGCGCAGCAGGTCTTCGCGGAAGTTCGGATGTGAGATATTCACCAGCGCGTTCACCCGTTCGCGGATCGACAAACCCCACAGATCGGCAATGCCGAACTCGGTGGCGATCATACGAACATCGTTTTGCGACGTTGTGACCGAAGCGCCTGGTTTCAACTGCGGAACAATGCGGCTGATGGTGTCACCCTTTGCCGTACTCGGCAGCGCAATGACAGTCAACCCGCCCTTGCTGCGGGATGCGCCACGCACGAAATCCACCTGACCGCCGACACCGGAGTAGAATTTAGGGCCGATGCTGGCAGCGCAGATTTGCCCGGTGATGTCTATTTCAATCGCGGAATTGATCGAAACCATACGGTCATTCTGCGCAATGATGAAGGGATCATTGACATATTCTGTCGGGTGCAGCTCAAAAATCGGATTATCGTGGATGAAGTCGAACAGTTTTCGGGAGCCAATGACGAAGCCTGCAACGACTTTTCCGGGATGAATGGTTTTGCGAGCATTGGTAATGATCCCTCGTTGGATCAAGTCCATCACACCATCGGAGAACAATTCGGTGTGAATGCCCAAGTTGCGATGATCGGTGAGCTGGCGCAGCACAGCGTCCGGGATACCGCCGATACCAGTTTGTAGAGTGGCTGCATCCGGGATGTGTTCTGCGATGTGCTTGGCAATCTGTGTTTGCGTATCATTGACGGGCGGCGCGATCACTTCCGCCAGCGGATAATCCACTTCGATGAAGTAATTGATCTGATCCACATGGATGAAGCTATCGCCCAAGGTGCGTGGCATTGCCGGGTTCACTTCGGCGATTACCATGCCTGCCGTCTCTGCGGCACTCTTGGAAACCCCCACTTCGACACCGTAAGAACAATATCCATGCTGATCCGGTGGGCTGACCTGAATGACAGCAACATCCAGGGGAGTACGACCGGAACGGAACAGCAGCGGAATTTCCGACAGGAAGATTGGCGTGTAGTCCGCCAGACCTGCGCTCACCGCAGCTCGTGCAGTTGGGCCAATGAAATAGTTATTCACGCGGATATGCTCTGCAAGATCCGGCGTGACATAAGGCTTGTCCGTGCCAAAATCAAGAACCTGGATGAGTTCTACTTCCCGCAGTTCTTGATGGCGATCTAACAATGCTTTTTGGAATACAAGAGGAGTAGAGCAATTTCCTGTGAAGAAGATTCTATTTCCTGATTGTACTTTTGCGGCGGCTTCTTCTGCGGTGATGATGCGGTCACGCCAGGACATGACGTTTACCTCCAATTCGGTGTCTTCGTTTTTCAGTACGTAATGTAGCATACCGGAGAAGCCACATACTTCGTAGTGATGGGAAGCAGGTTTCTGTGGGACAAATGGCAGGAGTATGAGTGTTTGCTGAGTCTGGTGATTGCTAATACTGCCTCAATATTTGCTCTGTACAATGCAGCGATTGCATGAAAACAGAGTGTGGGATGGGCTGATGCCATCATTGCAACGTAACAAAAAAGGATTTCCCTGGCGCTTTGTACGTCGGTTATTCCTGCTACTGGTGCTGGTCTGGGTGCTGGTAGTTGCCGGATTGGTGATCCTGATTGACCGCACCGGGCAGGTGGATCAGCGGCAGCCTGTGGATGTGATTGTGGTTCTGGGTGCGGGTCTGTCGGCGGATGGTCGCCCCGGCTATGCATTGGTGCGGCGTTCGAGGCATGCGGCAGAACTGTGGCAGCAGGGCTATGCCGATACGATCCTATGCACGGGAGGGCAAGCTCCGGATCAATGGCGCAGTGAGGCGGATGCTTGCCGTGACGTGTTGATGTGGCGCGGCGTTCCGGCGAGTGCAATCGTCCTGGAAGAGCAGAGCCGCAGCACCGAGGAGAATGCCATCTACAGCCGCCCTATCATTGAAGCCAATGGCTGGGAAACTGTGTTGCTCGTCAGCGATGGCTACCACCTGTTCCGCGCAGAAATCCTCTTTCGCACTCGTGGCATACCCGTATTCCTGAGTCCCGTATCGAAGGAAGCGATGCAGCGGCATGATTCTTATGTTCGCGCTGTGACGCGAGAAATTGTCGCGCTGCACTGGCAGTTCTTCAAAGATTTGTTGGGCTTGCCTTTCACCCACTTCCCATGATGTGCCAGCAGCAGGGGATCGTAGCACAGTCGCATATTTCCCGCTTCTTATCCGTCGTATAATGGCACTGTACAAACATGCCTACAGGACAAGGGGGAAGGACTTCATGCGACGATTATTCTTTGTGCTTTTTGCTGGTTTGCTGCTGGCGATGCTTGTGCCGCAGTTGTTGGCACAGGATACCCAACAGCCTGCGAGTTCTGTGCTGCAAGTGGTGGATAGCGAGCCGCTGACCGGGCAAGAGCTTGAACTGGATAGCAGCATTACGGTTTTCTTTGATCGCAGCCTGAACTGTGAAACAGTCGAAGCATCGTTCCAGCTTGAGCCAGAAATTACAGGCAGCCTGGAATGTGCCGGAAATTCCGTCACCTTCACGCCGGATAGCGGTTTTGAACGCGCTGCGACCTACCGTATCGCCTTCGGGAAATCACTGGAAGGCGCTGATGGTTCGCATCTGCTGGAACCCTATGTTCTGGAATTGGATACCGTCGGCTTCATTGCGGTTTCGGAAACTTTCCCTGCGCCGGATAGTGTCGATGTTGAGCCAGATACCACGCTGACCATTATCTTCAATCGCCCGGTTGTGCCACTAACCATCCTCGAAGATCGCGGCACGTTGCCTGATCCCATCACGATTACTCCCGCAATTGAAGGAACAGGGGAATGGCTGAATACTTCGATTTATGTCTTCGAGCCAGCAGAAGCCTTTGCCGGGAACACAACTTATGAGGTGATTGTCAACGAAGAATTAGAAGCTGTTGATGGCGCGGTGATGCGAGATGCCTACCGCTTCAGCTTCACTACGCAGCCGCCGATGGTGCTGGAATTTTCACCGGAAGATGGCGCTCGCGGTATTCTGCTGGATCGCAGGGTGCAGGTGCGCTTCAACATGGCGATGGATCGCGCCAGCGTGGAAGCCAATTTCTACATGCTGACAGCGCTCACCCGTGAAGCGGTCTCCGGTGAAATTGAATGGGCGGACGATGATGCCGGGTTCATTTTCACGCCCGATGAAGAGTTGCAACTGAATACCACCTACACAGTGGGTTTCAATGATGGGGTACGATCTGCCAGCGGTGGCCCCGGCGGGTTGGAAAGTATAGAGGAATGGAGCTTCACCACCGTCCCCGATCCTGGGATTATGAATACCAGCCCGCAGAATAATGAGCAGGATGTTTCGCCGTACCGCGCAGGCTTCACCATTTACTTTGCGTCCCCCATGAACCCGGATACGCTGGCGGATAAGATCACGATTGAGCCAGAACCGGAACGCGAACCGGGCTTCTACTACCGGGATTGGAGCGATAGCTACGAAGTCTCCTTCCTGACGTATCCAAGCGCAACCTACACTGTGACGGTTGCTCCTGGTGCGGAGGATATTTATGGCAACACAATCGACGAAGCCTACACTTTCACCTACACCACGCGGGAATATGACCCGGAAGTCAGCCTGAATACACCGGGGCCGATTGGTTTCTATAACGCTTCACGTCAGCCCACGCAGGTCTTCGTGAAATATCGCAATATGGAGAGCTTCGACCTGGTGCTGTATCAGGTTCCGATGGAGAACTTCGTTCCCGTTGCGACCACCGAAGGCAATTATTACTACGATCTACCTGCTCGACTCCCACTGGACGATAGCAATCTGCTGCGCCAATGGTCGGTCGATGGCACAGAAGTGCCGGACAATGCCTTGCGCTATGATCTGCTGGAATTTGGTTCGGATGTCTTTAGCGTAGAATGTCCCTCCGCACTGCCGTCCCGCCTGAGTGCTGGTGAAACAGCACTGGTCGTTGCGGAACCTGACCCTGTGCGGGCGCGTTCTGCCCCGGTGGATGGCGAAATTGTGGAACTGCTTTACAAAGATTACGCTTTGCCGATTCTCGGTCAGGCGATTTGTGGGGAAGATGGGCTGCTCTGGTGGCCTGTGGAACTGCGCGACGGCACAGAAGCCTGGGTTGCGGAAAGTGTCGGCGAAGAGTATTTGCTTGAACCACAAAACCCTGCCAGCGGCGTGCAAATTCCTGTTACGGATGGTGAGGGCGAAGCATTACCTCCCGGTATTTACTACCTTGCGACGCGCTCCGACGAATTCCGTGATCAGCAACACATCATGGTCGTGGCGACGGCGAACATCGTTCTCAAGAATTCGATTGATAGCGTGATGGCCTGGGTGACGGATGTACAGACCGGGCAGCCCATCGCCAACGCGCCAATCACGATTTATGGCACCAATAATCGCCAGCTTGCGACGGGCACAACGGATGCAGATGGGATGCTCATTGTGGATGTTCCGGCGCAGGAGAGTGTTTACGAGCGTTTCCTGGCGGTATTGCAAACCGAAGACCAGTTCGGCATCGGTTATTCAGAGTTCACCCAGGGCATTGAACCCTATAACTTCGACCAGAGTTTTGATTTCTTCCCCAGCCTGTACCGCATCTATGCCTATACGGATCGTCCGGTCTATCGTCCGGGGCAGCCGGTTTACTTCCGGGGTATTGCCCGTAGCCAGGATGATGTCAGCTACACAGTTCCCGGTTTGCAAACCATTCCTGTGACGATCCGCGATGACCAGGGTAATTTGATCTTTGATGAAAATGTGCCTCTGAACGAATACGGTACATTTGAGGGTGAAATCATGCTGGATGTGGATGCTTCCCTGGGCTATTACTACATCAGCGCCGAACTCCCCGGACGCTCTGAGTATGATGGCTCTTATGGTGGCGTGAGCTTCGCCGTTGCCGAATATCGCCTGCCGGAATTCCAGGTGGAAGTTACTGCCGAAGAACCGGAAGTCGTGCAGGGGGATACGATCCGTGCCACGATTGACAGCACCTACTTCTTCGGTGGCGCAGTCAGCAATGCAGATGTGGAATATACCGTCATCAGCGAGAATTACTTCTTCAGCTATCAAGGACGTGGCAGCTACGACTTCGTCGATTACAACTATGATGCAGGGCCAAGCGCCTACTACGCCAGCAGCACACGCGGAGCCATCGCCAGCGGCAGCGAAATGACGGATGCCCAGGGCGAATTCACCATCGAGATTCCGGCGGATCTGGGCGATGTTTCCCAGAGCCAGAATTTTATCATCGAAGCCACCGTGCGCGATGAAACCGGACAAACCGTTGCGGGGCGCACGACGGTCACGGTACATCAGGGTGAAGTCTACGTGGGAGCGCGTGCCGAAACCTACGTCAGCCGTGCAGGGGAAGAAACCAACGTCCTGATTGCAACGGTGGATTGGGATAGTGAGGCCGTTCCGAATCAGCGTGTGGAAGTAAACGTTGTCGAACGGCGCTGGTCGAGCGTGCAGGAGCAGGACGAACTGGGTCGCACAACCTGGGTTTACGATGTGGAAGAAATTCCCGTCTCCGAAGGCCAAGTCACGACCGACGAAAACGGGCAAGCGACCTATACCTTCACGCCAGAAAACGGCGGTATCTTCAAAGTCTACGTTACCACCCGCGATGAGAACGGTAATGCGGTAACGTCATCAACTTACCTCTGGGTCAGCAGCCGTCAGTATGTTTCGTGGCGGCAGCAGAACAGCAACCGCATTGAACTGGTTTCCGACCAGGAAGATTACACTGTCGGTGAAACCGCACAAATCCTGATTACGTCACCATTCCAGGGAACAGCCGAAGCGCTCATCACGGTTGAACGCGGCGATGTGCTGAAGATGGAACACATCACGATGGAGAGCAATTCGACCATCTACGAACTGCCCATTGAAGCCGGATATTCGCCCAATATCTTCGTCAGCGTGATGATTGTGAAAGGCGTGGACGAGAATAACCCGGTAGCGGGTTTCCGCATGGGTTATTTGCAATTGGGTGTGGATACGGAACAGCGCGAACTGAATATCGAAGTGACTTCCGATGTAGATCGCGCCAGCCCGCAGCAGACTGTGACCTACACGGTTCGTACAACGGATTGGCAGGGCGAACCTGTTTCGGCAGAAGTCGGCATCGGCGTAACCGATCTGGCAGCGCTCTCCCTGGCTCCCATGAACAGCCGTCCGATTCTGAACTACTTCTACGGCGATCAATCGTTGAGCGTGCGGACTTCTACGCCACTGACGATCAACACGGATCAACTGACGCAAGAAGTGCTGGATACAATCAAGGGCGGTGGCGGCGGTCTGGCTGTCGATGGCATCATCGAAATTCGCGGTGAGTTCATTGATACACCCTACTGGAATCCCAGCATCGTCACAGACGAGAATGGCGTAGCGACATTTGAAGTACGCCTGCCGGATAACCTGACCACCTGGCGACTCGATGCCCGTGCGGTGACCCTCGCGCCGGATGGTAATATGCTGGTGGGGCAAGATACCTTTGATCTGCTCAGTACCAAACCGCTGATTGTGCGCCCCGTTACGCCACGTTTCTTCGTGGTGGGCGATCAAGTCGTGCTGGCAGCAGTCGTCAATAACAACACAGAAGAAGATTTGCAGACCGTCGTCACGATCAATGCATCTGGCGTAGAACTGAGCAGTGATGCCGCGCAGATGGTGACCATCCCGGCGGGTGGGCGTTCCCGCGTGACCTGGAATGCTACTGTGCTGGATGTTGAAAATACGCAGATGACCTTTACTGCCGACTCAGGGCAGTACAGTGATGGCAGCGTCAGCGGTGTGAGCCTGGATGATGCAGGTACGCTGCCGATCTACAAGTATGAAGCGCCGGAAACCGTGGGCACGGCTGGCGTTTTGCGCACGGCAGATACCCGCGTGGAAAGCATCACCCTTCCGCAGCGCTTCGATGTGACGCAAGGCACGCTCACCGTACAGGTCGATCAATCGCTGGCAGTCACTACGCTGGATGGCCTGGATTACCTGCGCGTGTATCCGCATTACTGCACCGAACAGGTTGTCAGCCGCTTCCTGCCCAATATCATGACCTACCGTGCGCTGAACGAGTTGGGTCTGGCGGATGCTGAGCTGGAAGATTCGCTGGATTTCTATACCAGCCTGGGATTACAAAAGCTCTATGCCGAGCAGCACGCAGACGGCGGTTGGGGTTGGTTCGTGAACTACACCAGCAGTCCACTGGTGACGGCCTATGCACTCATCGGCTTGAGCGAAGCACAAACACAGGGCTTCCCTGTTCCAGATGCTGTCATCCAGCAAGCGCAAGAATATCTGCGCAATAACTTCACATCTCCGAGTACCAATCAACCAACCTGGCAGGCCAATCGGCAGGCGTTCATGCTCTATGCATTGGCACGCTCCGGTGCGCCAGATACACAGCGCAGCGCGGCCTTGTTCGAGTTCCGGGATAATCTAGGTATCTATGCAAGGGCGCTGCTGGCAGAGACTTTCTACTACATCGACCCTACCGACATGAGCCGCAGTGATGTTCTCCTCAGCGACATTGCCAACCGTGCCATCACCAGCGCAGCCGGGATTCACTGGGAAGAAGATACCCGTGATTACTGGAACTGGAACACCAATACGCGCACGACGGCTCTTGTCCTCAGCGCCCTGGTGAAATTGCGCCCGAACAGCGAGTTGATCCCCAATACGGTGCGCTACCTGATGGTGCAGCGCACGGCGGATGCCTGGGAAACCACGCAGGAAACTGCCTGGGCTGTGATGGCACTCACGGATTGGATGACAGTTTCCGGTGAGTTGGAACCGGACTATGCCTACAATGTGACCTTCAACGACGATACGATTCTGCAAGGCGATGCGACCCCGGCAACGGTGCGGGAGCGCTCCGAATTGCAGATTGATGTGAGCGAAATGTTACAGGATGAGGCCAATAATCTAGTCTTCACGCGCACAGGTAGCAACGATGGCATGATGTACTACACGGCCTATGTAGAACTGTACCTGCCTGTGCCAGAAATCGAAGCCATCGATAACGGCATCATCGTCAGCCGCCGCTATGTCCGCGAAGGCACAGATGAAACCATCACCGAAGCGCGGGTGGGTGAAGTCGTTCAGGTGCGCCTGACGGTCATCGTGCCCAATTCGCTGCACTATGTCGTGATTACCGATCCGCTGCCAGCAGGTACAGAGGGCATTGATCCCAATTTGCAGACCAGCGAACAAATCGGCACACGTCCGGGGCTGGATAATGACAATCCGCTGCGCTACGGTTGGGGCTGGTGGTACTTCGGCGAGATTGAATTCCGCGACGAAGCGGTGAATCTCTACGCGAACTATCTGCCAGCAGGGACATACGAGTACGTCTATACCATCCGTCCCAGCGTGGAAGGGGTCTACAACGTCATTCCGCCCACCGCGCAGGAATTCTACTTCCCGGATGTGTACGGGCGCGGCGCAGGATCGACCTTCACTGTGCTACCTGCTGAGGAATAAATCCACACAAAACGATCTGTAGGGGAGGGTCTGTGACCCTCCCGCAGTACAATAGATTGAGGTTTTCTATGGAAAAAGAAAAACCAAAACGTACCTCAAGTCGAACAACTGGTTGTCGGCGAATCTTTCTCTATCTATTGATGGCAGTTTTCGCATGTGGGTTTTTGTGCTCTGGCTTCTACTGGTTCGTAGAACTTCGCGCTGTTTACACTGAGGTCGAAGTACCTTATATACGAGACACAATGAGAGAAGAAACAGTACGTCGGTATCCTGGTGAAGGTTCACGTATCTACATTCTGCGTCAGGAAGGATTTTGCCACGTTGATGATTGTGGTTCCGTGCAGCAGGTTCACCAAGAAATTGAGGCTGCTTTATCAGAGCAGCATTGGGTACGAGGAATAGGAGAATATGCGCAACAGGAGGGGAGTGAGTGGATCTCTTATGTGCCTGAAGATTGGGGGTATGATAATTTCTGTAGACCTCCTTTGGTAACTATTCGCGTGTGGCAATCAGAGCATTCCTCTGGCTATATTGATGTGGAACTAAGAACTTACAACCGTTCTCCCATAACTGATTTTGGTGATTGCATGGGATGAAGTATGTCTCTCCCTTTCTACGACGAAAACGGCGAAACGTTTTTTCGCAACACGGCAAACATTGATGTTGCCTATCTCTATGAACCCTTCTTGAAATTTCTCGTACCCGGAGCGCATATTCTGGACGCAGGCTGCGGCAGTGGACGCGATGCAAAAGCCTTCCTCGAAAAGGGCTACAACGTGACCGCTTTTGATGGCAGCGCGAAAATGGCGCAATTGGCTTCGGAATTTACGGGGCTTCCTGTGCAGCAGTTGACCTTTCAGCAGATGGATTTTGCGGCGGCGTTTGATGGCCTCTGGGCGAATGCTTCCTTGCTGCATGTGCCGCTGGATGAAATGCCGGATATTTTCCAGAAATGCATTGCAGCGCTGAAAATAGGCGGGGTCTGGTATGTGGGATTCAAAGAGGGCGAGACCCCACGCACCAGCCCCGACGGGCGGCACTTCACCAACTTCACCGAAGCGACCTTCCACGGATTTGCTGCAAATTTTCCACAACTGGAAATCCTCGAAATGTATCGTACCGAAGATGCCCGCCCCAAACGCGCTGGCGAATACTGGTTGAATATCCTGCTGCGGCGCATCGGCTGAAGGTACTCCTGCGTAAATGCGGTAAAATATACCTGTAGATTCACAGATTGAGACAGAGGGAAGCGAATGGACACGCTGCAACCTGTGCGCGATGTTCTGCGCAGTGGCGATAAGACAAAGGCGCAGGAACAACTAGAGCAAGTTCTCCGCATCAGCCCCAGTGCGGAAGCGTATTATCTCTATGCGCTGGTGGGGCATAATGCGCAGGCGATCAACAATCGGCTGCAAATGGCACTGCAAGTTGATCCGACCTATGAACCTGCGCTGCAATTGCAGCAAAGCATCCGGCAAGCAATTGAGTCGGAGCAGGACAGCAGTACGCTTTCTGAAGAAGCGCTGACACGACAGGCTGCGGAGGCTGTGCTTGATGCTGAATATGGTGTGCCGGAACCACCATCACAACGGCCTCAGCGCGGGACGAATGTTTATGAGATGCTCTGGGACTGCCAGTTCTGCGGCACAAAAGGCAACCTCGGACTGACGCACCGCTTCTGCCCGAACTGTGGTTCGCCGCAAAATCCTGACTCGCGCTACTTCCCCTCGGATGAAGACAAGGTTGCGGTATACGATCACAAATATGTCGGGGTGGATGTCACCTGCCCGAACTGTGGCGAATTAAATGGAGCCGCCGCAGAATTTTGTGGGCAGTGCGGGACACCCCTCACAGAAGGGGCGAAGAAAGCCAGCATACTTGCTTCGGAAACAGTGGCAGCGGGGCAAGCATTCCAGTCCAGCGGCTCGCGTGATCTGGTCAAAGAGCAGTTCGACGCGGAAATGCAGCGCATCGGTGTGCAATCCGTTGCGGAAAAGCCCAAGCGCGGTGGGGGATTCAATCCCCGGACTGCCGCCATTATCGGGATCATTGTTGCAGCGATTGGTATCTTCGGCTTCTTGTTCTCCCGCACGGAAGCCGTCGATGTCACTGTTACCGGGCATACCTGGGAACGCAGCATCAGCATCCAGGAATATAACAGCTTCACGACGCGCAGTTGGCGGGATTCTCCCCCGGCTGGTGATAGTGTTTCCATTCGCCTGGGATCGTGCAGTGAGGAAATCCGCAGCTACAATCAAGTACCAGATGGGCAGGAATGTCGGCGTGTACGAGTGGATCAAGGCGACGGAACTTTCCGCGAAGAACAGCGGTGTGAAACAGTCTACCGCCGTGAACCTGTCTACGATGATATGTGTACCTGGACAGGGATGCGGTGGGATTCGATCCAGCCAGCGTTGGGAAGCGGCAACAGCCTCGCGCAATCCCCGGCCTGGCCTTTGATTAACCTGAATGAATGCAATACTTCGGCGCTCCGGGCTGGCTGCCAGCGTGAAGCAGGTCGCAGTGAAGCCTACATTGTCATCTTCGACAATGAATATCGCTGTGAGTTCTCACAAGCGGCCTGGGAAGATACACCTGTTGGCACGGTCTTCAGCGGGGAAAAGCGTTCGCTGACCAATGATCTGCTCTGCGATACGTTGGTACAGCAATAGTTTCGTTCTGCAAATTTGTAGGGGCGATTCATGAATCGCCCCTACATGCCCGCAATTTCATTTCTATGCGCTGGTTTCGCCTGTGCGGATAAATTCGTGGATTAATTGATTGACATCTTCCGCTTCGTCATGTTGTACCCAATGAGTCGCCTTCGGGAAGAAAACCAGTTCCCCTTCGTCGCATAATTCGATGCTTGGCTGCGCCAGTTCTTTCCCCAGTGCAGTATCTTGCTCACCCCACAGCATCAACGTCGGAACTGTGATACGCGGTTTGCCGCTGGGGGTGCTGCCCCCTGTGCCGCGTGCGATTGCCCGATACCAGTTAATCATGGAAGTCAGCGCGTTCGGCTGCCCCCAGGCAGTGCGATATTGTTGCAGGTCTTCTTCACTGAAAGTGTGGGGATGCCCAATGTTATTCATTCCCTGCACCATCCCATGGAAATTGTTGAAGCTCAGTACGGATTCGGGCAGGCCGGGGATCTGGAAGAATCCCATATACCAGCTTTTGAATAGCTGCGCGATGTTGCCACCGCGAAACGCTTCCATCATCACCGTGGGATAGGGGACGTTGAGGATGATGAGTTTCTTCAGGCGTTCAGGGTAGAGGGTTGCTACCCACCAGGAAACCGCCGCACCCCAATCATGACCGACAAGATTCACTTGCTCGTAACCCAGGGTATCCATTAGCCCCACGACATCCCCCGCTAATTTATCCAGGCTGTAGGCATCCACGCCTTCTGGCTTATCGCTCAGATTATAGCCGCGTTGATCTGGCGCGATGACTCGGTATCCCTGTTCCGCCAGGAATGGGATCTGGTTATGCCAGCCGTACCAGAATTCCGGGAAGCCGTGCAGCAGCAGAATCGGCTCTCCATCCATTGACCCCGCTGTGACGACGTGTAGTTGAATGTCTCCGACTCGCACGAACTGTTTTTCGATATTTTCCATTCCTATGAATCTTCCTCATGACTCCGGTTCGGTTTCTACATTCTAGCCGATGGTTGGCGGTATCGGATATGTAATCGTTGAACGAAGTTAAGTAGATTGTTATGTGCGTAGTTTGCGCAGTGCCGCACGCAGCCGAGGCCAGAGTTGCGTATAGCCAGCATATAGCAGCGGATTCGGCGCGTAATCCCAGGCTCCCAGGCGGCGTTCTACCGTTCCGCGAAAGCCGCGCTTGAAGACAAAGACATCCCACATCGGGTCTTCTTCAGTGAAGTCATTGGGTGCGCCCCATAGATCATAGACGCTGTAGCCCTGTGCCTTCGCCCATTTCATGGCTTCCCATTGCAGGGCGTAAGTGGGCATACGCTGGCGTTCTTCTTCGCTGGATGCCCCATAAAAATACCAGCAGGTTTGCCCGAAGTGAAACAGAATTACATGGGCAAGGGGTTTGCCTTCGTATTCGGCAATCAGCGCATGAGCCAAACCCGCTTCCATGAATTCGCGCCAGAGCTTCTGGTAATATTCCGCCGGACGGATCAGAAATTCGTTGCGCTCTCCGGTTCCGGCATAGAGATCATACAGCGTATCCAGGTCATCCAATCCAGCAGGGCGGATGCTCACGCCTTGTTTGGCAGCCGTGCGGACTTTGCGCCGCGTGTTGCCAGACATCGCCGCCAGAATTGCATTTTCACTGCGTTTGAGGTCAATCGTGATCGTGTTACGGAACTGCACTTGATCGTCGCTGAAGCGCCAGCCAGATAGCGGTAGACCTTCCCGGAGGCTGTCCCCTGGTTCTTGCATCTGATCTTCGTAATCCTCTTCGCCGGGGATGCCTGTTGCGTAGGGGATGTCCGGGTCGATTTTGAGCCAAATCGCGTTGTGTTCACGAGCTTTTGCTTGCAGCAGATCAAGCACATCATCGGAGACATCTGGATCGTCATAGTCAATGGCGGGGCCTTTGGGTGCATACATCACGCTGAAAGGTCCGATTTTGCGTTCCCCCATGCTGCACAATCCGACGACTTCGTCTTCGCCTTCATAGCGAAACGCCCAACGATGCGGGAGCCAGCCCGTCGTCTCGTACTTGAACTGCCCCCATTCCCAGGTTTGCAGCACATGCGGATAGGGCATTGTGCGCAGCAGGGCGTTCCATTCGTCTCGGTTGGTGATTTCAGTGATAGTCAACATGGGCTTCATTGAACCACAGTGAAAGAGGTGAATACAGTGGCAATTCTAGCGCATCTCACCCCGCACCGGACGATCTTCGATTGCCAGAAAGCGTTCAATTTCCTGCTCCATGAACAATGCTTGATCGGAGCTGGATAAGTTGCCGAGCAACTTCTGGGTTTTCCCACCGGATAGAACGACGTTCAGGGAATATGTATAGCTCGTGCCGTTCTTGCTGCTGTGAACATGTCGTTTGGTGTAAATCTGTTCAACATCGGCACAATCAATGTACTTGCCGGGAAGGGGGATAGGCTTATGTTGGATGACAACGGCCTGCACATCGACTTCAATTTCAGTGTGATTTACAAAGCTAAGGGCGACATAAGCAGTCAGGAACAAGCCTACTGCGATGAAGGGCAGCAAGAACCAACCCGGTGCATCATTGAAGCCGCTGAACGTTGGAACGAAAATCCCCCAGATCATGCCATTCCAGATGATCGCAAAAATCAACAGAAAAATGATCGTCCAGCTAAACCAACTCCGCTGAATTCTCAAGCGACTGCCACTATTATCAATGGTGATCCCGGCAGGCATGGGAATGTCGATTACATCTTTGGTTCGCTTTTCTTTGGCGGATACGCCCTCGTACATATCGGCAAAGCTGAACACTGCATCGCACTCATCGCACTTTGCCATCAGGTTATTCAGGTTGATATTCTCCGCTTTGATCGGCGCACCACATTGGCGGCAATAAATCTGCATAAACAGCCCCTCTTTTCAGAAAATTGCAGCATGGTTTCAGTATAATGGAAATAGGATGCGGGAATTGATAAAAATCGTTCAAGAGAGATGATCCACAGCCATGAGCGAACCCAAGAAGAAAAAACTCACCGGACAGCAAGCCGAGTTGATGCGTGCGCTGGACATCATGCCAGAAGACATCGAAGCCAACGATGCGGGCTATATCACCGATCATCAGCGCAATACTGTGATGAAACGGCAGTGGTATCGCTGGTGGCCGTTTCTGATTCCGGCGGGTATATTTCTCGTACTGCCCATTATCTACCTCATCATTGGCCTGAGTGAGCCAGACGCAGCACTGCCCATGTTCCTGACATCGCTTGGTTTCTTAGGGGGTGCAGTTGGTTTTGGGGGTGTTGTCTGGTGGCAGTGGAATACGTTGCAGAAAGATCTGGCGAAGGGTGAAGTCCGTAGCGTTCAGGGAATCGCCGTTGTCAATGTGAATCGGGCGAACAACAACAGTATTTCCTACCTGGAAATCAATGGCCTCAAGCTCAAAGCCAGCCCGAATATCCTGCTGCGTGTGCGCCATCTTGATCCTTATGTGGTGAATTATCTGCCGGATAGCAAAGTGATTCTTTCCATGCAGCACGTTGATGAAGATCAAAACATCCGACAGGAAGAAGCCGAGTCCCGTTTGGGAGATGCAATGGAGGATGGCAAAGTAAACGAATCAACATATGGTGAAAATACGGAACAGAAGCAGAGCTATTCGTGATTGTCATCATCTTTTTCACGCAACATTTCTTTGACCTGCTTGGCGAGTACAGGAAGATATACTTGCACAATTTCCCAGACAATATCGAGATCGAGCGTAAAATAATGATGTACGACTCGATCTCTGAATCGTGATATGTCTTTCCAGCGAACATCGGGATATTTGTCTTGTTCTTCTTGAGGGATGCTCTTGATGGCTTCGCCAATTGTCATCAGATTGAACAGCACCCCATCTACCCGCAATTCGTCTTCCTTGAACGCATCCAAAGTTAGTTCTTCAGTGAATCGCTGTATCCGCTCATAGGCTGTCAGGATGTCTTGAAGGTATAGCTCATGCGACCGAGACATAGCGAACCTCAGCGAGTACCTGTTGCTGAATTTCTTCCCGCAAATCTTTCTCCGGGATTAAGTCCACGTTGCAGCCGAAAAGTTCTTCAAGGTAATTCCATGTATCCATCCATGTTGAAAAGCTGAACGGTTCAATGGTGACGAGTAAATCAATATCGCTGGATGGTTGCTGTTGATTGCGAACGTAGGAACCAAATAAGCCGATACGCTGTACGCCCATCGCTTGTAGGTTTTCGCGCTCCGATTCCAGAGTGCCTAGGATATCTTCTCGTGTCCAGTGTTTCATGTTTCACTTCCGCAACTTCAACGCTGCCAGATAGGCTGTATACACGATTCGATTGTACATAAAATCCCAGGCTCCGGCGCTGCGAACCACGTTACCACCCCAGCCGCGCTTGAAGCGATATACTCCCCAGAGGCCGTCGCTGCGTTCCTCAAAGTGTTCTTCCAGCGTGTCGGGGTCTTCGTCGGGTACGCCCCACATATCGTAATAGCGGCAGCCGCGCTCCTTCGCCCACTGGATCGCTTCCCATTGTACGCCATAGCTCGCCATGAGATTACGCTTGTGGTTATTGGATGCGCCTTCCAGGTAGACGGCGGTATTTCCTACCGCGAAGGCGAAGTTCGCCGCCAGGAGATCGCCTTCATGTTCTGCCAGGAAGAGCGCGGCGTGATCCGGCACGAAGAGCCTGTACATCAGCTCGAAGTACCCCGGTTCATGCACGCCAAATTCGTTGCGCTCCCCGGTGACGAGCATCAATTCCGTGAATTTGGGCAAATCTTCCGGCGTGGCCTGGAAGTAGCGCACCTCGTTTTTGTAGGCTTTGCGGATATTGCGCCTCGTCCCCTGGTTCATCCGCACCTGAATTGCTTCATCACTGCCTGTGATGTCAATCAGCACCGTGCGCGGGGGTTGTACGCGCTGCGGACTCTGCTGGAAATTCCACCGTGCCGGATCATGATCGAAGAAGAATCCCGGTTCCCATTTGAGGAAGGCTGCGCCGTGCTGCTTCGCAAGCTTATGCACCGCATCCAGCAGAGCAGGCCACAGCGAGACATCCGTCACGTAGCCACCATAAGGGAGATAGGCCATTGTCCCCAGGCGCAGCGGCAGCGGACGAAAGAGCAGTTGCGCCCCGGCGATGATGCTTTCACCCTCGAACAATGCCACACGATCCGCAGACCAGCCGTAGGCCGTTTTTTGTTCTCCCCATGCGGATAGCTGCAAGAAATGTGCGTGGGGTTGTTGCAGGACAAATGCATCCCATTGCTGCGGAGAGGGTGTTTTGATGTGCATATGTTTCTCGATCAACCTGTTTTACGGGAACGTTTGATTGCTATTATGCTGCTTAATAATCGCTGAGAGTGCCGAATCAGACCTTGTTGGCGAATCGGTGTAGGGGCGATCCCCACGTGGTCGCCCTGGGAGCGCACACGGGCGATCCCCTACAAAAACACAATGATTCATGGATTCGCTGAGAGTGCCGAATCATTGGTGTGCAGCAGAACCCTACGGCAGTTCTGAAGTCAGCGCAAGAGGTGATTGTGTGTCAGCCTTTATGCACTCTGCATAGACGTTGAGAATCTGTTATTTTTGCGTTGCGACATGTCTTTGTGAATCCCTGCCCGTATGCTACAATCCCGCCTGTTTGTTGCAGTTTTTGTGTGTGCTATATGAGTCGTTGCGCCCATCTACTGGCAATGTTATACTAGGCCAGCTTGTGAGAAATGGCGCAATCTAATCGTGTCACTTCGCACCACAAACACTATTCATTTCTTTCCAATTGACGGATTCTGAGGAGTATTTGCTCCATGGATGTATTGAATCAATGGGCTTTTGTGGGTGTTCTTTTTTTGATCGCACCAATCTTGCCGATATTGCCAGTTGGTGCGGCGTTGATCCTCGGCCCCCGCAAGCCAAATGTACTCAAAAGCCAGACTTACGAATGTGGCGTTGAGACCGTCGGCGATACCTGGGTGCAGTTCCGCGTGCAGTATTACATCTACGGCCTGGTTTTCCTGGTCTTCGATGTGGAAATGGTGCTGCTGTTCCCCTGGGCGGTGGCCTACAACCAGCTTGATCTCTTCGCATTCGGAGCAGGCTTCTTATTCATTTTCCTCCTGGCGGATGCTCTGATTTACGCCTGGAAAAAAGATGTAATGGCCTGGAAGTAAGGCGAGGAGGTAAGGTACGGTTATGGAGTGTGTTGGCCTTTGTGAGTTTGTAAGTAACCTGGGTGTTGCTGACCCGAGCATTGCGCGGTTCATCGGCTTGCTCATTGGCGTAATCCTGGTAACCGGTATTCCCCTGATTACGGTCATCTGGCTGATCTGGGTCGAACGCAAGATTGCGGCGCGTATTCAGGATCGTATTGGTCCCAACCGCGTTGGTCCCTTTGGTTTGATCCAGACATTTGCAGACCTCATTAAATTACTCCTCAAAGAAGACATCACCCCACAGGCAGCGGATCGGCTTCTCTATAATGCAGCGCCGATCATTTCGTTTGCATCGGTGGTGTTGATCTGGGGCGTGATCCCCTATGCTCCGGCTTCGGTAGAACCGGGGGCTTACGTAGGAGCGAACCTGGATATTGGCGCGTTGTACTTCGTTGCGGTTGCCTCATTGGGTACGCTGGCAGTGATGACGGCTGGCTGGGCGAGCAACAACAAATACGCGCTGCTGGGTGCTTTCCGCGTGGTTGCGCTGCTGGTCAGTTATGAAATTCCGCTGGTTTTCGCCCTGCTGATCCCCGTGATGCTATCTGGCAGTATGTCTCTTGTAGACATCATCAATGCCCAGAGCCACATGTGGTTTATCTTCATGGCTCCGCTGGCAGCAGTATTGTTCTTTGTCTCTTCGCAGGCAGAAACAGGCCGCGCCCCCTTCGATCTCATCGAAGCGGAATCGGAGTTGGTGGCTGGGTTCAACATTGAATACAGCGGTATGAAGTTCGGCATGTTCTTCGCAGGCGAATTTTTGCACGTTTTCACCAACGGCATCTTGATGGCAATCCTGTTCATGGGTGGCTACCTGGGAATCCTTTCGGATATTCCGGTGATTGGTTTCGCGTGGCTTGGTATCAAGGGAGCGCTGGTTTACTTCGTCTTCCTCTGGCTGCGTAATACGGTTCCCCGTTTGCGCATTGACTTTGTGATGCAGTTTAACTGGTTCTTCCTCGTTCCGGTTTCCATCATCAATGTGCTGGCGACGGCCTTCATCGTCAAAGTCATGCAGGAAATGGGCTTGGCTCCGGTGAACTTTGCAGAATCCAGCCTGGGGGGTGTGCTGCCTGTGACGCTGGTGCTGCTGCTGAAGGATATCATCATCATTGCTGCCATCCTGACGCGGGTTGGTGCAGAAGGCCGACAGGCGCGTCTGGCGCGGAGCCGTGCCGAAGAGGAACTGATTGCAGTCAGCGCGGCAGGACACTAACGACGGAGGAGTATGAACCTAATGGAAAATGTGAATTTCTTCTTGGCAGCAGCCTTCATCATCTTCTCCGCGATGACATTGGGTGGTGGTGTTGCAGTTGTCACCAACCGCAATTTGTTCCGGGGAACCATCTGGCTGATGTTCAGCCTTTTTGGTGTTGCAGGGTTGTTTGTTCTCTTGAGCGCTCCCTTCCTGGCAGCCGTGCAAGTTCTGGTATATATCGGCGCGATTGCCATCCTGTTCACGTTTGCGGTGATGCTTACCCGCAGCCTGACGCAGCTTCGCGTGCGTTATAACCGTGTCTGGTTCAATGTCATCGGTGCGGTTTTGCTGTTCGTGCTGTTGATGGTCGGTGTGATCTGGCCTGTGTGGGGTAGCAACCCGGATTTGGCGCAGCCAGTTAGCCCGATTGTGGCATCGACCACCGACCTGGGCATTGCGCTGGTGGATCGGGACGGGTTGGTGCTTCCGTTTGAAGTTGCATCGCTCCTGCTGACGGCTGCGATGATCGGGGCGATTGTGATTGCCCGTGATGTTGAAGATGAATTCTGAGGGAGAACGGGCATGATTATTCCGTTATGGATGTATCTGACAGTTGCAGCGGCATTATTCAGCCTGGGAGCCTTCGGCGTATTGGCGCGGCGTAATGCAGTCGCGGTGCTGATGGGCGTGGAACTCATGCTGAACGCTGTCAACATCAACTTAGTGGCCTTCTGGCGCTATACTGCGCCGGAAGCGGTGAATGGGATGGCCTTCGCAGCGTTTGTCTTTGTGATTGCCGCCGCAGAAGCCGCCGTCGGGCTGGCAATTATTATCAGTGTGTATCGCAATCGGCATTCCATCATCCCGGAAGAAGCCGATCTGCTGCGCGGCTAGGGGGTTTAAAGACTTATGGTTGAACTCAACGTATTACCCTGGCTCGTTCCGCTGGGGCCGCTGCTGGCGTTTGCGATTATCTCGCTGACGACCCTGGGCATTAAGGCGTTCCAACCGAATTTCGCCTTGCCCAATAACAGCATCAAAGCTACGTCGCATCACTATGGTGGGCATCACCCGGATTACGGCGGCATGGATGTGCCGTATCAGCCGGATTGGTTCCGCGTTTTTGCGATTGTCGTGGGAATGAGTGGTGCTATCGCTGCGTTGTTCATGGGCTGGCATCTGGTTTTCAGTGCGCTCAATGAATTTGGCGCAGGACATTTCGGCGAAGTCGGTGAAATCTACGCCAACAGCATCGCATGGATGGCGACGGGCAGCAGTGTTACCGATGCCTTGCGCATCGGTGTGCTGGTTGATCCGCTAACGTCAGCCATGCTCTTCATGGTGCCGCTGGCAGTGCTGGCAATCTTCATCTATAGCATTGGCTATATGGCGCATGATCCGCGTCAGGCGAAGTTCTTCGCGCTGATCTCTCTCTTTGCGGGTGCGATGCTGACCCTGGTTGTAGCAGATAATCTGCTGCTGCTCTTCATCGGCTGGGAAGTCATGGGTTTCTGCTCTTACAGCTTGATCGGCTTCTGGTACGAGAAGAAGAGTGCATACAATGCAGCGATCAAAGCGTTTACCGTGACCCGCGTGGCGGATGTCATCATGCTGCTCGGTATCGCTTACCTGTACTACATCACTTCGCAGATCGTCGGCGCAGATGGCAATCTACTTTTCCCCGGCGGTACGCTCAACTTCCGCGACATCCTCTACGATCCGGCAGTGTTGGAAGCAATCGGCACGACCCCGGCAATCATCTTCGGGGGGATGGGGGTCAGCGCTGCGGGTCTGATTGGTATCTTCCTGATTATCGGTACGATTGGTAAGTCGGCGCAGTTCCCGCTGCATGTCTGGCTGCCGGACGCGATGGAAGGCCCCACCCCGGTTAGCGCAATGATCCACGCTGCGGCGATGGTTAGCGCAGGTGTGTACGCGGTCATCCGTATGTATCCGTTGTTCGTCGGTGCAGTCGGTGATCCGCATCATGGGGCGTTTACCTCCCCTCTGCTGCTGATGGCGATTGTCGGTTCTTTCACGGCGCTCTTCGCGGCAACAATGGGTGTTGCGCAGCGCGATGTGAAGGCGGTTCTCGCATATTCGACCATTTCGCAATTGGGCTTTATGGTCGCTGCACTGGGTATCGGCGCATATATTGCTGCCGCCTTCCACCTGATTACGCATGCGTTCTTCAAGGCGCTGCTCTTCATGGCTTCTGGTTCGGTCATTCATGCGATGGAACATGGTGAGCATCATGTTCATGAACACGCGCATGGTCATGGTCATGAACACGATCACCATGACGAACATGCAGTGGATCATGCAGCAGAACATGGTCACGACGAACATCACCATGAAGAAGAACATCATGCGCCGCACTTCGACCCGCAGGATATGTTCAATATGGGTGGGCTGCGCCACAAAATCCCGGTGACCTGGATCACCTTCTTAATCGGTGGTTTGTCGCTGGCTGGCTTCCCGCTGATTACGGCTGGTTTCTGGTCGAAGGATGAAATCCTGGCAGAAGCATGGCTGGGTACGACCAAGGGCTATGGCCCACAAGCAATGGTTTTCTTCATGCTGGCAGTCGCAGCTTTCCTGACAGCGTTCTACACCATGCGTCAGCTTGGCCTGACGTTCTGGGGCGAAGCCCGCACGGAAGAAGCAGAACATGCTGGCCTGGGTGGAATGTACAATGTGGTTAGCGTGGCGATGCAGCTTCCGCTGGTCATGCTGGCTTTCTTCGCGCTGTTCGCTGGTTTCATCGGTGTGCCGACGGACTTCCCGATTTTCGGTGCGATTTTCTCGCCGGAACACAACTACTTCCACCATCTGGTGGTATATGCGCTGCCGGAAGTTTCAGGGCCAAGTGGCGAAATCTTCCACGTCGAAGCCCCTGCCTTTAACTGGCTGCCAGTGCTGACTTCGTTTGGTGTGGCACTGGGTGGTCTCTATGTGGGTTGGTTGCTCTACTGGCGCAAGCCCTTGAAAGCAGGCGAAGAAGATCCGCTCATCGGTATCATCGGGCGACCGATCTATAATGCCCTGCTGAACCGCTACTACTTCGATGACCTGTATCATGCAGTCTTCGTCGTGCCGTCACAGTGGGTGTCTCGCCAGATTGTGACGTTCCTGGATAAGGGCATCATCGACACCATCCTGCACTCGATTGCAGCCTTCTTCACCTGGTTGGGTGATTTCATCAAGGTGATGAATATGTGGTTGATTGATGGTGTTGGGGATGGTATCCCGCGTATGATCTTCGCCTTTGGTGGCTGGCTGCGCGGCATCCAGACCGGGCGTGTGCAGCAATATCTATTGATTGTTCTCGTGGCGCTGCTGGTGATTGGGGCAATTCTTGCCATCGCCGTCGGTGCTGTCGTGGCACAGTAAGGGGGAATCGCGTTGTTTGTATTCGGAATCGATATTCTCACGATCCTGATCCTGGCCCCGGCGTTGGGCGGCTTGCTGCTGGTGCTGCTGCCTGATAATAAATGGCTGGCGCGTATCACCGCACTGGGCATTGCGACAGCTATCGGCGTAGTATCGCTGATTGTCTTTGCGCAATATGTGCAGAACGCACCCGCAGTCGGGGAAAATCAATTTCTCTTTGAAGCGAAGTACCGCTGGTTCAGCGTCCTGGGCGCGTCCTGGCATGTGGGCATTGATGGCATCAGCGCAACAATGATGCTGCTCACAGGGCTGCTGACCCCGCTGGCGATCCTCATCAGTTGGGAAGTCAGTGACCGCCCGAATGCTCATCTCGCCCTGCTGCTGCTCTTTGAAACAGGGTCGATGGGCGTTTTCCTGGCGATGGACTTGATGATCTTCTTCTTGTTCTACGAGCTATCGCTGGTGCCGATGTACTTCCTCATCAACCAATGGGGGAGCTTGCCCAAACCGGGTGCGAAGTACACCGGGCGCTATTACGCTTCGACCAAGTTCATGATTTACTCTATCGGCGGTACGCTGGGGATGCTGCTGGCTACGCAGCTCATTGGCTTCACCACCGGGACATACGAAATTGCAGAAATCGCCAGCCGCACCGGGGAATGGCTCAGTCGTTCCGCTGTGGATACGGCCTTCCTGGGGATCAGCGTAGGCACGGTGAAGGCGCTGGCTTTCTTCGGCTTCTTTGTGGCCTTTGCCATCAAAGTCCCGATCTGGCCTTTCCATACCTGGCTGCCAGATGCACATGGCGAAGCGCCCACCGCAGGTTCAATGCTGCTGGCGGGCGTGATGCTGAAGCTCGGTGCGTATGGCTTCTTGCGTTTGGTCGTGCCTTTCTTCCCGGATGTCTGGGTAGCGGAACTGCCGCTGATTGGCGTGACCTGGGCGATGGCTTTCGCTTTCCTGGCGATGCTCGGCATTGTGCTAGGTGCGTTTGCGGCCTTCGGACAGAATGACATCAAGCGCCTTGTGGCCTACAGTTCCGTGAATCACATGGGTTTTGTGGGCATTGGTATTGCAGTTTATGCCTTGCTTTACGGCGAAGCATACATGGCAGGGGATAGTGCTGTAACTGCTGGCAGCATGGTGGATGCCATCACAGCGACGAACGGCGCAGTCTTGCAGATGTTCAATCACGGCCTCAGTTCAGCCGGGATGTTCTTGCTCGCAGGTGGCCTCTATCACAAGACGCATACCCGCGACCTGAACGAGTACGGGGGGTTCTGGGTGAAAGCCCCGATCTTCGGCGGCATGTTCGTCTTCATGAGCATGTCCAGCCTGGGCTTGCCCGGCTTGAATGGCTTCGTCAGCGAATTCCTGGTGGTGCGCGGCACATGGCCTGTCTTCACCTGGCTGACGGTGATCTCGATGGTGGGTTTGCTCTTCACGGGTAGTTACATCCTCAAGGGGATTCGCTCCGTGTTGCATGGACCTTTCAATTTGCACTGGAAAGATTACCGCCTGGAAATCGAGCGCACGGAATTTGTAGCGGTGCTGGTGTTGGGGTTCTTCATCTTCCTCACAGGGCTGTGGCCTAACTGGATCTTGGAAACCATCAATACGAGCGTGACCACGTTATTGAATGGGATAGGATAAGCACAATGGATTTTAACTTTCCGATCCTGAGCGCTCTCATCTGGATACCGATTGTCGCTGGTGTGCTGATCCTGTTCATGGATCAAAAGCAGCGCGATCTGTATCGTGGTGTAGCCATCGCAGCCGCAACCGTGGTTCTGGCTCTGAGCGCGACGGTTTTCTTCACCTATAGCGGCAACGTCCAGCAGGCGGCAGTTGATGCGGAAGCCGCTGGATTAGTGACTGCTGATGATGCTGAGAATGTCGCCTTCTACGCGGATATGACACCGCTGATTGATGAAGAAGTCGGCGAGAGCGAAGCCACCACAGCCTTCGACCGGGCATTGGCCTTTGAAGAGCGCCTTACCTGGGTTCCCGACGCGGGCGTTGCCTATCACCTTGGGGTGGATGGCCTCAGTGCGCCGATGGTGCTGCTGACGGGCATGGTTGCCGTCGCGGGTGTTCTCATCTCCTGGCGCATTGAAGATCGCCAGCGCGAGTTCATGGCCTTTTTCATGCTGCTGGTTGCGGGCGTGATGGGTGTGTTCATCAGCGTTGACCTCTTCTTGCTGTTCTTCTTCTACGAACTGGCAATCTTCCCCATGTACATCCTCATTGCGGGATGGGGGTGGGTCAAGCTGCGCGAATACGCGGCGATGAAGCTGACGCTCTACATCCTGGTGGGTTCGGTGATTTCGCTGGTCGGTGCGATTGCGATGTACTTCACGGCGGGTGCATTCTTTGCTGGCGATGGTCAGCAGGTTTTCAATGCAGCGGTGGCTTCTGGTTTGCTGCCGTCGGATTCAACGCCGTACAGCTTCAGCATGGTTCAGCTTACACTGGCTGCTGAAAATGGTGCGTTTGATATTCCGATGCTCGGATCGACCTTTGCCAAAGTCTGGTTCCCCTTCGTCTTCATGGGGCTGGCGGTGTTGGCGGGTGTCTTCCCCTTCCATAACTGGTCGCCGGATGGTCACGTTGCTGCACCGACTGCGGTTTCCATGATCCACGCGGGTGTTCTGATGAAGGTTGGTGCGTTCGCGGCGCTGCGCGTTGGCGTGCAACTTCTGCCCGAAGGGGCGGTGGTACACCTACCCTGGATCGTCTTCCTGACGCTGATTAATGTGGTGTACGGTGCATTGATTGCTTTCCGCCAGCGCGACTTCAAATACGTGATTGGGTTCTCGTCTGTGTCGCACATGGGTCTGGTGAGCATGGGTTTCGCCACCATGAACCTGACCGGGATGACCGGGGCGGGCTTGCAAATGTTCAGTCATGGCGCGATGACGGCGCTGTTCTTCGGCTGTGTGGGTATGGTTTATGACCGAGCGCACACTCGTGATATTCCAAGCCTGGGTGGTTTTATGAAGGTTATGCCCTGGGTAGGGTATTTCTTCATCATCGGTGGTTTGACGAGTATGGGTATGCCGGGGCTGAGTGGTTTCATTGCCGAATTCCCGATTTTCCAGGGGATGTGGGCCGCATC
This sequence comes from uncultured Anaerolineaceae bacterium, assembly GCA_964455365.1. Lineage (GTDB taxonomy): Bacteria > Chloroflexota > Anaerolineae > Aggregatilineales > Phototrophicaceae > JAUZRW01. The sequence continues at coordinate 113,974 of CAYVVZ010000002.1, read as the reverse complement.
GGATAGCGTCGCGCTGACTATTGGCGGCTTCACGCTGACCAACTACTATTCGATCATCGTGATCTTCGCGGCACTGGGTATCGTCGTTACGGCGGCCTACGTGCTGCGTGTGACCGGGCAGGTTTTCTTCGGTGAGTTTGACCGCGAAAAATACCCGGATGTTGGCGACATCGCCATCACAGATCGTATCGTGCTGCTGCTGCTGGGCGTGCCGCTGATTATCCTGGGGATGTATCCGGCGGTGATGGCACCGATGATTACCGTTGGCGTGGAACCTGTTGTACGCCTGCTAGGGGGGATGTAACGCATGACAATCCTGGAATTTCTCGCGGCGAATTTGCCAGTCATCGCGCCGGAAATCGGCCTGACGGTTCTGGCAATCGTCATTCTGTTGATTGATAGTTATCGCCCGGATGCCAAGGCGAAGATCGGCTATGTGGCTGCGCTGGTGATGGCCTTGCTGACCGTCACCCCCTTCATCTGGGGTGTTGAACCGGGTACCAGCGAATTGTATTGGGGCGGCATGGTTCGCCACGATGTGATCGCGCAGATCTTCAAAGTGATGGTTCTCTTCGGTGGTGCAATCACCAGCCTGATGGCGGTGAAAGACAGCGACGCAGGGCAGCGTGGCGAATTCTACCTCATCATCACCATCAGCACGCTTGGGGCTTGTTTGCTCTCTGCATCGGCTGACCTGATTATGGTCTTCGTGGCGCTGGAAACCGTCACGATCCCACTGTATATTCTCGCTGCTTTCAACCGCGACGACAGCAAATCCGCCGAAAGTGGTATGAAATACTTCTTGTTCGGCAGCTTTGCATCCGCGATTTTGTTGTACGGCTTCAGTCTGCTCTTCGGCTTCAGTGGTGAAACGCGGCTGGATTTGATTGCCGCAGCGATTGCAGATGGCGGCATCATGGGAGATAACATCTTCCCGGCGCTGGTTGCAATGGTCTTCGTGCTGGTTGGTTTTGGCTTCAAGGTGAGCGCAGCTCCCTTCCATTTCTGGACACCAGATGTGTACCAGGGTGCGCCAACCCCGGTTACGGCCTTCATCAGCGTTGCCAGTAAAGCGGCGAGCTTTGCTGTTCTGATGCGCTTCTTCCTGGGTGTGTTCCCGACAACGGAATATCAGGAATTATGGACAGCGCTCATTTCCGTGATCGCAGTCATTTCGATGACGCTCGGCAATGTGCTGGCGCTGCGCCAGAGCAGCATGAAGCGTATGCTGGCCTATTCGTCCATCGCGCAAGCAGGCTATGCTCTCATCGGCGTAGCAGCCCTCAGTGCGACAAATGCAGAAGTGACCACTACGGCAGTTGCGTCTGTGGCTTTCTACCTGTTCATGTACACCTTCAGTAACCTGCTGGTCTTCGCTGGTGTGATTCTCTTCGACGAAGCTGCGGAAACCGAAACTATCGCGGAATACGCAGGGATGCAGCGCCGCAGCCCCTGGTTGGCTGTGACGATGACCATCGGTTTGCTCTCGCTGGCGGGTATTCCCCCGGCGGCTGGTTTCTTCGGCAAGTTTTTCTTGTTCCAGGCAGCCGTCCAGGCGGAACTCGTACCGCTGGCGATCATCGGTGTGCTGAACAGCATCGTCGCCCTGTATTACTACCTCGTGGTTGTCAAGATCATGTGGGTTGATGCAGGCAAGGACGAAGATGTTGCAATCAGTATCCCTGCGCCGCTGGCCTGGACATTCGGTGTCACATCAATTGCTGTGCTGCTGCTGGGTGTGGTTCCCGCCCCGGTCATTGACTGGGCGCGTGAAGGCGCTCGCGCCATCGCAGCCGTAGCGATGAATGGCTTCTAAAATTATGGCAATTGGACAGCGATTGTGATAAAATGCGCAGTCGCTGTTTCCGGGTCGCACATGTCAAAGCCAACACCATCGCGCATTAAGAATTTAACTTTAGCTGGGATTTCAGCGCTTACTGGGTGCGTAGCATTGCTCGTGATTCTGGTAGCGCTTTTTCTGGGATTGTGGTTGGATCAACGGCTGGGGCAGCGAGGCCCCGCAACGATCCTTGTGCTGATACTCAGCGTGCCTGTCAGCCTCTATCTGATGACCCGGCTGGCACTCGGGCTGGTACGACGCATCGACCTAACGACCACACAACCAGACCGCAAACGTTCATCGCTTGAAAAGGAGGAGTAGTCCTTTGACTGATTATTGGGTAAATCTTTTCGGAAAGGAGGCAATGGATGAATAGCACGCAACGTGGTGCGTTGATTTTTGCAATCATCGTCATCTTACTTGGTGTCTTTGTATGCTGGCTGCCTTTCGTCTTGTTGCCAAGCTGGAATTCCGCCGTCACGCTGCCGGTGATTACCGTTCCAGCAGAATACTACCGCCAGGATTGGCCTAGCCCGGATTTCGAGCTGGTCAACACATTGGGTGGTGCGCTGCTAGCGAACATCATCGTTGTACTGGTTGCTCTGGGCGTATGGCGTGCATCTAAGGGGTGGACGAAGGAAGTGCCGGGACGTTTCCAGGGGTTTGTCGAACTCATCGTGAATGTATGGTGGGGGTTGACGAAAGAACAAGCTGGCGAATCGCCAAAGACGAAGAATCTCTTGTTCCCGCTGGTAGCAAGCATTTTCTTCTTCCTGTTTGCGGCGAACGTCGGTAAGCTCATTCCAGGTGTAGAAAGCGTTGGCGTTTTGCACTGCGCAGCCTATAGCCCCGTAGCCTTCAATGGTCTACCCATTGTAGAACGGGAATTCCTCGGTGCGCCATACTTCACTTATCGTGTTGAGGCACCGCTGCAAACGGGTATTCGTGCGACCAGCGATAGCTATTACCAGTGTGAAGCGATGCTTGGTGAGCATAAATACATCAAAGATGGCTACCTGCCTACCGAACTGGATCCCTTCTATGACGAGGCAGTTACTGTCGAAGTTGAAGAAGGCATGACGCTTGAAGATGTTCTGGCAGAAGCAGAAGCGCAGCTCGAAGCAGCAGTTGCGGCTGGCCTCCCAGAAAGCGAAGGGCGTGCAGAAATCCAGGCGGAACTTGAAGCAAGTGAATACGATGCTATCGCTATTGATTATGATGATCCGTATGCGATCTATAACAGCTTCCGCGAAGTAGAACTCTCCTTCAATGACATCATCGTGAATAACGCCACCGAAGAAGGTCTGGTGACCCTGGCTTTTGCGGGGGATGATGGACACGGTGAAGAAGGCGAACATCACGAAGCGGAAACCGTTGAAATTGATGGTGTGACCTACACACTGCCAGAAGGTGCAACACTGGAAACTCCGCTGGAAGCTGGTCAGACTGTCGTTGTACGTCAGGAATTGACTGGCGCACAAGCGACGACACGCGCAAATCAGTTATACACGGTTGCTCCCTTCGTGCGTGGTGTTGCAACAGACCTGAGCTTCACCATTGGTCTGGCGATTCTGGCCTTTGTCGCCATCCAGTACTTCGGTCTCTCGACCCTCGGCCCCGACTACTTGCAGAAATTCGTCAACCTGCGGGCATTGGGCAATGCGGGGCAGAACCCGATTGGTGCTGTTGACTTCATCGTTGGTCTGTTTGAAATTGTCTCTGAATTCGGTAAGATCATCAGTCTGGCCTTCCGTCTTTTTGGTGCTATTTTCGCAGGCTCGGTGTTGTTCGTTGTGTTCATGTTCCTGACGGGTACGCTCATCCCGGTGATTATCCTCTTGCTGGAACTCATCGTGGGTGTTGCACAGGCAGCCGTTTTCGCTGTCTTGACTTTGATCTTCAGTGCGCAAGCCATGATCAGCCATCATCATGAAGATCATGATGAACATGATCATGAACATGCTGCTGCACACTAAATTTGATTTGCATACATGTGAAACGATTGAAACGGTCACGCTAAGGAGAAAATAACATCATGATTGAAGGTCTCGACGTTGGTCTGAAAGCTGTTGGTGCAGGTCTGGCTATGGTCGGTGCGCTTGGGCCGGGTATTGGTATTGGTTTGATGGTTCAGGGCGCGATGCAGGGTATTGGTCGTAACCCCGACGCAGCAGGTGCAATCCAGACCAACATGATTCTCGGTATTGTGTTCGCGGAAGCAGTTGCGATTTACGCCCTGGTGGTCGCGCTGGTTATCCTGTTCGTGCTTTAAGCGCGAAAGGAGCGATTGCCCATGATGACACAAAAACTGTTCAAGCGAATTTTCGTCTTACTTGCGCTGGTCTCCTTGTTGCTGGCTCTGGTTCCCGCAGCAAGCTTTGCCCAGGAAGGTGAAGGCGAAGAAGCGCAAACTGAGGAAGTTGCAGAAGAAGGCGCAGCCGAAGAAGAACACGCTGGTGAAGAAGAAGGCGGTCTACTGACCCCGCTGGGTATCAACGGTGGTCTGTTGATTGCACAGGTTGTGAACTTCGTGCTGATCGCAGGATTGCTGAGTTTCTTCATCTGGCGACCCGCCGTGAATATGCTGGATACGCGCAGTGCCAAGATCCAGAAGGGCATTGAAGATGCCGCCGCTGCTGCAAAAGCACGCCAGAATGCGGAAGCTGAAGCCGAAAAAGTCCTGGCAGAAGCGCGTGCAGAACGCCAGAAACTGGTCGAAGAAGCCCGTACCCAGGCTGATGAACTGAAGAAGCAGCTTGAAAGCGAAGCTCGCCAGGAAGCCGAACGCATCCGTGCAGATGCACGCCAGGAAGCAATTGCGGAACGTAATGCTGAACTGGCTGGTATGCGTGAACAAGTGCTGGCAATCTCCACCACGCTGGCAAGCCGCGTCCTGGAAGAAAACCTGGACGAAGGCAAGCAGAAGGCATTGGTGAGCGATTTCTTCGCCAAGCTGCCGGAAGGCGCAAAGAACCTGACGGGTGAAGTCGAAGTTGTGAGCGCAATGCCGCTGACCGACGACGAAAAATCCCGCCTGGAAAGTGAAATCAGCGCCGCTAGCTACACCTACACAGTTGATCCCTCGATCCTCGGTGGCGTGATTGTACGCTCGCAGGATAAGGTTGTGGATGGCAGCGTTCGTAGCAATCTGAACAACCTGACCACCCGCCTCCGTTAAGCGGGAATTGGGTAAAATGTGAGAAGTGCGCTGGAATCTTCTGGCGCACTTTTTGATTCATAGGGCTTCTAGCGTTGCCTGATCGTCTATGGAACAGTCTTCGCTTTTTCGCTACACTGTCCGCCGTTGTGGAACGGGTGAGAACCGTACCGTGTCTTTGATGTAAAGGAAATAATCTCTTGGCTCGAACGCTCGATCATCATATTAAGGCGCTGCCACCTGAAACGATTCTGCGAATTGCTGGTAACCTCAAAGTAAGGGTTAAAGCGCCCTTTGTGGAAGATAGCCGTCAGGTGCAGCCTGGGGGTGTATTTGTTGCTCGGCGCGGCCTCAGCAGCGATGGACATGCATATATCGAACAAGCTATTGAGCGGGGTGCAGTGGCTATCATTGGCGAGCAGGCCATTGATGCGGATGTACCCTATGTCCAGGTGCGTGATGCGCAGCCTGCTATCGGTTATCTCGCAGCCTCATATTTTGGGTTTCCTTCTCGCAAATTGACAGTGTTTGGTGTGACGGGTACCAATGGCAAGACCACAACCATTCATCTGCTGCATAGCATTTTGAACAAAGCGACCAGGGGCAATGCGGGTTTCATCAGTACCATTGGTGCAGATTTTGGCAGGGCCAGTGCAGATACGGGGCTGCATGTGACAACGCCTTCTGCGCCGGATATTCAGCGGTACCTGGCGCAAATGGTGGATGCTGGCCTGACGCATGTCGTGCTAGAGATGACCAGTCATGGGCTGGCGCAAGATCGGTTGGCGGGTGTGGATATTGACGTTGCGATCCTCACGAATGTGACCCATGAACACCTGGATTATCACGGATCGTTTGAAGCCTATCGCGCTGCTAAGGGTAGGATGTTTGCTATGCTCTCGCAGGCGAAGCGCAAGCCGGATACTCCTAAAATTGCGGTGGTAAACAGAGATGATCCTTCGCATGAGTATTTCAGCCGCTTTGAGGCGGATCATGTTGTGACATACAGCCTCAACGATGCTGGGGCAGATTTTTCCCCAACCGAGGTGAATCACTTGCCAGATCATACACGGCTGATTGTGGATGGCCTCAAGCTGGATACCTATTTGGTTGGCGACTTTAACCTGCAAAATATCCTGGCAGCCGTAGCAACGGCACGGAGTATCGGCGTGCATGGACGCGATATTCGCAATGGGGTGCTGCTGGTGAAGGGTGTGTCGGGGCGCATGGAACGGATAGATGAGGGGCAGGATTTCACTGCGCTGGTAGATTTTGCTCATACGCCGGATGCGCTTGAAAAGGCTTTGCTAGCAGGTCGCTCGATTTTACCGAAGGGAAAACGGCTGATTTCGGTATTTGGCAGCGCGGGTCTGCGTGATGTGGAGAAACGTTACATGATGGCAGCCGTCAGTGAACAGCTAGCCGATATTACCGTCCTCACCGCAGAAGACCCGCGCACCGAATCACTGGAGCGTATCTTGCTGGAAATGGCGGATGGCTGCATCACCGAAGGCGGCAAAGAAGGCGAAACGTTCTTGCGCGTGCCGGATCGCGGACAGGCAATTTATGAAGCGTGCAAGATGGCACAGCCTGGAGATGTCGTCATGGTTTGCGGCAAAGGACACGAGCAGAGCATGTGCTTCGGCACAATAGAATATCCCTGGGATGACCGCGACGCATTGCGTTCGGCACTGCGCGGAAAACCGATGCTCACACTGCCCACTGCCCAGGGGGTCGGTAGTTGATCGTGTTGGGTGTCTTGCATAGGAAAGCGCAGTTTGCGACGCTCCATATGGTATAATCCCGCCCGTGAAACGAGTTGAGGACTCTATGACCGACCTGGGAATTGTTATTGTCAATTGGAATACGCGAGATTATTTGCAGCGCTGCCTGGAAACGGTCTATGCAAGCACGGGTGATTTCACTTTTACTGTTGTGGTGGTAGATAATGCCTCGGATGATGGCAGCCCGCAGATGGTGCAGGAACATTTCCCGCAAGCTATTCTGATTGAGTCGGATGAAAATCTGGGCTATCCCAAAGCGAACAACGTTGGGCTGCGTGCTTTGGGCTATCGCGGGATACAAGATGTCGATGCGGATGCTCCGCGTTATGCCCTGCTGCTGAATCCTGATACCGAAGTTCCGCCGGACTCACTCTACAACATGATGCAATTCATGGACTCTCACCCCGAAATTGGAGTCGCGGGGCCTAAGCTGCTGCTCCCGGATGGAAGTTTGGATAAAGCTTGTCGTCGTGGGTTTCCTACGCCGGAAGTGGCTTTCTATCATTACTCCGGGCTGGCAAAGATGTTCCCGGATAGCGAGCGTTTTGGGCGCTATAACATGACCTTCGCGGATATTGACCAGGAATTGGAAGTTGACTCCGTTGTGGGTGCGTATATGCAGGTGCGCAAAGAATGCATTGAACAGGTTGGCTTGCTGGATGAAACCTTCTTCATGTATGGGGAAGACCTGGATTGGGCGTTCCGCATTAAAGAGGCGGGTTGGAAAGTCTGGTATCACGCGGCGGTTACCGTTTATCATGTGAAGCGTGCTGCCAGCAGTAAGAGCAAACGCGCCCCGTTTGAGTTCTGGCGGGCGATGTTGATTTTTTATCGTAAGCATTTCCGCGCAACAACACCCATTCTGGTGCATACATTGGTACTTGGCGCGTTATTGTTCAAAGGAGGCATGGGTTTATGGCCGGAGATTCGCCAGCCATCCACATCTCCAATGAAAGCCTAGAAGAACTTCCTAAGCGGGAGCAAACGTCGGGGCGGGTGAAACTCGTCCTCGGTGTGTTGCAGTATTTGATGGATATTGCGGCGCTGGTGCTGGCGTTTCTGGTTGCCTATGAAGCACGTTATCAGCTTCCGTTGTTTGATATTCCTCCAGGGCGGTTGCCGCTGACGGACTTCGTGCCGATTTTGCTGCTGCATGTCAGCATGATCTTTGCGATGTTCTTCTTCAACCAGATGTATCACCTGCGCCGCAGCATCAGCCGTTTTGACCAGGTGCGCAAAATAATCAGCGTTGTCACCCTGGGTTCTGTCTTCGTCTACGGTGTGCAGGAATTGATCTTCCGTGGCTCCTTATTGTATATCGATTACTCGCGCAGTTTGTTCTTCTACGTCTGGGTTTTCAGTGTAATTTTCACTGTGACGGCTCGCCATTTCCATCGCTTGCTGCAAGTTCAGTTGCGGGTGCGCGGCGTACTTGCAGACAATTTGCTGCTTGTGGGCAGTGGTCGTATTGCCCGCGACATGATCGGCAAAATCAAGAAACGCCCCGAACTGGGTTACCGGATTGTAGGAGTTGCCACCAGCGAAGATGAGCATCAGGGCAGGATGGTTGGTGTTCCGGTTGTCGGAAATTTCCCGGATTTGCCAGAGATTATTGACAACTTACAAATTCAGCAGGTGATTATCGCACTGCCGGATGCCAAGCGTACGGAACTGGTACACTTGATTACCCTCTGCCAGCGTGGTGACGTGGACATCAAAGTATACCCGGACATCTTCTCGTACATGGCTGGCGATATGAACGTCGATGACCTGGGCGGTACACCGCTGCTGACAGTGCGGGATATTGCGCTGCGTGGCTGGCGCTTGAGCCTCAAACGTGGGCTGGACTTATTTGGTGCGAGTGTTGGTCTGGTAGCGCTGTCGCCCTTCTTGCTGGTGACGGCGTTGTTGCTCTGGTTGGAAGACCGTGGCCCTGTATTCTATACGCAGGAGCGCATGGGGCTGGATGGGCGTTCGTTTCCAATGATTAAATTTCGTACCATGATGGTCAACGCTGATCAAATCGCGGATTGGACGGTGGAGAATGATCCGCGTGTGACGCGCATGGGGCGTTTTTTGCGCCGTACCAATTGGGACGAAATGCCACAGTTGATTAATGTATTTCTGGGGCATATGAGTCTGGTAGGGCCGCGCCCGGAGCAAGCCCAGTATGTGCATCAATTCCGGGAGCAAATCCCACGCTACATGGAGCGCCACCGTGAGAAGGCGGGCATGACCGGGTGGGCGCAGGTCAACGGTTTGCGGGGGGATACCTCTATTGCGCGGCGTACTGCATATGATCTTTGGTACGTCGAGAACTGGTCATTGTGGCTGGATATAAAGATTATTCTACGCACCATCCTCCAGACCCTGCGCATGAGCAGCCGCAATGCATACTGAACCCGCACCATAAGTCACAGAATGGGGCAACTGATGGATCTTAAAACGCTCGAAAAGGCGATGCATGATTTTGTCCGCAGCAAAGGCTGGTACGAGGCGGACTCCCGCAGGCCGCAAACACTGCGCAATTTGTCGATCTCCCTGGTGTTGGAAGCAAGTGAAGTCTTAGAACATTTTCAATGGGATGAAGACCTGGCGGATTCTGAAGCCTTTGCGGAAGAACTGGCAGATGTGATGCTGTATTTGCTGCAATTGGCGAGCCTCAGCAAGGTTGACCTGGGAGAAGCCGTGTTAAGAAAACTGGGCAAAAATTATAACCGCGAGTGGGATCAGGAGTGAACGCCTCCGATACCCAGGAACAGCCTTGCATCCTTCGCGTTTGTGTATCGCTGTAAGCCGTAACGTGGTTGGTAAGAATCTGATAAGGTATTAACATTGTTGTGCTATGCTTAACATTCTAGGTGTAGACTACTTTTGAATGGGTTGTGTACTGTTCAAGATTGTGATATTTAGTACAATAGGTCTGAAACGGTTGGCACATCAGTGTGCCGTTTTTATGTTGACTAAAAACAACGGTATGCGCATTTGTTTATTTAGCCTGGGCTGGTTGTGGATACCTAACGGCACGTCCGCCACACCAGAAAAAACGGGTTGGGCAGTTAAGTTTTCCTGGTTCTACCGGAATTGGTGGAAATTTGCTGAGTTGTCTTTTATAACTTTACCTCACCCCTTCCAGACCTCCGGTCTTCCCTCCTCTCTCCAAATTGGAGAGGGGAAAAAGAGCAAAGTGAGTAGGGGTGAGGTGAATTCTACCAAAAACGTTAGAACGAGAAATTTTCAAACGTCAATGCTGCGCCGTTTACAGAAAATGACAAGAATCACAGTTTCTGTAGATGAGCCAAAATAAAACTGAAAAAACACATTATTCAGAGTTGGATTGTGTTCAACCAATTCCATTACCTGGAATTGAAGGCTTATTAGGAATAAAAATGGCAGCTTATTTAATTGTCGATGTGCAAGATTTACTGCAACGCTTCTATCAGCGTGGGATGGCGATTGATACGCAAGAGCTAGCTGTTGGCTTGCGTGGGAGTGCCGCTCTTGCTGCTGGCCTGGTCAGCTCCGATAAGCTCCGGGCGATTGCTGTTGCAGATTGGCAGTGGTTCAAGAATCAGCCGAACGTGTTAGACCCTGAGCCAATCTTTCGTGCCAGTGGCTATGATGTGTTCGATGTCGCGCACCGCGAAAGCCTGGCGGATATTCTCATTATCCACTACTTCTCCTATGACCCTGATCCGGTAGATGAGCTGATTCTGGCGACGACTAGCCGGGATTTGCTACCGCTGATTCGGCGTATCAAGACGACGCGCAGCGCACGCATCCGCATGTGGGGTGCAGAAGATGTGCTGAAGGGTACAGAGTTTGCGGATGAAATTATCTTCCAGCCGTTGGAAACGCTTCTCGGCATTCAATCCAAGAATGTCGCCGTCTATATCGACTTCGAGAATATTTCCATCAGCTTGCATGAACAGGGATTCGTCGTCAATCTGGATCATCTGATTACCCGATTTGTCTCGCAAGCGCAGGCGCATGGGCATGTCGTCAAAATGTCTGCTTATGCACCCTGGGGACAACGAGGAACATTGCCACCCCTGGTGGACAGCAATGGGCGTGAAGTAGCCGATGAAGCCCCATCCCGGCTGATGCTCGCCAATATTGACCCGGTGTTCAATTTGCCTGGGAAGAACAGTGCAGACATCCGCATTGCACGAGATGTCCTCTCAGATACAACTTACACCGATGCAGCGGATTTCATCATCATCGCCAGTGGGGATCGTGACTTCAACGATGTGCTGAATACGCTGGTGCAGCGCGGCAAATCGGTCACCATCTGGGGCGTTCGTGGCAGCACGTCCCGCCAGATCGAGAAGAACCCGGGCATTTCCCTGGAATACATCGAAGACTTCACCGATTTGCAAACTCACCAATCGTTGAGTACCGCAGATTTTGCAGATACAGATACTGAGACGTTCATCCCGTCACAGTGGTCAAGCGTCATCATCCAGCTTGATCGCCTTGCGGAACGCCTGAACGGTAGCAAGCCGTTGACTGCACAATTGCTGGTGAAACAGTTGGTGAATGTGGGCATTGTCGTATCCGAAGATCGTGGCGAGGAACTGGTCAGCCAGGCAGTTTCTCTGGGGATCATCAAGCTGCTTACCAATGATGGGACAATTATCGCGAACCCGGTACATCCAGTTGTAGATAAGACGCGCATCATTACTGAAGCCATACGCCGACGTGTTGCCAATACGCTCAAAGTGCGCGGTTGGGAGTACGTCAATTACGGCTTCTTGCTCAAAGGGCTGGAGATGGAAAACGACATCATGCGCTCTGGCATGAATGTCGATGATCAATGGCGTTCTCACTGGATTGATGCCCTGGTGCGCGAGAAAGTTCTCAAACGTCAGCTCGTGCCACATCGCCACAATCCCGATGATCTGGTTCCTGTCATTTGCTTGCCGGATGATCTGGATCAAGTGGTGACGGAAGAAGCGGATACCACGCTTGAAATGGCGCTTGCTCCGTCCCAGGATTGGGAGGGCTTGTCGCCAGACCAACTGGCAGAAGTGGACGAAGATGCCCGCGACATGACCGTGCGCGTCATTATCAGCGTAGAGCAGTTCACGAGCTTCCGCAATTTTGCCTGGTGTCCGCTTGGCAGCTTACACAAACGACTACGCATGTTTGACCCCGGTATGTCCTTCCAGCGTGCTGTTGAATATCTAGAGGCCAACAACATCGTCGCGGTAAAGGAGTACGAGAACCCCCAGAGCGAATACATGACGAAGGGGATCTCGATCAATAAACGTAAGAAATACACGCGGCAGATTCTGAAACAGCGCGATACCTTCATCCAGTTGCTGCTGCAATTGTATGAAGCGAATTCTCCCATCACCCCCGCCCATATTCAGGAGTTGATTGAGGGAGAATGGGATCTTGATCTGTGGATTTCCATCATGGAGACCGAGAACGTACTCAATCCGCTGCCGGGGCGCAGTGGTCAGTTCAGCCTCTTCCGTACCCATCACACTGTAAAACTGGTTGCGGGCGACAGCACAAAAGATTAGTTGTCGCCCACAGCACACCCCGTTACTTCAGCATTGGATTTGATTCCCCGGTCTGTTACAATGCCTACTCACATTCGTTAGACCGATGGGTTTCGGCTGTCCGACCCACCTGGTGACAAGAAAGTCATGGGACGGTAAAAATGTCACTTACCAAAGAAGAAAAGCAAGAACTGGTGAACGAATTTGGTCGTTTTGAAGGCGACACCGGTTCCCCAGAGGTGCAGGTTGCGATGCTCACACGCCGCATCCAGCAACTGACCGAACATCTGCGTCGGCATCGCCACGATGAGCATTCCCGTATGGGACTGCTGAAGCTCGTAGGCCAGCGCCGCCGCCACCTGAAGTACCTCAGTAAGAAAGACCCTGCTGCATACCGTGAATTAATTCAACGGCTGGGGCTGCGCCGCTAATCTGCGCAGTGCAGCGAAATCTGTAGTAGACTCGGTGAAAGATGTTTTGGTGACACCCCACACAGCTTTACGCTGTTTGTTGTGTTGTTGCAGCATCTCACCGAGTTCACACTTTTTTTGACGCGTGAAGCCCGGTGAGTTAGGAATTGGGGCGTGAAGTTAGGTGCTCGTTTCGTAGCTAGCTTCATACACCAACTCCTACGATCGGGCTTCTTGTCGTCTGAGTGCAAATGGAGGAAAAAGCACTATGATGACCCAAGAAGAACTTAGTGAAATCCGTTCGTATTCCGCCCAGGTGGGGAATACGGAAATCATCATCGAAACCGGGCGCTACGCTATGCAGGCTGGCGGTTCGGTGACGGTACGTGTAGGGGATACCATGCTCTTCTGCGTGGCGACGATGAACAAATCTCCCCGCGAAGGCATGAGTTTCTTCCCACTTTCCGTTGATTATGAAGAGAAGCTCTACGCCGCAGGACGTATCCCCGGTAGTTGGGGGCGGCGCGAAGGTCGTCCAAGTGACCGCGCCATCTTGATCTCCCGCGTAATTGATCGCACACTGCGTCCGTTGTTCCCCAAGGGTATGCGCAACGATGTACAGATTGTGCTGACATCACTCTCGCATGACCAGGAAAACCATGTGGATATGCCCGGTATCATCGCCGCAAGCACGGCGATTATGATCTCGGATATTCCCTGGGGTGGCCCCGTGGCAGGTGTTCGCATTGGCTTGATTGATGGCGAACTGGTTGTGAATCCCACGTTGCCTGATATGGAAAAAAGCGACCTGGATTTGCGCGTTTCTGGCACGAAAGATGCCATCAATATGGTGGAATGTGGTGCGAACGAAGTCGATGAAGAGACCATGCTTCGCGCAATGAAGCTGGCACATGAATCCATGCAGCCGATCCTGGAACTGCAAGAAAAAATTGCAGCCGAAATCGGCAAGGAAAAGTCTGATTACACGTCTGTCAAAGTTGCCGATGAACTGGTGGACGAAGTGCGGGAGCGCGTCCTGCCGGAAATCAAGCGCATTGTTGTGGAAGATACCGAACGCGATGCTCGCAAAGAAGCAATAGCCGAGTTAGAAGATGTGGTTGTTGCTGAATATGAAGCCAAGAACGCCGCGCTGCAAGAATCTGATGCTGATGCGACGCTGGTTTCTGCTGGTGATGTGCGCGAAGCCATCGACAAGGTATACGCAGAAGAGATGCGCCGCCGCATCCTTGAAGATGGCATCCGCCCCGATGGGCGTGATACGACGACAATCCGTGCGCTGCGTGCGGAAGTTGGTCTGGTTCCGCGTGTGCATGGCACGGGGATGTTCCAGCGCGGGCAAACGCAGGTACTGACAGTTGCAACCCTGGGTACTCCCCGCGACTCGCAGACTCTTGATGGCCTTGACCCCGAAGAGAGCAAGCGCTACCTGCATCACTATAACTTCCCGCCCTACAGTACGGGCGAAACCTACCCCTTGCGCGGCCCCAAACGCCGCGAAATTGGTCATGGTGCGCTGGCAGAAAATGCTCTGCTGCCCATGATCCCGGACGAAAAAGAGTTCCCGTATACCATCCGCCTCGTGAGCGAAGTCATGAGTTCCAATGGCTCAACCTCGATGGCGAGTGTCTGCGGTAGTACGCTGGCGCTGATGGACGCAGGTGTTCCGATCAAGCGCCCGGTGGCTGGTATCGCCATGGGTTTGATTACGGGTGGCGACAAAGTCGCAGTCCTCACGGATATTCAGGGGCTGGAAGATCACCTGGGGGATATGGATTTCAAAGTGGCAGGTACGACTGACGGCATTACCGCGCTGCAAATGGACATCAAAATCTCTGGTTTGCCGGATGAGGTCATGAGCCGTGCGCTGGAGCAGGCGCGTGCAGCTCGCATGCAAATTCTGGAAGTGATGCATAATGCAATTGCGGCCCCGCGCAGCGATCTGGCAGATCATGCACCGCGCATGATTACGGTGAAGATTGACCCGTCGAAAATCGGCGATGTGATTGGCCCTGGTGGCAAAATTGTGCGTGGCATTCAGGATGCGCATAACGTCAAAATCGACATCGCGGAAGATGGTACGGTCTTCATCGCCGGTGAAGATGGCCCCTCGGTTTACATGGCACAGGACAAAGTTCGCAGCCTGACTGAAAGTGCCGAAGCGGGGCGAACCTATACAGGCAAAATCACCCGCATCGAAAGCTACGGCGTGTTTGTGGAATTCTTGCCTGGTAAAGAAGGCATGGTTCATGTCTCCCAATTGGCAGATTACCGTGTCGAGTCCGTTGAAGCAGAATTCAACGTGGGCGATGAGATCATGGTGATGGTCACCGACATCGACAACAATGGGCGAGTACGCCTCAGCCGTCAGGCAGTGCTGGAAGGCTGGACGCTCGAAGAAGCCCAGTCCAAAGACCCTGGCATTGGTGCCGGCGGCAAGAGTGGCGGCAATCGCGGCGGGCGCAGCGGTGGCGGCAATCGCGGCGGGCGCAGTGGTGGCGGTAATCGCGGCGGACGCAACTAGCACCACGCAACCCCAAGAAGGTTTTCAGCGTCGTACTCCTGAGTACGGCGCTTTTTGCTTTCACAATGCAACCAAGCTGGTGCTTGCACGTAATTGGGTATACAACATAAACTGATAGTACACCTTGTAGTTGCAGTACCCCGATCACGCACAATAACAGTTTCATATTGCCAATTGGGGTTCATTCGCTGAGTATTGCAAGCCTGAATGGAGTTGTCGTTGTGGAACCAACAACTGTCGAAACTTCACCCGAATGGTCACAGCGCACCAAGCGTACATTTGCGCTGCTGCTGCTGGCGTTTTTCGTTTTGCTTGTATGGGCTGTGCGGGATATTCTGCCTCTGGTCATCGTTTCGGTTTTACTTGCCTTCATCTTTCATCCCCCTGTCACATTCCTGACGCGGACGGTGTTTCGCTCACAGCACAGAAACCAGGGTGTGCGCCGCACTCTCTCGATTCTGTTAGTCTTCGCGCTGGCTATCTTTTTGCTGGTCATTTTGGTTCTGGTAGTTGTGCCGCCTGTATTGGGGCAGTTACAAGACTTCCTGCAAGATATTCCGACGCTGCTGGAACGCCTGGAACGAGACGTTACCGAAATTCTGGGACAGCCGATTTCCTGGAATGGCGAACCCATCATCTTGAATGGTGAGCAAATTATCTTGTTGGATGGCATTGAGGAAGCGACAGGAACCCGTGATCTTTCCCGGATTTTGCAGCTTGATACCCTCAACCTGGAAGAAGCCTTCAATACGTTCCTGGGTTCTGCCCGCAGCCTGACGGGGCCTGCATTTAGCTTCGTTGGCGGGGCTTTCAATACCCTCATCAACATCACATTCCTGGTGATGATGACTTTCTATTTGACCAAAGATGGTGCGAACTTCATCCATATCCTGGTGGATCTTGCCCCGGATGAATACCAGCCGGATGTTGAACGGCTGATGCATGATCTTGCGCGTGTTTGGAATGGTTACTTACGAGGGCAACTGCTACTTTGTTTGATAATTGGCCTGGCGGTTTATTTTGCAGCCATGCTATTGGGGCTACCAAACCCTGAAATTCTCGGCCTGATTGCTGGCCTGCTGGAATTCATCCCGAACCTGGGGCCTCTGCTGGCGTTGATCCCGGCGGCATTCCTGGCGCTGGTTTCCACATCTACCACACTTCCATTTTTGTCTGGCATCTTGTTCATGCTGGTTGTGATTGCCGTCTGGACGTTGATCCAGAATATTGAGGCCGTGTTCCTGGTACCGCGCATCATGGGCGACAGCCTGGATTTGCATCCGCTGGCGGTATTGATTGCGGTATTGGGTGGCGCTGCCATTGCTGGCGCACTGGGCGTGATTTTGGCGGCTCCCTTTGTCGCATCGGCGCGGGTGCTGCTGCGGTATATCTACGGCAAAGTAACCGGGCGCTCTCCATTCGTTGATTTTGGTAGGCAGTCAGAAACCGAAACGCCCTCACAAGCCCAGCAGCGGCCTAGCTTGCTAGAGCGCCTTGCTGCGAGGCTCGGTGTTCGTCAGCGGGCATCTCAGCCAGGAACATCGCCTGAGCCAGAAGCAACGACACAGGAATGAGGCATGCCGCGTAGATTGGATTTCATTGATGTGATGGCGAAGCATTTGCCACCCAGTTCTTCGACCCTGCGTATGTTGGATGTGGGCGGGCAAGCGGGGGGGCGGCTGCTCGAACTGCGTCCCGATCTTGCTGTAGAAATTGCGTCGTTCTACGTCCCGCACTGGGACTATGCCACAGGCAGCATCGATTCAGTAGTGGGGTATGATGTGCTGCTGCGGCCTGAGTTCCTCGCTGCTGTGCAAAAGGTGATGCGTCCGGGTGGGCGCATGATCATCGTGAATTCGGAAGGGGTGGTAGATCATGTGCTGGTGCAGGCGCTTGAATCTGCTGGTCTGGTACGGATTCTGGTTGAACCTGCGCTTGGTCGGGATGGGGTACTGATACGTGGGGAGAAGCCACACAAGACATCCGATACGCTGGCGCGGGTGCAGCAGGTCGCAGAAGAGGATGCGGCACGGCTGGATTTCGTTTCGTATCGTGGACGTTTCGTGCATCTTCTCATCCGACAAACTCCAAATAAACCCGTCTGGAAATTGCAACCAGATGATGTGATCCGGTGGCAATCGGTCGCGGTGAATGTGGATGGTGTATTGCATCTGCTGGCCTTCAGCAGTTTGCCCAGGGCTGTCAGCTTCATGCAGCCTGCTGTGTTGGAAAACTTCATCCAGGATGTGAATAAAGTGGGTAAATTCAGCAAAGAGATAGCACAAACCTGGGACATGCCCATCTTACTGAACCCCACACTGGAAAGTATTCGCCCGCACGAAGTCATGATGATCGACATTGATCCCACCACAGCGGAAGCCCCGGACGAATGACCATCACCCTCAATGACCTGGATTTGCTCGGCAGCGTGGAAGGTCAGCAGTTGTTGGAGAATTTAGAAGATGCTGACCTCTCCGAGAATAATAGTCTTTCGCTGGTGACACGGTTACGGAAGGAACATCCGTCAGAGTTGGTGAGTGCGGCGCTGACGATGGCACGCTTGCGCCAGAAGGCTGCGGCAAAATTTGGTAATGCAGCACGGAAACTCTATTTTACAGAAGATGCCTTACAACAAGCGAGCGATCCCCTGGTTCGGCGCTATCGTGCCAAGAACCTCACCGGATTGCGTGTGCTGGATGTTTGCTGCGGTATTGGCACAGATAGCCTCACTTTCGCGGAACATGGCGCAAGCGTCATCGGGCTGGATAGTGACCCGGTGCGGATTGCGATTGCGCAGCACAATGCAGCAGCTCTGGGAATGGATGTACAGTTTGTTGTGCAGGATGTGCGCGAAAGTGCATTTTCCGGCTATGATCGCATCTTCTATGATCCAGCACGGCGAGACAGCCAGGGCAAGCGCATCTACGATGTGGAACGTTATATTCCGCCGTTATCACTGCTGAAGCAGTGGCAGGCAGAGCAAATCACGGTCAAGCTCTCTCCCGGTGTTGATCTGGCACAGGTGCAGCCATATAACCCTGGTGTCGAATTCATTAGCGTAAATGGCGATTTGAAAGAAGCAGTCTTACACATTGGCGCAGACTTCAATGATACACGAGCCGTTCTGCTGGATGGGGAAGTGATTTTTCATTGGCAGCGCGATGCTGAAGAACCTGATGTCCCCCTTGCTGCCCCGCATGGCTGGCTCTGCGAACCGGATGCCTCTATCTTACGGGCGGGTCTGGTGCGGGATGTTGTGGCAGCTTTTGAAGGTACGATGCTGGATGAGACGATTGCCTATTTCTGCACCGATTATTTCTCGTACAGCCCCTGGTTGCGCTCCTGGCGAGTGCTGGATTGGATGCCTTTCCATCTGAAGAAGCTACGGGCGTACCTGCGAGAACGCAACGTCGGCAGCGTAACCGTAAAGAAACGCGGCTTCGCCATGACACCGGAACAGATCATCCCCCGGCTCAAACTCAAGGGAGACGAGTCCCGGTTGCTTGTTTTCACCCGGCATCAAGGCCAGCCAGTCGTCATCATCTGCCACAATGAATAGCAAATGTGGCGTGATTGCTACGCTATGCGTATACTGTTGCCCACCACATTCCATATTTCCAATACATGTCATGAACTTGGGAGAGCAAAAGCATGTCGCGGCAAGTCAAACGCCTAACCTGGGAAGATGTAGATCATCTTGTCGATAATCTGATGCCTCAATTACAAGCGGTTGGGCCTTTCCAGGCGATGTTGATGATTACCAGAGGTGGTGTGATCCCTGGTGGTTTGCTGGCAGAAGCGCTGGATGTTCAGCATTTGCTCACCGCCGCTGTCAATTTCCCTGCTACAGAAGAAGCGGGGTTGATGGCCTGGCCTACGTTCCTGCAATTCCCGGATGAGAACTTGCTGCGTGGGCGGCGTACCCTGATTATAGATGATGTGTGGGGTAGTGGGCGCACCAGCACATCGGTTCGCGAGCGTGTGATTGCTTCCGGCGCACAAGCCTATACCTGCGTTTTCCACTTCAACCCCTATCGCTCACTTTTCACCCGCGCAAAACCAGATTACTACGGGGATGCGACGGATGATTACATCGTATATCCCTGGGAAATTGACCGGGGAACTTACGGAATCCGTGAAATGGAGCCTGACCCAGAAATCTCCTGACTTCATTTTTCGTCCGATTTTCCGCGCAAAGATTTGCAAGGTCGGTTATAATACATGTGATCTTGCTTATGCGGTGGGCAAGGATTTCATTGGGGATGCGTTAAAAGATACAGACGAGACTATACCTACTATGTAGTATGTCGGGTCGATATACTCAGACAAAGGCTGAGTAGTGGGTATTATGATATTATGTCTCATCGCTATCTCATCCTCGGCTTACTAGCCGAGCAGCCCATGACCGGGTACGATATACGTAAACAGGTGAAAGAAGTGCTGAGTACGGCGACGAATGCCAGTTATGGCACTCTTTATCCCACGCTGCACAAGCTCTTGCAAGAAAATGCCGTGCAGGTGGATGAGATCGTTCAGGAGGGGCGACCAACGAAGAAGGTCTATTGCATCACGGCGCACGGCGAAGAGGAGCTGCGTCAGTGGCTGCGGGAACCAACTTCGGCGGATCGCATTAAGCGGGATTTCTTGCTGAAGCTGTATTTTGCACAGCAAGTTTCCAAGGCGGATTTACAGCGCCTGGTGGCAGAACGCCGTGATGAAACCGAAGCCCTGCTGGACTCGTTACAATCACAGGGCGAAACCCTCGATAGTTCACGAGAGAAGTGGATCGTTGATTATGCCCTGATGCTATATCGTGCGGAGATGGCCTGGCTTGACCGAATCGAGAATCAGATCGCAAGTGCTTGACCATACCATAAAATGTTCTATCTTATATATGAACGGGGATGCCCGCAGCTAGTTTCACCCTGACGAAAGGAGTCAAGCGTCCACTCCAGCCGCCGAGTAGACTGCTAAAATCGCATGAGTAATGAATTAGATAACAATCCACGCTGGGATGAAGACTTCGAGTCAATGCTCGAAAACTCGATGGACTATTCTTATACGCCGCCACGGCGCGGTGAGATTCGCAATGCGACTATCTTGCAGATCGAAGAGCGAGAAATCATCGTCGATCTGGGTGCCAAGCAGGATGGCATTGTGCCGCATACCGACCTGGAGCGCATGGATAGAGAATTCCGCGATACGCTCGAAGTCGGCAAAGATGTACCGGTTTATGTTCTGAACCCCAGCGACTCCAACAATAATCTGGTTGTTTCGATCAATATGGGCTTACAGCGTTACGACTGGGAAAAAGCCCGCGAACTCCTCAAGACCGAAGAACCAGTGACCGTGAATGTGACAGGCCACAACAAAGGCGGCGTTCTGGTACGGTGGCGCAGGCTGGAAGGCTTCATCCCCAGCTCGCACCTCACCAGTATTGATCTGTCTCTGGATCGTCGGGAGGCCATGTCTCAGCTTGCGGATGAAACCCTGGGTGTAAAGGTGATCGAAGTTGACCAGGATCGCCGCCGCTTGATCTTCAGCGAACGAGAAGCCCAGCGCGAACAACGCCAGAAGCAAAAAGCTCGCTTGCTGGAACAATTGAATGAAGGTGATGTGGTCGAAGGCAAGGTCACGGGGCTGCGCGATTTTGGTGCATTTGTGAATATTGGCGGTGCGGATGGCTTGATCCACGTCAGCGAATTGGCGTGGCATCGTGTCGATCATCCGCGTGATATTCTGAGCATTGGCGACAAAATCCAGGTCTACATCCTGAACCTGGATCGTGAGACCAAGCGCATTGCCCTCAGCCTCAAGCGCTTGCTATCCGACCCCTGGGATGATGCGCAGCAACGCTACCACGAAGGCCAACTCACCGATGGTACGGTGACAAACGTAGTGGATTTTGGTGCCTTCGTTGCGCTGGATGACGGACTGGAAGGTCTGCTGCATTTGAGTGAAATGGGCGATGGTTCGTTGAAAGAACCCTATTCTTACGTGCAAAAAGGGGATCGCCTGACATTACGCATCAGCCATCTGGAACCGGAAAAGCGCCGCGTTGGGTTTACGCAGCGTTGGGGTACAGTGGACGATGAGCAATCCAGCACTCCCTCAGATGACGCGCCGCCCGCGTCTGACGATGTACCGCCCGCTTCGGATGACGTGCCACCCGCGTCTGATGATGTGCTGGGTGATGAGTCCGACGAAAGTTAGCCATCCTGCGATAAAATGGTTCTTAGCATGAGAAGGGGTTCGATCATGTCGAACCCGCTTTCAGATCAGGGGTCGCTTCGTGGACACGCGCCTGCGAGAATTTTCGGATAGACAATAACTCCGTATGACGTAAAAATGAGCGATCTCGCGCTGTGAGATGGCTCGTTTTTTGTTTATTTTGCTCACTGTGTACAACCTCGTACCAAAAGCGTAACCTTTCGCTGGCGAGGTGTTACGAATTTTTCAAAAAAACATCAAAAAAAAGCCGAAAAACAAGGAAAAATGCCCAAATTCTGCATAAGCCGATTCATTGACAAATGTTAACGCCCTCAGTATAATCTGCCCGTTTTCGGGGAGAAACATGCGACCTCTCAGCTACCCGTAGCGTCCTCTGTTGGCGCAGTGCTGTCGCAAGAAAAACCTGCAACCTTGGCGGATGAAAGCGCATAGCAACCCGGTTACCTGACCCGGGGCTGCGAGCTTTGTGTGTGCCTTTTGCCGAAAACACATCTGAACGTACAGGGAGTTTACCAATGTCCACCGAAGTTACACACGACAACGCTTTCGCCGATGAACTGGATTTTGCGGCACTACTCGAAGAGTCCTTGGCTGCTAGCCAGATTGAACGCGGCGACATCGTTACTGGAACCATTCTTTCCATTGATCATCATGGGCTGATTGTGGATGTCAGTTGGAAACATGATGGCATCATCTCGCGCAATGATATTGAGCGTATGGGGATGGTGGTTTCCGATTTTGAAGTCAATGACCAGATTGATGTAGCGATTGTGCGGCTGGATGATAACGAAGGCAACCTTGTCCTTTCCGCATCCCAGGCCAAGCAAAATGAAGACTGGAAGCATGCAGAAGTGCTCCAGGAAAGCGATGAGGTATATACCGGGGAAATTACAGCAGCCAACAAGGGCGGCCTGATTATGCCGTTTGGTAACTTGCGTGGCTTCATCCCCGCAAGCCATGTGGTTGATTTGCCGCGTGGCCTGAAGGAAGAAGACCGGGTGAAGTATCTGGATAACCTGGTTGGGCAGGAAATCTCCGTCAAGGTGATTGAAGTGAACCGGAAGCGCCGCCGCCTGGTCTTCAGCCAGCGCCTTGCTGAACGGGAAAACCGCCAGGCACGCAAGGAAGAATTGCTGGAAGCACTGGCAGAAGGCGATGTCCGTAAAGGTGTTGTCAGCGGGTTGTGTAACTTCGGTGCATTTGTTGATCTCGGTGGTGCTGATGGCCTGATCCACATTTCCGAATTAGCATGGCATCGTGTGAGCCATCCCGAAGAAGTGGTGGAAGTTGGGCAGAAGGTCGAAGTGTACATTTTGCACCTGGATGACAACGGTAAGCGCATCGGCCTGAGCCTGAAGCGGTTGCAGCCGAATCCCTGGGATGAAGTCGAAGAACGCTATCACATCGGGCAGCTTGTTGAAGGCACTGTCTCGCGCATTGAAGCCTTTGGTGCATTCATCAGCATGGAACCGGGCATTGAAGCACTACTGCACGTTAGCCAGCTTTCCGATGATAGCAGCGCCGACCCACGCCAGATGCTCTATGAAGGGCAGCGCGTTCTGAGCCGCATCATCAGCATTGAAGCCAACAAGCAGCGCCTGGGCTTGAGCCTGAAGGAAGTCACGGAGGGCGAAAAAGCACAGTGGGAAGAACAGCGTTCCGCCAATCTGCTGGATTCGGCATTGGACGCGGTAGACGATGAGGAAGAAATAGACGAAACGGATGAGGCACCGGCGGCAGCTACAGCCGGGGCAGACTGAGGCTAGTTCATATCGGGAATAGATGTTACAATTCTTGTTCCCGAAACGGATTGTTAACCAGCAAGGACAAGTAACCCTATATGGCATCTGTAAAGCTCAAGCCGGGTGAATCTCAGGAAGCACTGCTTCGTCGCTTCCGTAAGAAGGTAACCAACGCAGGTATTCTCAGTACTGTGCGCCGCAAGCGCTGGCATATCTCCAAGAGTGAGCTGCGCCGTATTGAGAAGAAGAAGGCCGTTCGTCGTGCGCGTCGTCGCCGTCGTAAGGCTGCCTATCGTGGAAACCTCTGAGCAAATCCGGTTCCAACGAACATAAGACGTGAACAAGTCCGCTGTTTAGCAAGACGCAGCGGCTTGTTTGCGTTATAATCAAAAATAGAAACAAGAAAGTCCAGAAGGAGACCTATGGCTGAGGAAAAGATCGAACTTGAAGGCACCGTCATTGAAGCACTTCCTAACACCCAGTTCCGTGTCGAACTCGATAATGGGCATGAAGTGCTGGCCTATCTATCCGGCAAGATGCGTAAGTTCTATATTCGCATTTTGTTGGGTGACCGCGTCAAAGTAGAAATCACCCCCTACGACATGACTCGCGGGCGTATCACCTACCGCTTCCGCGACAACCAGCGCACCGAAGACTAACTACTGGCTGCGGGCGACCCGTTCGCAGGATGTCGGCAGCCCATCAAGGATGGGCTTTTTTGTGTTGCGCTATTCCTCATGATGTGGGTTTCTGTCCCCAATGTACTGCCATCGTGCCGAACATGAAGGTCTTATAGCTCACGTTCTGGTATCCGGCTGCCTGCATCAGCGCCACTAATTCATCCGGTGTTTTGAATGATTGGGTCGATTCGGGCAAATATTTGTAGGCATCTGCCGCAGCTTGCCCCCCAATCAAGCGACCAAGAATCGGGATCACGTAATTCAGGTGAATCAGGATGAAGGGCTTGAGGAGGTTGTTCGGCGGTGGGGATGTATCCAGAACTACGATGCGTCCACCGGGTTTGAGTACGCGCAATTGCTCGCGCAGGGTTTGTGAAATATCAATCACATTCCGCACCAGATAGCCCGAAACTACCGCATTGAAGTATTCATCCGGGAAGGGCAAATGCAGCGCGTCGGCCTGCGCCCAGGAGATGGTATCCCCACGAGGTTCTCGTTTGCCGACGACCATCATGGGCAGCGCAAAGTCTGCGCCAATGACCTCTGCATCCGGGTGCATTTCGGCGGCTTCAAAGGCAATATCGCCCGTTCCCGTCGCAAGGTCAAGCAATCTGCCATTACGCGGTATCTGCGCCTGCTTGACCACGAAACGCCGCCAGCGCATATCTTGCCCGAAGGTCATGACTCGGTTCATTAAGTTGTAGCGCTCTGCAATGCGCCCGAACATATCTTGCACATAGGCAGAGCGTTCTTTACCTGTCAGGTGTGCCATAGGTTCCTCATGCCGTTCATAAAATTCTGAAACTTGTGAAACATGGCACAAGTATACGGGCAACTCCTGAGTTTGTCATGAGTGAAGCTACTGTTCCCAGGGCAATCGCCTTACATTTTCTTTGGATTGGCAGGCGCAGAAAACGAGTTATTTCGGGCACGCCATGTCGTGCACCTACGGTTTTCTTCGTGTTTTTTGTGCCTTTGTGGGTCAAATCGTTTTGAAGCGATCACCCTGCTACTGTGCCCGGCACAATTGGCGCGGGCCATTGACCTCCGTCGGGAAACCTTCCGGGAATTCCAGTTCAACGCCTTCCGGCTGGTTGAAGTGCGTGTAGAAGAAATTGTCTTCCAGGATTTGCTGGCCTTCTACGCCGCGCACATAGCGTAAGAAACTGCGGCCTCGGTCGCGGGTTGCCGCGTCTTCACTGTTTGTTGTGAGGACGTACATATACAACGGACGCACCAGTGAACCCGGATACTCGCGGATGTCGAAATCGTCGCGCAGGGGATTGATGGGGCGTTCATCCCCCGCAAGATGGGTAACACGCGCAAAAAGCGTGACGGTTGGGTGCGCATCCATGATGTACTCACCCAATACAGCGAACCTGGCGTACTCAACGTGCGATCCAGGCAGTCTCCGTTGCTATCACATTCAATATAATTGGCGTTTGGCGGCAATTGCTGCTCGCCAAGCTGCCAGCCAAATTGCCGCAGAACGTAATCCGTCGTGCCACTGCCAGGCCGCGCATAGATGTAGATCGTCTGGTCATTGCCGCGTACCTGTTCCCAGTTGGTATAACGTCCGGTGAGGACATTTTCCATCAGGCGTTCTAGCAGGGCAGGAAGTGAGTTGTTGCTATCGGTCACAAAGGCGATGATGTCGTAGCCGATTTCAACGGCACATTCAACTTCGACATTGTTTTCTGTGAGGAGAGCCAATTGGTCTTGCGTGAGTGCTTCCGACATCGCCAGCACATCCACACAGCCGCCTTCCGCTGCCAGTCGTACCCCATCTACAGACCCCGTGGCATTTACTTGTAAATCAATCTCCGGGTTGCGGATTTCGTAACTCTCTTCCCAGGCAGCAGCCATACCCAAACCTTCTCCCAGGATGGTATTGCTCCCCGCTACACACAGAGTCGTCGGCGGATTGAAGAAATTCCCGACCAATCGCAGCGACTCGGACAAGTCGTTGAGGCTGGCAAAGGTTCCTATGAGGGTTCCGAGTAGGCTTCCCAGAAAGACCAGCGTTGCAACCGAACGACTGCGTGATGCCTGGGATTGTGCGGGTGGTGTAGTGGAGGCAGATGACTGCCGAGCCTGTTGTGCGGCACGTTTACGGCGGAGGGCTTGCCTCTGCTCTTCGGTCAGTTGCGACTTCTCGGACATGGATCGCTCCCCAGTTGTGATGAGTTTCTTTCAGTGTAGGCCAATTTAAGACTGAGGAAGCAGGAAGTTGTTTATCAAATTGTTAAGGCAACCTGGGAAACCAACACCTTTCACCGATCCATGATTTCGGCGATGATTTGCTCCATTTTCTGGTAATGGCTGCCTTTCCAGTAAATTTGCTGGCATTCATCGCATTGGTGGAACGTGTCGTAGAGTTGCACCACATCCACCGGGAGTTGATCCGCCACCGATTGCCTGGGTACTGGATGCAGAAGACCGTTGCACTTCATACAGTGCTTGAAGGGTTGGGCGTGCATCACGAGGTTGTAGCGCTGGTTGATCTCATGCAAACGCAGGCGAGGATTTGTCTCGCGGACGAAATAGCCATAAGTCACGATCCCGTGTTTCAGTACACCCAGGTCACGAGTCAGCAAAATGCGGTCTTCTTCCGCAGATACGCGGGCGAGTTCGTCATCCGGGTAATCATTGCGGTAGAGTGTATCAAAGCCAAGCATCCGCAGGTAACTCGCTAACCGTCCCAGGTGTGTATCCAAAATGAAGCGCGGCCTGCCGGGATATGGCGGCGTTAGGCGTACCGGGTTATCTACCGCTATCGCCTGAAAATCCGGGTATACGTGGATTTCATCACCATCGTGTACGACATAATCCCATCCTACTGAAACGCCGTCCACGATGATGAGTTTGACTTCTGGATGTGGAGGCCCGATGGATTCCACCGCATCTTTCACCGAATTGCGTTGAGCGAAACCATATGAGATTGGCTTGCCCTGCTGCGAAGTGTGGAGAAAATATTCCAACGCTCCGTAAAAATAGAATGTCGCCTGATGAATCATAGCGCGGGTCGCCTGGCTTCAATCAAAATCCAATCGCCTTGCTGCTGGCGTTGCACAGGCTCCAAGCCTGTTTTGCGCAATGCGGCTTCCACTTCGTCCGCCTGTTCTTCAATGATGCCGCTGAAGATCGCTCGTCCGCCGGGACGCACCGTATCTCCCAGATTCTGGTCGCACATTGCAATGATGATCTTCGCCAGGATGTTCACAACGACCAGGTCAAACCGCCGCGCCGAAGTAATGACGCTTTCCAGGTTGCCTTGCTGCGCGATGATTCGTTCGGCAACCCCATTTTGTGCGGCATTCTCCTGCGTGACTTTGACAGCGATGGGGTCAATATCCAGCGCGAGAATTTTGTTCGCGCCCAACTTCGCCGCCGCAATCGAAAGGATGCCGCTGCCACAGCCCAGGTCAAGCACATCCAGCGGCGGGGAAACCATCCATTCCAGCGCTTCCAGGCAAAGCTGTGTCGTTGGATGTGTGCCTGTGCCAAAGGCCATTCCCGGGTCAAGGGCGAGTACAATGTCATCCGGCTGCGGATCAACTTCAACCCACAGAGGGCGAATCAGGGTACGCTTACCGAGGCGAATAGGCTTATAGTGGGCTTTCCAGGCTTCTGCCCAATCCTCTTCCGCAACCGTGCGGTACTGCGGCGCAGGCATCGGCAGCATCATATTCATGTACCCCAACGCCCGTTCGATCTGTAGACGTGTTTCTTCGGCACGTTCATCCGCCGGGAAATAGCCGCGCACGGTTAGCATATCGGATTCCGGGACTTCGCCCTCGTCGAAGGTGTCCGGCGCAAACTCGTCCTGCTCAATCGAAACGCCTTGATGTACCCAGCGCTGAAGTTCGGTAGCGATGGCTTCTGCCGCTTCACCGTTCACGCGCAGGGAAATCTCAATCCATTGTGTCATGTAGTTTTCGTTTTCTGTTGAAAATTCAGGGAGGTTTTTGTTGGGTAGGGACATGATACTGCCTTTTAAGAAACAGGGCTTTCGCTTGGAAACAGTAAATTACCTCGAAAAATTGCTGGTTCTACCGGAATTGGTGGAAATTTGCTGAGTTATCTTTTATGCCCTTACCTCACCCCTTCCAGACCTCCGGTCTTCCCTCCCCTCTCCAATTTGGAGAGGGGAAAACGGGCAAAGCGAGTAGGGAGGTGAATTCCACCAAAAACGTTAGAACGAGAAAAATTGTAGTGGCGGCAGCGTGCTGCGCCCTGGTAAGCGAAAGTCCTGAGAAATTAATACGGAGAAAAATCCCGTGTAGCGGATGGTCTCAGACCCTCCCGACGGGCCATTCATGAATCGCCCCTACGGTGGAATATCGTAGGGATACGGCATTGCCATGTGCGCGGGCAACCCAGCGGGTCGCCCCTACAATCTCCGTGTTTAATTGTGAAATCGCATTATCATGCCCGCCTTATTTGTAGACGAAGCGAAAATTGTGCGCCTACGAGTGTGTATTTTGCTACGTCTGTTCCCCGGCGAAGAAGCCCATCACACGGTCAAAGAACCCGCGTCCGTTGCTCTGTGGTTGAATTTCGCTGCCCATCGTCTTCGCCAGTTCTTCGAATAATTCACGCTGATGATCTGTGAGTTTCGTCGGGACATCCACAGAGATATATACCAGTTGGTCACCACGCCCTACGCTGGTGCCATCGGTACGCAGACGTGGCACACCTTTGCCTCGCAGCCGGAACACTTTGCCCGTTTGGGTGCCGGGAGGAATGACCATCTCCACATCGCCTTCCAGAGTCGGCACATTGACCTTATCGCCCAATGCAGCTTGTGCGACGTTGATGCTCACGTCCAGGATGATGTCACTGTCGCGGCGTTTGAAGTATTCATGTTCTGTCACATTGACCACCACGTATAGGTTCCCTGGTGGTGCGCCCGTTTCACCGACGCTTCCTTCGCCGCGCACTTCGATCTTCAGCCCATTATGTACACCTGCTGGAATCTTCACGCCGAGTTTGGTGGGTTTGCGGCGGCGGCCTGAACCATCGCAATTTGTGCAGGGATCGCTGATGATTTGCCCTTTGCCCCCACAGCGTGGGCAAGGGGCAACCCGCACCACCGAGCCGAGGAAGGTTTGCGTCACACGGCGGACTTCGCCCACACCCTGGCATTCAGGGCAGGTGACGGGATGACTGCCTTCGCGTGCGCCACTGCCTTCACAAACTTCGCAGACTTCCAGGCGATGAAACTCGATTTCTTTTTCCACACCGAAGGCTGCTTCTTCAAACGACAGATTGACATCTACCTGAAGATTGCTGCCGCGCTGTGGCCCGCGCCGCCCTGCGGCCTGCCGCCCACCGACAAAACTGCCGAAGAATTCATCGAAGATGTCCGCAAAGTCTGCGCTGCTGAAGCCGCCTGCGCCGCCCATTCCGCTGCCAGCACCCTGTACCCCTGCATGCCCGAAGCGATCATAGCGTGCGCGTTTATTATCGTCAGAGAGTACTTCGTAGGCTTCGTTAATTTCCTTGAATTTCGTCTCTGCATCTTCTTCCTGGCTGACATCCGGGTGATACTGCCGTGCCAGCTTACGAAATGCCTTTTTGATTTCGTCTTTGCCAGCGTTTCGGCTCACGCCGAGAACGTCATAGTAGTCTCTAGCCATGTGACTTACTGCCTCGAGTCTTTGCTCTCAGAACCGTTGTTGTGTAGGAGTCTGGTTCGGGTTAGGCATCATTGCAAAAATGGATCCGCAGGCGCGATGCATTGCCGTTTGATCCAACCCCTTTTTCTCCTGTGCGTCGGACGAGGCAGGCCTCGTCCCTACAAGATTCTATTGTAGGGGCGCAATGATGCGATTTTACAATGAAACACGGAAATTGTAGGGGCGACCCGCTGAGTCGCCAGCGGACACGGCATTGCCGTGTCCCTACAACATTTTACACGTAGGGGCACTGCGCCCCTACTCGTTTTTTCTCCGTATTCATTTCTTAAAAAGCATCATTGCGCCCTTACGCGCAGGAATTCTGGATGGGTGGCAATTTATTCAATGACCTATGAATCGCCCGTACTGCCCTGTTTCACCATGATGCTCACTGCTCACTATGTCTTCAGGATTCGGTGTATTCCGCATCCACGACATCTTCGTCTTCGCCTGCACCCCCATCATTGGCTTCACCCGGCTCACCATCTGCACCTGGCGGTACGCCTCCACCATCTTCCTGGTACATCTGTGCGCCGAGGGTCTGCATGTATTGGGTCAATTCTTCTGTTGCATTGCGAATTGCTTCGATGTCTTCGCCTTCTTTGACCTGATTCACCTGCATAATCAGTTCGTTAGTGTGGCTCTTGGCATCTTCCGGCAAGCGTTCGCCGTAATCGCGCAGGAATTTTTCTGCGGCGAAGACTGTGCTATCCGCCTGATTCTTGACTTCAACCGTTTCTTTGCGCTTGGCATCTTCACCAGCGTGTTGTTCGGCTTCTTCTACCATGCGTTCGATCTCTTCATCCGAGAGGCCGCTGCTGGCAGTGATCGTGATCTTCTGTTCACGTCCGGTGGCTTTGTCCTTGGCGCTCACATTCAGGATACCGTTGGCATC
This sequence comes from uncultured Anaerolineaceae bacterium, assembly GCA_964455365.1. Lineage (GTDB taxonomy): Bacteria > Chloroflexota > Anaerolineae > Aggregatilineales > Phototrophicaceae > JAUZRW01. The sequence continues at coordinate 83,502 of CAYVVZ010000002.1, read as the reverse complement.
AATATCGAATGTCACTTCGATCTGTGGCACGCCACGCGGAGCAGGCGGGATACCATCCAGGATGAATTTACCCAGAGACTTATTATCGGCTGCCATCGGGCGTTCACCCTGAAGGACATGAATTTCCACTTTGTTCTGATTATCGGCTGCCGTGGTGTAGGTCTGGGATTTGCTGATCGGAATCGTAGTGTTGCGTTCAATCATTGATGTTGCTACACCACCCATCGTTTCAACCCCCAGTGTCAACGGGGTCACATCCAGCAGCAGCAGCCCGGTTACATCACCGCCCAGAACACCCGCCTGAATTGCTGCGCCGAGAGCAACCACCTCATCGGGATTCACGCCCTTATTGGGTTCTTTGCCGAAGAACTTCTCGACAGCCTGCTGAATCGCTGGCATACGTGTCATACCACCAACCAGGATCACCGCGTCAATTTCGCTGGCGGAGAGCTTTGCATCTTTCAACGCATCGCGGCAGGGGGTGATGGATTTCTGAATCAGGTCATCAACCAGGCTTTCCATCTTGGCACGGGTCAGGGTCACATTGAGGTGCTTGGGGCCGCTGGCATCGGCTGTGATGAAGGGAAGGTTGATGTCGGTGCTTTGTGCGCTAGAAAGCTCGATTTTAGCCTTTTCTGAGGCTTCCTTCAAACGCTGCAACGCCTGCCGATCCTGCTTCAGATCAATGCCGTTTTCTTTCTTGAATTCGGCTGCCAGCCAATCAATGATCCGTTCATCGAAGTTGTCACCGCCGAGGAAGGTGTCGCCATTGGTGCTTTTGACTTCAAACACGCCGTCGGCAATTTCCAGGATGGAAACATCGAAAGTACCGCCGCCGAGATCATAGACCGCGACAATGCCATCTTTGCGGTCATCCATGCCATAGGCGAGGCTGGAAGCCGTCGGCTCATTGATGATACGCAGCACTTCCAGGCCAGCAATGCGGCCTGCATCTTTGGTGGCGTTACGCTGTGCATCGTTGAAGTAAGCCGGGACGGTAATCACGGCCTGGGTGACGGTTTCGCCGAGGTAGGCTTCTGCATCTGCCTTGAGTTTTTGCAGCACCATCGCGCTGATTTCCGGCGGGCTGTATTCCCGCTCACCCATGACCACGCGCACATCACCGTTGGGTGCGGGCTTCACTTCGTAAGGAACACGGCTCATCGCATCTTTTACTTCTGCGTCGGAAAATTTGCGACCCATGAAACGCTTGATAGAAAAGATTGTGTTTTCCGGGTTCATCACGGCCTGGTTACGGGCAATCTTCCCGACGAGGCGCTCACCATTTTTCGTGTTCAGGGCAACGACGGAGGGAATCGTGTTGTTGCCCTCAGCAGAGGGGATGACGACAGGTTCACCACCTTCGATGACGGCAACAACAGAATTGGTTGTTCCCAGGTCGATACCGATAATTCTTCCCATGTGTTTTCGTACTCCTAGTTCGTCTTGTAGTCGATATTGGTAACTTAGCTAGCGACGCGCACCAGAGCCGGGCGCAAGACATGGTTTTCTCTGCGGTAGCCTTTTTGCAAGGTTGCTGTCACGGTACCGCTTTCGTATTCATCGCTGTCTTCCATGATGACCGCTTCGTGCTGGTTGGGATCAAACTCCTCACCCACCGGGTCAATCACTTCCACATTGTATTGATCCAGCACTTTTTGCATGTTCTTCAGAATCAGCGCTGTTCCATTCGCCCAGGGATCATCAACCAGTTCTTCTGGGATGTTCTCTACTGAGCGCTCGAAGTCATCAATGACGGGCAAGAATTTGCTGATAGCATCCAGTGCGCCTTTTTGCCTGGAATCCGCCAATTCTTGCGTGGTACGGCGCTTGTAATTGGTGAACTCTGCACGTTCACGCTGCCAGCCGTCCAGGTTATTCTGTGCTTCTCGTTGGAGCGATTCGATCTGTTCTTGCAGTGCCGCAATTTCTGGCATTTCTGCAACGGTTTCATCCATTTGCGGCATATCGTCCGCCATGTCGTCCATCTCCATCCGTTCTTCGTTATCGTTATTTCCAGGTTCTTGTACGAGGTTATCCATCTTTACGCCTCCACCTAATGACAAACAGGCAGGGAGCATCTATTGTAGGCAAACTCAGGCTCCGAGTGTAACCAATGAATCATAGAATTATGTTAGTATCTGCGCGTATTCGACAGGGGGGCATTCCCCATGACTGGCTGTGTGGTATCAACTCTGGTCAGCCTCGGATACATCTGGTAATTCCGGTGGTTGATCTCCTTGCGAATCCGGTGCATCCCTCAGATCGTACAGGTTGACGAGCATATTCGTCATCAAGCTAGAGACGGTGCGAACCGTGCTAATCGCTCGTCCATAGTTCAGGTTCGTCGGCCCCAGTACGCCCAATGCGCCGCTGATTTGCCCGGGTATACCATAGTGGGTTAGCACCAGGCTCAGATGATTCATCTCGGCGCGTCCATTGCCAGCAATGACGACCTGCACTTCTTCGCCATGTACCAGCGGCTGAAGGATTTCCGCGAAAATCACTTCCATCACAGCACGCTCTTCATAGACCTGTACCGCTTGCCGCGCCCCTTCCGCTTCGGGGAAACTATTGATGATCTCGCTGAGGCCATCGCGGTAAATCACGCGCACTTGATTGATGCTGGAGCGTTCGATGAGATCCGCTGCCAATTCCGCCACTTCCAGTTCCAATACCGAAAACTGCCGACTGCGCAACCGAATCTGGTTCGCGTTTAATCCGGCGCAAATCGTGTTGATGTGTGCAGCGGCTTCGCTGAGGCTCTGCTGCGACTTGGCTTCTGCTAACGTCAGCATATTCTGGCGTACAGTGCCATCTTCCAGCACCAGCACCAGCAGCACCAGCCGTCCTTGAATGCTGATGAGTTCCAGGTGTTTGAAGCTGGCCTTTTCGCCAAGCGGTGGTGTGACGAGTGAGGCTGTATTCGCAGTACGTGCCAGCACTGTCGCGGCTTGCTTTAGCCACTGATCCAGCACGGCGGGCAAGGTGCTGAATTTGTTTTCGATATACTGCTGGTCATGCTGGGCAAGGGTGCTGTTTTCCAGCAAATCACGCACGACATAGCGATAGCCTCTGGCGGTGGGGACGCGCCCTGCTGAAGTATGCGGCGCGGCAATGAAGCCCAACTCTTCCAGCCGAGACATCTCATTGCGTACTGTCGCTGAACTGAAGCTGAGGCTGTAGGTCTCCACCAGATACTTGGAACTCACTGGCTCAGGCGTTTCCGTATAGGATCGCACGATGAGCGAGAGAATTTCTTCCTGACGCTGCGTCAGTTGAGGGAGGGTTTGTTCTGCTGAATTCATGATTGCACACAATTCAGTTTGGCTACCGGCAAGTGAGTCTACTGTAGCAGTGGACGTTAAACTATCATAGCAGGCCGTGATGCTAAGGCCAATGTTCGTCGGCGGCACCAACATAGCTCATACACTCCACAGGTAAGGTGAGGTGTAAAAGCTGCGTCAGGGTTAGCGTATCGACAATTGGCATAAGTGAACACTTGTAGAGATAGGATAAGACAACTAATGGGCGTAAAGACGTTCGATGTCAACAAAGCAGGATTTGAGGCGGATGTACTCGGAAGCGACACGCCGGTTCTGGTCGATTTCTGGGCAGAATGGTGTGGCCCTTGTAAGATGATCGCTCCCATCGTGGATGAACTGGCAGAAGAATACGATGGGCGTTTGCGCGTGGCAAAGCTGGACGCAGACGAAAACCCGGAGATTCTGCAACAATATGGCGTGATGGGGATCCCAACGTTGATCTTGTTCAAGGGTGGCAAGGATGTTGCCCGTATTGTTGGCTATAAGCCCAAGAATAAGATCGTCAGCAAGATTGCAGATCATCTCTAGACATTGCCGCAAGTTTGGTGAGAACATGTGAGATAAAAAAAGCCCCGTTCGCAGCGGGGCTTTTTGTGCTTGTGATGCGTCTTAATCTGCGGAGATCTCTTCGGTTGGGCGTTCCAAGTTGACGACTGGGAAGACGACATTGAACTGCGATCCCTTGCCGTACTCACTCTCGACCCAGATACGCCCATTGTGGCGATCCACAATACCCTTTGTGAGCATCATCCCCAGGCCAGTACCGGGTTGCGAACGGGTTGCTTCGTTATCGGCACGGAAGTAGCGCTCACGGAATAGGCGTTTCTGGTCTTCTTCCGTCATGCCGATGCCTTCGTCAATCACCGTAATTTTCACCACTTCCCCCAGGCGCTGCCCGTCAGGTGTCGTGAAGTTTTCTTGGTGGGATGCCCGCACGGTGATCGTTGTTCCGGCTGGGCTGTATTTATGCGCATTGCTGACCAGATTTGTCAGCACCTGTATGATCCGCGCTTCGTCACCCAGGATCATGGGCAAATCGCCAGGAACATCATTCACCAGGTTCTGGTTTTTGTCTTCCATCGGTCGCACAAACGGACGCAGCGTTTCCACGACTGTGCTGTAAATATCCATCGGTTCTGGATCAACCGTGAACTGATTCGCGTCGATCTGTGCTGCTGTGCGCAGATCCGAGATGATAGTTTCCATACGTCTCGCATTGGCGTGAATGATGCTGATGAATTCTGCCTGCTTCTCACTCAAATCACCAAGCATGCCGGATTGCAGAACTTCAGCGTACCCTTTCACGGACGATAACGGGTTCTTCAGTTCATGTGCAGCAAAGCCCATGAATTCACTCTTGCCTGCATTGGCCTGGGTCAGCGCGTTTGCAAACTGAGCATTGGCAATAGAGATGCTGGCATGTTCTGCCAGGCGCTTCGCCAGATCCCAATCTGCCAGAGAGAAGGGTGGTTGCTGGTTCTTTTCCAATACGAGGATGGCATTCACATCTTCCCCGCTGACCATTGGGATCGTGATCTGGCTGTTGGCATTGCGCAAGCTGGGGGTATAGTTCGGATCAATATCCAGGTTGTTCTGGTAATCCGCTTGTTTGGTACGCAGCACACGCGCCACAATCCCGCGATCAATAGGCCAGCGCGTGTCAGTTGCGCCTTCGGGTTTGTCTTCTTCTTCATACCCCCGTGTACAGGTGACTTCGATGAAATCTTCCCCTTCATGGATGATGCCAAGCACACCTGCATCTGCCTTCAATACCGTTGTCGCCCAGCGTACGGTAATATCGGATACTTCATACAGGTCGAGTGTGCGGTTCAATTCCGCATCCATGCGTTCCAGCATTTCCAATTCTTTGACGCGATCTTCCAACTGCTGGTCTGTTAGTTCGAAGAGGCGTGCATTTTCAATGGCAACCGCTGCCTGCCCCGCGAAGGTGGTTAGCAGCTCTGTGTCTTCACCCTGGAAGGGCAACCCGTTTTTCTTATTGACGACTTCCAGCACGCCGATCACTTCATTCTTGGCAATCAGCGGGACAGCGAGTAAGGCTTTCGCCTCAAAATCGCTGGCAACGCCCGACTTGTGATTGGGGTCATTCGCAACATCATTGACAATCTTTGGTTCGATGGTTTCCACCACCTGCCCAACGATGCCCTGTCCCGCAGCCATGCGCGTACCCACAAGACCCTCGCCGCTACCACCAATGACCACGCGGAATTCCAGGTCGCCAGAGCCATCAGAGGCCGTCAGCAGCAGTGACCCCGCTTCTGCTTCCAGGATGTCTACGGCGCTGTTCATGATGAGTTCGAGCAGCTTTTCAACATCAGACTCGGTTGCAACCAGGCGGCGGCTGATGTCATTCAGGACTGTGAGTTGGCGCTCACGGATGCGTGTCTCGTTGAAGAGATTGGCATTTTCCATGGAGGTTGCCGCCAATACGCAGATGTCACCCAGAATGCGGAACTGCTCGTCCGTGAATTCTGCTGTGCTATCCGTTTTGCCCAGAGCAATCAAGCCAAGCGTTTCGTTTTTGCCCGCTAGCGGCACACCCATCCAGGCGCGGATGCGGTCTGGCACGCTTTCCAGGGTTGCGCGACGCTGCTGCATTGCCTGCCGATAATCGCTGACGCGCAGGGAACGTCCTGTGCGTACCACTTCGCTGAAAAGATCCATTCCCAGATCCCATCGCACATTCTCGTGTTCTTCCAGCCGTTCGCCATCATGCAGGTAAAATGCAAAGGTCAAATCACCCAGGCTTGCATCATACAAAACGATGAAGAAGTACGAGGCCGGGATAAGTTTTTCCGTCTGGGTGCTGATGAGTTCCAGCAGGTCGTCGCGCTCAATATCGAAGTTGACTGCCTTACTGACCTGGCTCAGTACGTTCAGTTCATTCACGCGGCGCTCAAGCGATGCAATCACCTGTGAGCGTTCGGTACTGATTGCCAGCTGGTTCACAACATTGCTGATGAAATGCACATCATCGTAATCGTACATCGGCTTCGCTTGTGGCGCACCGAGTATGACAAAGCCACTCATAGAATCGCTGCCACGCATGCCTGCAATCACATAGGTACGCAGCAGGTTCAATCTTGCGCGGTCTACCCAGAGCAAATCAGGCCATGGTTGCCCAGGCTGCAAACTGACAGGATCAGCATTTTCTTTCAATAATTCAATCATGGGGCTGTTCGCAGCAAAGCGAAGATCGGTATGTTTGCTGCTGGGGTTGCTAGCGTGTGCGACGTAGTCTCCATCGCGGCTTTCCTTGAGGAAGATGAAAACCGCAGAAGGAGATACATTCTCATCCAGAATTTGGAAGAAGGCTTTTGTGATGTCGTCATAGCTATCCAACCGAGCCAGATGCCGTGCGAAGATTTCCATTTGCATTTGCAGATTGCGCTTCTTGCGGAAATACACTGCATCAATGCGCTCTTGCAAATAGTTACGCAGCGGCGTGAAGAACATCACCATCACCAGCAAAATTGCGGAGATCATCACAACGTTGGTCGCGTTGAAGAAATCAATGGCGATCAAGGTTCCGCCGAGAGTGAGCAGGAACATGCTAACGATCAACGCGCCAATCATGATGCTATACGTCAAACCATAGCTGATGATTTCATCAATGTTAAAATGGCGATATTGCAGTACTGCATAGGCTGTCGCAGCATTGGGAAAGACGAGCAGCACCATCAACGATTCCAGGTTCAGCACGATGCTGCTATCCAGGAAAGTCACAGCGGAACGGCTGATAATCCAGATAATGCCGGGGATGACAACCATCAGCGCACCAAGCAGAACGGTGCTGCTTTGATCCCGCGTGACGGGTGTATTGGCATATTCCCGCTGGAGGAACATCAACCCTACCAGCAAAACAACTCCGCTGGTTGTTGCCAGGGTACTGGCCTGATGTGCCGCCAGGGGTGTCCATGCTGTAGCCGGGAATAGTTGGATGTATACCAGCGCGAATCCACCGATAGTCCCCACAAGTAGTGGGAGGTATTCCAGGAAGGGCAAGCTGCGCACGATTTGTAACCGCTTGGGAAAAGTCAGCCCAAGCGTGACCATAGATGCACCCAACCAGGGGCCAGCCAGCAGCCAGATAGGAGCCAATATTCCATCCGTTCCCGTGCTGAAGATGCCTGCTGCGAAAATGCTGCTGAGGAAGGCAATCGCCGCCGCATTTAACCCTTCCGGCTTGTCATTTCGGAAGAAGAGGATGACGTAGCCAATTAAGAGCGTGACAATCGCACTGCCGATTGGCAGCAGCACGTAGGAGAGAAAATCCACATCTGGTAGTTGCATCGGTGTGAGTTCAACTTCACAGCGATAGTTGCCATTTGCCAGAGTCTCCCCACAAAGTTGACCAGGTGGGGAAGTCGCTGGGCGCTCCAGGACGAGCGTGAGTGGCGTGCTGCGGGATTGCTGCAATTGCTCGTTGAGGATGGCTTCGGCATTGGCGAAGGATTCATCCGCCAGGGAAATCTCATTCACGCTTACGATGTGATCCCCTGTGCGCAGCCCCGCCTCACGCCCTACCCAGGGCGTACCGCTGACGGAAACCCCGCCGTTAATCACTTGCGTGTCACTGACCATCACGCCGAGGAAGGGACGCGCCCGATAGGTAAACCCGGAGATAATGGCAACGACCACCACAATCGTCGTTACCAATGCCAACGCGCCGATTACCACGCGCCACATGGCAATCGCACTCCCCTGTGGCTTACTCGGCGAGTGCGCGGTTGTCTTGCTCAGGAGTGTCGCGCTCATTCACTGCATCCAATGCTCATTATTCAAATGAAGGAATCGTTTCAACAAGGAAACGATAGTCTAATTTTAGCACAGGCTTGCATCAGCGCCGACTCAACAAACATAGTTCTTTCGTAGCGGTTTCGTTTGGATTGTGTTGAATTGTAGGAAAATCTCCACAATTCCTGGCGCGGAATCACCACGTATTCGATACACTATAGCTTCTCTCATCAATGAGCGATACCATGATAGAAAGAGTAGATTCAATTGATTTGAAAGAGGCAAAAATGGCGACTCGTGCTGCTCGTGTATTGATTGCCAAACCCGGACTAGATGGTCATGACCGGGGTGCAAAAGTGATTGCCCGTGCGCTGCGTGATGCGGGTATGGAAGTAATTTACACCGGATTGCGCCAGACACCAGATATGATCGCAGAAGCTGCGCTGCAAGAAGATGTGGATGTGGTGGGTCTGAGTATCCTCAGTGGGGCGCATATGACGTTGGTTCCCCGTGTGCGCGAAGCGATGGATGCGGCTGATCTTACCGATGTACCGATGATCGTTGGCGGCATCATCCCTGATGAAGACAAAGCCAACCTCAAAGAATTGGGTGTTGCCGGCGTTTTTGGCCCTGGTACTACGACAGAACAGATTCGGGATTTTATTAATAATCTGCTGACTGCCAAAGATGCTAGCTAAATGCCTATGGAAAAATTACTGAAAGATTTGTTGCAAGGTCGCCGTCGGGCGCTGGCACGAACGTTAACGATTGTTGAAAATCAGCGCCCGGAGGCTCAGGAAGTACTTGCCGCGCTCTTCCCCCATACCGGGAATGCCTGGGTTGTGGGGGTTACGGGTGCGCCAGGGACGGGTAAAAGTTCCCTGGTGAATGCAGTAGCGAAAGCCTACCGCAGCCAGGAGCAAACGATAGGTATCATCGCGGTTGATCCTACCAGCCCGTTTTCTGGTGGTGCCATTCTGGGAGATCGAATTCGCATGCACGACCTGACGGGCGACCCGGGTGTGTTTATCCGCAGTATGGCAACACGCGGAAGCCTGGGTGGGTTGGCGCAAACCACGCGGGATGCGGTGCGTGTGATGGATGCTGCCGGGTTTGACATCATCATTGTGGAGACCGTCGGCGCGGGGCAAAGCGAAGTAGACATCGTTCGCACAGCGGATACGACGCTGGTCATTGAAGCGCCTGGGCTTGGGGATGATGTGCAGGCAATCAAGGCGGGAATCCTGGAAATTGCCGATTTGCTGGTGGTGAATAAAGCAGATCGTCCCGGTGCGGATCAAACAGTGCGCAGTTTGCGAGCCATGCTGGAATTGGGGCATCCGACTGCCCGTGATCAGATGGTTGCGCACCACGGTCGTATGATGCAGGTTGCCGCAACGGATGCTGCGGTAGATCGTATAGAAGAGTGGATGCCCCCGGTCTTGAAGACGATTGCAACGCAGTACGACGGGATCGATGCGCTGGTGGGGAAAATCGCGGAACACCGAGCCTATATTGAAAGTTCGGAAACAGCGCACAAACGCAAAGTGCGCTACATGGAACTGGAATTGTATGAACGGTTGCAAGCACAACTACTGGCACAAATCGTCGGAACCATCGCACACGAGACAATTTCGCAAATGATCGAACGCATTTTACAGCGAGAGATTGACCCGCAAGCGGCGGTTGAGCAGTTGCTCTTATATATGAATGAAGTTGGCGCGGATTAACGCGGGGGGAAAAGTGAACAAGGTGCCAGGGACGAACTTCGAAGATACCAAACAGCGTGAACAGAACGACCAGGATGCTTACGCAAATCGTCAGTCTCGGATGCGCTTCGGTAAGATGATGCTCTTCTGCGGTTCTGCATCCGATGAATTGGCACAGGAAATTGCACAACACATTGCAGAAAAAGGTGGGTACGAGAATTTTCGCCTGGGGAAGTCGGATGTTAAGAAGTTCTCCAACGAAAATATCTTCGTGAAATTGCGCGAAAGTGTGCGTGGGCGGGATGTATACGTCGTGCAGACGATGGCTGCACCCATCCACGAAAACATCTTCGAAATGCTTATTATGATTGATGCCCTCAAACGAGATTCCGCATGGCGTATCAATCTTGTCGTCCCCTATATGACCTACACTCGATCCGATAAGAAGGATCAACCCCGTGTGCCCATCACAGCGCGGCTGATGGCGAATATGATTGAGGTCGCCGGGGCGGATCGTTACATCACCGTTGACCTGCACGCAGGTCAAATTCAGGGGTTCTTCAATATTCCAGGGGATGCCCTGACTGCGTTCCATCTGCTCAGTGATTATGTTGAACGTAACTACGACAAGTCCAACTTAGTTGTTGTTGCGACTGACCTGGGGTTTGCCAAGCAAGGACGCAATTGGGCGGAAACCCTCAATGTTCCGCTGGCCTTTATTGAAAAGCGCCGCGTCGATAATGCAGAACGCCCACGGGCATTGTCCATTATCGGGGATGTAGAAGGTAAGAATGTGCTGCTGGTTGATGATGAAGTGAACACAGCAGGCAGTGTGGTGAATGCTGTTACCGTGCTGCGCGATGCAGGGGCAAAAGAGATTTCCTTCGCGTTCACCCACGCCTTCTTATCCGAAATTGCGTATGAGCGTCTGGAAAGCCTGGAATTGAGAGAGATTATCTTCACCAATACATTGCCGATACCAGAAGAAAAACGACTGCCCAACATGACCATTCTCTCTGTTGCGCCGATGTTGGCGGAGGTCATTGTGAGGGCGCATGAAGGCCGTAGCGTAGGTGAGCTTTTCGATGAATGATCCAGACCCTAGAACAACCACACAAGAAATCATCCGGCAGACAATGGAGACAACGGGGCTTGGCAACCAGACTTCCTGGCGGCAGATTGCCGTTGGTGGGGTGGGATTCGTCATCTTCCTGACGGTACTCACCTTTGGCATCAATGCCATAGGGATTGATAACTTGCAACAAGTGATCCGCGATGCGGGGCCATTAGCGCCGCTCGTGTATATTGCCATCAAGGCGCTGACCTATATTTTTGCTCCGCTGACGAGTGGCCCTATTCAGGTTGTCGCCGGGACGCTCTTCGACAGCCTGTGGTTGGGTGTGCTGTACACGCTGATTGGTGAAGTCCTCGGCGGCAGCATTAGCTTCTGGATTGCGCGGAAGCTCGGTCGTCCGATTGTTGTACGCCTTGTGGGGCAGAAGAACATGCGCCAGGTCGATGATTTCTACGAGAATCAGCTCGGCGGCTGGCGCTCACTCGCGGTTGCGCGGCTGGTTCTTTTCTCAGTCTGGGATTTCTTGAGTTACGCCGCAGGGTTGGCGAAGACGGTTTCTTTCCGGGCATATTTCCTGGTCTCGACTATCCTGGGCTTCATCCCAACATTGTTCTTCGTCTGGATTGGGAATACCGCTGTTGAAAACACCAGTGCGCTCATCTGGGTGTATGTACTGGTGGGTGGCTTGATTTTGCTGCCTATGATCTTCCGCAAGCAAGTCGGACGTTTATTGAGAAGGACGACTGCTGCGGGGGTACAGCCGGAAGTTGGCGATTGATGCAGGCTCTTTATTGGATGGGTGGTGCGCCCTGTGCCGGCAAGACCACCATCGCACAGATTATCGCGCAGGAATTTGGCTGGCGCGTGCTGCATCTGGATCGCCACGTAGAAGATTATCTCAAACGGGCTGATCCAGACCGACACCCTACCCTTACCGAATACAATTCACTTGGCCTACAGCGGTTCCTCAGCTTGCCTGCACAAGCGCAATTGGCGCGTATCTGGCAAATGAGCGCAGAATGGTTTGGTTTCTTGCTGGAAGATGCGCTTGCCTTGCCAACGGATGCGCCCATCCTGGTCGAAGGCTCCAACATTCGTCCACGAGATGTTGTCGCAACAGGGGTTGATCGGTATCGTGCCATCTGGATAGCACCTACAGAAAATTTTTTGCTGGCGACATATCCGCGCCGGGGTAGTTGGGTGCAAGATGTGCTGGCGCAGTTCCCACAGGATGCGCAAATTGACATCTTCGACCAATGGATGCAGCGGGATGCTGCCCACGCGGCGCAAACACTCGCACAAGCCCAGCAGCTAGGCATCCGCACCCTGGTAGTAGATGGTTCTACAACCCTCCTCGAAAATGCCGAAATCGTCATGAAACATTTCGGATTGCTGGTGTGATTGAGGCATTGCAACAAGCACTCGCAGGAAAAATTAATCTGCAAGGAATCTCTCTTGCCCGTGTGGATGCCACCCATTCGCCACCTGGATATGCTGTCGTTGAGGGTGAAGTACGTGGCCTGACGCTGCGGAATTGCGGCCTGGGTGTGTTACCGAGCGAGCTTTTCCACATCACGACGCTGCAAAAGTTATCGCTAGGGATGAATCGGCTGACGGATTTACCAGGGGCAATAGGTTATTTGCAGCAGTTGACTCACTTGTACCTGGATACAAACGAGTTTGCTTCCTTCCCCGATGAATTGTGTGAGCTGACAAACCTGTATACGCTCGATCTGGCGCACAATCCGCTGCGTACAATTCCAGAGTGTATCGGAGAATTATCCGAGCTTCGTTTTCTTTACGTCAGTAATGCGTACCTGGAAACACTGCCCGACTCGCTGGCGAATTTGCAACGCCTGCGGTATTTAAACATCAGCAACAATGCATTCACAGCCTTGCCGCTGGAAGTGACCGGGCTGGATAGCCTGATTGAGTTGCGGGCATACAACAACGGCTTCACATCCTTGCCTATGGAAATGGGTGAATTGCGATCATTGCTGGAATTGCACCTCAGCGATAACCAGTTGAGCAGCTTGCCAGATGCAATTGCGCAGCTAGGGCAGCTCCGCAAACTGGATCTACGCAATAATCACCTGGAAACATTGCCAGATGTAAATGGCTTGCAGAACCTGCGTGAGTTGGATTTGCGCGGGAATAATCTCCGCAACCTGCCAGATTCAATCATGCAATTGCCGAAGCTAGAAAAGCTTGATCTTCGCTGGAATCCGCTGGAAGCCCCAACATGGCTCTTGCAACTGACAGAACGTGGGTGTACGGTTTTTGTCTAGCATCGTAAGAGAAGCATCTCAGAATGCGACAAGAAACTACAATCTTTGATGGGTTGTATATACTACCGTGCTACAGTACGATTTATGCAGCCACATCAGCCGACCTTGATCGGGAGTTTTACCCTATGTTCAAAAATGTCATGAAAGCAGTATTTGGCGACCCAATGGAACGGGCGCTGAATAAATACCGAGACGCTGTTGATAAGATCAACGCGCTGGAACCCGAAGTCCAGGAGATGACGGACGAAGCCCTGGCAGCGAAGACGGATGAATTTCGCAAGCGCCTGAGCGAAGGCGAAACCTTAGAAGATATGCTCTTAGAAGCGTTTGCGGTTGTGCGCGAAGTGGCACGCCGGACAACTGGCCTGCGGCACCATGATGTGCAGTTGATCGGTGGCATGGTGCTGCATGAAGGCCGCATCGCAGAAATGAAAACGGGTGAGGGGAAAACGCTCACCGCTGCGCTGCCAATTTACCTGAATGCACTGGAAGGCAAGGGCGTGCATCTGGTTACCCCAAACGATTACCTCAGTAAAGTCGGCTTGCAGCAAATGGGGCCGATTTATCATTTCCTGGGGCTGAGTTCGGCTGTAATCCAGAATACAGGCGGTAAGCCGGATGATGGCTCCTTCCTCTATGACCCGGACTTCGACTCCGTAGATGACCGCTACCAGAATCTGCGTCCCATCACGCGCAGTGAAGCCTACCGGGCAGATATTACTTACGGCACGAACAACGAATTTGGTTTCGATTACTTGCGCGACAACATGGCCTGGAGCAAAGATCGGCTGGCGCAGCGTGATCTGCATTATGCGATTGTCGATGAGATCGACAACATCCTGATTGACGAAGCCCGTACCCCATTGATTATTTCGGGGCCTGCGGATCAACCGTCAGATTATTACGCGAAGTTCGCGCAGATCGTCAAGCGCTTACAGCCCAGCAGCGAAGACTCCATCGAAGCAGAAGCCCCGGATGGTGATTACGTTGTGGAGATCAAAGATCGCATCGCCTACCTCACCGAAGCGGGTGTGGAGAAGATCGAAAAAATCCTGGGTGTGGATCAACTCTATCACCCGGATAACAGCGAGATGATCCCCTATCTGGATAACTGTTTGCGTGCGAATGCGCTCTATCATCTTGACCGCGACTATGTGGTGCAAGATGGGCAGGTGGTCATCGTGGATGACTTCACAGGTCGCTTGATGCCAGGTCGTCGCTTCAGTGAGGGGCTGCACCAGGCTATCGAAGCGAAGGAAGGCGTACAAATCCGTCGTGAAAATATTACGATGGCGACGGTTACCTTCCAGAACTTCTTCCGTATGTACGACAAGCTTTCCGGTATGACGGGTACGGCGGCAACAGAGGCGGAAGAGTTCGAGAAAATTTACGGCCTGGATGTAGTGATCATCCCGACGAATCTGCCGATTGCCCGCAAAGACGAAGATGACTTCATCTACATGAATGAAGAGGCCAAATGGGGGGCGGTCATTAGTGAGATCAAAGAACGCCATGCCAAGCAACAACCAGTTCTTGTGGGTACCGTTGCGATTGAAAGCTCAGAAGGTCTCAGCAAGCGCCTGAAACGAGCAGGTGTCCCGCATGAAGTCCTCAACGCGAAGAACCACTTCCGCGAAGCGGAAATCATCACCCAGGCAGGTCGTCCTGGTGCTGTGACCATTGCTACCAATATGGCAGGTCGTGGTGTGGATATTAAGCTAGGCGGCAATGCCGAAGGTCTTGCACGTGTGATGCTGCGGCAGCAGGGTGTTGATGTCACTGAAGCGACAGACGAGCAGTGGCAAGAAGCCTTCAAGAAGGCTCAGGAAATCACCAAGCAAGACCGCCAGACGGTTCTGGATGCTGGTGGTCTGTATGTGCTGGGTACGGAACGCCACGATGCTCGTCGCATTGATAACCAGTTGCGTGGTCGCTCTGGTCGCCAGGGTGAACCAGGGGAAACACGCTTCTTCCTCAGCCTGGAAGATGATTTGATGAAGCGCTTCAATGCGGAAGCCGTCAAGCGGTTCATGTCCTGGGCGAATATGCCGGAGAATGAACCCATCGAACACAACATGATTTCCAAGTCTATCGAGCAAGCGCAGGTACGTGTGGAAGGTCACAACTTCGACATTCGTAAGCGTGTGCTGGAATATGATGATGTGGTCAACCGCCAGCGTGAACTGATCTACGGGCAGCGGCATGAATGGCTGTACGCCAGCCCGGAGGAAGTCTGGGATAAATACCTGGGCATGATTCACCAGGAAATCCTGGATACGGTCGAAGCCTATTCAACGGATAGCGAATCGGTTGCTACCTGGGATGTCGAACTGCTGCACAAAGACTTGCTGATGATCTTCCCTGTGCCGGAAGAGATTAACCCGGACACGATGGAAGAACTTGACCGTGCCGAGTTGGAAGATCAACTCACCGAGGCCGCAGAGCAAGCACTCCTGAAGAAGAAAGAAGAGTTGGAAGCCGCCAAAGAGGGGTTAATGACGCAAGCCCTGCGTCTCACCATCCTGCGTGCGATTGATACGCACTGGCAGCGCCACTTGACATCACTGGATATGCTGCGCGAGGGGATTGGTTTCTCGTCGTTGGCGCAGCGTGACCCGGTTGTGGAATACACCCGCGAAGGGTTCACGATGTTCCGTGAATTGCAGGGACAGATTTCGCAGCAAGCCTGTAATCAGATTTTCCGCGTGCAACCACAAATTGCCCAGCCCGTTCGTCGCCAGATGCAAGCAGTTCGCCCTAATTCCAACGGGGAAGCAAGCAAGCCGCGTACCGTTGTTAAGAGTGCGAAAGAGAACATCGGTCGCAATGATCCTTGCTGGTGTGGCAGTGGCAAGAAGTACAAGCATTGCCACTACAAGACGGATAAGCAGGGACAGCCCACACAGTAAAGGAAATATTGCTCCTTAGGGCGGGGGTGATTTAAATCTCATCTCTACCTTAACTTTACTGGTGCGATTCGTTAATGCATTCTGCTCATTGCCATGTATACTAGACCTGTGTGGCAATCCTGCAAAATATAAACAATTTTGGTGCTTCTTGTTCGTGGGGTTTAATATCGCAAAATTGAACAGGAGAATGCCGCGATGGTGCAAACGCAACAATCAGGATTGGTGAACGCCGAGATGAATGCCGTGTGGAAACAGTTCTTACGCACAAAAGTCAATTCGTTCATCAAATGGGATCTGGTGCGCTTCTTCCATGATAACCCTCATACCGTCGATACTGCCGAACATATTGCCCAGTTTGTTGGGCGCGATGCGAAGACCGTCCAGCTTGAGCTAGATGGTTTGGTCAAGGTCGATGTACTCATGCGTCGCAATGTCGAAGGGGTCTCCGTTTACCGCCTGTCGGACGATGCTGAAACACGTCAGCTCATCAGCAATTTTGTCGCAGCCTGCCATAACCGCGAATTCCGCGTGCAGGCAATCAACCATGTCATCTACGGAATGGGCTTCAGCCAACCGCGTAACTTCTGACGATGTAGTTTGGTCGTCAATCAACCGCTGGCAAATTCTCCAGGGCAGTGAACGGTGGTACTCGATACTGCATTGCATCAATTTCTTGTGCTGTATACGTGGTTCCCACTGGCTGCCCTTCTCGTGTTTTTCCTGCTGATTGCACGCTTCTATCAGCGCTTTTCGACAGCCCGCACATACTATCTGCTGTACATCGCGGCAATCATCGGTTTCGGCGCATTATCCATTCGTCAGGCTGGGATTGATCTCGCAGCCCAGGACAGGGTAGCAGGCGTGGCTTCGCTCTTTTCCGGGGTTTTCCTGCTGGTGGCGGTCATCCTGCTCGCTCGTTTGATGCTCAGTTCCAAGAAGGCCGAGGATTGAGGAATGTCTCCCAGTGTATTCAACCTGTTTGGGTTGGTCTCCGTCAGTATCGCACTGGTTATTCTGGGGCAACTCAGCCGTAGATTAGGCAATGTGACAGGCTCGCGGAAGCGCTTCCGCTGGTTCTACGTTGCTGCCCTCCTCGTCGGGGCAGGGGCAATCATGCGTTATTATATTCAAACGGTACTTCAGGCAATGCCGGAAGCACCAAGCGCAAAAGTGGTGTATACAATAATAAGCGATGGCCTGCCAGCCATCGGAATCACCCTGGGCTTGGTCGTGACCTGGTATTATTGGAGCTGGTTGCTGGCTGAGCGTGACTAAACTTTTGGCTTGTCAGCGACGTGTAAAGGCTCTGCCTTGTTCGATCATCCTGTTAATCCCGAACTATTATCAACAATCAGCAAAATGCCGAAGATTGAGTTGCACCGCCATCTGGAAGGGTCGCTGCGGTTGTCAACGCTTTTCGATATTCTGGACGAATGCGACGTAGATGTAGATGCCAGTACCGAGGAAGATTTACGCCCGCTGGTACAGATGACCGCCAGGGATCAGCGTGATTCTCAACATTTCCTGGCGAAGTTCCATGTGATGCGGCGGTTCTTCTGCTCGGCTGAAGTCATCAAGCGTTTTGCGCGTGAGATTGTGCGTGATGCTGCGGATGACCAGGTACGCTATATGGAACTGCGGTTCACACCCCAGGCACTCAGCACGATGTCTGGCATTCCGTTGGAAGATATTGTGCCGTTGGTATGTGATGCTGCTAATGAAGCTGCGGAAGAAACGGGCATTATTGTGCGCTACATCGCTTCCATGAATCGGCATGAGCCAGTGGAGATTGGGGAGCATGTCCTGCGTGCTGCGATCAATAACCGCAGCCGAGGGGTCGTTGGGCTTGACCTGGCAGGGGATGAAGCGAATTACTCTTGCTTGCCGTTCCGCCTGTTGTTCCGTCGAGCGAAATCAGCCGGGCTAGGGGTAACGATCCATGCCGGGGAATGGGCTGGCGCACGCAGCGTCTGGGATGCTATCGGCAATTTGAACGCTGATCGTGTGGGACATGGTATCAAGGCGCTGGATGATCTGGCGATAGTGCAGGTATTGGCAGAACGCGAAATCATCCTGGAAGTGTGCCCGACGAGCAACGTCCTCAGCGGCGTTGTCGATGAATTGAGTGAACATCCTCTGATCGCACTGACGCGGCAGCGGGTGCTGACGACTATCAACACGGATGATCCACTCGTCTGTGACATCACGTTGAGCGATGAGATTGCCCGTGTGATGACGGCTATGAATGTCTCGCTCGAGGAAATCAAAGAATTCACGCTGCGTGCAGCGCGTTCCTCTTTTTTGCCCGATGGCGAGCGCGAAGAACTTGTCCGAAAATTCCAGGGTTGGCTGGCGGCTGTTTGAATACGTGAAACGTCTACCGTGTTGTTTCCCTGTAGTCGCTCAACGTGCCAGCATTTCAGCCAATTTCAGATATTCGTCAGAGATTTCCCGCGTCCTGGTGGTAACATCTTCAAGTGGCAAGGTGGATTGCTTGCGTCCCGTTCGTGCGACCATCACCCCGCTTTCCCCTGCTAGCAGCCGCTCGACAGCCTCGACACCCATGCGCGTTGCCAGCAAGCGGTCAAATGCGGTTGGGCTGCCGCCGCGCTGGGTATGACCCAGAATAGTAATGCGGATTTCAAACCCAACTTCTTGCTTATCCAGGTACTCCGCCAGCTCGTGAACCTTATAGGGAGCGCCTTCTGCGATGACAGCAATCGCGTGGGCTTTGCCACGAATATAGGCTTGCTCTAGTTCTTTTGCTACTGCTTCCATGGGTGTTGAAAATTCAGGAATGATGACGACTTCAGCACCACCTAGAATGCCACCTGTGAGGGCGAGATACCCGCTGTTGCGCCCCATCACTTCAATCAGGAAGCAGCGATTGTGGGAGCTGGCGGTGTCGCGCAGGCGATCCAGCGCATCCAGAATCGTATTGAGGGCAGTATCCACACCAATGCTCGTATCCGTACCCCAGATGTCGTTATCAATACTGGCGGGTACGCCAACTACGGGAACACCCAGTTTGTGCAGTGCTGTTGCGCCGCGTAAGCTGCCATCGCCCCCAATGACAATGATACCGTCAACGCCATGTTCATTCAGACGGCGAAGAGCTTTGCGCTGCCCCTGCTTGGTTTTGAATTCTTCATTACGTGCTGTCTGCAAAATGGTACCACCACGCTGCAAAATACCGCTGACCTCGCGGCTGGTCAGCAGTTCAAAATCGCCTGCTATCAAGCCTGCATATGCCTGACGGATACCAAATACTTCGAGGTTGTTTGCGATGCCTGCGCGAACGACAGCCCGGATGGCGGCATTCATTCCAGGGGCATCTCCCCCGCTTGTCATTACGGCGATTCGCTTCATGCGATTTTATCTCCCTGCCAGAGTATCGAAGGTTCAATGCTAGGGAAATCAATTCGTGGATTCTCAACGAATGATGACCCCGCACATTGTAACGCTTCCGCCGAAACCACACCAGATAATACCCTACATGTGTGAAGGGGGTATTAAATCACATTTCGTTTCAATCGGTCTCTCTCATGCATCATTGATTTCAATGTTGTCCGCGCCGACGATGGCACCCAGGTCAAGCAGCAGGGCATCGCAGCAGCCCGTCGTGTGATTCGGGAAATCCAGTGGACTACTCGTTTTGCCGCTGCGAATCACAATGCTGAAGCGATCTTTGCCAGGATACCCCGTGAAGGTGCGGTGGATGCGGCGCAGGCGGCGGCGGTCTTTGTCTGGCTCTTTGGAGCGCTGGAAATACACCACAATATGTACCGGAGCTTTTGCTTCATCCCCTTCTGCGAGATCATCAAAGAGTAAGTCCTCTTCTTCGAGTGCGGCAATATCTACAGGAGCCGCCCATGCTGGCTGTGGCTCACCTGCACCAAAACGTGGTTCAACTGCCGGGGTGGGGACGCTGGCTCCCTGGGTTGCTGGCATGACATCAGCCACCATTGCGGGTTCGGGCTGTGGCTCGTCTTCTACAACTTCGCCTGTTTCCTCGTCGTAATCCATGAATGCTGGGGGTGGCTCTGCCGATGAATCTGAGACAACGATTTCGTCATACCAGGCCGGCGTGCTGGATGTGTATTCATGCTGTGCAAAATCATCGGCACTCATGTACTCGAACTCGAATTCGATATTGTCGCAGATGATCTGCACATCCCCCCGCGATGTATCAAATTTGCCGACGACTACCAGAATTTCACCTTCTTCCAGTTCTGCGATGAAATCTTCCGGTGGTTCTTCTCCGTTGTTCTGGTCACGGTAGCGCTGGCGCTTATATTCTTTCACGCCGATTCGTACCTTTTTCCAGGTTTGCGGGAACATCACGACTTCAATACTGTTGGCGCTTTCGTGCCAATCTTCTACCACCATCACCGCCATCGGCTCGCCGTTCTTGGTGGTCAATCGGCGCAGGGAGACGACTTCACCCGCGATGCGCACTTTTTCCGGCGGCGTGGCTTTTTCCGGATCTTTGAGATGCGCAACAATGCTGAGGTTACTCATCGCCTGGAAGGTAGCTTTATGCTTATCTACCGGGCGGCCTGTGACGTAGAGTCCGAGCAGATCTTTTTCCCAGGCCAGCATTTCCCGGTTCGCTACTCGCTGATTCTCTGGCGCACGCGGAATGTGCAACGTGTCTTCTGTGCCGTCCATTGTGTCCCCAAAGAGGCTCATCTGCCCGACCTCCTGCGCTTTGTGATGATCTACGCTGAAACCGACAATTCGATCCAGCGAAGCCAGCAGATCATCACGCCCATACTCACCCAGTCCAGCAAACGCCCCCACACGGATCAAACTCTCGACGGCGCGTTTGCCTACATGCCGCAGATCAACGCGCTTGGCAAATTCCGCCATGCTGCTGAATGAGCCATTCTCGCGGCGCTCATCAATGATGAATTGCAGCGCACCAATCCCTGCATTCTTGATCGCACCCAGGCCGAAGCGGATCCCGCGCCTGCCGTCCTCGCGCTGTTCGATGTCGAAGTCGATGGCGCTGTAATTCACATGCGGCGGCAGAATCGGAATATTGAGGCGGCGGCATTCATCGAGGAAAGTGGCTACTTTGGCGCTGTCATCAAACTGCACCGTGAGCAGGGCAGTCATGTACTCTTCGGGATAGTGGCACTTCAGGAAAGCTGTCTGAACCGTTATGACAGCATAATCACTTGCATGCGACTTGTTGAATCCATAATTAGCAAAAAATTCTATCTCATCAAATATGGCTTCAGCGGTTTCGGCAGGGATGCCGTTGTCGGGGCCGCGTTCGATGAAGATTTCCTTGTGCTTGATGAGTTCTTTCTGCTTCTTCTTGGAGACTGCGCGGCGCATCAGGTCGGCTTCGCCAAGCTCATAGCCGAATAACTCGCCAGCAACCTGCATGATCTGTTCCTGGTAGACCAGGATTCCCATCGTTTCTTCAGTGATGGGTTGCAGTTTTGGATGCTTAAACGGAATTTCTTCTTCCCCATGTAGGCGCTTGTTGTAATCTGGGATGAAGTCCATCGGCCCCGGACGATAGAGGGAGATACCCGCAATGATGTTCTCGAAGGTCTTCGGGCGCATCCCACGCAGCATGGACTGCATCCCCGTACTTTCGACCTGGAACACGCCAACGGTTTCGCCGCGCCCCATCATCTGGAAGGCTTCGTCCAGACGCTTCTTGTCATAGTCACTCAGCGGATTCTGCGGGTCTTCATGGCGGTAGGGGATATTATCCATCGTGTAGCTGGTGTCATGATGACGGTTAATCAGGTCGCAGGCTTTGCGCAAAATTGTCAGCGTAGAGAGGCCAAGAAAATCGACTTTTAGCAGGCCAATGGATTCGGCGGTTTCCATCGGGAATTGTGTCACCGATGTCAGCGAACCACCGCTGGGGTCGGTTCCAGTGATGCGGTGCAGCGGCGTGTATTCCACCAGCGGCTTATCCCCGATGATGACCCCGGCTGCGTGTGTGGAGGCATGGCGCGTCATGCCTTGCAGTTTCATGGCGGTATCCATCACGCGCTTGATGTCTGCATCTCCGTTATACAAATCTTGCAATTCAGGGTTCTGTTCGATGTACTCTTTGATCTTTTTCTGTCGTGCTTCCTGCGGAATCAAACTTGTGACGCGGTTGATCTTGGAGAGATCCACATCTAGCGCACGTCCCACATCTTTCACGGAAGCCTTCGCGCCCATCGTCCCGAATGTGATGATGGCGGCAACTTTGTCCTTGCCATATTTATCGGCAGTATAGGCGATCATCTCCCCGCGTCGGTCATCGGGATAATCCAGGTCAATATCTGGCATGGAAACACGCCCCGGATTGAGGAAGCGCTCGAAGAGCAGGCTGTTCTGAATGGGGTCAATATTAGTAATCCCCAGGCAGTATGCTACCAGGCTCCCCGCACCAGACCCGCGCACATTCCACCAGATATCCGCGTGACGGGCAAATTCGCATAAGTCCCACACGATCAGGAAGTAGGTGTTGAAGCCCATATCGCCGATGATGCGCAGTTCGCGTTCCAGGCGCTCTTGCAGCACAGGTTCGTCTTCGCGGCCTGGGAAGCGCCAGGACAAGCCCATCTCCACCAGATAGCGCAAATACGCCCCGGAGTCTTCGTTGAACTCTGGCGGAACCGGGAACACGGGCAGGTGGTAGCCCTTTGTATCCAGATCAACGTCGGTCATCTCCGCGATCTTTAGCGAGTTGGCGAAGGCTTCCGCAATCATGTCATCGGGCATGCCGCGAGAGCGAAGTTCGTCGCGCATCTCCTGCGGAGTCTTCAGATAGTAACTATCGTTAGGAGCCATGCGCATACGATTTTCGTCGTTTTTGTGCGCTCCAGTCTGGATGCAGAGCAGGGTATCGTGTACATCCCAATCTTCTTTGCGCACGTAATGCACATCATTGCTGGCGTAGAACTGCACATTGGTATGGTTGCTCTTGCGATACTCCACCAACCAGCGATTGAGGATGTCTAGCTGGTCGATGTTATGTGGCTGCAATTCCAGGTAAAAATTATCTGCGCCGAAGGTATCCAGATATTGCCCGATTTTCGCCCGTGCTGCTTCTTCTCTACCTTCTTCGACCAAACGCGGAATCTCCGCAGCGAGGCAGCCGCTGGTAGCAATCACGCCTTCGCTGTGTGCTGCCAGGAAATCCCAGTCAATGCGCGGACGGTAGTAGTAACCTTCCAACTGAGCTACTGAAGCCATCTTCATCAGGTTGCGATACCCGGTCATATTCTGCGCGAAGAGCAGCAGATGATGCGGGCGTTTATCCTGCACGGGGTCTTTATCCGTCATCTTGCGCGGGGCAAGGTAGGCTTCCATGCCGATGACGGGCTTCACGCTGGTCTCTTTCGCTGCCCGGAAGAAATCAATCACGCCGAACATCACCCCATGGTCAGTGATGCCGACGGCAGGCATTTCCAATTCTTCGGCGCGTGCAATCAAATCCTTGATGCGGCTCTGCCCATCAAGCAGGGAAAACTCCGTATGGACGTGCAGATGAACGTATTCGCTCGGCATGTCTGACTAACCTGGGATGTGTGTACGTTTTGGGATTGTAGAACAGGTGTATTGTACATGAAGAACGCCGATGCTGTGTAGCCATGTTGCTATAATCCGCTGATTCTTTTGCTGAAATATGAATTGAAATAGTCCAAATGTCACCCTGTACAGAAGTCATATTGCGGGGAGGCAGCAGAATATGGCACGATAAGTACATCGATGCAATGCCGTGCAATTTGCGTGGGATGTTTTCCCTAACTTGTTTGCAAACTACAACCTTGCAAGGTGCGTGATAGGCTGACGCAACGTGGTCTGTAGACAATTAGGCTCGTGGGGAAATTAGTATTTTGCAGCATTGTAGAATTGTGACCAGGTGAAAGACTTATGTTTGAACAAGGCATTGGTGCTTCGTACCAACGAATTATTGCCCTTTTGCGCCTGAAACGCCCAAATGCGGCTATGAGTGTGTTGGATCATCTGCTTCAGCAGCAGGAAATGCTTGGTTCTTCGCAGCCTGTTCAGACTCTGGAATACTTCGTCAGTCGCTTCCCACAAGCCATCGAATTCCGCGAATTGCTGATTCAGCATTATCTTGAGCTAGGCCGCCGCGACGCTGCACTGCGCCAACTGGACGAACTCGGTGAAATTCAATTGGAAGCCGGGATGTTCGGTGCTGCTGCCCAGACGATCCAGCGCATCCTGGATTTGATGGATCGTACTGACCCCCCAGACCGCGCCTTCTGAGCCTGTTGTGGTACAATTGCCGAAGTCTACAGATAGCTTAGAAATTGCATATCCATGCCAGAACTCCCGGAAGTAGAGATGGTGGTACGTGGTTTGCGTGCGCCGTTGATTGGTCATACCATCGAGAGCATGTGGGTTGACTGGGAAAACGCCATCGGCTTGCCATCCCCCAACGAATTTGAAGGCCGCGTCATTGGGCAGCGCGTTATCGGAATCTCACGCCGCGCAAAATTCATCGTCATTGAACTCGAACAGGATTTGCTGCTGGTGCATCTGCGCATGACAGGGCGGCTGTACGTGACGGATGCGGATGCAACACATGATGTAGATCGCTGGGTACACGTCAAATTTGGGCTGGATAGGAACAAAGAACTACGCTTCAGCGATGTACGTAAATTCGGCAAAGTCTACTTAACCGATACACTGGAAGAAGTGACGGGCGCAATTGGCCCCGAACCGCTGGATGATGCCTTCACGCTGGAAATTTTCCGTGAGCGCTTGCAGGGTCGCAGCAAAGTCATCAAGGCACTGCTGCTGGATCAAACTTTTGTCGCGGGAATCGGCAACATTTATGCGGATGAAGCTCTGCATCGGGCAAGCATCCACCCCGAACGCCGATCCGATGATCTTACTGAAGATGAAATTCGCGCTCTGCATGGTACAATCCGGGCAGCGTTGCAAGATGGCGTGAACTATGAAGGCGCAAGCATAAACTGGTATCGTAAGCCCGATGGCACGGCTGGTGAATCACAAGATCACTTCTATGTTTATGGGCGTGATGGTCAACTGTGCCGAACCTGCGAAACAGCGATCATTCAAAAGATTCGTGTGACGCAGCGAGGTACGCATTTTTGCCCCAATTGCCAGGTGCGATGAGGACTTAATATGGGAGAATTTCAGCAATTTCTGACGGACTTTTTGCCACAGCTACCACTGCCGCTGCTATTCGTTGTTTGTGGTGGCCCCCTCCTCATGATTGTAATGCTGCTGTTCTTCCGAGGGCAGCGTACTCGTCGCAGCAAGAGCAAAGATGCTGAAATCCTGCAACGCCCTATGGAGAACGATACGATCCCGGTGGAAGTGAATGCGGAAGACGATCATCGCTGGATGCCAGTGGAAGAACCGTTCATCCCGCAAACGCCTGATACTTCTCCATCTCCTGTGAGGCCAGAAGAAGATGAACTTGATCCGCTGGATTTGCTGGCACAAGCCCGCGCAGAAGCAGAGGAATTGGGCGAGATTCCAGCAGAAGAAGCACCTGCTCCGGTGTCTCCTCCGCCTGTATCTCCATCTCCTACACCAACTCCGGCGCAGCCTGCACCGTCGTCAGCGCTGCACACGATCACTAGCCTTCCTATCTTCGCACGCCTGGAAAATGGCAGCGTCATTCGCAGCCGTGAAATCCTCAGCGTCCTGCGCGATCAATCGGATCAGCGTTTGATGGTACAGCTTGCGGATACAGCGTATCGCAGCCTTGCAGAAGACCCGGATGCACGGGAGCAGTTCAAGCGTGTGATGAAGGAACTTTCCGGCACAATTATGCAGCCAGATGACGGCGAATCGATAACACCTGACGACGAACCTACGGAGTTACATACCATCACGCTGCAACCGATGCACGTTCGCTTGAGCAACGGTGCGGTGACGAAGGCGCGTGAAATCCTCAGCATTCAACGCGATTTTGGGGATAAGCGTTTGTTGGTGCAGATTGGGGATGTGGCCTATCGAAGCCTCGCAGAAGACCCGGATGCCCGCGAAGAGTTCAAGCGCGTGATGAAAGAACTTTCCGGCACAATTATGCAGCCGGATGATGCCCCGCCTCCCGCGCCTACCGTAACGCAGGAACAACCACTCATTGAGCCAGCAATCAGCGCCGCACCTGCACAATCCACTTCACAGATAGAGGAGACTGTGGCAGAAGATGACGAGGAGCAAAAGCCGCGAATCCCCGGTGATCTGCCGAATCTGTTATTGGATGACGAACCGGATAATTACAAGCGTACCCGTTTTGGGTATGTTCGTGTGACCAAAGTGGATAAAGCGCCAGAGATTAATATTGCCGATGCCATCGAAGAATACTTACAATACAAAATCTCGCAGCTACCGCAGTTTCAGCAGCGCGGAATTCACATCAAGCCTGCGCCGAGTGGCGGGGTTCGTATTCAAGCTGATGGGAACAATTATGAGTTTGTCGATGAAGTCACAGACCCGGACGTTCGGCAGCTTTTGCAAGAAACCATCGCCGAATGGCAAGATCGTCAGTAGAGGAAACAGGAGATAGTTCAGCATCTAACCGCTGCATTCGTCATCGAGTGCGGCGGTTTTTTGTTGTGCAATAGAACCAGAGCGCTGCATTTTCGTATTTGTATTCTGGCACAAGAATTGGGAGAAGGTGCAAACGAAATGAAGAGAATAAGCATTGCGTCGTTGTTTGTAATCTTGCTGATGAGCAGTTTTCTGGGCACTGCCCAGGATGCTACAGCGGTGCAGGCGGTTGATGCGTTTTTGCAAGAACAATTTGAGGCAAACGGTTTTCCGGGTATGAGTGCTGCTGTTGTGCGGGATGGTGAGGTGATTTACAGCCGCGCATTCGGGGAAGGCATCACGCCGGAGACACCATTTTATGCAGGTTCGCTGGCGAAATCGGTCACGGCGGCGGCGGTTCTGACGCTGGTCGATGCTGGCGAAATTAATCTGGATGCGCCCATCACAACGTACCTGCTGGATTTCACGGTGAGCGGGGATTACACTGCGGAAGACATCACCGTGCGCATGCTGTTGAATCAACGCAGTGGTTTCAGCGATGCCAGCTACAACGGCATGGCGAAGGCGCAGGGTACGAGCCTGGATGCTGCCGTTGCTGATCTCAGCGGTGCTATGTTGACCAGTGAGCCAGGTACAGTGCATAGCTACTTCAACCCGAATTATGCGCTGTTAGGTCTCATTCTGGAAGAAGTCAGCGGACAATCGTTTGAAGTGTACGTGCAGGAACACATCTTCGATCCTCTGGAAATGACCAGCGCGACTTATGTCGTCAGCGATCAACTGCCGCAGGGATACAATTTCCTCTTCGGAATTCCCATTGCCCGCGATAATGTGGTGCCAGTTCTCAACGCGGATGGTGGGTTGATCCTCACAGCGGAAGATATGGCTCGCTTCATGATGGTATTCATGAACGAAGGCGAACCGATTCTCTCCCCTGTGAGTGCAGCTCTGGCAATCACCCCGCCGGATGAGACTACGTACTACGCAATGGGGTGGTATGAGAACACCTTCGGGGATGTGAACGTTATCATGCACGGGGGAGATATTTCTAACTTCCACAGTGACGCGGTGATGCTCGTGGAGGACAATACCAGCATCGTCATCTTCTACAATTCGAATAATTTACTCGGTGCCTTCATGACTTTTCCGAGTGTAATCGGTGGCGTTGTCACGCGAGTCGCCGGGGCAGAGCCGCTGCCCGGTGGCATCACCATTCGTGCGCTGGGGATCATCATTCTCGCATTTTCAGTTCTGTCGATCCTGAATGATATTCTGCGCATCCTGCGGTTGCCGAAATGGGCAGAGAAGAACCGGGGGCGCAGTATAATAGGATTGCTGCTTGATCTTGCACTGACGTTGATCCCCCTGTATTTCCTTTTGCTGCTGCCGAATCTGGTTCTGTGGTTCAGTGGGCGGGCTGTGACCTATGAGCTTCTGATCGCATACATGCCTGATCTCATGCTGCTGCTGGCAATCAGTGTGCCGCTGGCGTTGATCCAGGTTGCTGGCAAGCTGCTGCTGCTTCGTCCTCGCCCGCTGCCAGAACCCGTGCCTGTCGCTGCATAGTCACACGTAAGGGGCATGAGACGAATTCATGTCCCTTGTTGCTGCCGTCTAACGGAATTGCAAGCTCGTGATTAAATGGCGGGCGATCCAGCCTTCTTTTGTGACGAGGACGCGATCTTCAAACAGTTGATACTCCACGCTGTACCAACCACTGTCATCACTTTCGCCCGTGATATAGACGTAGCTCCCGGCTGCGATAGTTTGCACAATCGCTGATTCCACATCAGCTTCTTCGCGGACATTGACCACCGTTCGAGTCTGCCCGACGGGGTAGGGTAAATCGTCGTAATCAATGTAGAAGCGCGAAATCCGCGCCGGGAAGCGGGGATCATCGTCGGCTTCTTCGGTGCTTTCCGCTGTGACTTCCGGGGTCATCTCCGGCATAACGGTCACTATCGGCAGCGCGGCAATGTCGCCGTCCACTGCAACCGCGCAGCGCGTGACCCAGCCAGGAATGCCGACATATTCCACCAGCAACCAACCCGCATTCAAATTGAGGCCATCTTCCAGCGTGGGGCATTCCGCCAAAGCATCCGCCGAACGCCCGATGACGGTCACGCGGTAGCCCGTGCGCAAATTGGTGCGGACATCGTATTCCGTGCCGGAGCCGCTGCGTACATTGACCCCCACCAGAATGCGCCCCTCAAATTCTGGCGTATCCTGTGCCAGCGCGAACCCGGCAACTAAGGCGCTCATCAGCAATAACGCAAGCAAAATAATCCTGGTTCTCATCGCCGTCCCTCTCTTGTTGTCCAGTCCGAATTATCCAACAAATCCCCGCTGCGGACAAACAATCACTGCCCCAACAGCGGCATACTCAAGGCTGCGATCACCAGCAATAGCATGACAAAAATCGCCAGGTTGAAGAACCCTTCTGATCGGCTCATGTGGTTTCCCCTGTGTCTTTCCATCGGATGCTTGCAGCATAGCGCAGCGCAGAGCGCCAAAATGGACGCACAGCCTATCCCTATCTGACTACTGCCCTGTTATCAAAAACCTTCGCAGAGATGGAATGAGTAGGCTATACTTCAGGAGATGGTTTGCTCGCGCAACGTAAGGAAGTAGCGGTCATGGAACAGTGGGAATATCTGACTCTGATTTTGAAAGCACAGGCGAACACTAAAGAGACACGCCAGTTCATCAAAAATGTTTTTGATAAAAAGCCCAAACAATATTCGCCAGAGGCCATGATCCCGGAATTGAATCGCCTGGGGGAAGTCGGCTGGGAACTGGTACACATGGAACCTGTGCCGCGAGTAGGTGGCAAGGAAGATATTCAGTTTGATCGCTTTAGCTGGAGCAACAATTATTTCTGTGTCTTCAAGCGGCGCAAGAATGGCGCGGTTCCGGTGCGAGTTGCGCAGCCCCCGCAGAACACGCCGCCTAGCGAGTAAAAAAGGTTTGCTAGCGATCCTATGTCCCTACAACGCGCAGATCATCTGGCGCTCACATGTCCTTCTTATGCTAACGGATGATGCTTTATCGGTAGTCATTCGTTAGGATTCGTATGGTTTCTCCGCAAAAAACTATTCTTGTCACAGGTGCAACCGGGTATGTTGGTGGTCGCCTGATTCCTCGCTTGCTCGAATCAGGGCATACCGTTCGCGGCATGTCGCGCCACGCTGACCATTTGCAGGGGCGTGTATGGAGCGATGAGATCAACATTGTAGAAGGGGATGTGCTGGAACCGGACTCCCTCTCATCCGTTTTAGAAGGTGTCTCCACCGCGTATTATTTCATCCACAGCATGGAAGGCGGCGCGAGTTTCGATGATCGTGACGCACAAGCCGCACATAATTTTGGTGCGGCTGCCAGTGCTGCGGGTGTGGAACGCATTATTTATCTTGGTGGCTTAGGTGTAAAGAGCGAAGAAAACCTCTCCGAACATCTGGAATCCCGGCAGCAGGTGGGTGAAATCCTGCGCGAATATGATCCGGCAGTGACCGAATTTCGGGCGGCGATTCTGGTCGGCAGCGGCAGCGCGTCGTTTGAGATGATCCGCTACCTGACCGAGCGCGTGCCGATTATGATCTGTCCGCAGTGGGTGTTCACGAAAGTACAACCTATCGCCATTGAAGACGCGCTGGATTATTTGCAGGCAGCATTGAACGCACCAGAGAGCAAGGATCGAATCATTGGGATTGGGGGCGAAACTGTGCTGACTTATGGGGATATGATGCTGGGCTATGCCAAAGTGCGCAATCTTGAGCGTCGCCTGATTCCTGTCCCGGTGCTGACCCCGCGCCTCTCTTCGTATTGGGTGCATCTGGTAACGCCTGTTCCTGCCAGCATCGCCCGTCCACTGATTGATGGCCTGAAAAACGAAGTGGTGGTGCGAGACGATGCTGCGAAAGACATCTTCCCGAATATTCAACCTATGCCTTATCAGGAAGCGGTTGCACACGCTGTCGGACAGTTGAAAGCGCAGTCAGTGGATACCACCTGGAATGATGATTATGCTGAGATTGATGGGTATTCGTTTCAGCAAGAGCAGGGCATGATGATTGAGATGCGGCAGCGAATGCTCGATGCTCCGCCAGAAGATGTCTTCACAGTGGTATCGCGCATTGGGGGGCAGAATGGCTGGCTTTACTGGAATTGGCTCTGGAAAGTGCGGGGCATGATGGATCGTTTAATTGGGGGGCCTGGTTATCGTCCTCAGCGTCGTGACCCAGATCATTTGCGGACGGGTGATGTACTCAATTTCTGGCGTGTGGAAGATGTGCGCACAAATGAATATCTGATGCTGCGGGCGGAGATGAAACTACCGGGGCGTGGTTGGCTAGAATTCCAGATTGAGCCACAGGCGAGCGGGCAAACCTGCCTGACGCAGACCGCGTATTATGCGCCGAAGGGCTTGTGGGGATTCGTCTACTGGTATGCGATTTTCTTCATCCATAAGTACATCTTTGATGGCATGATTGATGCCCTTGTACGGCAGGTACAAACGCTGCACGATCCAGCGGCACAAGCTGAGGTTCGCCGTGATCGTTTGGCAATAGGCGGTGTGATCGTCGGAGCCGTTGCCATCATCCTGGGTGGTCTTGTGACTTTGTTGCGCGATGACTGAGGCAAGCGCTAGTCAGCGAAGAAGTCTCTCAGTACACTAGGGTCAACTATGTTCACAGCCCAAAATGGAGTTCTTCGTGACCAAAGTCATTTTCATCACCGGGGCATCCAGCGGAATTGGTCGGGCGGCGGCGCTGGCCTGTGCCAAAGCCGGGTATCACGTCGCGGGGACGGCTCGGCGCGTCGAACGATTGGATTCGCTGCGGGATGAAATCGCTGCCCTCCCCGGTGAACATGGTGAATTTTTGCCGATTCCGGGGGATGTGGTAGACGAAGCCTCCATGCAGGCCGCAGTCGCGGAGACGGTCAAGGTCTTCGGGCGGCTGGATGTGCTGGTTGCCAATGCCGGGGTTGGGCATCGTGGCGCAGTGGCAGAAGCGGATTGGGACGATTTGCAGACTCTGCTGCGTACCAATATTGACGGCGTGCTGCACAGTATCCGCGCCTGCGTGCCAGAAATGCGCAAATCCGGCGGCGGACACATCATCACCATTTCTTCCGTTTCCTATAACCTCGTCGCGCCCAATGCCGCTACTTACAGCGCCAGCAAAGCCTTCGTCAGCAGCCTCGCCAATTCGATTCGCCTGGAACTCCAACGCGATCACATTTACGTGAGCGATTTTCTTGTCGGGCGCACCGATACCGAATTTAACGAAAAACGCCTGGGTGCTGGCGCACGCAAACGCAGCAGCGTTCCTACGATGTCGGCGGAACAGGTTGCGGATGCCATCGTGCGCACCATACAGAGGCCGCGCAATACGGTCATCCTGCGCTGGATTGATCGCCTGATTGTGTTGGGAAATCGGCTGGTTCCAGGGATCATTGGCCTGTTCGTGAAGCGAGAGTATAAATGATAGCCATCAGGTTTAGCCTTAATGCTTGGTTTGGCGATGTTTTTTGTGTCGCTGGAGGCTGAAGCCATCCAGCTAAAAACCGCCAAGTCCACCAAAGGGGACTGTTTCCAGCGGGTCAGAGCGCCCTTCCTTGCGCTTCCCGCTGTTGTTTTTGCCACATGCTTTATTGGCAACGTAGTCTGAAGCATTTTCCTTATCCTGATGCGTATTAGAGTATAAATAGCCCATCTGATACCAACCCAAGTCATTCGGATCACAGGAGCTTTATACATATGCTGCATACACTACAGAACAAACACTGGCAGGCTGGGATTTTGCCGCAAACCGGGGCGAGTATTGCCTTCGGGCGTGTCCGTTACAGCGGAACCTGGGTCGATTTGCTTCGTCCTACCAATGAAGCGGATTACGCTAACAGCGGTAAGACGAGCAGTTTCATCATGCTGCCCTGGGCGAATCGTATTCGCGCTGGCAAATTCACCGCTGACGGTGTGACCTACCAACTGAATACCCGCCCGGATACCGGCAACGCACGGCATGGGGATGTTCGCGCACGTCCCTGGCAGGTGGTATCCAGCGATGAAACCAGTATTCATCTGCAATTTCAGTCCATTGATTTTGGGGATATAAACTGGCCTTTCGCTTTTTCCGCAGAAGCAAGCTATTCGCTGGATGAAGAAAACTTCATCTGGGAACTTTCCATAACCAACACAGATGAACGTTCTATGCCTGTCGGGTTTGGCTATCATCCCTATTTTGTACGCCTGGGTGAGCGTATGCCCATGTTGCAAATTCCAGCCGATCAACGCTACGAACTCATCAACGCCATGCCGGAAGATGCCGCAAAACCCGTTGATCCGCAGATGGATTTCCGGGAGCTGCGCCCAGTACCAGATGAATTACAACTGGATGATTTGCTGACGGGCGAGCAGGCCAATCAGCCAAACATTCTGCGCTATGACGATTGGGGGATCACGCTGGAAATGCAGGCCGATCCTATCTTCACCCATACGATTCTCTTTTCTGCGCCGGATGGTACGCTGGCAGTTGAGCCGCAGACCAACGCCAATGACGGTGTGAATCTGATGGAACAGGGCATCCCAGGACACGGGGTTGTCATCCTCAAATCAGGGGAGAGTTTGCGCGGCACGGTTAAACTGCGCCTTCAACAGAATTCATGATGGCGCTATGCTACGACCTGGTTTAAGCCGAGTCATGAGAGAAAAGTTTGCATCATGGATTCGTATAACTATTTAGCGATTACCCACGCGAATACACGCTTTTGCAGTCCACTCAGCCGCAAACTGGTTGACCAGGTTGCAGACTTGCTACAACTGAAGCCCGGTTCACGGGTGCTGGATCTGGGCTGTGGCAAAGCCGAAATGATGATCCAGCTTGCGTCACGCTGGCAAATTCATGGGGTCGGCGTAGAACCATCCCCGCATTATCTGCAATCGGCACATGAGGCGATGGCGGAGTTATGCCCTGGCGCAGATTTGCATTTTCATGAAGCGGAGCCGCTGGCCTTCCGGGACGATGGCAAAGCCTGGGACGTGGTGCTGTGCATCAATGCTGTGCGGCAGATGGAAGGCTACGATAATTCCCTGCGCGAAATCAAGCGACGAGTCGCCAATGGCGGCTTACTCGTCCTGGGAGCCTACTACTGGAAAGATGAACCGCAGCCTCAGATGGCTTCTGTGCTTGATCTTGAAGTTGGTGATGCAACATACGATGCGCGTATCCAGGCCGGGATTGAAGCAGGGTTGGTTCCACTCTATGCTGTGTCTGCAACCCAATCCGACCTGGATCATTATCATTGGGTGCAGGTGTATTCCGGGGAGCAGTACTGCGCCGCACATCCCGATTTGCCGGAAGCGCAGGAACTGCATGAGCAAATCCGCCTGATCCGCGATACTTACCGCAAAGTACGCGAATCGCTTGGCTTTGGCATATTCTTATTCCGCAAACCCTGACCCGCAGCAAGGTTTGATCTGATGGCGAAGAACAAAAAACTCAACTCCATGCGTGTGCTGGAAGCGAATAACATCCCTTACGAAGTGTTGGAATATGATGCCAGTACCCGCGATGCAGAAGAAGTTGCAGAACTGATTGGCGCACCAGAATTCACAGTATACAAGACGCTGATCGTGCAATCGGTTGCGACGGATAAACCCGTGATCGTCATGATTGCATCGGATCGCCAGCTTGATCTGAAGCGCATTGCAGCAGCAGCCGGTGAGAAGAAGATGCGCATGGCGAAGCATCAGGATGCGGAAAAAATGACCGGGCTGCAAGTCGGCGGGATCAGTGCCTTGATGCTGCTGGACAAAAATTGGCCGATCTTCCTGGATCAACCCGCGACGGAATTACAGAATATCCACATCAGCGCAGGGCAGAAGGGAATGCAGCTTCGCGTCCCGGTGCTGCCGCTGATGACACTGCTGAAAGCGAAGATTGCCGAAGTCAGCACAGAGAGTGAAGAGTGATCGCTGTAGAACATTATTGGTAGGGGCGATTCATGAATCGCCCCTACGCCCCGCACAGTACCGATTGTCACAAGAGATTGTGACTGTCTTTCTTAAAAAACTTTGAGGGATGACCATGCTCAAAATTGGTGACTTTGAAATTCATCTGATGAACGATGCTCGCACAATGGTGGATGGTGGCGGCGCGTTCGGACTCGTGCCGCGCAAATTGTGGTCAAAGTATTTCATGCCCGACGAAGATAACATGATCCCCATGAATCAGACCTGCCTCTACGTGAAGGCTGGCGATAAAAATATCGTGGTTGATACAGGCATGGGAAGCAAACTCGATTCCAGGACGCGCCGCATCTTCCAGATTTCGCAGGAAGGCGGTTTGCTGCGCGGGCTGGCGAGGCTGGGTTTGCAGCCAGAGGATATTGATCTGGTGATTGATACGCACCTGCACAGCGATCATGCAGGCGGCAACACTTCCTGGAAAGATGGCAACCCGGAAGAGATCGTGCCAACGTTCCCCAATGCGGAATATGTGGTGCAGCGCCGTGAATACGAAGATGCCCTGAAGCCCAACGAGCGCACCCGCGCAACCTATTTCGCGGAGAACATCACCCCGGTGATGGAAAGCGGACAACTGCGCCTGCTGGATGGTGATACCGAACTTGCGCCGGGTATCTGGGGGATTGTCACGCCGGGACATACGCCGGGACATATGGCGGTGCGCTTCGAGAGTAAGGGGCAGCACGCTGCTTTCTTGTGCGATATGGCGACCTACGCCGTTCATTTCGAGCGCCTGGGCTGGATGACAGCCTATGATGTGGAGCCGCTGGTCACGCTGGAAACCAAGCGCATCTGGCAGCAATGGGCATTAGAGAACGACGCAATTGTGATTTTCCCGCATGATGCCACTCGTCCCCTCGGGCGGCTGACACAATCCGAGGGCGGCACCATCAGCCTGGAACCCATTGACGAACCCTATGTGGATTGAAAAACACTCGTAGGAAAAAATAGGCGTAGGGGCGCAGCGTTCTGCGCTCCCTGCGGATGACCCAACGGATGATACCCATCAGGATAAGGATTAATGGTTCTCATTTCAGGCATTTTCGGACACGGCATTGCCGTATCCCTACGCTGAAATATGCCTTTTGTAGGGACACAGCACCGCTGTGTCCGCCGGAATTAAGGCTAAACCTGATGCATATCGCCCAGCGGGTCGCCCCTACAACATAACCATGTCTTTGTTGCTTAAATATGCAGCGGTTCACGGTACAGGCCGAAAACCTCGCGCATGACATCGGTCATTTCGCTCAGGGTGACGTAAGCGTGCGCTGCATCTACCAGATAGGGCATGACGTTTTTGTCATTCACGCAGGCATCGCGCAGCGCATCAATTGCCGCTTGTGCTTTATCTGCGTCGCGCTCCTGGCGAATCTGCTGCAAGCGTGCCACCTGCTTATCATAGCCTGCGGGATCCATTTGCAGGATCGGGATGCCAAGCGGTTCGTTGTTGTTGTACTTGCTCAATGCCACAATATCACGTTCGCCACGTTCCAATTCCTGCTGATGACGGTAGCTCGCGTCCGAAATCTCTTGCTGGAAGAACCCGGCTTCGATAGCGGGCAGCACACCGCCGAAATCTTCAATGCGCCGGAAGTATTCATAAACCTGGGCTTCTGTGTCGTTGGTCAGCTTTTCGATGTAGTAGCTGCCACCCAGTGGATCAATCGTATGAGCAACGCCGCTTTCTTCCAGGATGACCTGCTGGGTGCGCATCGCCAGTGTGACAGCGTGTGCTGAGGGCAGCGCCAGGGCTTCATCCATGCTGTTCGTATGCAGGGATTGTATGCCGCCGATGACCCCTGCCAGCGCCTGAATCGCCACACGGATCAGATTCACTTCCGGCTGCTGTGCGGTCAGGCTGACTCCGGCGGTCTGCGTATGGAAGCGCATCAACCAGCTACGCGGATTTTTCGCGCCGAAGGTCTCGCGCATTTCCCGCGCCCAGATGCGACGTGCGGCACGCATCTTGGCGATTTCCTCGAAAAAGTCGTTATGCACATTGAAGAAGAAACTGATTCGTGGCGCGAAGTCGTCAATATCCAGGCCGCGTTCCAGCGCCCACTTCACATATTCGATACCGTCTACCAGCGTGAAAGCCAATTCCTGTACGGCGGTACTGCCAGCTTCGCGGATGTGGTAGCCGCTGACGCTGATGAAGTTCCACTCTGGCATTTCTTTGGTCGCAAATTCAATGGTATCGGTCACCAGCCGCATGGAGGGTTTGGGCGGGAAGATGAATTCCTTCTGCGCAATGTATTCTTTGAGGATGTCATTTTGCAGCGTGCCGCGCAGCTTCGATTTATCCACACCCTGTTTTTCAGCGGCAGCAATATACATCGCCCAGATCATCGGGGCAGGGCTGTTGATCGTCATGCTGGTGCTGATTTTGTCCAGCGGGATGCCATCAAAGAGGATTTCCATATCCTTCAGTGAAGAGATCGCTACACCACATTTGCCGAATTCTCCCAGCGCTTCCGGTGCGTCTGTGTCATAACCCATCAGCGTCGCCAGATCGAAGGCAACGGATAAGCCCATGTTACCGTTTTCCACCAGATACTTGAAGCGCTCATTGGTTTCTTCTGCTGTGCCGAAGCCCGCGAACATGCGCATCGTCCAGGGTTTGCCCCGGTATCCGGTGGCGTGGATGCCGCGTGTGTACGGATATTCGCCGGGCATACCCAAATCGCGTTCATAGTCAAAGTCGGCAATATCCAGCGGGGTATAGACGCGCTCTACTGGAACGCTAGACTGCGTCATGAATTTTCCCAGGCGCTCAGGCTTGCGCTCTAAAACCTTATCGAGCGTCATGGTTTTCCAATCTTTCTGGCGGTCTTCCAGTTTCTTCAGATACTCTTTGTCAAATGTACTCATCGCACCAATCCTCACAAAGAATGATTTTTCGCAGTATACCATCTTGCTGTGTAGATCGGCTCATAAGTGGCTTAGAATTTGTAATGCGCTAGATTTCGTAATCTGGGTTATAATACTGGGCATCCTCACACTATAACCAGAGGACATAGAAATGCCCACGATTTATAATTTCTCGGATATTTTTATTTCCTATTCGCGCAAAGATAAACCCATCGCAAAGAAGATTGCCGATTCGCTGTTGGCAAAGGGTTATGAGATTTGGGCAGATTGGGAAGACATTCCGCTGACGGTGAATTGGTGGAATGAAATACAGGCGGGTATTGCTGGAGCAAGCACATTCGCTTTTTTGATTAGTCCGGATTCTGCCATGTCGGATGTTTGTCGGCAAGAAGTACAGTATGCCGTTGAAAACAACAAACGTGTGATCCCCATTCTCTACCGTGAATTAACCTCAGAAGAGCAAGAACATCTACATCCGGCGATTCGCACACACAATTGGACGTTCTTCCAGGACGAAGATGAAACACTGTTCGAGCAATCGTTGCAGCAACTGATCCAGGTATTCGTCATGGATGTCGAGTATCTGCGTGCGCACACGCGCTATTTCGTCCGTGCGAAAGAATGGAGCGAACGCAATCACGAGAAGAGTTTCCTATTGCAAGGCACCGACTCGCAAGAGGCCGAAATCTGGCTGAGTGAGTCTGTTGATAAAGACCCTGCACCGACCCCGCTACATTACCAGTACATCAACGCCTGCAACCAGGAACGACTACAGGCGGCATACATGGAGAAACAGCAGGATTTGCTGCTATTTGTCGAGCGACGAGCCTTACCGACATTCTTGATTTCCGGCGGTAGTGCGGCGCTCTTCATCTTCTTGACCATGCGCAACAAAGCCGAGCTAGATTTGCTCAGTCAATTGACGATTGCGCTGGGTGGTTTACTCATCAATGGTCTGTTCATGGCTGCGATTGGCCTCTTTGCGGATGACCTGGTGCGCATCCGCTTTCGCTCCCAATTCTGGCCGCGCCTGATCGCCAGTTCAGTCTATGGCTTGTTATTTGGTTCCGCAATCAGCGGTGTGACACAACTGGTGAATTATGGTGTGGTGGGTTTCCACTGGCCTAGCATCTTCATCATGGGGTTTTTCTTCGGCTTTGGCTTTGCGCTGCGTGCAACCTATGGCTTCAACGTGTGGCTTGCATCCATCGTCGTGATGGTCAGCATCCAGTTTGGTGCGCTGCTCACGCTTGGTATTGGTGCCAGTGAAACAAGTTACTTCATCGACTGGCTGCGCCCCGTCTTTCACTACGTCCGGTTTGAAGATTACTTCACAATTGGATTTTTGATGACGTGGCTGCAAGCGGTGGGCGTTTACGCGGTGACCATGTGGCAAGATGTTCGCAGCGTATCCCGGCGTGCCGCTGTGCAGAGCGATACTTCCGGCGTGTCCTGATTGCATCACCCGTATTTCGGATATACTCAGAAGCAGAGAACCCATTAGGGGAAATCCGATGCCAACAAATTATAACTTTTCGGACGTGTTTGTTTCGTACTCGCGCAAAGATAGTGATTTTGTGCGTCACCTGAGTGACTCGCTCATTGCTCTTGAGTACGAAATTTGGGTAGATTGGGAGGACATCCCGCATACGGCGGACTGGTGGGCAGAAATCCAGGCCGGAATTGCTGCGGCGAATACCTTCCTCTTCGTCATTTCTCCACACTCAGCAAATTCATCTGTGTGCCGTGATGAAGTGGAGTATGCGGTGCAGTCGAACAAGCGCGTTGTGCCTATCTTACGGGAAGAACTGGCAGACGAAGACGTTGCCTTGTTGCATCCGGTAGTACGTACCCACAATTGGCTCTCGTTCACAGATGACTCGAACTTCGATGTAAAATTAGCACAGTTGCTGGAGGCGTTGACGACCAACCTCGAACACGTCCGCAAGCATACTCGGTATCTTGTGCGTGCGCGAGAATGGAACGAACACGAACGCGACGACAGTTACTTACTGCGGGGTGCAGATGCATCCGATGCGGCGGATTGGTTACAGGCCAGCGAGAGTGAACAGCCCGCACCACTCATTTTGCATCAGGCCTATATCCTTGCCTGCATCGAACAGCTTCGCAAAGATGACGCATTGCAACAGCAATATGTCGCTGTGCAGTTCATCGAGCGCCGTAGCTGGCCTGCCTTCTTCATGGGATTATTGGTCGGCACTGTGTATTTCTTGCTCACTTTCCCGGAGCCATACCCCAATTATGAATTCATTCATCGGCTGGGATTTTCGCTGGGAGCGGGTGCGGTGTTCGGTGTTGTATTGGGTGCTTTATCTTTATATACCGATGAACTAACAGCGGTTCGCTTTGCCGAACAACCCATGCTGCGATTTCTCGCGGCTGCGTTCTATGGATTGCTTTTTGGGGCGGTCGGTTTCGGGATCTTGCAAGCCATTTATTTTGGAACACGTCTGGATTATTTCAGTATTCTTGGCGGTGGATTCTCTGTCGCGCTAATTTTTATCTTGCGTTCGGTGTTTCGCTTGTACGGTTTCCGGGCGTTTCTGCTTGGTGCGGGGATGTTGTTTATCGTCATCAATTTGTTTTCCGCAACACCAGAGCGCATCTGGAACGATCCGCGAGTCCCAATCTTCTGGTTCCGCGATGCTACGCAGCAGTTGTTACTCTCAGCGTTCATGGCAATTTGTATCTCCCTGAGTGTGACGGGGTGGGAAATGGTAGAGCCACATGTCCTTCGTTTTATGCGCCAGCGTATACTGAAACAGAAGGAAACGCAGCCACTCGCATGAATACCCTCTTAGTTCCGCTATAATGATAGTTACAACAATGATCCACAATCATCCCAGGCAAAGGTAACGTGGCACAAAATCCGATACGACACCGTTATTATGATTGGCTGGCAACTTCTGGCGGAACCTGGTTTGACCGCCTGCTGGTTCCTGTTCTGCTGCTGCTCATGATTCTTTTCACCGGGTCACGTTTGCTGGTGGGGGATTGGGCACTGGTAGCGGCTTCGCTGCCTGGTATTGTATTGATGGTGCTGATTGCTGGTGTTGGCGTGGTGCAGCGTATCCTCTTGCGCCAGCCTTTCACGCGCAGTCATGCCTTCTATGTGACAGTTTTCTGGGCGTACTGCTTGCTGTGGTTGACGGTCTATCGGGCGCTGGCGGCGACTCCTGCTGTTGGTAAAGAGAGCCAACCCTTTTATATATTTGCGCTGCTCTTTGCTGCGATTTCGCTGCGTGTACTGCTCTCTCTCTTCGGGCTGACACCGCTAGGTTACCGCTTGTTCATGTCGAAGATTCCGTTGTGGGAACAGGTGTTGGTCGCTATCAATGAGTTTGTGGCAGCGGGGTTGTTTTCCTTCATCCTGGGGAATGAACTGTCGCGCATCGTGCAACCGAATGTTTTCACACTGCGGATTGAACCCGTCTACAGCATTGGTTTGCTGGCACTTTCCTGGTTGTATTATTTGCTGATGCATGTGATGTGGTTTCAGCGCGGCAATCAATGGCTCTCGCGCAATACGGTCTGGGTGCGGCTTGCGCGGATTCTGGCACCGCTGGCGCTGGTGATGGCTTCCCTGTTAATTGTGCGGCACTTTACCATCCTAAGTGAACCCCGTTCTGCAAATCTGCTCAACACTGCTGACTTGAACCAGACTATTCTGGCGCTCTCTCCCATTCTGTGGATGATGATTTTCTTCGTGCTGCTGCTGGTATATACCGGGGCAGGTGGTTTGCGCCGTCGGTTGCTGCCGCCACGTTTGCTGGATGAACTCCCAGGTGGGATTGCTGCGTTGCTGCGCACGGTTTCCGATATGGATATTCTGCTGATCTTCGGATTATTTGCGACGGCAATTCCTCTGCAATTGGTGCTATTCTCGGATGTTGCGCCATTGGGGGATTTGCAGCAGCAGCTCGCCCAACAGAATGCGCTGATTGATTCCGCAGAGCAAGCGCTGGCCTTCATTTTTGCGCTGCCATTCTATTTGCTGACTCTGCTGCTGCTGGTGATTTATGCCTATGTGCTGGCGAAGCCGACT
This sequence comes from uncultured Anaerolineaceae bacterium, assembly GCA_964455365.1. Taxonomy (GTDB): domain Bacteria; phylum Chloroflexota; class Anaerolineae; order Aggregatilineales; family Phototrophicaceae; genus JAUZRW01. Next base: position 41,953 of record CAYVVZ010000002.1, on the reverse strand, counting down.
CTTTCTGCTTCTGACCGCGATGCACTGGTGAATCGGCTGCCGATTACGCTGCTGGTGATGTTCATTATCACGCTATACCTCTGCGCGATCCCTTTCAGTCAGGTGTTGACCTCCGGGCGCATTCCGAATCTGCGGCAAGATTTAGGCTATATCCTGGCCTTTGATGTATTGATTCCATTGATCTTGCTGTATTTCCATTATTTTGTGTTGGTGCGCTTACCCTATGGGCGCGGGCAATCACGCTGGCGAACGCAGCACGGGCGCTATCTGGAGACGGAACTGCGGCGTATTGATAAGCGCTTACAACAATTGCAGGATCGCATCAAAGAAGCGGAATGGCGCTGGAACAACCAACACGGGTTGGAAACGAATGATCGCCAGCGCATTGATATGCTGTATTTCCTGGTAACGCTCAACAGCGAACGAGATCGCCTGAACATGGAACGCTTGCGTCTTGTGGGGGATCGTCAGGAATTAGCTGAGGTTTCGGAAGCGCCTGTGTCGCTCACCGTAGCGCGGCTGCCTGCGCGTGCTTTCGGCCTGGGTATCCCGTTGGTGTTGGCCTTCAAAATTTACGAGTGGGCGATTGTGAATGATGGCCTGCGACAGGTTGCGGAGAACCCAAATATCGGTGTGATTGAGTTCTTCCAGACTATTTTGGAAAATACCAACTTCTAACTGCTGTTGCAACACAGGGGATAACAGAGCGTTTTAATGTTAAGAAAAGGTTAATCACTTTAACTGATCTTAACATAAAGCCGTCATAGCGCTATAATCTCCATCGTTTGTTAATGAGTGGAGTACAAGCGACCATGGACGCTATGCTGGAATCCTATGAGAAGCCGATTTCGCGGCTGCAAGCGATCTACGAACCAATGACACTTGAAGATGGTATCCCGGACGCGGGGCGTAAGCTCTTCGCATTACATTTCGGCAATTTGCTCAGTCATCTTTCTCGCCTGGATGATGAAGCTGCCCTGGGCATTTTGATTGCTTCCTGTCGTCGTGCGCTGCGTGCTGCGACTATTTTCCCGATTTTTGAAGATGACAGGCGCATCAATTCAGCCGTAGATGTGCTGGGTCAGTTAATGGCTACAGCACAAGACGTTCAGCATTACCGCCTGCTGTTGCAGCATCCAAGTCTGAATGACATCCCGCAGACGGAAGATGAAACGATCAGCCCGAAGCAAGTGATTCGTGACAGTATTGAACGCAAGGCAGCGAAAGCTGAGAAACGCTTGCAAGCCCTGGTCAATTCTGATGAATTCATACAGGCGGCGAAACGTCTCGCAAAATCAACGAAGCGTGCCCCCGAAGAACCAAAGCAGATTATCAGCAAGTATGAAGTCCGGCATGGTGCGCCCATTCTGTTGCATACCGCGTTGGCTGGTGTACGCAGCTATGATGTCGCGGTAACAGATGCTGACCTGGATGTGCTGGCAAAACTACGTGAAAGCCTGGTCAAGCTGGACGATACCATTGGCTATTTCTTGCCGCTGCTCGGTTCTTCCATCAGCGATTTTGCGGAACGTTATGCAGCCTTATTGGAGAATCTGCGCCCGGTCTATGTATCTGCTTTTGCGAACAATACGCTGCGTGCATCGAAAAAGTGGGATCAGGAGACGCACAGCGCATTCGAGAATTTTCTGGAAGGTTTGCGCAGTGAGGCAGAAGAAAGTGCGCAGCGTTTCCCGGAAGCCTGGGCGAGTTTCAACACCCGTACAACACAGCGCAAATTTGCTGATGCGCTCCTGGTGCTGCGTTGATGGCTTGAGGCGGCTTGATACACTCTGTATAATCCCCGCGCAAGTTGTCTGGTAATTTGTGCGGGGAGCGCTATGCTGCGTCATGTGCTGGTTGGCTTTTATGGTTTGCTATTGAGCGTGTTTTTTGGGTTGGTGTGGAGCGCTCAGGTCTTGGGTTTCCTGGGCGTTTACACGCTGCCTGCTGTTCTATTGACAACGCTTCTCGTGAGCGCTATCGCTGCTTATGGTTATCTCCGGCTAGATCCATTTGCCCTCCTCATTTTCGGCGGGGAAGGCTCGTCAGAAGATTCTGCTGAAATTCCTCAAAAATCTACCAGCCTTGATGCTGCCCTCCTCGTTGCAACCTTGCTTATTTTTGCCACCGTTTTTCTTTTTCGCATGATTGCATGGCCTTACTCAGAATTGGGGCAGAGCATCTCGCCGGATTTTTTCAGTTACCATGCCGTGCGGGTGGTCGATCTCGCCAACAGCGGCACACTCTGGAATTTGAGCATTCCCTATGGGCAGTATCCCAATGGTTATGAAAGCATCCTGAGCTTTTTTTACTTGCTGACAGGCTCTGTGGAGTGGGCGGGATTGGTACAGGCAATGACGGTGTTGCTGCTGGTGCTGACTTTTGCATTGCTGCTGAGTCGCTATGCATCGTTTCCACTGTCGCTATCGCTGGCAATGGGAGTCACGCTGCTGTTTGTGCCGTACTTTTATGGGATTGTGTTGCTAATTGGCAAGAATGATTTGCTGCTGACAACAATGGTTTTGGTTGCTGTGCTGCATGCTCCTATCGGCATTGAAGACCGGAGGTGGCATCCGTTGGGGCTGGCATATGCCACCATGATTGCCATTGCGACGAAGGCCACTGGGGTTTATCTCCTGGGATTTTTGTGGCTGCTGGTCTTGTGGCATTGGTGGCAGGCCTACCAGGCAGGACATGCTGCACGCTTTCTGCATCCGGCGGTGTTTGTGCTGAGTCTCGTGCTGATGTTCCCTGGTGGACTATGGGTGATTCGCAATGTGTTGATGATGGGGCAGCTTGTTTCGCCAGAAATTGCCTCATTTTCTGTGACCAGTATCGCCGCCAACCTGACCAATCCGCTGCTGTATTCCAGCGGAAGCGAATCAACCCTGTTGATTGTCGGCTTTGTGGCTGCCGCAGGAATGCTGATTCTGCTGATCGTCACGCGGCGTTTTGCATGGGATGTTGCGCTGTTCTGGCTGGTGTTGATTTTGGCTTTCGCCATCACTCCACTAGGAGCGTTTCATACGCCGCAAAGTACCACCTTGCATGTCGAATGGCGTTATGCCCTGCATGTGCCGATGTTGGGGCTTGTGCTGTTGTTGGTGTTACTTGCTCCGCTGATTCTGCGTGTTTATCGTCTCATACAGCAACAAAGGGTATTGCGGTATATCGCTGCTGCATCTGTATTGCTCGGAGTTGGGGGTATGGTGATTCTCCTGAATCCAACGCTGCTATTTTCGTTGGATGGAGAGCGTTCGCACATCCTGGTAGATACTTTTCATCCAAAGCCAGATGCCCCCTATGACAGCGTGGTTGATTATGCACAACAAGAAATTGATCGCGGGGCGATTTTCGTCGCGCACATTCCCTGGTATTACTTGATGGTCAACAAGCCAGAAATCTCCATACAATCTGAGGTTAGCTATCCGCTGGGGCTGCCTCCGCTGCAAGAACCACCCGCGCCGGATTATGCTGTCCTGCATCGCTGGGCGATTCGTCGCAACGTCACACCCCCGGCGGCCTATGAATGGGAATTGATCTATGAAGATCGAACGGGCGAAGTTTATCGCCGCGTACGTTAGCCTCCAACGGAGAAGGGAGCCATCAGCGGGTAGCCATTCGGCAGCAATTCCCCGTCCATCGTGACCGGGACGCGCTCCCCGGTTTCAGCATCTACCAGATTCACGTACAGGCGGTATCCACTTCCACGCGGGATGTTCTCCACATTTTCTATGGTAAGCCGCCGCCGATCCACGATAAATTCGCCCGGTTCCCATAATTGGCTGTTGTAGTACGCATGGGCAGTGGGGGAAACAGGAGCTTCCCAGGTGTAGTATGTTTCGCCATCAGCCTCCCGCACCAGGCTGATCTCTACCCAATAATCACGTTCTGGCTGCTGAAGCACTTCCCACAGGAAATCCAGCGCCAGGGCTGTATTGAGAAGCTGTGTTGTGCTGACGTTATCACCGCGCCAGCGCACAAACTCCCCGAAGATGACTGCTTCTTCAATGCGATGGCCCACCGGACTCAGGTCGGGATCAAGGAAGCGATTCTCAAGGTGCAGTTCGTAGAGTTCATAACGGAATGTACCCTCGGTGAACTCGACAAGCTGCGTCATCACATCCTGCCGTCCCAAGCTGGCAACCACACGGTTGCGTAGCGGATCAATGCCTTCATCGTTTTCATAGCGCCAACGAGCCTGCGCACCGTAGATGAAATGCGTAGCGCCTGCTAATTCTTCGTAAGTTGTCGGGACGGTATCGCTGATGATGGTGGCATTGGGCAGGAAGAAGGGTAGGCGCTGTTCTCCCGGTGCAATGACGACAGGCGTTTGCCCTTCGTATTGTTCGTAGCTCCACAGAAATTCCGCTACCTGGTACACGCCGGGATTATGCACCGCTACCTTCGCGTAGTCATCCGGGTAGCGATCTACCCACAGCCAATCGTCGTATTGATCCACACTGAAGTAGGAGAGCAGCGCCGCCGGAATGCCGAGCAAGAGGAGCAGTCCCGCCCAGGCTGCCCGTGCCGGAATTTTCCATGCCATGACTTGCCGTGCAGAAATCCAGTCGGCGAGGATTGCCGCTGTCGGCAGAATCAGCACGGGAACAATCGCAAAGGACAGCCGTGCATGGTAGCTGTAAGAGAAGAACCACACGGCAAAATAGGGCGCGATCAGCAAATACGCCCATCCGATTTTTGCTACCTGTGGACGATTCTCTTTGCTGAAGTGCGCCCACAGGGAATAAGTCACCAGCAGTAAACCCACCAGCAGCAGCCCAGCTTCCAGCGGCGTAATATAACTCAGCGGGGCATCCCGCCGTGCCGGATCAATCAACGGGGAAGATGGCATTGCGCCTGCCAGCAGCAGCAGATTCCCTCCCAGCAAAGGCCATTTTCGCGTAGCCAATTTACCGGAACTGGCGAGATACACACTGGTCAGCAGCAGCGCCAGCAGAGGCCAGCTGAGCAAATCCCCGCTGCGAGTCGCCAGCGTGACCCAGCTTTCATGCGGGAAGACCAGCACATCATGACCGAGCAGGGCATTGCGCAGATACCACACGCTCCCCAGGGGAATGCAGGCCAGCCCCATGATGATGGCGGTTTCCAGGCGAGGCCACCACGTTCGTACATTGCCCCGCACGCGCAACAAATCCATCAGCACCAGCAGCGCCACACCGAGGATGATCGCCCCGGCGGTGGGCTTTGTCCACATCGCCACACCGAAGATCAAGCCCGCCAGCAGCGCATAACGGCGGCGAAACAGGGTTTCAGGTTCACCCCAGGCTAGCAGCAAAAACAGCGCCGTCATCGTCACCAGGAATGTCAGCGGGATTTCCAGGTCGCCTACATGCGCCCAACTCGCCACATGTGGATACAGCGCCCAGATTGCCGCAGCAAATAATCCTGTGCGACGAGTGAACAAACGCATCCCAAGCAGGTAAGCTGCAAAGATACTGCCGATGTGCAGGAAGGGGACGATGATCCGTGCGGCATGGTCATCGAATCCGCCGACGGCAAGCTGCATGAAGGTATATTGTAACTGCATGTACTGCGGATAGTAGCCAATGTGCTGCGGGATGAAGCCCTCTAGCAGATACAAGCGCGGTTGATAACCATAGACCCACAGCGGATCGTATGCCGTGAAAGGCCAATAAGCTACCACCACCCAGCGCACCAGCAGCGCCAGCACAATCAAGCCGATAAGGATGCGTTCATCGAAGGCCAACGGCTGCGGAGAGGTTTTCGTCGGCGTAGTGTTTCTGGCTTTGTTCCATGCCAGCCCTGCGCCAATCAGCACCAGCCCAATCGTCACAGCGAATATCCAGCCAAAGCGGAAAGTAGCTGCTTCACGTACACCGCCAATTGCACCGAAGATGAACATCACAACGGTGAGCAATCCAGAACCGAAGACGAAGCTCACAGCAGCAACCAGCACATGCTGCGACCAATCACGGCGCGGCAGTACCACCAGCGCCCAGGGAAAACCAAGCCCCAGGTAAACCCACAGCACCAGCGGCAGCACAGCAAGACTTTGTTGTAACCAGTAGGGAATCATAGGCAAATCAGAGATCGTGTTTCGTTAATGGGTGGATTAATCACAGGAGATGGCCTGGGCGGACATCCTGAATGTCCCCACAGAAGCATATTTCTCCGTAGGGACACGATATGTCATGCCCGAAAATGCCAACGAATAACCTATTGAGCCGACCCAACATTTCAGTCAGTCTCCAGGGCAATCGCATCAAATTCCATCGTGGCGAAACCTCCTCAACGCAGAAGCACAAAGAACGGGAGAAAATCATGAAACAGGAAAGTATTCTGTAAATCGCGCAGGTATTTCGGGCGATCCGCCGGATCGCCCCTACGCTTTTCTTCGTGTCCTTCGTGACTTCGTGGTTCAAATCGTTTTAGTGCGATCACCCTGAGTCAGTCTCAGGCAGTAAAGCATTTTCATGCAAAAATGTGGCGTATTGCACGGCTTGTTCAACCGTACCCGCCGGAGTCATATGCATCCCATCCTGCCACAGTGCAGCATCGGCAGGCATTGCACCAGCGAAATCAACGACAGGCACACCGAGTTCTGCGCCCAATTCCAGAATCAGGGCATTCTGTTCTGCAACCGCTGCCTGTAAATTTTCATTCTGCATATAGTTAGGCAGTTCGGTATCTTCGCCGGAAAATGCCCAGGTCGAAAAGACAATCTGAACATCATTGGCCTGGGCGATTGCCGCCATATTGCGCAGGTTACGCTCAAAATAAATCGGCGGATTGGCTGCCAGCACTTCGGCTTGCGTCAGTTGCAGCGGGGCGCAGTCCAGGTCTTCCAGGCCACAGCGCACGACGCTGGCAGGGGTCGCAAGTTGCGTTTCCCATTGCAGCGGATTGGGCGCAATGCCTAACTGAATGCCGACAAAGCGCAGCAGCACGCTGGGGCTGATTTGATTTTCCAGGCGATCCGGCGACCAGATGCCGCGCTGCAAATTCAAGCCGCCGTACACAGCAGGATCAACCAGCCGCGCCCGTACATCGTTGATGCCATGATAGATGATGAGCAAATCCGGCTCATGGTCTAAGATGTGATAGGTCAGGTTCGCCAGCGAGTCAAAGCTGGAATAGGACTCCACGCCAGCATTAACCACTTCCACATTCGCATAATCATACTCATCGCGCAGGGTGCGCTGCAACTGCGCCGGATACGCTTCATTGGCGGCAATACTCGTGCCGTAGGTTGTTGATCCACCCAGGGCGAAAATGCGGAATGTGCTTTCAGGTTTCGGCACATCGAATTCTGCGCCCCTATAGCCCATGCTGTTATGATCGGGATAATCCGGCGCGAGGCCATAATTCAGGTAGGGGAGGCCAATATAGCGATTGGTCAGCGCCAGGGCTTCATCAACGGAATACAGATAGGCGATGCGCTGCTGCGGCGTGCCAAGAACCCCAAAGTACACGCGCAGGCCTACTTCCAGCAGCAGCAGCGGCAGGATGAACCACAGCACAAGTAAGGCCGCTTGCTGCAACAGCTTTGTAAATCCCTGTCCCTGCATGTGTTCCCCGAACCCCACAGTCAACAGCGCCAGATTCCATAAGAAAATCCAGACGAGAAATGCGCCGCTGTAGGGTCGCAGCAGGGAAATCGCGCTGGTTACAAGCACCATCCCAACAAAGCTCAGGATAATGCTGGCAGCGCTCCACATCACAGGGCGTGCCTGGATCATTCCAGTGATGCGCTGCATAGTAAGCAAGACGAGACTGCCAATTGCCAGCACAAGCGCCGCAGCAAACAACGCCAGAAATTCCGGCGAAAATAATTCTGTGCCGAACTGTGCCGAGCGCAACAATCGCACCCGGTACAATCCCCACAGGAGCATGGCATCCGCCAGCAGCAGGACAACCATGCTGAGGATTTGCCAGAGTGTTGATTTGCGGGGTAGCTCGCTCATGTTGTTCGCCTTATGAATTGCAAAATTTGTGCGATCCCCAGCGCGGCGAAAATGCTGACTACCGGGTACGCGGGCAAATAGTAGCGCTGCCATTCGAGCGTCGTCAAGAGCAGTGTGAGCGCGAGCATGGCAATCGCCCAGATGCCCAACAGCCACGCATCCCCCTGCGCCATGAACCCGCGCAGCATCGCCCCAATGCCGATAATGACCAGCATCAGCAGGGCAATCCCGCCCATAACGCCGGGGCTGTATCCACTGGTAATAGACACCTGGTACTGTGCAATTCGTTCCTGTTGATTGCTGAGGAATCCGTCGATTTCCGTTTCAGCAACCATCAGCTCTACAACGAAAACCTGTCGCCAGAAGCCGCTGATCTTTGCCGGGAAGTCTTCATAGCCGCCGAAGGTTGCGGTTTGCCCTGCGAGCAATTCGCTGCGACGTTCCAGCACTTCCTGCGCTCGCCCGATAGGATCACCCCACCAGGCGGGATTCAGCGCGAAGAAGACCAATAGCGCCATTATCCCCGCGCTGCATAACTTCGCTAGCCGGGGCATTCGTTCCCGCCATTTTTGTTGGCGAACCGCTTCCCACAGCCAGAATAACCCAATTCCCGCGAACACCGCCGCGATGGTGAACACTGCCGTGTGTTTGCTCGCCACTGCCAGCCCGGACGCGATGCCAAGCAGCATCACGCGCTGCCAGCTTTGTTTGCGCAGCAGCCACAATCCCGCCAGCAGCGCCAGCAGACTGAAGGCCAGCATACTGCCTTCCATCATGGCACGCCGACCATTGAGCAAAACCGCCGGATTGAGGATATACATCGCGCTGGCAAGCACCGCAACCAACTGTCCCTGGATCAAGTAGCCGATTCCGAAGAGCGCCCACGCGCTGACAATCAGCAGCGTAGTAGAGACAACCCGCGTTTGCATCAACAATGGTTCGTCGGGGACATGCCCATTCGTATGGTTCCAATCCCATCCCGCACCCCACACCCACTGCTCATTAATCTCATCAACCGCATAACCGCCTGTGTAAGCTGTTAATCCGAACAGGTATTTCGGCAGTGTGCCATTCAGCAGGCGCAAATCCTGTTCAGCGGCTGCTTCCGGGCTGAGTTCATCCCAGGGTGTATAACGAACTTTCGACCAATCGCCCTGCACAAACTGGTAATAGAAATCACGCCCCATGCTGATCTGCGTGGGTTCATCGCCATGCAGCGGTACAAGCTCGATTCTACCCAGGCAGTAGAAGGCAATCAGCAGCAGCCAGACTGCATCGAACCAGCGACGGTTGCGATATAAGTATTCCATCGGATGTGTCATTTTCTCTGTTGAAACGCAAGGGAAGCAGTCTAGCGCAGGGATTTATGCAAGGGAAGGGAGATCAATGCAGGCATTATGGTTTCGTAGGGGTTCGATCATGTCGAACCCGTTGATGCGGTGCTACATGATGCACCCCTACGAGCATCTTCGCTTAGAAGTTTATTCTTCGCTCTCGTCTTTGATGACGACTAGCAAATCGTTTTTGTCTACCGTCTTACCAGCTTCAGCATGGATGCTTTCGATCATGCCAGCAATCGGTGCTTTCAATTCGTTCTGCATTTTCATTGATTCCAGGATGATCACCGTCTGTCCTGCTTCGACGGTATCGCCTTCAGCCACAGGAACATCCACTACCAGCCCCGGCATCGGCGCATGGACTTCGCCAGAGCCAAGCATCAGGCCACCTTTGCGGCTCATCATCAGCATTGTGCGCTGATCCAGCACCTGGGCTTCATAGAGGCGACCATCCACCAGTACCTGATAATTGCCATTATTCTCGTCAATTGCCAGATCCTGCGAGCGGTTGTTCTGGATGATCGAATACAGCGATTCATCCAGGCCGAGGAAATCCACTTCATGACGTTCGCCATTGACCAGCACTACGCCATCTTTGAGGATTTCCACCTCATACATTTCATTGTTCAGGATGGTTGTATATTTCATCGGTGAATCCTCTCGTAGCGCCCGACCCACTTCCAGTTGCTCGTATCACGTTCAGCCGGCGCAACCACTTGCGAGGCCAACTGGCGCTTGCGATGGGCATGCAGGGTAGAAGCAATGACCACTGTGCGCAGTTCTTCTTCGGTCGGTTCGCTTTCGTAGTAATCCATGCTGAACCGTTCTTCCACAAAGCGCGTGTCGAACTGCCCCGCGATGAAGCTGACGCTGTTCATCAGGTTGATGTGGAAGGGGATGTTGTGCTTCACACCCATGATGACGTACTCGGAGAGCGCACGACGCATACGCGCCATTGCTACCGCACGGGTTTCACCAAAGGTGATCAGCTTGGCGATCATGCTGTCATAGTAAGGTGTGATTTCAAACCCAGAGTACACGCCGCTATCTACACGCACACCAGGGCCTTTCGGGGTTTGTGTGGTGGTCAGCGTACCCGTTGAGGGGATGAAGTTGTTATACGGGTCTTCCGCGTTGATGCGGGCTTCAATCGCCCAGCCTTTCGGTTCCAGGAAGCTCTCGGTGTGGGTCATGCGGCGACCACGCGCAATGCGGAGCTGCTCTTTCACCAGGTCAATCCCGGTGACGAGTTCTGTAACCGGATGTTCCACCTGAAGGCGGGTGTTCATTTCCAGGAAGTAGAAGTTCTTGTCTTTATCCACCATGCATTCGATGGTGCCAGCGTTGGTGTAATCGACAGCCTGAGCAGCGGCGATTGCCATCTTACCCATGCGTTCGCGCAGTTCATCATCCATGAAGACGCTCGGCGCTTCTTCGACTAACTTCTGGTTGCGGCGTTGGATGCTGCATTCGCGTTCGCCCAGGTGAATGGTATTGCCATGATGATCCGCCAGAATCTGGAACTCAATGTGCCGGGCGTTGACCAGGAATTTCTCCATGTACAGGTCGCCATTGCCGAAGGCACTTTCGCCTTCCATCCGCGCCAGCCGCAGGGCTTCCGGCAGTTCGTCAGCGGAATGCACAATGCGCATCCCCTTACCGCCACCACCTGCGACAGCCTTCACCATCACGGGGAAGCCGATTTCCGGCGCAGCATTGACCAGATCGTCATCGCGCAAGCCCGCTTCTGTACCTGGGATCAGTGGAACATTGTTCTTGCGCACCGCTTCACGGGCAGATTGCTTATCACCCATTGCGCTGATGGCATAGGGGGAGGGTCCAACGAAGATCAGACCTTCATCCATGCATAATTGTGCGAATTCGGCATTTTCTGCCAGAAAACCATAGCCCGGATGGATGGCATCCGCGCCAGTTTTCTTGGCGACTTCGATGATTTTTTCCATGCGCAGGTAGCTCTCACGCGGGGGCGGTGCGCCAATGTTGAAAGCTTCATCTGCATAACGGACGTGCAGGGCTGCACGATCTGCGTCGCTATATACTGCAACGGTATGAATGCCAAGGTCGCGTGCAGCGCGGATCACGCGGACGGCAATTTCACCGCGATTGGCGACGAGCAGCTTTTGTAGGGTCTTGCCTTGATGTTCAGTAGCCATGTCGTCTCCTTACAGCGGGATGTTGCCGTGTTTCTTCGGCGGGTTTTCGTCGCGCTTGTTCTGGAAGACTTGCAGCGCGTTGATGAGGCGGGCGCGGGTTTCGCTCGGTTCGATTACATCATCAATATACCCGCGTGCGGCTGCAATATACGGGTTTGCAAAGGTTTCGCGGTAGGCATCTGCGAGTTCTTTCTTCTTCGCAACCGGGTCTTCAGCGGCGACCAATTCACGCCGATTGATGATTTCTACCGCACCTTCAGGCCCCATCACAGCAATTTCTGCGGTAGGCCATGCCAGGTTCAGATCACCGCGCAGGTGCTTGCTGCTCATCACGCAGTATGCGCCGCCGTAGGATTTGCGCGTTGTGACGGTCAACTTCGGCACTGTGGCTTCGCAGTAGGCAAATAGCAGTTTTGCGCCGCTGCGGATAATGCCGCCGTGTTCCTGGTCACGTCCGGGCAAGTAGCCGGGAACATCCACGAATGTGATGAGTGGGATGTTGAAGGCATCACAGGTGCGAATGAAGCGTGCTGCTTTTTCACTGGCTTTAATATCCAGCACACCTGCGAGAACCATCGGTTGATTGGCGACGATGCCGACTGCCGTTCCACCGAGGCGTGCAAAACCGACGACGATGTTGGCTGCGTATTCTTCGTGGACTTCGAAGAAAATACCATCGTCAACGATTTTTTCGATGACATCCTTCATGTCATAGGGCTTGTTCGGGCTATCCGGGATGATGGTATCCAGGTCAGGATCAGCTCGCAGTGGATCGTCTGTTGTGGGAACAACGGGCGCATCTTCCATGTTATTCTGCGGCAGGTAACTCAGGAGTTCTCGTACCAGCATCAGCGATTGGGTTTCATCATCGGCAACCATATGGCAGACACCGCTCTTGCTGGCATGGACACCGGGGCCGCCGAGTTCATCGGAGGTGATGTCTTCGTTCAGCACTTGCTTCACGACATTCGGTCCGGTAATGAACATATAGCTGGTATCTTGCACCATAATCGTGAAATCGGTGAGGGCTGGGCTGTAGACTGCGCCACCAGCACATGGCCCCATGATAACGCTGATCTGCGGGATAACGCCGCTTGCCAGCGTATTTTGCAAGAAAATATCCGCATACCCGGCGAGGCTATCAACCCCTTCCTGGATGCGTGCGCCGCCGCTGTCATTCAGGCCGATAACGGGAGCGCCTGTCTTCATTGCCATATCCATGATCTTGATGATCTTCGCCGCGTGTGCTTCGCTGAGGCTGCCGCCGAGGACGGTGAAATCTTGCGAATACACATACACCAACCGACCATCAATCGTTCCCCAACCTGTAACTACGCTATCGCCGAGGAACTTCTGTTTATCCATTCCGAAGTTGGTAGCACGGTGTTCCGCGAAAGCATCCAACTCACGGAAGCTCCCTGGATCAAGGAGCAGTTCCAGCCGTTCATAGGCTGTGTTCCGCCCCTTGTCATGCTGGCGCTTGATGCGCTCTTCACCACCCCCGGCACGGCTTTCGGCACGTTTTTCGCGCAGTTCGTCGACCTTGGAATGTACAGCTTGCGTCTTTGTGACCATAGAATAACCTCTCTAATTTAATGAGATCTGTCCGTCCGAGGATTGACGGAGCAGAAACGTTAGCAATGGGTTGATGAATACAAGTAGGGTACAACGCTCCTCTACATCCAGCAGATGAAAAAACCTGGTTGATACAACACACAAATGCTGGCCTATGACCATAACGAATCCACAACGAGTGCCAGCAACTCCTATCGTACCCCAAGGCATTTCTCCTCTGCCAGACTTCACGCTCTAAGGTGCGAGTAATGTCACCCATAGGCTGTGACTGCTGCGTGACCTAACAGTTATGTACCCTCATGGTTTGTGAATACCCACTGATTAAAACACCGCATTCACGATAATGTTTTGGTTTCGCAGAAAAAACAGTCCTGATAATCCGAACAACAACGTCATAGCTCACGTGTAAAAAGTGTGATTTGTAGGGGCGCAGCGTGCTGCGCTGTGAACAGAAAATGTCAAGAATCACAATTTCTGTAGATAAGCCAGAGTCATAGGGTGATACCAAAGCGATTGAGCAGTTCGGTCATAGCCGTGTTGTAGGCCAGCGGATTCTCTTCCGTGACACGGATGGCGTGTGCAGATGCGAGTTTCTCACGTACAGCCTGCGGTAACGAAGGCCAGTCACTTGGGCGATACACAAAAGCGTTATGCCAGATAGGGAGAATGACGGTCTCAGCTTCAATTGCCCATTCAATTTCTTTGCATGTTACCTTGGAGTCGAGCGTGGTTTTGCCCAGCAACAGAACGAGGTAGTTCGCATCTTCGACTTTTCGCTGAAGTTCCGCTTTCCATTCTTCGCCAGGGATGAGTTGCATATCCACGAAGGCTTCCAGGCCAGCATGTTGCAACACATTGGCGACGAGCAGGGCGAAGGCACTGGATTCGTTGCGCTTATAACTGATGAAGATGGTGGCTGTTTCCGCTGTATGCAGTAGGTCAAACGCATCTTTGGTGATGGTGTAGTCCAGGACGAAGCGTTCTGGTTCCCGCGCATGGATCAAATAGCCATTGGCGACCAGCAGGTTAAAGAGTTGCCCCAGTGCATCGGCATCCAACTCCCAGCGCTGCTCAATATAGCGCTGCATGCGTTGTTCGCTTGGCCTGTTGGCAAGACGGCCTTCATTGAAAAATGCCATGCCATCGAAGGTGATGGGCCATAGCTGATTGGCTGCACCTTCTGCCAGTTCGCTTGCCATGGTTTGTATCCGTGCCATGGGGTTGCGGGGGCGATCCCTCTTAGCGACATCTGCAATGAATTCATCAATGGTCATACTTTGTTCCTCAGGTTACTCTCCTTCAGCCCAACCACCGTCTTCATGACCAGCGCTGCTGAGGGCGATTTCACGTTGGGTGCGGCGGCTGTCGGTTAATTCGGCAATTCCCCAGGCGATGCTAAGTAAAATTACGCCGCCTGTGAATGTGACAATCAACAGCGCCCATAGCTCGCCGCGCAAAGCTTCTTCCCCACTAATGAGGGTGGAAAAGATTTCGTAGGTGGTGATGACAGATAGCACTAAAAATGCGATGGCTGTAAGCAAGCTGATACCAATAATAAGCTGTTTCATGATGCTGTTTCCCATGGTTACGATGTTTACTCCTGCGTTGTCCTCTCGCATTGGTTCTGGCTGAAGGCGCTGAACCGGCTGCCAATGCTGAGGAAGCTGAACATACTTCGTACTGAGAGCGCACTTGCTAATGATGCAAAACTCCCCGCACTGCCGATGCTGAGGATACTCCCCGCGCTGCCGATTGACAAGATGCTGCCCGCGCTGCCGATGCTCAAGATACTGCCAACGCTGCCAATGCTCAGAATACTACCCCTGGAACTAATGCTGAGGATGCTTTTTTCGCCACCCCAGGAGAGGATATTGTCGTTTTCGTCCCGTTCAAACATAGGTGTTGTCCAATCTGTTTCGCTATTAGGGGCGTGTCCACGACGCATAGGCATAAACCCAGGCGTTTTTTCGATTCACACGCCCCCTGGTGGATTTCATACAATCCTATTACACCATGACAGCGGGGCGATATTCACCAAAAACTTCGCGCAGTGTATTGCAGACTTCGCCCAGTGTTACATCGTTATCCACACACTCGATGATGAGCGGCATCAGATTTTCGTCACCTTTTGCTGCTGCTGCCAGTTGATCGCGCAGCGAACTGACTTTTTCGTTATCGCGGTTTTGGCGCAGTTCGCGCAGGCGTTCATGGGCGGCTGCTTCGATGGCGGGATCCACACGCAGTAAGTCGGGATCAGTATCTTCTTCGATCACGAAATCATTCACACCGACGATGATCTCATTGTTTTCCTCAATGGCTCGTTGAGTGCGATAGGCCGCATCCTGAATCTCCCGATTGACAAAGCCTTCATCAATGGCGTGCAGTGCGCCACCGATGTCGTCAATCTTCTGAATGTAATCCCCTGCTTGCTTGATAATCTCCTGCGTCAGATTTTCCACATAGTAGCTGCCTGCCAGTGGGTCAACCGTATCGGCAGCACCTGTTTCGTGCGCGATGATTTGTTGCGTGCGCAGGGCGATGCGTACTGCTTTCTCAGTCGGCAGGGCGAGCGCTTCATCCATGCTGTTCGTATGCAGGGATTGCGTGCCACCAAGAACGGCTGCCATTGCTTGCAAGGCAACGCGCACGATATTGTTTTCGGGTTGCTGTGCGGTGAGGGTACTGCCGCCCGTCTGGGTATGGAAGCGCAGACTCTGGCTCTTAAGATTCTTCGCGCCAAAACGATCTCTCATGGTGGTTGCCCACAGGTAACGGGCGGCGCGGAACTTGGCAACTTCTTCCAGGAAGTTGTTATGCGCGTTGAAGAAGAAAGACAACTGCGGTGCAAATTCATCCACATCCAGGCCAGCATCTAATGCGGCTTGAACATAAGCGATGCCGTTTGCCAGCGTGAACGCGACTTCTTGCGCGGCGGTGCTGCCTGCTTCGCGGATGTGGTAGCCGCTGATGCTGATCGTATTCCAGCGGGGGACATTTTCATGGCAATATGCGAAGAGATCGGTAATCAGGCGCATGGAAGGCTTGGGCGGATAGATGTAGGTTCCGCGAGCGATGTATTCCTTGAGGATGTCATTCTGCACTGTTCCGCGCAGCTTGCTCTCATCCACGCCCTGTCTCCGACCAACGACAATGTACATCGCTAGCAGCACAGTTGCCGGAGCGTTGATTGTCATGCTGGTGGAGACTTTATCCAGCGGAATCTGGTCGAAGAGCGTCATCATATCGTGAATGCTGCTGATGCTCACCCCGACCTTGCCGACTTCCCCGGCTGCCATCGGATCATCCGCATCATAGCCAATTTGCGTAGGGAGGTCGAAGGCAACTGAGAGGCCGCTTTGCCCCTGAGCCAGCAGATAGCGGTATCGCTCATTTGATTCCTTTGCCGTCCCAAACCCGGCGTATTGGCGCATCGTCCAGAAGCGGCTGCGGTACATAGTGGGTTGTACACCGCGTGTGAAGGGGTACTCCCCAGGGAAGCCCAGGGTTTCTTCATAATCTCCGTGAATATCTGCCGGGGTATAGAGACCTTTTACAGGAATATCCGATGAGGTGGTGAAGGTCTCTTTGCGTTCGGGGAAACGCTGTACGATGGGGTCAACGGTTTCTTTCTTCCAGCGTTGGTAATGCTCTAAGATGCTCATATGCAGTTTGCCTCGTAAGACGCTCAATGGGTATCAACTCTATTTGGATGTACAGTCGGCAGCGGGACAAATGCTTATGACGATATGCATCATGATTAGCCGTTGTGTTTCCTGCTTTCGGGCACGACATTGACGTTTGAAAACTTACTTGCCCAACCACGGACGCGCCATTGCACGTCCCTACAAATATCGTATCTGTAGGGACACCCAACGGGGTGTCCGCAACTAGCCAGACCAAGATTCGGTTGGGCGCTTATTCCTTCAATGACCAACGTCATGCCTTGCGCAGGAACGAAGTCCGCTGCGGTTCATCAGTCATTGAATATGATACCGTGATTCTATCGAGCGAGGCAGTTCATTCTATCACGATACTCCCAGGAGGAATGAACGCACTTTCTGGAACATCTACATCTTTGAAGTTCTCAAACGTCAAATCTGTGAAATTCAGCTCCAGGTGATGCCGCACAAAATCGAAGAGCTTTGTATAGCTATGGGTGCGCCGTTGGGCGTGCTGCAAACCAAGCATCACCAGCACTTCCTCAATATCTTGTACGACCCCCTCTACCTCGATGAAATTACCGTATGGCAGTTCATCCAGCATGATTTCTGTATCACCAAGTTGGTACGTCATCCGGTATTTTTCGTAGGTCATGTACGGATGGTAGCCCAGATTTGCCAGGAGGAGATCCATTGTCTCAAAGTCAGATACTTCCACTTCCAGTTCCTGGCGGGTGACGATACCACGGTCTACATTGCCAGGTGCTTTGTACGTTAGCCGGGTGATGTTGTCCTGGCGCAGACGCAACACGATCCCGCGTGAAGTTAGGTTCCCGTCGGCGCTGTCGTAGCGGACATTTACTTCAAAGACGCGCTCTTGCACGACGTTTGCGCCTGCTTGCTCCAATTGTTCACGAATTTCATAGAGATTTGGCGTGTAGATTTTTACTTCTGTTTCCTGCTGTTGGGTGTGTGACATGTGTCCTAGTTCCATCTATTAATCTTGTCTGCTTTAGTCGATGGACATTTGCAGCGTGTGTGATGAGAAGGTTCCTGGGAGATGTCAGTAAGTTCCCGATACCAATGGCTTGCCATCGAATGCAACAATGCCAGTGACGAGAACACCATCGATTCGATCACAGAAAGGACTTACTTCAGCAGCTACTATCATATGCGCTACATATCGTGATAGAGCTTTTCAGGAACCCTTAATGTAAGTGTAACATACAAGAAGGGTAATTCATGCTGTACCTTTGTGCTATTTGCATTAGGAAAACCGGACAAAAGTTACAACTGCCCGGTTTTGCACTAACCTTAGCTGAGGTCTAAAACAACCTTACCGAAAGTATCGAAGTTTGTGAGCGTTTCGTGGGCTTGGCGTGCTTCTGCCAGCGGGAAGACCTTGCCGACAACTGCCTGTAGCCGATTCTGGAAAACGAGATTCATGACAGTTTGGTAGTCGTGGTGTGTACCCATCGTGCTGCCAATGATGGCGATGTGATAATAGAATAGCTGTGCGAGGTTTATGGTTGCATCGTAACCAGTCGTACCACCCACAATCAGAATTCGCCCGCCCGGACGAACCGCACGCATACTCAGTGGTAGGGTCGCCTTGCCGACGTTATCGACCACCACATCCACGCCGCGCTTGTTGGTCAATTTGAACAAGTCTTTTGACCAGTTATCCGTTTCTTCCCGGTTGATGGTCACATCTGCGCCAAGTTCTTCAGCCGTGCGACATTTTTCTGCATTGCTGCCTACTACATAGATTTTTCCGGCTCCGGCGAGGCGTGCAATCTGGATACTGGCGCTGTTCACTCCACCCCCTGCGCCGACGATCAGAACATCTTCGCCAGCCTGTAACCCGCCGCGTGTGATGAGTGAATGCCACGCGGTGACGTATACCAGCCCTGCGGCGGCTGCATCCTGGTAACTGATGCCCGGCGGAATCTTGACGCAGTTTTTCGCAGGCACAACCACATATTCTGCTGCGAATCCGCTGCTGTGTTCCCCGATGATGTGCAGCGGACGCACCTGATTTTCGTATTCGCCGACCACTGTAGGATTGTCCGCGAAAATGCTGGGATCAATGGCGACTGCGTCACCTACTTCTAGCCCGGTTACGCCATCGCCCAGAGCGTCAATTTCGCCTGCGCCATCGGATGCCGTTGCATGGGGGAAATCCAGGTTCAGCCCAGGCCATCCTTCCCGTACAAATAAATCTAAGCGATTCAGCGCTGCCGCTTTGATTTTGACGCGCACTTCACCGCGCCCCGGTTCTGGTACAGGGAGGTCATCCACATATTGGATGACTTCCGTACCGCCATGTTCTTTGAATACGGCTGCTTTCATCAGCGCAGCCCTAGCTCATTGCGGGCGATCACCAGGCGCTGGATTTCACTGGTGCCTTCGTAAATGCGGGTGATGCGGGCATCGCGGTAGTAGCGTTCAACCGGGAATTCCTTGCTGTAGCCCATACCGCCGTGAATCTGTACGGCCTCGTCAGTCACGAAAGCCGCCGTTTCGCTGGCGAAGAGCTTTGCCATGCTGGCTTCGGTAGTGAAACGTCCACCATTTTGTACGGCGTTCATCTTGGCCTGCACCGCGTTGTAGATCAACTGGCGGCTGGCTTCGATGCGTGTCTTCATATCTGCAATTTTCTGCTGGATCATCTGCAAGCGACCAATGGGGCCACCAAATGCCACACGATCACGCGCATATTGCAGGCTGGCTTCATAAGCGGCTTCTGCGATACCGAGTGCCTGGGATGCAATCCCGATGCGACCTGCATCCAGAACGGTCATTGCAATCTTGAAGCCCTGACCACGTTCGCCCAGGATATTTTCAACCGGGACTTCGTAGCCATCGAAGATGATTTCGCTGGTGGCACTGGCACGTATGCCGAGTTTCGGCTCTTTCTTACCGCGTGTGACACCGGGTTTGCTCATATCAATCAGGAACGCCGTCACGCCCTTCGCGCCCTGATCCGGGTCGGTCATGGTGAAGAGGACGACGTAATCCGCCACGGGGCCACTGGTGACCCAACTCTTGCGCCCATTGATAATGTAATGGGTTCCTGCATCGTTGAGGACTGCGCGGCTGGTCATGGTTGCTGCATCACTGCCGCTGTCCGGTTCCGTGAGGCTGTATGCGCCGATGGCTTCACCGCTGGCGATGGGGACGAGGAATTTCTGCTTCTGTTCTTCTGTGCCAAACTTCATCAGGCCATAGTTATAGAGCGAGTTATTCACGCTGAGGATGGTGCTGTGGCTGGCATCGGCCTTGGCAACTTCAACCATCGTCAGCACATAGGCCAGCGTATCCATACCCGCGCCGCCGTATTCTTCTGGCACTTCGATTCCCATCAAGCCCATTTCGCCCATCTTCTTGATGTTTTCCAGTGGGAATTCCCCTGTTTCGTCGAGATGTTCCGCAACCGGGGCAATTTCTTTCTGGGCAAAATCGCGCACCATTTTGACCAGCATTTCATGTTCTTCAGTCATCTGGAGTTGTAATTGTTTTTGGGGGCTGGTAACAACCATTGTCTTAATCCTCACTATACAGGAAAGAATCCACTTGCGATGTCGGTAGTATAGCATTTCAATTGAATGAGGGTTAGCTTAGATTTGGCTCGTTTTATGCAATATCCGCCTAATTGCATAAGGCTATTCGTACTCGGTTTTAAGTGATTTTGCACAGGAGAAATATGATGGCAGAAGTGAAAATTAATCATCTGGCAATTGTGGTGGAAGACATTGAAAGCTCGCTCACATTCTGGCGGGATGCCCTGGGTTTGCCCGTTGGTGAGGTGAAGGAAGTCGCGCAAGAAGAGGTGCAAATTGCTTTCATGGAAGCCGGGGATGCGCACCTGGAATTGGTGCAGCCGACAACCGAGGAGAGCGGTATTGCGAAGTATCTCGCCAAGAAAGGCGCAGGGCTGCACCATGTCTGCTTCGATGTGGAAGATATTGATGCAGCACTGGCAGTCATGAAAGAAAAAGGTGTGCATCTCATCAATGAAGAACCCCGCGAACGCGATGGACGGCGTTATGCTTTTATCCATCCCAAAAGCACAGGCGGTGTCCTGGTGGAACTTTACCAGCGCTTGCCAGACGAATCGCACTGAGGTGTTTCGCACTTACGTAGCTTTGCTCCTACAATGAGTACGTCGCAATCAACCATTGAAGGAGCAATTTATGCGTTTCTGGAACAAAGCGTTGTTTTCGTTATTTACAGTGGTTCTCACGGTAGGTCTTGCCACCGCACAGGATCAATGCCCGGTCATTGTGCAATCCGCCATTGATGTACTCGCCAGTGATTGCACAGGGATTGAGCGCAACCAGGCGTGCTATGGCAATGGAGAGATTGTTGCGCTGCCGCAGCCGGGTGCAACGCTGGTATTTGATGTTCCTGGCGATATAGACGATCTTGCGAATTTTGAATCCTTGACGCTATCGGCACTAGATGAAGATACAGGTGCGTGGGGGGTTGCCTTGCTCCAGGTGCAGGCGGATTTGCCGGATACGCTGCCGGGGCAAAATGTGTCTGTGCTGCTATTCGGTGATGTGGAACTCAGCAATGCTGGAACAGCCATGGAAGCCTTTTACTTCCGCAGCGGTGTTGGTGCAGCAGATTGTGCTGAAGCCCCGAATGGTATCTTGATCCAGACACCCGAAAGCGTAGGTACTGTGTCGATGAGGGTGAACGATGTGCAGATTGAACTGGGTTCAACCGCTTACCTGACCGCAGAACCGGAAGGCTTGCTGACATTCGCACTTCTGGAAGGGGATGCTCAGGTCACATCCATTGAGAAAACCGTAACCCTTGAAGCCGGGCAGTACACGCAAATTGGCATGAGTATAGACCTGACTCCGGTGGACACGCCATCGGAACCAAAAGCCATTGAGGGCAATCTAGAACTACCGGAACTGCCACTAGAAGCCCTGCCAGCAGCCTGGGAGGACGAGACCGATGCGGCGACAGCAGCCGCAGGAGTCCAGCCTCGCAGCGGGAACTGGCTCTTCACCCTGGGAACGATTGAAATTGGTGGGGACTGCGCCACCTTCATGACTGAGTCAATGATCCGGCAAGGGCTAGAACAAAGCGGTGTCTCTGACGGAACAACGGTTGAGGCTGAATTTGAGGGCGACTTCAGCATGGGGGATTGGTTCACCGCAATAGAATCCAGCGGTATGAATTACACAACGGGCAATCCTGAGCCTGGGGTTTACACACTGCAAATCTCTGCTGAAGGTGTGACGATTGACTATACCTTCAACGTGGTTTCCGAATCGCTCATGGAGGGTGTTATCGTACAAAATATCGAAATTCCGAATATGAGTTGCAGCGTTACGATGACCTTCATAATGGAACACCAGGGATAAATCTCAACTTTGCCTGATGTGGAGCGCTGTCAGTCGTGAGGCTGGCGGCGTTTTGCTTTTCTGGTAGCATGAGCGCTCGATTTTTGTCTCAGGAGGAAGCGCTAGCCATGATCCGCCGCCTATCCGAGTGCCTGCAAGAGAGCTTTCTGCAAAAGAACCGGGCGATCCGCCGAATCGCCCCTACGAATTTCTTTGTGTCCTTCGTGTCTTCGTGGTTCAAATCGTTCCGGTGCGATGACTCGGTAACGCTTCTGAGATTACTTGTATTGCTCGTGCCGTTTGCTGTTACGACGGTTGCGTTTGCGCAGGAAGATACCTGCCCGACATTGGAACGCGCCGCTGTTGCGGAAGCGCGGGTCTGGTGCAGCGAGACACAGACCGGGGAAGCTTGCTATGGCAATTCGCCTGTGTCTGCGGATGTTGACGGTTTTCAGGCAGCGGGGGATCGCGTTTCGCTGGATGAGGTAGGCAATATTACCACCTCAAGCGACACAGAGAATAACCTCTACGGCGTGAGTTTGCTGCGGACGCTGGCTTATGCGCCGGATGCATGGACACAGCAATCTGTGACGCTGGTACTTCTGGGTGATATGGCGTTGACCAATGCCGCCGATTCTATGCCGCGTGAAGTTGCGAGCATCAGCGCAGCGCAGGGTGTGAATGTGCGTGCCTTGCCCACCGAAGAAGGTCGCATCATTACGCCGCTGTTCCAGGGTGAAGTGGTCATGCTCACCGGGCGAACGGCGGATGCTTCCTGGCTGCGACTGCTGCTCCCAGATGGGCAAACTGGCTGGATTGTATCCTCAGCTATTGAGTCGGTTTCGGCTGATTTGCCTGTTGTAGATGCAGATTCTTCTGCACCTGAAGCGATCTACGAACCCTTCGCGGATATTGAACTGCGCACTGCGATGGATGATTCGCGCTGCGCCGAAGCCTGGGAAAGTGGCCTGCTGCTGCAATCAACGGGGGATGATTTTGTTTCCCTGCGGGTGAATGGCGAAACGCTGCTGCTCAAGGGGACGGCCTTTTTGCAGACCAATGAAGAAGAAAAAGTGATCGTCAGTGTACTGGCTGGTGAAGTGCAGGTTGGTGAGGAAGTCATCCGTGAAGGCTATGAATTTGCGCTGACCCTGCCTGACAATGCGCAGCCCTATGACTTTGCACAATTGGCTTATCTGCCGACAGAGATTCTACCGCAGTATGTTTACATCGGCATTGACCTGACAACGATTATCATACCTGCACCGCAGATAGACCGCAGCCCGATAGCCGATGTTTTAGCAACAGATCGCTGCATCATCACGACAGGCCCCGGTGGGGCAAATTTGCGTGGCGGCCCTGGGCGAGAATTTCCCATTCGGGGTGTCATGGACTTTCGGGAGACTGCTTATCCCATCGGGCGCACGATGGGGAGTGATGGCGCAATCTGGTGGGAACTGGCGCAAAATGTCTGGATCAGTGCCGCGACCACAGTCACGGGCGGGGATTGCGTAGCGGTTCCGCAGTCGCAGCGGATTCCTGTTCCGCCGCCGACTCCAACGCCGGAGAGCTAGCCAGCGCCGCCGCCAGCAAACTCATCCACAGCGTTTGCGAGCTGATGAGTGTCCAGGGGTAATGGTCAAAGAAGCCGATGATGGTGAAGGCGATTGCCCCCGCGAGCAGGGCAATTCGGGCAGTATCCCGCTGCTGTAATACAGCAATTGCCCCGCTTGTTAGCGAAATCAGCAGCAGTCCCAGGCCGATAATCCCCAAGTCTGCCCACAGCCCCAGATAGATATTGTGGACGTTATCCCCACGCAGATCATAATTGGTGTTGTAGAAGAGATACACCGAAGCATACCAGGGGAAATTCCCGGCTCCGATGCCTATGAGTGGGCTGGACGCAATGGCACGATGCGCAACATCTGTATAGACAATGCGATCTGCAATCGAGCGCATCTCGGTATTTTCGGCTCCGATGCCTGCGCGGGATAATAACAGTGGGCTGTACAGCGCGAAGAATGCTGCACCGAGAAGGGTGCATCCGATGACCAGCGGCATAATCCGCCGCCAGAACTTCGGCTTGCGCAGCACAAAGACCAGCGCGAACAACACTGCTACGCCAAATCCTAACCACGCCCCCCGCGAGAAGGTCAGCAGCAGCATCCACAGCCCGAAGAAAAATGCCGCCAGCGCCCCCCAATAGCGCCAGCCGCGCCCTTCTACAATCCACACGGCTGACGCAAGTAACCCCACAAGGATGATTCCGGCAAATACATTCGGATGTGGCAGAAAACCATAGGGACGCAGCCAGCGGACATCCCCAGATTGAATCACGCTGACACCGGATTGCGCCGGATCGAGCGAGAATTCACCGAGCCAATCCAGGCCGAGTGACGATTGCTGCGCGACTTGCAAGCCACCGATTGCACCGTGAACCAGCATGGAACCGATCAGCACCAGCAGAATCGTCCGAGGGGGTATTGCTGCACAAGCAAGTACAAGTGCGAAAACAGTTACCAGCAAAATACGCAGGGCGGTATTCGGCGCTAATCCGCCGTAACCCGTATCGCTGCCATAAGCCCATCCAGAAGAAATCGCAGCCCATCCCGCCAGCAGCAGCAAACTTGTAATCCATGTTACCCGCCAGGGATTGCGCGTGAAACGCTGGAAACCCTGCAATCCACTGAATAGCCATAACAAGACGGTCAGCAGCATGAATGCCGATACGACGAAACCCATCACATAGGTATGAGAAAACGGAGATGGGGCAAAATCCCACCGCAGCCAGAATGGGAGCAGCGCGAAGACGAGTAATATGCCGAGTTGTGTGGGGAATAGGTGACGTTTTTCCATAATGGGCAGTATAGCAGCGGACTGTCTCTTGAGCATGTTGCAGTTCTGCGATAAGATATACCCATAGGGGTATGGGTATATGGAGTAGGCCAATGGCTGAAGAACACGAAGTACAGCACATCGAACACTATGATCGGACGGATCACAACCGGGCGAATATTAATCGCATTCGCCGCATTCAGGGGCAGCTTGAGTCGCTGGCGAAGATGCTGGAAGCCGACGAAGGTTCTTGCGAAGAGCGAGTGGTACGGGCGCGTACCATCGAAAAAGGTGTGACCAGTCTCATCAATCATCTGGTGACCTGCTACGTGGATAACACCGCACGCCTGGAAATGGAAACCGATCCTGACAAAGTGAGCCAGGATATTAATCGCCTGTTGAAATTGTTGAACAAATGAGGAGGTTTGCCAATGGCAACCCAATTGATTAAGCTCCCCATCACGGGGATGACCTGCGCGGCTTGCGAAAAAAATGTCAATCGCGCACTCAGTAAAGCGGAAGGTGTGGAAGAAGCAGCCGTGAATCTGGCAACGGATAATGCCACCGTTAGCTATGATCCATCTGTGACAACGCCGGCACAGTTGATCGAACGAGTAGAAAAATTCGGGTACGGTGTGGCAACGGCGACAGTGGATTTGCCCATCACGGGGATGACCTGCGCGGCTTGCGAAAAAAATGTAGATCGTGCGCTGAAGCGTCCGGTGGGTGTGTTGGATGTCAGTGTGAATCTCGCCACCGAAAAAGCTCGCGTAACGTATATCCCTGGTACTGTTCGCCGTGCGGATCTGGTTGCGGCGGTTGAGAAGGCCGGATACGGCGTGATTGATACTTCCGGCGCGGCAGAAGTGGATGATGCAGAACGCAGAGCACGCGAAGAAGAAATTCGCCGCCAGCGTAATCTGGTCATCTTCGGCACGATCTTCACGCTGCCTTTGTTTGTGCTGTCGATGTCACGGCATCTGTTCATGGGTAATTTCCACTTCTTGATGGCAGACTGGTGGATATTCCTGTTCTTCGTGCTGGCTACTCCCGTACAGGTGGTACTCGGACGGCAGTACATCGTCGGCGCGTATAAATCCGTGCGCAATGGGACTGCCAATATGGATGTGCTGGTGGCTCTGGGATCTTCTGCTGCCTATCTGTACAGTGTCGTCATCATGCTTGGCCTGATCTTCGGCTTCAGTGATGTGGTCGGTACGGGAGATTACTTTGAATCAGCCGCCGTGATTCTGACGCTGATTACGCTTGGGAAATTGCTGGAAGCCCGTGCAAAAGGCCGCACCAGCGAAGCCATCAAGAAGCTGATGAATCTGACACCGGATACCGCGACTTTGCTACGCGATGGTGAAGAAGTCAGCATCAAAGTCTCAGAAGTCGTAGCAGGTGATCTGCTGATCGTGCGCCCTGGTGAACGAGTTCCGGTGGATGGCCTGGTACAGGAAGGTCGTTCGGCGGTGGATGAATCCATGCTGACAGGTGAGAGTATGCCTGTGAACAAAAAGCCCGGCGCGGAAGTCATCGGTGGCACGGTCAATAAGCAGGGGCGGTTGGTAGTCGAAGCAACTCGCGTGGGCAGCGAAACAGCACTGGCGCAAATCGTCCGCCTGGTGGAGCAGGCACAGGGATCGAAAGCGCCGATTCAACGTGTGGCAGATCAGGTGTCTGGCGTGTTTGTGCCAATCGTGCTGGTATTGGCGGCGCTGACCTTCCTGGGATGGTTCTTTGTAGGGCAGATTGGCTTCACAGAATCGATGCTGCACGCGATTGCCGTGCTGGTGATTGCCTGCCCCTGTGCGCTGGGTCTGGCAACACCCACAGCCATCATGGTTGGAACGGGACGCGGCGCGGAAATGGGTATCCTCTTCAAGAACAGCGAATCGCTAGAGAGCGCCCATAAGCTGAAGACCATCGTGCTGGACAAAACAGGCACAATCACACGCGGTGAGCCTGTTGTCACGGATATTGTTCCAGCGGAAGGCATGGATGAAACAGAACTTCTTACACTGGCAGCCGTCGCAGAACGGGGTAGTGAGCATCCGTTGGGACGCGCCATCGTTAACAAGGCCAGCGAACAGGGCTGCATCCTCAGCGACTTGCAGGATTTTGAGTCAATATCCGGGCGCGGCATTCGTGGTGTAGTCAATGGACGTACTGTGCTGGTGGGCAGTCCGCGCTTCATCACAGAACAGGGCTTTGCGCTGGACGCACTGCAAAGTGAGATTTCGCGCTTACAGAATTCGGCTCGTACTGCGGTTGCGGTGATCGTTGACGATACGTTGGCAGGGGTAATGGGCATTGCAGATACGGTGAAAGATGGATCAGCAGAAGCCATCGCCCAACTGCGCAAACTCAATATCCAGACGGTGATGCTCACAGGCGATAACCAGCAAACGGCGGATGCTATCGGGCGCGAAGTCGGCATTGATCGCATCTATGCGGAAGTGCTGCCGGGTGAAAAAGTGGATGTCGTGAAGAATCTACAAGTTGATTCACAGCATGTAGGGATGGTTGGGGATGGCATCAATGATGCTCCGGCACTGGCACAGGCCAATGTGGGGATTGCCATTGGAACCGGAACCGACATCGCCATGGAAGCCAGTGATGTAACCCTGATGAGTGGGGATTTGCGCGGGGTTGCGCGTGCCATCAGCCTGAGCAAAGCGACCATGCGTACCATCTACCAGAACCTTTTCTGGGCGTTCATCTATAACATCATCCTCATTCCAGTAGCAATGGCTGGCTTACTGGTTCCCATGTTCGCGGCTGGCGCAATGGCCTTCAGCAGCTTCTTCGTCGTAAGTAATTCTTTGAGACTGAGAGGTTCATCGTTACCGCTTACTCAGGATGACGCTCCAGATACTGCTCAATCGTCTCGTGCTGTTTCATCGGCACCTGCGGCTTAGTCACTTTCCTCGGAGCTGGGTGATCTTCTTGCGAATTTTCGCCCGGCTCCGACCTCTTGTTCTACACTGATGTTCTCAGGATAGCAAAGTGAGCAGGGGCAAATGCTGTAGGATTACAGTTTTCGAACGCAGGATTTCATTCGCGACTGTAAAATTTCAGTTTTGGGATCAGAAGAGTTTAATAAATGTGAAAATAAACTATAATAATCTAAACCTGGAACGAAATCGGTCAAAAAACGCCCCTCTATAATGTCGTATATTTCCCAGAATGCCTCAATGAGCAAATAATCGCTAAACTAACCGAAGGTCACTATCGCATTGATCTGTTCTTCGTTAAAACGTCATTCACTGAATAGCCGATACCACACCGTCCAATCTTCTTGCGTTAATCCCAGTGCCATCAGTAGTTGCGTGATCGTGTGTCTGCCCAGTGCCAGCATCTCTCCGAATAACAGGGCTTTGAGTCGCTTGTATATTCGTTGTTGTCCGATGGGCTTCTAGCAAGACATTTGACCGAAACTTTTTCCGCGCTATTCAGACTGTAAGGTCACAGATCCGCATATGGTTGAGGAGACACTGCAAAATGGATACAACTTTGCCGCCGCTGAATACCATCAGCAGCACCGTACCCAGGCTTCAATGGCGAAGCGCTGCTGCAAAATACCTTTACCCCACGATGGTATTCACGGGTGGGTTCCTGGTCGCCTTCTTATTACTGTCATTAATCCCTGGTTTTGTCGGCACGGATGACTATTATCACAGCCGGATTGCGGGGCAAATCATTGAGCAAGGCAGCTTGCGCGTGGATTTCCCCTGGCTACCGTTGACGATTCTTGGTGAACAAGCCTTTGTAGATCATCACTTGCTCTACCATCTCTACCTCGCACCCTGGATGCAGTGGGGTAGCATCATTGGGGTGAAGGTTGCGCAGTCGATCATTTTCGGAGCCATTGCGCTCTCGTTCTGGTCACTGCTGCGCCACTTACAAGTACGGTACGCGCTCGTCTGGACGCTTGGAATTGTTGCGGTGTCGTCCCCGTTCCTGTACCGTATGCTGATGATTCGTACACAGGCAGCAGCGGTTTTGCTCTTACTGTGGATGCTGCATTTATTGTTCCGAGAACGCTATCGCTGGCTTGTGTCCCTGGCTTTCGCCTTCACATGGCTCTATAACGGTTTTGTCCTGATGCCCGCCATTGCTGTTTTGTACGCCGCTTCCGTCTGGGTGAGTGAACGGCGTATCGCCTGGAAACCCGTTCTCTATGTGATCCTGGGTGTAGGTTTAGGTCTGGTCATCAATCCATATTTTCCGCAGAACATCACCTTCATTCTGGATCATCTGGGGGAAAAGGTAGATATTGCCGGGAGTGTTCGCGTCGGAAGTGAGTGGTATCCCTACGATACGGTACAACTGCTGGATCATTCACTGGGGGCATTCCTGGCGCTGGGGATTGGATTGCTGGCAGGGACATTCCGCAAAGTAGGGCGCAACTATATCGAAACGACGCTGCTTCTGATTGCCCTACTCACCCTGTTCATGCTCTTTCAGTCTCGGCGCTTCATCGAATATTTTCCGATCTTCGCGCTCTTATTCTGTGCAGTCGCCTGGGGACGCGATTCGATCCAATGGCAGCAGTTCAGGCCGAATTTTCTACCTGCGCGTGTGCTATCAAGCTTGTTGGTATTAAGCTTTGCCGGGGTAACCTTCTACCTGGGGTACGGTGTGCTACAGGATTCACAGGATGACATTCACGATGCGAAAGACTTCGCCTATATGGCGGACGCATCTGCATGGTTACAGCAACACACTGCGCCGGGAGAGATTGTCTTCCAGACAGATTGGGATGATTTCACACGGCTCTTCTATCACAATACGCATAATGTCTACCTGGTTGGCCTAGACCCTACTTATTTGCAAGTGGCTGATCCGTTCTTGTGGAGTCAGTGGGTTGCAATCACCCAGGGAATGGTAGATCGCCCATCCATCTTAATTCAAGAGAACTTTGGCGCACAGTATGTGATTAGCGATACACACCACTCGGATTTTGCAGAAAAGGCGGAAGGTGATCCGAACATGCAGCTTGTGTACCGAGATGAGTACAGCTTGATCTGGCATATTGGCGAAGCGAACGAATAGAGAAGCGATTGGCATGATAGTGATAGTGCTGCCGGATGTAACGGCTGATGAGCAATTGTTGGAGCAAGCGAGAAAACAGGATCGGGAGGCACAACGGGTGATCTATGAGCGCTACTTTCCACCGATCATGCAGTTCATTCGCTTGCGGGTAAATGACCGGGAGCAGGCGCAGGATATTGCTGCGGATGTTTTCCTGGATTTTTTTGTTGCCCTGGGAGGTAAGAACCCCCCGCGTAGCAGTTTACGAGCCTGGTTGTTTCGTGTCGCCAGGAACAAGATTTACGATCATTATGGCGAAAAGCAGAAATTCCCGATGACTACGCTAGAAGAATGGGTTCCCGGTTCCACTGAAGAGAACCCTGAAACGAAAGTTGTGGCTGCGTTACAGATTGACCGAGCGCGGCGTGTCTTATCCATGCTGGTTGCAGAACAGCAGGAGGTGCTGATTC
Organism: uncultured Anaerolineaceae bacterium; assembly: GCA_964455365.1. GTDB lineage: Bacteria > Chloroflexota > Anaerolineae > Aggregatilineales > Phototrophicaceae > JAUZRW01. The sequence goes on along the minus strand of CAYVVZ010000002.1, from coordinate 11,551 downwards.
TACGCTTTGGTCAGGGGTTGAGTTTGAAAGAAACCGCTGACTTGATGGATCGCAGCGTGAGCGCAATCAAGTCGCTGCAATTCCGTGCTGTTGATACCTTACGACAGTTGCTGGAAACGGCAGGAACGGAGTAGTGCTATGGCAGCGCGAGACATCATAGATATTTTTGACGATTGCACGCGGCGGATGGCTGCCGGGCAAAGCCTGGAAGAGTGCTTGTCATTGTATCCGAATGAGGCTACACGGTTGCGCCTGCTGCTCGAAGCCACCGAGCAGGTGAGAGCATTACCCATTGCGCAACCTGAACTCCTGGAAGATCGGGAAGCTGTATGGGCGAAGATCGAACAACAACTACCGGTTGATGGTGGCTCCGGTGGTCGTGGGGTCACGCCGCCGTACTGGTTGTTCTCAATCGTTGTGTTGTTTTTCGGTTTATTGCTGGTCATCTGGTTGGCAAGGCCAGATTTGCTACCGTTTACGGCAAACGGGCAGGAAGCAACCGTGCCCATCGCAGCGAGTCTGACCCCCACGCCAACGATAGAAGTAACCAATACGGTAACCGCCAGCCCGACGCATACACAGACACCAAACATGACAATGACCATCACGGTTTTAGTGACAGCAACGGAGACCACCACCGAGACGGCAACCAGCAGCCCGACAGCAACATCGACTGCTATACATACTGCCACCAGCAGCCCGACGGCAACAGAAACCACCATCCCGTCTTCAACTCCTACGCCAACGATCACGTCCACGCCCAGTCCGACGGCAACGGCAACTCCGACCTTTGTTCCGGGTTGTGGTGTGCCACTGACGGCGCAGGATGCCAGCGAACACGTGCTGCAAATCTATCCCAATACGACGATCACCAGTATTGAGCAAGTGACAAAATTCGATGGCGTATTGGTATGGGAAGTACAGACCAGTCACGGAATTGAAATCAATATTGATGTTGGCTGCGGAACCATTCTCACTATTGAACGCACAGATCGTAACGAAGGCTCACTGAGAGAAGATGATAATTCGGACACGGACTCCGGGAACAATGATGATTCATCATCCGGTGGGGAAGAGAATTCGGTTGGCAACAATGACAACAGCAACAGCAGTAACAACAATAATGACAATGATGACGATGACAACCGCAATGATGATGACGATGACAACCGCAATGATGATGACGACGATTAAGTGATCCGATGCGCGGCTTGTCATGTTAGAGGCATACGGATATCTTCCTGTGCCTCTTTTGTTTCACAGGAATCCAGAGAAATTCATCCTATTTCTGCGAGGGTTCGCCCAATTCTGGCAATTAGTACCAAAGTCCTGGCATATTGACCGAAACCTTTTCATACCGCACAGGACTGTAAGGGTGCAATGCTTCAACGCAATGCATTCGAACCAATCAATTTTCATGATCCTGGAGGAAACACATGTCCGCAGTTCGTAAGTTTTTCCCATTGATGCTCATCCTTCTGGTGCTGTTGGCGATGGCGCTCCCTGCCCTTGCTCAGACCGCCGGAGAAGTCGAGCTTGTTGGCACGGTGGAAGCGATGACACTGGATACAATCACTGTAAATGGTCAAGTAATTGATGTCAGCACGGCAGAAATCAATACCTCTGTTGAAGCTGGCGCGGTGGTCGAAGTTGAGGGTACGCTCAACCCGGATGGCAGCATCAGCGCTCGTGAAGTGAATGCCGTTGCAGACGGCGTACAGCCCGGAGAAGCTGAGTTGATCGGCATTCTATCAAGCTTCAACAGCAGTACCATGGTGGTCAATGGACAGACAATTGACGTGAGCGCCGCAGAACTCTCTCCCGGCCTGACCGTTGGTGAAATGGTCAAGGTTCATGCTGTCGCCGCCGCGAATGGTATCTGGATTGCTCGTGAAGCTGAACCATATGCCTCGGAAGCGGATGATGATAATGGCGCTGATATTCCTGGAGAATTTGAGATCACGGGTACGCTGGAAGCCGTTGAGGATGGCAGCATCACTGTTGCTGGTCAGTCGATTGTGATCACAGGCGCAGAGGTCAAGAGTGCGCTGGTTGTTGGCGTGCGGGTCAAGGTACACGTGAGCCTGGTAGACGGCGTACTGGTTGCTCGTGAAGTGGAAAACGCTGTATCTGATATGAACGACAACACGAACAGCAACGATAACGACGACAATACCAATGCCAATGGCAATGACGACAACGGCAACGATGATAACAGCAATCCGGCAGGTGGAACCATTCTCAGCGCCCAGGAAGCCATCGATATTGTGCTGGCAATTTATCCCAACACTTCTATTGTAGAGATCGAATTGGATGACAAATTCGGCGGCACGTTGGTCTGGGAGATCAAAACAAGCCACGGCCTGGAACTGAACATTGATGCGCAAACGGGAACCATCCTCACCATTGAAGATCGCAATGATGACAATAGCAACAATAACGCGAACTTCAACAGCAACGACAATGGTGACGATGACAACAACAACGCGAACTTCAACAACAATAGCAATAGCAACGATAACGACGATAACAGCAACAGCAATTCCAATGACAACGATGATGACGATGACGACGACGATGATGATGACGATGATGACGACGACGATGACGACTAAAAATCTCTAATCTACCGTAACAGATAACTTCAAGGCGCAAGTCGCGCATAACCCTATGCGACTTGCGCTTTTATCATGTAATAGTAATATCAACTGTAGTTGCAGAATAGGTGATTTTTTGGCGCGGTATACCACATCTGAACAATCCTTATGGCGTAGAAGTATCTTTTGCTTGAATCGTGACATCGAATACCCGTGATCCACTGGGACGATCTTCAAATGGGCTGCCCTCTGCAGATTCTAGCGATACACAAAACGCTCGTACTCAGGGTGCATTTCAAGTTGGTGCAAAATCATGTTGAGAGATGACTTTGATTGGATGAGCAGTTAAAATCGTAACATCTTCAACGAAATATCGTCCCAAATCCCCAAAATCTGAGTCTGAACTCAAATAAGAATAACAACACCGCACTGAAGTGAAATGCACCCTCGTACTCATATGCTGTTCGTTTCAGAGGAATAATGATATATGCTGGTTAGTGGAATGAAGAAACCTCCGTTCTCTGCTCGCCACTTGTCCCATTTGGCCTGCTGTGCGGCATCCTGAGCATTCTGCCGCTGTTCCTGTGTGAGTGGTTTGATCTGGGAGAGCATTAGCATGACCTCCCGTTATCAGAGGTCGCGTCACTGAGTTGTGCGACGAGGGCGAAGCTGCTCGATTTGAGCGTTGCGAGGTTCAAACGGCGGAGACGATGGCGTTTCTCATTTCGTGCATTCTGTCGTGAGCAATTCGCTTCGTCTGAGAGGTTCATCGTTGCCGCTTGCTCAGAATGACGCTCCAGATACTGCTCAATCGTCTCGCGCTGTTTCATCGGCACCTGCGGCTTAGTCACATTCCTCGGATCTGGGTGATCTTCTTGCGAATTTTCGCCCGGCTCCGACCTCTTGTTCTACGCTGATGTTCTCAGGATAGCAAAGTGAAAAGGTGCAAATGCTGTAGGATTACAGTTTTCGAATGCAGGGTTTTTAGAATTAGTAAATATAACTAATTGTAATTTTGTGAAATCGAGGTTGAGTATCTGTGGGCGTTGAAACTCTATTAAGGCTGAAATACAATGTTGCAACTTAGCCAGTAGTCAGAGATATAGACCTCGGAAACTCGATGGATTTCAGCACTGTTACCCGTCTACACAAAACCGATCCAGCATTCCTCGCGCTCAACAAGGCGTGGCTTCCCCTGGCTGTAAGCTTCTTACACTATGCATTCAAACAGAAACACGAGGTGTTGCTACCACAGGATCTGTTTCGTGAGCGATTGGATGCCTACCTCGATCACATCAACAACACCTTGTCGGCTGAAGATCAATTTCGCCACGATGCGGGTCATTACATCGACACCTGGAGCCGAGATGCTGACCTAGTTCGCATTCGCAGCCAGGATGATGGTTATGTGGTGCAGCTATCCCCTCATGCAGAGCGCCTGATTGGGTGGTTTGAGGAAATGCAGAATCGTGGCATGATCGGTACGGAGTCGCGCCTGCGTAACATTCTCTCGTTGCTGGATGAGGTGGTTACCCGCAGTACGGAGGACATCGAGAAGCGGCTACAACAGCTTTACGAGCGCCGCGACGAGATAAACGCCGAAATTGCCCATATTGAGGAAACACAGCAGGTGGATGGCTTGAGCGATGTGCAAATCCGCGAACGCTTGGATCACATCAGCGGCATGGCCTCACAGCTTCTACGGGATTTCTCGATGGTGGAAGAACGCTTCCGTGATATGGCGCGAACCATCCAGCAGGCGCAGCTCGACCCGGAAGCGAAACGCGGTGACATCCTGGGTACGGCGTTGGATGCAGACGAGCAGCTAGAAGAAAGTGACGAGGGACAGAGTTTTCGTGCCTTCTACGAATTATTGACGCATCCAGAGCAACGCGAGTCATTCGATAGCCTGATTGGTGCGGTGTTCGAGATGCCACGTTTAAATCCATTTGTCGCGGAAAACGCAGTTTTACAACGCTTAACTTCCCACTTGTTGGATGCCGGGGAACGTGTGAACCAGTCCAACCAGCGCCTTGCCGAGCATCTGCGGCGTGTTGTGGACACACGCAATGTGATCGAGAGCCGTCGCGTGCAAACCCTGGCGCAGGAGATCAAATACGCAACCAGCCAGCTTGAGGATGCCATTGTGCCGCTGATGACGACCAGTACCCGCCGTCCTTTTTATGCAATCGAGGGCGAACCGGATATTGAGTTACCCTTGGAACGCCCGTTGTTTGACCCGCCGGAGCAGATTAAGGCGACTGAGCGACCGCGAGCCGCTTCCGCGCTAATTGATGCCGAAGCACTGATCGCCCTTTACGATACCTTCTACATTGACGACAGCATCCTACGTGAAAACATTGACCGCCTGTTGATGAGCCGTATCGAGGTGACGTTGGCGGAACTCGTCAAGAGCTATCCAATCGAACAAGGGATGGCGGAGGTGATCGCGTATTTGCAAATTGCAGCGCAGACCCCACACCATCGCATTGATCGTGATGTGCGTGACACCGTCACGATCCGTACCCGTAAGGGCGGCGAAAAACAGATTGACGTACCCCGTATCGTTTATCGCCGTCCAGATCCCCAAGCTGAGGTGAACCATGTCTGATGAGCGTATCGAACCGTATGCCACAGCGGTACGCAAACTGCTGAAGGGTGTTGTCTACTACGATGATACCTCCGCGTGGCAGCAAATCCGCGATTACGAATACCCTATCCGCCAATACCTGGGCAAAATCGGCCTGGGGATGCACCTGGATGAAATTGGAAATTTTGCCTATCTGTATGACGATAGCCGGGATGACGACAATCAAGATGCCTTGCCCGCGTTAACCAGCCGCCGTAATCTGTCGTTCCCGGATACGTTGCTGTTGGTGCTGCTGCGCGAGCGCCTGGACGAACATGAGATGCGTGATCTTGATGGTGTTGATCTGATCCTCAGTGACGAGGACCTATCGGACATGATACAGGTGTTCATGCAAGATTACGGCGATGCACGCAAGATCGAGACGAACACCACGACTAGCGTTAACCGTCTGGTGCGCTATGGCTTCCTGACGAAGCGCAGTGACGGGCGCTATACGGTACGCCCCTTGATCCGTGCCAAAATCAACGCAGACGAGCTAGAAAGCATCAAGGCGCGACTGGTCGCATACGTTAGTCAAGACGGTGAAATGGATGGCGATGACGATGAATAACCTGTTTGGCGAAGAAACCGGCTTCCGGCTGAATCGACTGGAACTATACAACTGGGGTACCTTTGACGGGCAAATCTGGACAATGACGACGGGCGGTGAAACGGCTGTTTTGACCGGACAGAATGGTTCGGGCAAGTCAACCGTTGTAGACGCGCTGTTAACCTTGCTGGTTGAGGGTCGGAGCCGTAATTACAACCTGGCATCTGGAGCGGGCAGCAGCCGTGAGCGGTCTGAACGGACATACGTGCGCGGACAGTACAGCCGATCACGCGGAGAAACGGCCTATGAATCGACGGCAAACACGCTGCGCGGCACGGACGCACACAGCGTTCTGCTAGCGGTCTTCTACGATGCCTCACAGGAACGCACGGTTTCACTGGTGCAGGTGTTATGGATTAGCAACGCCGACCGGGTAGAGAAGCGCTATTACGTTGGGTCGTGTGAGTTAAGTATCGAGCAGCATTTCCCGCAGCGGCACATCAACGCCCGCGACCTGCCCAAAGATGTGCAGACGTTTGGCAACACGTTCAAAGACTATATTGCGGCAGCACGCAAGGCGCTGGGCTTGGGCGGCAGGCCAAAGGCGCTTGATCTGTTCAACGAAACGGTTGCCGTGAAGGACATCCCCAGCCTGAACAGCTTTGTGCGTGATCACATGCTGGATAAAGGCGACCCGGAAGCGCGGGTCGATGCACTGCGGACGCAGTACCGCGAACTCAACGACGCACACGCCGCCATCCAGCGGGCAGGGCGACAGCTTGCGATACTTGATCCGTTGATAGAGGCAGGGAGTGAGTATCGCCGCTATGAAGAACAAATGGCGCGTTATGATGCCGCAAAATCACTGGTGCCGTTTTATGTGGCGCGTAAGGCGCAGAACTTACTTACGGCGGCAATTGTGGAAGTGAGCAGCCAGCGCGAGGCTCAATACAGTCGCCTGCAAACCGTTGATGCTGAATTGGAAACCCTGCGCAGTGATCTTGAACGTGTCAAAATCACGATTGCCCAGGACAGCGTCGGGCAGGCCAAGCGCGAAATCGAAGGGCAACTGCCGCCTCTACGACGTGAAACCCAAACCTTGCACCGCGCTGCCGACCGCTATGACGAAAACGCCCGCCGCCTGGAACTCCCTCCCTACCAGAGTGAGGAAGCCTTCTACGAGAATCGCACCCGCGCTGCCCAATTGCAGCAGCAGGCTGAAGGGGAGATTCAGTCCCTTGAGGATGAGCGCAGCGAGATTCAGCTTACCCTGCGCGATGAAGTTGAGCGTGGCAAGGAACTTAACCGTGAGATTAACTATCTCCGCGAGAATCCCAGCAACATCCCAGAGCAGGTCGCCAAGATACGCCAGCAAATCAGCGATGACCTGAACCTGCCGCTGGATGACCTCCCCTTTGTGGGTGAACTGCTGCAAGTACGCGACGGTGAAAGCGCGTGGGAAGGTGTGCTAGAACGCCTGCTCAACAGCTTCGCACAGGATTTGATCGTGCCAGAAACGCACTATCGGCAGGTGAGCCAGTACGTCAACGAAAACAATCTGCGTGGGCGGTTGGTGTATCGGCGCGTTGACCCTGCACAGGTCGAGAGACCACGTAAGCAGCGCGAAGGCGATGTCTCTGGCATCATGGCTTACAAAAAGCTGGACATCAAACAGGATACCCCTTACCTGGATTGGTTGGCGGGTGAGTTAATTCGGCGCTTCGATTATGTGTGCTGTGAGAGCATGGACGACTTCAATCGGGCCGAGCGTGCTATCACCCAACAGGGGCAGATCAAACACAACACCTCGCGCCACGAGAAGGACGATCGCCGCGACATCAACAACAGACGCTATTATGTGCTGGGCTGGGATAACCGCGACAAGCTGCGCCAGCTTGAAACCGAACTGGACGACTTGCAACGACGGGTAACCCAACTCAACGAGCAGCAGCAGACGATGAGCGACCAACTGGAGCGCCGTCGTCGGGACATCGAAACGCTGCGTGCGCTGCTGACCATTGAAACCTTCACTGAGATCGACTGGCGCACCCGGCAAACCGAGGTTGACCGCCTGGAGCGTGAACTGGCTGACCTCAACCAGCAGTCGCAGCAGCTTCAGCGGCTAGAGCAGCAGCGCGACGCGATCGGACGGCAAATCCGTGAAAAAGAGGCTCAACGCGATGCCGTCAACCGCTTAATCACGACTTTCGATAATCGTATCGAGGGGTACAACCAACAGTTGCAGATCGCACAACGCAAACTGGAAACAGCCACAGAGGACGACAAACGTCGGTGGGAGGCAGTTCACGATGTTGTAACCGGAGTCGATGATAACTCGGAATCTATTGAAGGCCTGTCTACCCTGACCACCACATTGCAAACGGCTCTGCAAAACAGCATATCCACGTTCAGAGGTTACCAGACCCGTCATCAGGCGACGATTCTCGATGCAATGAACACCTTCAAGCGCGAGTATCCCGATGAGGGGGTGTCACTCACAGCAGATATTCAGGCGCTACCTGCATACGAAGCCATCCACGAACGACTGGCTACTGACGATTTGCCCAAGTACGAAGAACGTTTTAAGCAGATGCTTGATCGTACCGTGACACGCGGGGTTATGGCGTTCTACTCCAACCTGACAGAACAGGAACGTGAGATTGATCGCAGCATTGCCGAGTTAAACGACTCACTGGCACAGGTAGACTACGGCGGCGGTTCCATCATTCGTCTGCTTGCTGAACGTTCGCCCGATACGGAAATTAACGAATTCCAGCGCGAACTCAAAGCCTGTATTCCCGATGCTGGCGACGAGGCACCGGAGGAACTCGAACGCGCTTACAACCGCATCAAAGATCTGATCGAACGCTTCGACAACGACCCGAACTGGATGAAACGGGTGATAGATGTGCGGCGCTGGCGCGTGTTCGCAGCAGAGCAGATCGACACCGAATGGCATCAGGTTGATTATTACAGCGACTCGTCGGGCAAGTCGGGCGGGCAGAAGGCGAAGCTCGCTTATACCATTCTGGCATCGGCTATCGCTTACCAATATGGACTGCAAGACACGAATGCCGGAGATCGCTCGTTCCGGCTTGTGGTCATTGATGAGGCGTTCAGTAAATTGGACGATGATAATGCCCGGTTTGCGATGAGGTTGTTCGATCAGTTGGGGCTGCAACTCCTTGTCGTCACCCCTATGCAGCAGCTTCACATCATTGAGGATTTCGTCCATGCCTATCATGTCGTTGTCAACAATCCTGCGGGTAGCGAATCGCGTCTGTTCAATCTAACACAGGCGGAATACCGCGAACGCCGCCGTGAGTTCCAGGCGCAGGGTCAGCAGGCATGATTACTCCGGCGGAAATCGTCAAGAAGGCAGAGCGCAAGTACCATAATGTGTTGCGGGCGTACCTGAACAACGATGACCTGTTCCCGCTGGAATTCCCAGTGGGGCATCTGTCGAAGAACCTGGTAGAACGCCGCCAACAAATTGACGACCTACGCCAACGATCCAAAGAAACCACAGGGCAGGGGTACACGCTGGAATGGCAAACGGTCAATCGGCGTGACCTGGGCAAACAGACGACACCGCGCCGCGTTATCATCGAGACACTGGAAGATTATCTAGCAGTTGTTCGCAGACGCATGGAATATCAGCAGTTTGTGAGTGATATTGAGCGTATTCGCCGCCAATTTCCAGTGCTGGAGGATTGGATGTGTGCTAATCCGCAGGCGGTCATCGACTCCAGAGGCCATTGGGATGATCTGCTGCTGGTGTGTAATTACTTTGTGAAGAATCCCCGACCGAATCTGTATATCCGTGAACTGCCCATCCCTGTACACACGAAATTTATCGAACAGCACAGTCGTATCCTGCGCGATCTGCTGGATACGCTGCTGCCTGATGATGCGATTACACCGGATACCAACAATTTTAGTCAGCGATTCGGGTTGAAGACCCCACCGCCAACGATGCGTATAAGGCTGTTAGAAGAACAACTCGATTGGCAGTACGGCTTGCGATTGGATGATTTAACGCTGCCCGTTGACCAATTAGCGCATCTACTGGCGGAGCACATCCAACCTAAAACCGTTATCATCGCAGAAAATCTGATGAACTTCCTCACACTACCATCTCATCCGGCGGGTGTTGGGTTATTTGGGCGTGGGTTCGCGGTGCAATTGCTGGCAGATGTCAGGTGGCTGCATCAATGCCGGGTTATCTATTGGGGTGACATCGACGCACATGGCTTTCAAATTTTGTCGGATTTGCGAAAGCTGTTTCCGCATGCGCGTTCCGTGATGATGGATCAGCAAACACTGGATGATCATGCTGCGTATGTTGTGGAAGGAAACCGAATGCGCGTGGATCGCTTTGATGGGTTGACGGACACTGAAGCTATCGTTGCACAGTACGTTCTGGAACATAACTTGCGTCTGGAGCAAGAACACATATCGCAAGCATATGCGCTTATCCAGCTAGGGCAAATGCTGCGCTCTGGCAGCGATAGCCCGACCTGATTGGATTGAGTCGTTTGGTGATTCTGATCACAACAGCACATTGCCGTGCCAAATGGGAAGATGTGCATTCATCAGTAGAGACATTACTCGACGGTACTTGTGGCGCGGATACCTCCTCTGAGGCAGGTTGTTGCTCAGCTTTGTACTCCGCCGTGCCGCGCCAACGTGTATAGCGTCCATAGGGTTTATGACCCGCATAGTCATTCCGCCAGCGTCCGTTGCCAAAGTTATAGGCATAGCGTTCCTGCAACGCCTTCCATGTGTAGCCCGGAAACGCCTTCAGGATTTGCCATTGATCCACATCACCTTCGACCATCGCCCGCAGTTTTTCCAGTTCATCATCTTCCCAGAAGTAACCACGACTGCGGTGAGTGCTCTTTTTAGATGATGTCGAGCCGTCACGCCAGTGAACCGTGATGGTCTTGGTATGGCGCGTTACCTTCGAGATTGCTGCGTAGGACGCAAACGCCTCGAATAGTTCACGCCGTTCCTGACGCGGGACATCCTCCCATCGGTTGATGATGGTTTCCAGCACGGGTTTGGCATCGGCCAGGTTGACCTGCTTGCGTTCACCCGACTTCAGACGCGACCACTCCGCCTGCAACGACTCAAGCTCCAACTCCAGCGAGCGGTAGCGTGCTTCCGCCCGTTCGACCATCTCTGGATGCGAGAGGGTAGCGAGGCTGCCGATGAGGTTGTCTTTCGACGCTTCCGCCTGCCGGATGGCTGCTTCCAGCCGCCGGACTTCGGCGTGATCGCCGTCCTCCATTGTTGCCAGCGCTGCCTGCCACGTCGCCTCGTCGATGGTCGTCGCCTTCAGCCGTTCCAGCAGCATCCGGTCGATGATCGCATCCACGATGAAGCACTTGATGTTCCAGACATTCGACCGTTCGTACTCGTAAAGCTGATACTGGTACTTCTCAGCCGCCGTGTTCCACACCGTCGCTAAACGGTGATAGGGATCGTCTGGCAGATCATCCGAGTAGAGCAGGTTACTGTAGGTCGGCGGCGCTTCCTGACGCTCGGCTTTGTTGTGCCGCGTCCAGGGACGGTAGGGCACGTAGTCGGCGTTGGGATTGCCGTAGAAGTCAGCCGGTGAGATGCGGTTGAAAGCGTACATGAACAGGTCATTCGGGATGATCGCCTCGTGGTTGTGCCACTCAACGATGACACCCTGGTGAATCCAGTGTCCGATGTAAGCCACATTGATGAGCATCCCCTGCAAACCGCTGTAGGACGGTGTGAGACCGC
>CAYVVZ010000001.1:0-433329 GCA_964455365.1 uncultured Anaerolineaceae bacterium | reverse complement strand
CTTTAGCTATCAACGGACAGAAAAAGTCTATCGATCCCGGTCTAATTCACAGGTCATTCTCGCTCTTGATGAAATGAGCTTGTATTTTCAAGCAACCCTAACGCGCGTCTGGGCACCGATAGGGCGGACACCGGTTGTTGAGGTGCATCCGCAACGCGATTGCATTTACTTCTATGGCGCGTTGAATGTGTGTAATGGACGTGAGATTGCTATGCGTGCCGATGCCGAAAATAGTGAATTCAGTTGCAACTTCATCATGCAACTGTTGATGCTTTACCCTCAGCCCATCCTCCTCTTGCTCGATCGCGCGAGTTGGCATTATGGCGAGGTCAGGGTACTCATTGAACACACTGAACGCCTTCAAGCCATTTACTTTCCTGTTGCCTGTCCCGATCTAAATCCACAAGAGCATGTGTGGGAACGCGCACGCGATGCCATCAGCCATAACCATACCTATCGACAATTTGACGCCTTAATTGAGGACTTCGAATGCTATCTCAATCAAACACCCTTTCAGACAAATTTCCTTGACAAGTACGTCCCAATGAGTTGGCGACATTTCTAATTCGGTTATCCATAAGCACTATATAAATCCTCATAAGAGGATCTAAAGTGTTTTTTCCATTGCGGCTTGAGGGGCGGAACAGCAGCAATTTTGTACACACCCGTGGTCGAATCCCGTCGCTCCCGAAAATGCTATAGGATAAAGAGCTTCTTGTATTTTCTCGAGAAGCTCTTTTCTATTTCAGCCTATAACATACAGATCGCGGGTCTGATGTAGGTCATTGAACTGATTAATTTCTCACTACACAATCCGTGCCTACAAAACAGATGTTTGTAGCTTTGGATGCTTGAACTAGTGGAACCCTCTGATTATGTTTTTTGAGTCCTTTGATATAACTTCACCACGCTCATTTATTAGCCGCTAGTTCGCGTGTAAACAACAATGTAGTTTTGGAATACTCCTGAGATTGCAGTGGTGAAACCATCTGGCCACATCACGCTGATATACCGAACAACGTTGTCTCCGAGTCCGAAATGTACACGCGGATCCTCTGAAGCAAGGTAGCTGCTACCAGCATGAATTTCCTGGCGCAAGATCCGCCCATCGTCCAGAGTAACCTCGACAACCGCACCAGGATTAAACCCTTCCAGGCTTACTATCAGCCAGTTTCCGGCTGTATCCTTGTTTTCTAGTAAGACAGCATTGCCAGAGATAGTGTTTATTGCAATATCAAGGTCGCCATCGTTGTCGTAGTCTGCTACGGCACTGCCCCGTGCCAGCAGTGGGCCTACCTCTTGTAAGCCAACGACATTCGTCCAGGGAAGGAACTCACCTGACTTGCCCTCCGCTGTGCGATTTACATAGAGTTGCACCAGCTCAGGATCAGTTTCCAGGTTTGTGATTGGGACACGCCCGTTCACCGTGAGCAAATCCAAGTCCGTATCATGATCAAAATCCACCAAGGCAGTCCCCCACCCCGTCATATTATTACCGAGGCCGCGCATCCCGATGCGATAGGTACTGTAGAGAAAGTTCATGTATCCCGTTTCTGGGGTCAGGTTGCGGTAGATGGCGTTCAACTCTGCTTCCCAATTTGTCACCATCAGATCGAAGTAACCATCTCCGTCCCAGTCGGCGCTGGCAACCCCCATACCACTACCTGTATCACCCACATTGGCGGTTTCATGCGTATCTACAAACCGGAAGCCAATGCCCAAAGGATCATCTACAAGAGGTCGATTCTCGTAAAGGCGATTTGCTTGACCATCATTCGCAATGTAGATATCCAAATCACCATCATTATCGAAGTCGCTGAAGACGGCTCCCAACGCACGCTCCTCGCGGAACAGCCCTACTTCGCTGGTAACCTCGCGGAAAGTGACGTAGCCATTTTCATCCAGGCCATTGCTGATGTAGAAGCGATCCGGCAGGCCGTAATAGTCCTGCGGGAAGGCACCAATTGGGCGCGGCACTTTGTAGTCCAGATCAATGTAGCTACCAACGAACAGATCAGGCCAGCCATCCTTGTTTATGTCCGCAACAGCTGCTGCTGTGTTCCATTCTGCTGCGTTAATGCCAGCCTCAACTGCTCCTTCAGTGAAGGTTCCATCTCCATTGTTCCAGAGCAGAGCATTTTCACCATCGGCAGTGATATGCAAATCCATCCAACCATCCCGGTTAAAATCCGCCGCAACACAGCCATTCCCACGCATGGATAAATCTGTACCTGTTTCTGTACTCACCTCACGGAAAGTACCGCCCTCATTACGGAACAGGGCGTTATGCGGCAAACCACCGCCTTGCTGCCAATAATCAATTTCATCTTCAGCATAGCTATTGACCAGATACAAATCCAGCCAACCATCATTGTCGTAATCAATCCAGCACAATCCAGCACCCATCATCGCCGCCGGATCCTCAAAAATACCTGTCACAAATGCACCATGTTGGAAGTCCAGCCCAACCTCTTCACTCACATTGCGGAAGTGCCAATCATTTTGTTGTGGAGACTCAGTTGTCTCATCATTACTCGCCGAAACAGCGGGTAAAGCCGTTTCAGATGTCGTTGCCACAGAAATTGAGGGTAAAGGATCAAGGGCTAAACCGCTCGGCACATCTTCTGGGACAAATTCCATTAAATCGCGTGCATTTGGGTCAGTCAGGCTCTGTAGAAAAGCGACAATATCTACCACATCTTGCTGCGTGAGTGGCAGGCCATTTGCCAACAGTGGTGTTACTGTCTGGCTCTGACGCTCGAAATTATACGGGCGAAGTCCGCTCTGAAAGTCCTGTGGTAAATATGCGCTCGGATCATATGTACTGGCGCTCTCCCAAATATTCGCATGATGCCAAATAACACTCTCAAGGGTAGGATAAGCCCCGCTGTGGAAGTAAGGAGATGTCAATTCAACGTTGCGCAGACTGGGAGTACGGAAGGCATATCTGTCTCGCCAATCATACGTCACACGCGCACGTCCCCAGTCTTCTCGGTTATCAATACCATCCGCTTTACCCGGGCCAATCTGCGGCACGAGCAAATTATAGTAATTCAGGTCGGTAAACATATCACCGCTGTGGCAGGCTGCACAATTTACTTCGGGATTGAGTTCGCCATAGAAGAGCAATGCACCACGCTTTTGTTGATCCGTCAGTGCCGTTTCATCACCAGCGATGTATGCATCCCAGGGCGAATGTGTAAAGATTAAACGACGTTCAAATGCCGCAAGTGCCGAAACAACCTGGACAGGAGTAATACTTGCATCTCCAAAAGTCTGCTCAAAGCGTTGGTCATAGTCCGCGTTGGACTCTAAGCGCTGTACCAGCAAACGGCGGATGTGGGCTGGCGGTTCATCTGTGAAGGTTGCCCCTGCCATCTCTTCTCGTGATGTAATTGGGAAAAGTGCTTGAACGAGCAGAATATCATCCAGCAACAAGAGATTCACACCTTCTTCTTGTGTATGAACGACATCCCCCAGGGCATAGGTCTCAACACGTCCATCCCAGAATTGTGCAGGGAGCAATGCACTATTGATGATCGTTGGGCTGTTACGCGGAACAAAACTACCGTTGAAGGGATTTGCCGTTTCTCCTGGGGCACCATCTCGAACCTCGGCGCTGACAGAGATATGCGTGACGAAATCACGCTCAGAACCCAGACCATAACCACCCGTGCCAATTGGCAGCACACGCCCATCTGCCATCGCCAGCGTAGGATGATGACAGGTTGCGCACGAAATATTCTGATCACCCGAAAGAATGGGATCAAAGAATAAATCCTGCCCCAGTCGCGCTAGTTCGGTATCGCCTTCGAGCCATTCTTGCCCCGGCTGTGGTTCCAATGCATGTATCTCAATGATCTCTCGCAATGCGGCATCTATATCTGCAATATCATTGTATTGGGGTTCACTCAAGCTGAGTTCTGGTAGCGAGAACGCTGCGGTTTCCTCGGTAACATCAAAACGAATGTGTAACACTTCGCCATCGAATATCTCAGTCACATAGAGGCTGCCATCTGGCAAAGGTAGAATAGAGCCGGGAAAGTTCAAATTGCGAACGACGGTTTCCAGAGTGCCATCTGGACGCAGGCGGCTGAGTGTACCCGTGTTTTGCTGATAACCGCTACCGCTGAAGCAGGAACCATCCGCTGAAAAGGTTGCAAACTCCAATACCCAGATAGCGCCATCGCTGCCGACAGCCACATCAATTGGCATGTTGAGGTTATCAACAACAGTACGCTGCTGGCGCTGCTCATTAATTGCAACCAACTCGCCACTATTTGCCGGGTACGGACAGCCACCGAAGAGTGTCACATAATACTCGTCGCCAATTCGTTCGATGCCCGTTGGCACAGGATCAATCGTCAAGCGTTCGTTCTGAGGATCAATCAGCGGATCAAACCGATGGATGAACCGTGTTGTACCGTCCGTATTTTCCTTCGCAACCCCATTATTGGAGGCATCCGAAACGACTGGGATTCCCAAAGGGTCAAAGGTCATTGCAAATGGGTTGAGCAAAGCCACGCGATTCAGTGGTTCCATCGTAATTCCCAGATCGTCGGGGGTGTACGGTGTTTCAGGTAGTTCAATTGGCAACATCAGTGGCATTGTCCAGAGATGGCCTGCCCCAAAATTGCCAACATAGAGGGTTTCCCCATCAGGCGAAATCTGTACCAACGCTACCCCGGAGAGATCACCAGAATCACGCCCACTTGGCAAACCAGAAATATATCGCCCGATTGTGCCATCTGGCTGCCGGATGCTGACTCCGGCGCTGAGATCATCCATCCCCGTTCCCTCTTCAGCAATGAAAAGGGTACCGTCTCCAGCCAACGCCATACCCAAGGGATTACGCAATCCTTCAACCAGAACGGTTACGCTTGGTGTGTTGGGTTCGGCTTCTTGTGCAGATAGAAACCCGGCGAAAACCATGAGTACTAAAACCAGCGAAATGGCAGTGAGCAGGCGTTGGCGAAGCAGACTTGGAGTAATCATTCGTTCAAACTTTCGATAGATCGGTGTACAGATATAAAAGAGGGGACACGCAGCCAAGCCACGCATCCCCCCAATTCAATTATCCGCTAAATGGTTACGGTCAGCGGCTTACTCGAAGAAAGCGTTGTAGTTTTCGAGTTCTGCGTCAGCCAGTTCCTTGGCTTCCAACAGCGCTTCTTCGGGGGTCAGGCCATCATCCAGCACGCGGCTGTAAGCCTGAACGACGATCTGACGGATTGCCGGGAAGGGGCCAGCCTGACCACCCAGAACTGCGTAATTGGGGGTGCCATCTTCCAGTTCGGTGCGGGTGCTGCCGAGCTGTTCAATAGCGGTCAGGAAGTTCGGGTTTTCGTCCCAGAATGCGATCAGTTCTTCGTTTTCCTGCAAGGAGGAGCGAACCGGGAAGTAACCAGTACCTGTGTGCCAGGCGATCTGCTGGTCAGCTTCGCTCATGAACTTCATGAACTGCCATGCAGCCTGGTTTTCAGCTTCGTCGCCACTGTCCAGCAAGTAGAGTGCAGCACCACCGATGATGACACCGTTGCGTTCACTGCTGTCGCTGTGCGGGATGTAGGTGGTATCCACTTCGAATTCAGCAGCAGCCTGCAAGCCAGCAGCACCAGCCGTGCTATCGAAAATCAGAGCAGCCTGACCAGCCAGGAATGCAGCATCAGTGTCCGTCCAGGTGTTGCCCAGGTTCGGAGCGTAACCGTTTGCGAACAGGTCAGTCAGGAAGGTGAAGACTTCCAGCCCCTGGCCTTCGTGGAAGAGAACTTCGGTTGCGCGACCGGTACGACCATTGTTGTTATTGAAGTACAGACCACCGCTGTTCGCCAGAATCTGTTCGAAGTACCAACCCGTCTGACCGAAGGTGATGCAGTATTCTACGCCACTTTCCTGGATTGCATCACAGACTTCGAGCAGTTCGCTGAAGCTCAGGCTGTCGTTATCGGGCAGTTCAACGCCAGCAGCTTCGATCAGTTCAGCGTTGTAGTAGAGGATCGGGGTGCTGCTGTTGAATGCCATAGCAACCATGCCTTCATCGTTGCTGTAGTATTCACGGACAGCCGGAACGAAGACACTCGGATCGAAATCGTCTGCTTCGAACTGGGTGTAAGCCGGCAGCACAGCCGGGAAGTCGAACATGGTCTGTGAAGCCAAGTCGAAGTTCTGGGTTACGTTCGGCAGAGTGCCACTTTCAGCAGCAGCCAGCAGTGCGTTGTAGGTGTCATCATAGCTACCCTGGAAGGTAGCATTAACCACGATAGCATCCTGGCTTTCGTTGAAACGAGCAACCAATTCATCGACAACTACGCCGAGATCGCCGCCCATTGCGTGCCAGAATTCCAGTTCAATCACTTCATCCTGTGCGCTGGAAACGAAGGGGATGCTTGCCACAATGGCGAACACCAACATCAGAACTACAGTGCGAGTACTACGGATCATGTGTTGACCTCCTCAGGTCGTATAGCAATAGAACATGAAAGTAACGCTGAATACCAGCGTGCTTAAGCGGAGTATTCTCCGCACAAAGCCAAAATAGAGTTTGACCAATCAGCCCTTCAAACCTGTCATTGCAATGCCACGAACGAGCTGACGTTGGGCAACCAGGAAAATCGCCAATGTCGGCAGAAGCGCGATCACAGCAGTTGCCATGATGCCGCCCCAATCCGCCCCGCGTTCCTGGTCAAACAGAAAGAAACGGATGCCAATCTGGATCGTTCGCATTTCTACCTGGTTCGTAATCACGAGAGGCCATAGATACTGGCTCCACGCACCCAAGAAAGCGAAAATAGCAAAAGCACTGATTGCTCCCCGGCTGAGTGGAACGACGACCCGCCACAAGTACAACCAATTGCTCGCGCCGTCAATGCGAGCCGCATCGTGTAGCTCCGGCGGCAGGGTCATGAAGAATTGGCGCAGCAAGAAGACCCCAAACGCACTTGCCAGAAATGGGATGGTCAAACCAACGTAAGAGTTTGCGAGACCCAAATTGCTCACCAGCAAGAAGTTCGGGATAAACGTGAGTTGGAAAGGAACCATCAAGCTACCGAGGATTAGATAGAATAGGATATTGCGCCCTGGAAATTCTAGAATAGCGAACGCATATGCCGCCAAAACGCTGAACAACAACTGGAAAGCAACGATTACCCCCGTCTGAATGACACTATTGAGGAAGTAGCGTGCAAAAGGCTGCGAGGTCCAGGCTGTGACATAATTCTCAAGGGTGAAATTAATTCGTTCGGAACGCACGAGATCGCCAAGTGGAACAAGGATAATTTCATCCGGGTTTTCAGGGTCAATCAAACGCGCCTGACCACCCTCTTGACCAATGCGAGCCAGTTCCTCGATAGAGCCGTCTTCCATCTCCACACGGAATAGCGGCAGCGGAGCATCGTAGCCCACGACAGTCACGCGATTCTGCTGAACTGGAAGGATTGTCGGCGGATAATTTGTAATGTCCTGAGGGACTTTGAAACTCGTGAAGATCGCCAGAATAATTGGAAATGATACGAATAATCCTATACTGAAGAGAAAGATCTGTATGATGATCTCGGAACGTACATCTACCGGACGCTCGGTTTTGTCGTCTTTCTTCAACGGCGCTTGACGATTGAACGGGTTGTTCATCGGTAATGTACCCTCCGGTTGGCAACGCGGAACTGAATGATTGAGAGAACCACAATGAGCAAGAACAGAATAAATGACTCTGCCGATGCGATTCCCCGCTGTGGTGTACCACGGAAGGCGAAAAAGTAGATTGAATACAGCAGAGTCTTGGTAGCCTCACCAGGCCCACCCATCGTCAACACATCAATTTCACCGAATGTCTGTAGGCTGTTGATCGTGTTGATGATGAACAGAAAGAACAATGTTGGGGACATGAGCGGCAGCGTAATATGGCGGATGCGAAACCAGAGGTTTGCCCCATCCACTTTGGCTGCCTCATAATAGGTTGCATCGATATTCTGCAAACCCGCCAGCGCAATGATGACATTGAAGCCCAACTGCCGCCAAACTACCGCCATCATGACTGCAATCAACGCCCAGTCTGCATCAGAAAGCCAGTTCGGGCCGTCAACCCCAATCAAGCTGAGTGCGTAATTGATGTAGCCAACAACCGGATGATAAATCCAGCGGAATAGCACCCCAGTGACCGCGCTGCTGATAACGATAGGAACGAAGATCAATAGGCGGTGAAACCAGGAGAAACGCCGTACTGGGAGAGACAATGCGATTGCCAAGGCAACGGACAAGAAAATACTTGGCAGCACTGTACCTAATGTGAATAGCAGCGACGTGCGCATCGTGCCTTCAACCGTGACGATGAGTAGTGCGACCGCTGCCAGGGTCGCTATCCAGCGACCAAAACGCGCAACCGTATCATTCCTCGCTGATGACGATCTGCGTGCAAAGAACGTCAGACCTAAAGAAATGAAGACGATCCCCAGCACGACAGGCAACCAGATCATGAGCCGCTCTACGTTGAAGGAACGATTAAGGAGTGTGGCGTAATTTTCGAGGCCCACGTAGCGGGTGGCAGACCCAAAGGGTGCAGCCCGGTTCAAACTCAGTTGAAATGAAGAGATAATCGGCACATAAACGAAGATCGTCAGCGCGATGAGTGTTGGTGCGACGTAGGCATATCCTTCTAACGCCGCGAAAAGTTTGCGACGTGGCGGTATTGCGAACCCAGTTTGTTGATTCGTGCGCGACTCAGTATCAGTCTGCATTGACTCAGTAGGCGAATCGGACATGTAGTAGATGCCTATTTACGTACGTAGTGTGGGAAGGCCAAAACAGGGTTGAGGATACCGTCTCTGCACTATGGAGGTTTAAAGACACCATTAAGCGCTGGATAAGTAGTTACAATAAGCCTTAAAGTAGAGAGTATGGCTGTCCTTGTGCGTCACCGATGCTTGCTTTTACCTTTCCATTATTTCCAAATCTGCATTTTTCATGCGTAAGTGGATCCGAGACTCGAGTACCAGCGCTTGCGAAGCAGTGGTAATCCACCCCCGCTAAGATAGAGTAACAGTTTGAACTACCCCAAAAAATGGACACAGAGTTTGTCCGAAGTAGAGGAGACAAGAGCAGAAGCTAATCTAATTGCTTCATGACCCCAATAGAGCCATGTCGCCACAGCGCTATAACCGTAGTTTCTATAGAAAAGCGAACCAAATCATTTGTTAGGGGGATTCCCCCATTACCTTTAGGGGTTACAACTATTACGGATTCGGTTCAGAAGCGCTACGCTCATTATTGTGAGTTGATTTCAGCCACAGGCAGCGTCAATCTAAGTAGATTTCTTTGTTAGTTTCTCAAACTGAATAAAGAAGGCATTGATCTTCCTTGGTGAAAATTAATTCATGTCGAATTAGATGCTTTAAGGAGATTCAACGAATGTTCAAAAAAGCTAGACTCACCTTCTTGTTTTTGCTGACAGTCATCATGACTGTTAGTACCAGCCTCATCAGCGCTCAGGAACTTAGTGGCAAAGTTGGCATTGTTCTGCCGACCCGCGATGAACCGCGCTGGGTACAGGACGAAACCCGCTTCCGCGATGCGCTGTCCGCAGCAGGTTATGATGTACAGATCCTCTTCAGCCAGGGCGACTCCGCACGTGAACGCGCCAACGTTGAAGACCTCATCACCAGCGGTATCGAAGTTCTGATTATCACCCCGCACGATGGTGATGCAGCCGCAGCCGCAGCAGAAGCTGCACGTGATGCAGGCGTGACGGTGATTTCCTATGATCGTCTGATCACCAACACCGATGCCGTTGATTACTATGTCACCTTCGACAGTGTCGCAGTCGGTGAAGCACAGGCGCAGTACCTGGTTGACCATGCAGAAGGTACGGGTAACCCGCTTTACCTCTATGCTGGTGCTGCTTCCGATAACAACGCCTTCCTCTTCTTTGAAGGTGCGTGGAATGTCCTGCAACCGAAAATCGCTGACGGCACATTCTACATCGTCAACTCCAGCGAAGCTGTTGCCCTGCAAGATCAGGCGGAACTGACCCGCGATCAGTACGCACAGATCATCGGTCAGATCACCACCAATTGGGACTTCAACACTGCCAAGAATCTGGCTGAAGCCAACCTCACCATTGCCACCGCAGAAGACAAGGGCGATGTCTTCATCCTGGCTCCGAACGATGGTACTGCACGCGCTATCGCTGACGCATTCGCAGCCGATAGCGATGTCACCAGCTACGTCGTCACCGGGCAGGATGCAGAACAGGCATCTGTTCAGTACATCATTGATGGTCGCCAGTCCATGACCGTCTTCAAAGATGTCCGCACCCTGGTCAATGACTCGATCAGCCTGGCTGTGACCGTTCTTGAAGGGGGTATGCCGGAAACCACTGGCGCTTACTTCAATGGTGTGGTCGATGTTCCGGCACTTCAGTCGGAAGTCATCACCGTTGATGCGAGCAACGTTGTTTCTGCACTGATTGACTCGGCTTACTATTCTGCTGAAGACTTCACCGGGCTGGAAAACCTCCCGGCAGAAGAATCCATGTCCGCAGAACAAGTGACCGGACGCATTGGTATCGTTCTGCCGACCCGCGATGAACCCCGCTGGGTGCAAGATGAAACCCGCTTCCGTGAAGCACTTGCCGCAGCAGGTTATGATGTACAGATCCTCTTCAGCCAGGGCGACTCCGCACGTGAACGCGCCAACGTTGAAGACCTCATCACCAGCGGTATCGAAGTTCTGATTATCACCCCGCACGATGGTGATGCAGCCGCAGCCGCAGCAGAAGCTGCACGTGATGCAGGCGTGACGGTGATTTCCTATGATCGTCTGATCACCAACACCGATGCCGTTGATTACTATGTCACCTTCGACAGTGTCGCAGTCGGTGAAGCACAGGCGCAGTACCTGGTTGACCATGCAGAAGGTACGGGTAACCCGCTTTACCTCTATGCTGGTGCTGCTTCCGATAACAACGCCTTCCTCTTCTTTGAAGGTGCGTGGAATGTCCTGCAACCGAAAATCGCTGACGGCACATTCTACATCGTCAACTCCAGCGAAGCTGTTGCCCTGCAAGATCAGGCGGAACTGACCCGCGATCAGTACGCACAGATCATCGGTCAGATCACCACCAATTGGGACTTCAACACTGCCAAGAATCTGGCTGAAGCCAACCTCACCATTGCCACCGCAGAAGACAAGGGCGATGTCTTCATCCTGGCTCCGAACGATGGTACTGCACGCGCTATCGCTGACGCATTCGCAGCCGATAGCGATGTCACCAGCTACGTCGTCACCGGGCAGGATGCAGAACAGGCATCTGTTCAGTACATCATTGATGGTCGCCAGTCCATGACCGTCTTCAAAGATGTCCGCACCCTGGTCAATGACTCGATCAGCCTGGCTGTGACCGTTCTTGAAGGGGGTATGCCGGAAACCACTGGCGCTTACTTCAATGGTGTGGTCGATGTCCCGGCACTTCAGTCGGAAGTCATCACCGTTGATTCCAACAATGTTGTTGCAGCATTGATCGAATCGGGCTACTACGCCGCCGAAGATTTCACCGGGCTTGAATAAGCATTCATCCCAATGCGGGGCGGAGCCAAGCGCTTTGCCCCGCGCTTTACCACCGCAGCTTTTACTCCTCCTAGAACCCGTATAACGGATTATGTCCATTGATCCGGTGAGTATTCGCTCTTGGACAATCGTTCTTGGTGTGCTTGAGGTTCAAAGCTGTCACGCAGCAACTGGAAAATTTGGAGGTTGACCTTATGGATATCGCCCCATTATTAGAAATGCGCGGTATTACAAAAGAGTTCATCGGTGTTCGCGCCCTGGATGATGTGAATTTCAGGGTCGCTCCTAATGAAATCCACTGCCTTGTAGGGGAAAATGGCGCGGGTAAATCCACGCTCATGAAGGTCTTGAGTGGTGTTTATCCTTATGGAACGTATTCGGGTGACATCCTCTTTGATGGCGAGGTACAACAATTTCGTGGGATTAGCGACAGTGAACGGGCAGGAATCGCCATCATCTATCAAGAGCTAGCCCTCATCCCGGATATGATGGTGTATGAAAATATTTTTCTAGGTCATGAGATCGCTAAAGGCGGTCTGGTAAATCGCAACGAAACGATCCGCCGTACAAAAGAAATGCTCGAATTGGTACATCTGGATATCAATCCCCAGACGAAGGTTCGGGATCTCAGCGTGAGCCAGCAGCAGCTTGTTGAAATTGCGAAAGCCCTCAGCAAGAATGTGAAATTGCTCATCCTTGACGAACCGACTTCGGCACTCAATGAAAACGAAAGTGACAATTTGCTGGAACTGGTTCGTAATCTCAGAGATAGGAACATCACCAGTGTCTTGATCTCACACAAACTCAAAGAAGTCATTAGGGTTGCCGATGTTGTCACCGTCCTGCGAGATGGTAAAACAGTCGGGGATTTATACGCTGACCAGGGCGAAATCGAAGAAAATGTCATCATCAAGAATATGGTGGGACGCGAGATCAATAATATTTACCCTCCACGTAGCAAAACCGTGACAGATGAAGTCGTACTGGAAATCCGCAATTTGAACGCAGAAGAGCGAGGAACGGGGCGACCAATACTCAAAGATATTGATTTCAACATCCACAAAGGAGAGATCGTCGGTCTTGCAGGCTTAATGGGTTCAGGACGCACGGAACTGGCGCTGACGATTTTTGGTAATGCCAATGGATACAACATCTCCGGCGACATCATCAAAGATGGCGAAACTCGTCATTTTAGGCATCCATCCCAGGCACTAGAAGCAGGAGTGGCCTACGTCAGCGAAGACCGAAAAGTAAAAGGTCTCATTCTTATACAGGATATTAAAAACAATATCACTCTCGCCAATCTGCGAGAACTCGCCAGTCGCAGCGTCGTCAACCAGAACGAAGAAGTGCGGATTTCCCGCGAATACAAAGATTCCCTGAACATCAAGGCTACCAGCATCGAGCAGACGGTGATGAAACTCAGCGGTGGGAATCAGCAGAAAGTTTCGCTGGCGAAGTCGCTCTTTGTGAAGCCGGATATTTTGATCCTGGATGAACCGACGCGCGGCATTGATGTAGGTGCTAAGTTTGAAATTTACACAATCATCAACGAACTTGTGGTAGGCGGGATGAGTATCATCATGATTTCATCCGAATTACCAGAAGTCATGGGGATGAGTGATCGTATTTACGTAATGTCCGAAGGGCGATTGACTGGCGTAGTCAACGCGGAAGATGCCACACAAGAAGAAATTATGCATCTAGCAACCCATTAAGGAGGAGAGTGATGGGCTTTACTGGAAATAGCCAACAAACATTGAATGGTAGCGAATATGAGAAGCCGAAAAGAACGGGTGTAAGCGGCTTCTTCGGAAATATTCAAGAGTCATTGCAAGGGAATATCCGCGAATACGGCATGTTCATCGCACTGTTCGTCATCATGGCCTTTTTTACCTGGCAGACGAACGGCATTTTCATCTCCTCACGCAACCTGAGTAACCTCCTCAATCAGACGGGGTACATTGCGGTTCTCGGTGTTGGGATGACGTTGGTAATCGTGATCCGCCACATCGACTTATCCGTCGGCTTCCTCTCTGGTTTCCTGGGTGCGATTGCAGCAATCGCGCTCAAATTCTGGGGTTTGCCAGTATGGCTCGTAATTCCTCTCGTACTGTTTCTAGGCATCCTGGCGGGTTTGATGTCGGGCTTCCTGGTAGCTCAGATGAAAATCCCTGCGTTTGTGGCAACCCTCGCGGGCTTCCTGGTCTATCGTGGTGGCATTCTGCTGCTGACGGAAAGCACAGGCACGATCATCATTTCGGACGATGCCTACAACGCGATTGGAAACGGCTACATCCCCGATATTCCAATGGAAGGTTTTCTACCCGAAGTACATAAGTTAACCCTGCTAATTGGCATTATTGGCATTCTTCTGTTCATCATTGGGCAGGTGAATGACCGCCGTAAAAAGATGCAATATAACTTTGAAGTTGCCCCCCTGGACATGTTTGTCCTCCAGATCGTTTTTGTCTCCGCATTGACTGGTTGGGTCTTGTGGCAGCTCGCAAACTACAACGGCTTGTCCTGGACGGTTGTGATTGTGATGCTCGTTGCCTTTATATATAACTTCGTCGCAAATCAAACGGTCGTCGGGCGACATATTTATGCGGTTGGCGGTAATCCTGAAGCAGCCGAACTGAGTGGGATTAACGTCAAGCGCATCACATATATTGTCTTCGGCTCAATGGGGATGCTGTCAGCCTTATCGGGAATCCTGTTTTCAGCCCGTCTCCAATCCGCCACAACAACGGCTGGCACATTATTCGAGCTTGATGCAATTGCAGCCGCATTCATCGGTGGTGTGTCGGCGGCTGGTGGTGTCGGGAAAGTCACCGGGGCGATCATTGGTGCGCTGGTAATGATTTCGCTCACCAGCGGTATGAACTTGATGGGCATCGGTATTGCGAGTCAATATGTAGTGCGCGGTGGTGTGCTGGCGGCTGCTGTGATCTTCGACGTTGCAACCCGTAACCGTCGCAGCTAAACTGAAAGTGTAGAGGCAAGGGGCCATGTAGCGTCCCTTCCTTAGTCCACGTTTATCATTATGGGGCTGGATGATAAGTTGTTGCGGCGATGAAAGTCTTAATTGCTGACGATCATGAAACGGCTCGCATTGGCATCCGCGAAGCACTGGTGGCAATCAGTGGTATTGAGCATATTGTCGCTGTTTGTGATGGAGTCGAACTCAGTGAGGTACTGAAACGCGAGCCGTTTGATTTTCTGATTGTGGATGTCTCCATGCCATATTTCGATCCACTGAGTGCTATTCAGTCGATCCGTTCCCAGTATCCTTCCATGTACGTCCTGGTTGTGAGTGCCTACGATGATGATGTCTACGTGCAAGGCTTGTTAAATGCTGGTGTTCATGGCTATCATCTGAAAGATCAACCTCTCAGTGACCTCACGCTAGCGATTGATAACATCCTCTCCGGCAAGCCCTGGGTATCCAACACACTCATCAACAAAATACTTGCTATCCCAGGCCGCAAAGCGATCGAATTATCGCCGCGCCAGGTGGATATTGCACGCGGATTGTCCAACGGATTGAGTAACAAAGAAATAGCCGACCAACTGACCCTCAGTATCAAGACGATTGAGAACCACCTCACCCGCTTGTATCGCCAGCTCAATGTGAGTAGCCGCCTAGAAGCAATGGCCTACATTCACCAGAATCCCCAATTACTTGGACAAAGTGGGCAAGTATTATCTCGAAATCCACTCGCTCCTATGCCATCAAAATCCGGCAATGTCTCTATCGTAGTTGTGGATGACAACCAACGTTTCCGACGAGAGCTATGTGGTATCATTGGACGAAACTTCCCGAATACAACAATCTATGAAGCGGGCAATTGGGCAGAACTCAGCAAATTGGCGAAGCAGGTACATCCTACATTGATCTTCATGGACGTTGTTCTGGGGGACGAAGACGGTATCAGCCATACACGCAAGATCAAGCAAGAACTCCATAACGTGAAAATCATTCTCATCACCGCCTACCCAGACCGTGAGTTTCACCGTCTAGGAATCGAGTCCGGAGCGCTCGCCTTGATTGATAAAAAAGACCTGGATACCCCTACCATAAAGCAAATTGTATATGACATTGTTGAGTAAATGACTGCTGTTGCGCAGCAGCGTAGCAATAGCGAGTGTCCCAATATATTTATGCTTGTTCTTGATAATATTTCTAAGCTTCACGGACAAAACAGTATCTTTCAGAATGTCAGCCTGAATGTGCCAGACGGATCTGTCATCGGTGTGGTGGATCAAGAAGGACAGGCGATCCTGGAATTGGTCAACATGCTATCTGGGCAGCACGGCCCGGATAGCGGTCACATCTTGGTCGAGGGGAAGCGGCTTGCCTGGAAGTTCCAGCCACAGAAACATCACATTGGGATTATCTATCGTGAACCGCAGTTGGTTGAGGCACTAAGCATTGCAAACCACATTTTTCTCGGTCATGAACCGAAGCCCAATAAGCGCCTTCCGCGCTGGATGAACCGTTACAATCCCTATCGAATCTTCATCGAAGCTGAACAACTACTCTCTCGGTTGAATTTCACGTTGCCCATAGCGCATACCCGTATCCAGGACCTTTCTTTTGAGCAGCGTCAGTTGGTGGCGATTGCACAGATGATTGTACAAAATCCTCGGATCATCCTCGTGGATCACCCCGGACGCACATTGAGTGTTCCTTATCAAGAACAACTGCTTGACTTGATCCGCAAATGGCGTGCAGAAAGCAAGGTGATTATACTGGGAACATCCAATCTCGATACGTTGTTCGCTGTGTGTGATCGAATTATTGTCCTGCGCAATGGCACAATAATGATTGACTCGCCCGTTAAGACAATCAGCCGAGAATCAGTTGTGGCGGCTCTCGTCAATGGTCGGCATCATGGGCAAGTCTCACCAGTGATCTGGGCGCTGGATTCGTATTATCAGACCTTTCGGCAGGCGCAGTTGCTCCGGCACCAAATGCATATGCTTAAACAAGAGCAGAACTCCATCCGGCAAGAACTTCTTGAACAACTATCCGTACAAGTATCGGCCTTAGACGCAGCCAACCTGGCGCTGCAAGACGCACAACGAAGGTTACTGACTGAGCGCGAAGACGAGCGCAAGCATCTGGCACGCGAGTTACATGACCAGATCATTCAGGATTTGTTGACCTGGAACTATCAACTTGAAGCGCTAGCTGAGACTTACCCACAGTTGAACACACGCATCGATACGATCCGCAAAGATGTGCGCAATATGGTTGAAGATTTACGGCGGATTTGCGGGCATCTGCGTCCTCCCACCATTGATAGTTTTGGCCTGGGAGCAACATTGCAATCGTATACTCGCACCTGGAGCGAACGCACAGGGATTGAAGTTAACCTGCAAGTGGGCAGCAAAGTTGGTCGCCTGACGGAAGAACTAGAATTGTCCCTATTTCGAATCGTTCAAGAGAGTCTCAACAATGTCGCAAAACATGCCAACGCGAGTACAGTAAGTGTGACATTAAATTACCGAAACTCACGAATGCTTCAGATCCTGATCACTGACAATGGCATTGGACTTGAGGAAGCGTTTGACTTAGGAGAATTATCAGATGCAGGGCATTTTGGCATTCTTGGTATCACTGAACGTGTAGCCCTCCTTGGTGGACGAATTAAGTTCCAGAATCAACCCACCGGAGGTTTACAAATATTGGTTGAAGTTCCGACTCAAAGCATAGATGTACGAACTGGCATCTACTGAAACTATCCCTTGCAACCCCACAACAGGCGATATTGCGGGTTGGACTGCATTGCCAGCGATTTCCCTTCCAAGCGCCATTTCACTGGCAACGGAACTCCAAAAGGATTCTCTTGTGAGCCACTCTATCGAAACTTACATACACTCTATCATCTACTTCGAAAACATAACTGCAACAGAATTGACTTTTATCACACAAAACACGGGGAAGCGGGTATTCGCATCAGGAGAACAAATCTTCATGGAAGGAGAGACTGCGGATGGATTATGGATTGTGGAAAAGGGACGTGTGAAGATTTACAAACTTAGTCCTGATGGCAACGAACACATTCTGCATCTACGTGGACCTGGTAAGACTTTCAACGATATTGCAGCGCTCGATGGAGGGGAGAATCCAGCGAATGCAGCCGCCCTCAGCAGTGAAGTCGTGGCATGGCTGATCCCGTCTGAAGTGATTCGGCAGGTGCTGCTACAAAATCCAAAGGTAGCGCTCAACGTGATTCGGTTACTTGGCAAGCGGGTGCGCAACCTGGTAAGCCAGATCGAAGATCTCGCGCTCTATTCCGTGATTGTGCGGCTGGCGCGGTTTCTGCTGAAACAAGCGGAAGACCCCAGTCTCAGTGGTCCCGGCGTGACTCGCACCGCTATCGCAGCCCATTTGAATACCACGCCACAGACGATCAGCGTCGCGCTGCGGGAGCTAGAAGCGGCTGACGCAATCGAGTTTGATCGCCACCGAATCACGATTATCGATGAAAAAAAGCTGCAATCTATCGCCATGCTATGACACTTGTCATTGTGTGACTATGACTTTCCTCACAGTCCACACCCCAACTTAAGCTAGCTTAAATCCCCCCTCGTCCAACTGCCCTACTCTCGAAGCAAGTCAAAGAGATAGGGTGATTCAATGAATATAGACAATAACTGGCTTCCACAAATCAACCCCATGCGCTGTATCGGCTGTGGCGATTGCATCGCCCAGTGTCCGAGCAATGCGCTCGGATGGCATGGCAAAAAAGCATCGCTGATGCATCCTGATCGCTGCACTTACTGCGCAACCTGTGAAGATCTTTGCCCCAACAGTGCTATTGAAGTGCCCTATTTAATTACAAAATCCGAGAGATGAGGAATGAACCAATGAATGAAAGACCGAGT
This sequence comes from uncultured Anaerolineaceae bacterium, assembly GCA_964455365.1. Taxonomy (GTDB): domain Bacteria; phylum Chloroflexota; class Anaerolineae; order Aggregatilineales; family Phototrophicaceae; genus JAUZRW01. Next base: position 414,876 of record CAYVVZ010000001.1, on the reverse strand, counting down.
TCAAATGTGCTGCCCATCAGTCTTGTGGCGATCCTTGGCATCGTTGTCGTCGTCCTGGCGACTTTCCTGCCCATCCGTGTTGAGGTTGGACCTGAACCTGTTCATGCGCAAGATGAGACGGAACCCCAAGCTGTACTGGTGGCGCAGGCAGAGACGAATGTAGTCGAATACACCCTGCGCACCCGCATCGGTGGTGACCCGGCAATGGCCTATGTTGGGGTCGGTGGCGAGATTGATGGCGTGGTGAATCCAGAACTGACTGCCAACCTAGGCGATACAGTGCGCCTGACGATCATCAACGGTGATCCAGCCTTGCACGACCTGAAAATTGACGAATTCGATGTCTACACCGGGGAACTACGAGAAGACGAACAGAGTGTCACTCTTGAGTTTGTCGTGAATCAACTTGGCTTGTTCGACTATTACTGCTCGATACCCGGGCATCGTGACATAGGAATGGAAGGCACACTGCGCGTCGTGGGTGAAGTTGTCGCTGGCAGCGAAGACGCAATGGACGCTTCGTTGGAAGATGAAGGGTATGGCAGCGGAGAGATGGATCACAGCGCGATGGCTGCACAGCCCGTCTCACCCGCAGTGGCAGATGCCGTCTCAATCGTGCGTCACCCGGCGGATTTGCCCCCACCGATCACGGCAACCGAACCACAGCATCACGTTGTAGAGATGACTGCCGTAGAAGTGAATGGTGTTCTGGACGACGGCACGACCTACCGCTATATGACGTTTGATGGGCAGGTTCCCGGCCCCATGCTGCGGATGCGCGTTGGGGATACGATGGAACTACGCCTGATCAACGAAATCGAGAGCTTGCTGCCCCATTCAATTGACCTGCATGCAGTGACAGGACCCGGCGGTGGTGCAGAGTTCACGCAGACGATGGCGGGCGAAATATCAGCCTTCAACTTCACAGCCCTGCAACCCGGCCTCTACGTCTATCACTGCGCGACTGCCAGCATCGGTCACCACATTTCCAGCGGGATGTATGGCTTGATCCTGGTGGAACCTGAAGGCGGCCTCCCCCCTGTCGATCATGAATTCTATGTGATGCAGGGTGAGATCTACACGGAGCAGGACTTCGGCACGGAAGGCCATCTGGACTTCAGCCACGAGAAAATGCTGGATGAAGATGCAGAATACTTCGTCTTCAATGGTTCGGCTGGTGCGCTGGCGCAGGATGAGTATGCGCTGCGAGCTGACGTTGGCGATACCGTGCGTATCTACTTCGGTGTGGGTGGACCTAACGCAATCTCATCCTTCCATGTAATCGGTGAAATCTTCGACCGGGTGTATGACGAAGCATCACTGACCAGCGAGCCACTGACGGATGTACAGACGACGCTCGTGCCTCCTGGTGGCGCAACAGTGGTGGAATTCACGCTGGATGTACCAGGGCGCTATATTCTGGTGGATCATGCACTGAGCCGCCTGGAACGTGGGCTGGTAGGCTTCCTCTACGCAGAGGGCGAAGAGAACCCGAACGTCTTCAGCGCCGAGAATTATCCAGAACAGTCTGGACATTAACGAACAATCCAAGAAGAAATATCCGTAGGGGTGGGTCATAACCCGCCCCCCTTACAAATGGAAACGGCGCTGCCGTGTTCACCCAAACACCGAATGTGATCGTACAAAGGAGGCGAAAAGATGAAAACCAGCCGCAGGACAGGCATCACCTTCGCCCTGATCCCACTGATCTTGCTGCTTGTCGTGGTAGCAGTATTGGCACAGGAAGCAACACCTGAACCGGAAACCACCGAGGAGCCGATTCCGCTGGAGCTGCCTGCTGATGAACTCACCCGCGCAGCAGAATCCGCCGTCGCAGATGACATCTATGTGGGGCAAGTGGTCAATCCACCGATTCAGGTGTACGACTTCGAAGCACCCGGAAGTGATGAAGACCTGACGCGCTTGAGCGATACGAATGGTACGTGGCGCGTGATCTTCTTTGGCTATATGCACTGCCCGGATTTTTGCCCGCTAACGCTCAGTGAATACCGCCGGGTGAAGGCGGAGTTGGGCGAAGAAGCAGAGAACGTCACCTTCATGTACATCAGTGTGGACTCAGTGCGCGATCGTCCGGAATATTTGCGACGTTATCTCGACAACTTCGACCCGGATTTTGTAGGCTTCTCGCCAGATGACGAGACGCTCAACCGGATGCAACCGGACTACGATTTCTACTACCTGCGCCGCATGGAAGAAGGCTCTCAAGCGGTCTACACCGTCGATCACTCCACACGCTCCTACTTGCTGGATCGGGACGGGGTGCTGCGTGCCAGTTTCGCCTACATGACGGAACCCAGAGCCATCGCAGATGCCCTGCGCTGGTACATCGAACACGAGTGAGAGAACCCTGGTAATGCCCGCCTTATCACGCTACTTCATCAAAATCGGCCTGATTTACTTTGTCGTTGGGCTGGCAATGGGTACGCTGATGCTCGCACAGCCGCTTCTGGGCTGGTCATCAAACCTGCAAGTGCTGCGCCCGGTCTACCTGCACTTTCTGTTCATCGGCTGGGTGACGCAGATCATCATGGGCGTGGGCTACTGGATGTTCCCAAAGTACTCGAAAGAGCAGCCGCGCCGCAGTGAAAAGCTGGGTTGGGCTGTGCTGATCCTATTGAATGCTGGACTCATCCTGCGGGCGATTGGCGAACCGGGTATGGTACTCACGCCACATCCGGTCTTTGGCTGGATGCTGGCGCTGGCCTCCATGCTCCTGCTGCTGGCAGGATGGGGCTTCATCCTGAACACCTGGGGACGGATCAAGGAGCGCTAAACATGCCGAAGCTCAGTGTCTGGATGGTACGCGCTTCCCTGGTGCATATGGGAGTAGGATTCCTGTTTGGCTCGCTGATCCTGCATCATAAGGGCATTCCCATCTATGGTTGGTCATGGAAGCTGTTGAATCCACACGTCGAATTGATGATCTTCGGTTGGACGATGCAGCTTGTGATGGGTGTGGCCTTCTTCGCCCTGCCGCGCTTTTCACACCAGGAAAACCGCTATGGGGTCGAATTCCTGGGCTGGATCAGCTTTACCCTGCTCAACAGCGGCGTGATCCTGGTAGCAATTGCTAACTGGTTTGGTCTGGGCGAAGTGCTGTTGATTGGCAGGCTGCTTTCGCTGCTTGCTGTACTTTTCTATGTTGTGATGATCTGGCCTCGTGTGAAGCCCATTGGCGTTCAGGCGCGGCAAAACTAAGGAGACAGAACCATGAAAACCATTGATGTACGAATTATCCCACCCGTTCGCCGCCACCCGATGATCTTCGAAACCTTCGATGCATTGGCAGCGGGCGAAGGCTTCACCCTGGTGAATGACCATGATCCGAAGCCGCTGTATTACCAATTCCTGCACGAACGCCCTGGTGAATTCGACTGGGAATATCTTGAGAAAGGCCCGGAAACCTGGCGCGTGACGATCAAGCGAGCTGCACAATCACGGGAGGAAATATGAACGAGCAAGCACAAAATTTCGTTGAGGATATAGGAGGAAGTGGTCTCATGGTAGTGGAATATACACTTGTGGAAGACCTGGAGGAATTGATCGGCATCCAGCCGGAAAGCATCGTCAGCCGCACCTTTCACAAGGGGGACACGCTGAAGGGAATCATCTTTGGCTTCGATACGGGGCAAGAACTCTCTGAACACACCTCGAGTCAGGCTGCGATCATCCAGATTCTGAAGGGCGAAGCAAGTGTGAGCCTGGGTGACGATCATCATGAACTAGGCAGTGGCGCATGGATCGCTATGCCACCACAACTGCCGCACAGCATTGTAGCGAAGACTCCGCTCATCATGCTGCTGCTGATGTTCGGCACAGAATAAGGGAACTCGGATGAAATTCTCATTTGTTCCGCGTGCGCTGCTGCTGCTGACTGTGGGGATCGCGCTCCTCGGTGGCCTGGGGTCGGGGCTGGCACGGTTGGGCTGGCAGATGGATTCATTGAGCGAAAGCTGGATTCTGGTGCATGGCCCGCTGATGATTTCCGGCTTCCTGGGAACGTTGATCTGCCTGGAACGTGCTGTCGCGCTCTCTGCCCGCAGCCGCTGGAGTCTGCTCGTTCCGGCGGTCAATGCGGTTGGCGCGGCGCTACTTCTCTCGCTGCCAGATGCAAACCCGGCGAAATTTGTGGTAACTCTCGGCAGTGCCGGATTGGTGCTGCTCTTCGGTTGGATGCTGCGGTTGCATCCTTCGCGGGATGTAGTCATCATGGCGGCAGGGGCGCTCTGTTGGCTGATCGGCAATCTGTTCTGGCTGGCGGGGCATCCGGTGTATCAAGTAGTGCATCTGTGGACAGCCTTCCTGATCCTGACCATTGTGGGCGAGCGGCTGGAACTCTCACGGGTGCGCCGCCTGACTCGTCGCAGCGAACAGCTCCTATTGGGAACAATTGGTGTCTATGGGGTTGGCGTACTGCTGACACTTGCGAACCTCGACCTGGGTGTGCGCATTCTGGGGGCTGGTGCGGTGCTGATGGCTGCATGGCTGCTGCGCTATGACATCGCACGCCGCACGATCCGGCAAACTGAATTACCGCGTTATATTGCTGCCTGCTTACTGTCGGGATATGTCTGGCTTGGCTTCGGCGGCCTCATCGCAATCTGGAAAGGTGCTGTCTTCGCTGGCCCGGATTATGCCGTGATCCTGCACGCTTTCCTGCTCGGTTTTGTTTTCTCAATGATTTTCGGACACGCACCAATCATCATTCCCGCGCTCACAGGATTGCAAGTGCAGTATACGCCGTTCTTTTACGGGCATTTGATCCTGCTGCATCTGACACTAGCTTATCGCATGGTTGGTAATCTGACAGGTGATCTGATTGCACGGCAGCAGGGTGGTCTGTTGAATGTCATCGCGGTGTTGACTTTTATCGCTGTCATCGTAATTGCGGTTGTTCGGTCCACACTTGTACATAATCCGCATAGGGTGTGACCAAGAACATTTCAGGGAGACTTATTGTTCTTCTGTTCAAGCGCACTAACACGAAGCCACTGACGTGATTCAGGCAAAACCACACCTCACCCAAAACAACCAATTTTCAAACCAGGGCGGTTCATGACGAATACATTGTTAAACAAGAAACAACTGCCTGGGTTTGCGTGCGGTCGTGAAGAATACGAAACAACAAGCACGCGAGGTTCATGAGTGGCATCAGCTAGCCGCACCAGCAGATAACAGCATAGCGCCCCAGACAAAAAAGACGACTCCCGCACCGCAACCCTGACCCGCATGCCCTACCTGGTGTAAGGATTAGGTGCGTCCCATTCGGCACTGTGAGATTAGTACATCTGACCAGTCCTCAAATAGGTCAACACACTGCTGTAGCCTGGAATTGGACTTGTTAGCATTATCAATGTGGGAAATGTTCATTGTCTTCTTCTGACAACAAGCTCACCCCCACAAAATCAATCGAATGGTACAGACAACAATAGGATCAGATATGCGAACTAGAAATATTCTGTTCACCCTGCTGCTCACCTTCTTAATCGTTCCCATGGGGATGAATGCACAGGAAAACGGAGAAACGAGTCCACCGGAAACCATTAGTTTAGAACTGGTTGCTGAAGGCATGGCAGCGCCGATTGACTTCGAACAGCCAGATGATGGCAGCGGGCGCTTTTTCGTCGCAGATCAAACCGGGCAAATCTATGTGATTGACGGCTCAGGTCAATTGCTGGATACGCCACTGCTGGATATTAGTGATCGCTTAGTAGAACTCTCGCAGAACTACGATGAACGCGGTTTACTTGGGCTGGCATTGCATCCGAACTTCTCAGAAAACGGACGGTTCTTTGTGTACTACAGCGCACCGCTTGCTGACGACGCGCCCGAAGACTGGAATAATACAACGCATCTCTCCGAATTTACGATCTCCTCTGACGATATGAATCAGGCTGATGCTGACTCCGAACGTATTTTGATGCGTTTCAACCAGCCTCAGTTCAACCATGAAGGCGGGGATATTGCCTTTGGCGCGGATGGGATGCTCTATGTTCCGCTAGGAGATGGCGGCGCAGCGAATGATGTTGCGCCCGGTCACACTGAGGGACTCGGCAACGGGCAGGATTTGAGCAAGCTGCTCGGTAAAATCTTGCGAATCGATGTCGATAACGGAGACCCCTACGCAGTTCCTGATGATAACCCATTTGTCGGTGAAGAAAACGTATCCGGCGAAATCTGGGCGTATGGTTTCCGAAACCCCTGGCGTATGTCCTACGATGATGAATATGGCTGGTTTGTCGCTGACCTGGGGCAGAATGTTTGGGAGGAAGTGAACATCGTCAACGGTGGGCAGAACTACGGCTGGAATATCATGGAAGGGTCGCATTGCTTCAGCACAGAAACTCCCGATCACAACCCGTTGGACTGTGAAGAGACGGGTGCAAACGGCGAAACGCTGCAACTTCCCATCATTGAATACAGTCACCAGCTTGGTATTTCCATCATCGGTGGCTATGTCTATCGCGGTGAAGCGATACCTGCCCTACAAGGAATCTACATCTTTGGTGATTGGAGTACTTCCTTTGGTACGCCAGAAGCACACATCATAGCGGCTTCCCCTGCACCGGGTAATGCGGAAAGTCATATGTGGAAGATGCAGACTTTCCAGATTACCAATACAGGTGAAGACACGCTGGATCGCTACATCCTCTCCTTCGGGCAAGACAACGCGGGCGAGGTCTACGTCCTCACCAGCAACAGCACTGGCCCCTCCGGTGATACGGGTCAGGTCTGGAAGATCGTCCCTGCGGACTCGGAGTCAGAATCGAGCTAAAGGTTTCGTACCTTACGAAATATTCGAGGTGTGGCCTGGGTTTGCGGGTCACACCTTTTTTGCATACCACCCGAATTATACGACTCGGCTATTTCAGTTTCCCCAGGTTGACCGACGAGACGTTATCACTATTCGTCTACACTGCAAATAGCCAATGTGACAAACCGACTGGGTAGAGGAGGATACCTACTAACATCACACCGGAGTATAACAGTAGTGTAAAGGTAATAGTATGACTGAAGTTGATATTGGACTCTATGGCCTCGCAGTGATGGGGCAGAATCTGGCGCTGAATATTGCTGATAAGGGGTTTCGTGTGGTGGTTCATAACCGCACAAAATCCAAAATTACGGACTTCATCGAAGGCTCTGCTGCTGATACATCCATCGAAGGCGAAGACGCTTTGCAAAAGTTTGTGGCACGCATCAAGAAACCGCGAGTAATTCTGCTGATCGTGAAGGCGGGTTCGGCTGTTGATGCCGTCATCGAACAACTGCAACCGTACCTGGAAGCAGGAGACATCATCGTGGACGGTGGCAATTCACACTACAGCGACACGGATCGCCGTGTGACAACGCTTGCCGAGCAGGGAATCCAATTCGTCGGCATGGGGATTTCGGGTGGGGAAGATGGCGCACGCAATGGGCCAAGCCTGATGCCCGGTGGAACCCGTGCAGCCTACGAACGCATTCAGCCCATTGTTGAGGCCATCGCAGCAGAGGCGGATGGGGAACCCTGTGTGACATACCTGGGGCCGCGCAGCGCAGGCCATTATGTGAAGATGGTACACAACGGCATTGAATACGCTATTATGCAGGCCATCGCCGAAACATACGATCTGCTGCGGCGCGTGACTGAACTCGATCCCCTGGCAATCAGTACCATTTTCCGGCGCTGGAATGAGGGAAAGTTATCTTCCTTCCTGGTGCATATCACCGCAGAAATCTTGTTTCGCATTGATCCTGATAGTGGGAAGCCGCTTGTTGATCTGATCCTTGACCGGGCAAAACAAAAAGGTACTGGAAAATGGACAACGCAAGATGCGCTAGATCTGGGGGTGGCTGTCCCTACGATCAGTGCGGCTGTAGATGCCCGTATCCTCTCCTCGCTGAAGCAAGAGCGAGAACAAGCCGCAGACATCTTGCAGGGAGAATCGCCCCACTTCTCAGGCGTAAACGAGCAGTTCGTGGAGATACTCGCCAATGCCTTGTTCGCAACCGAGATTTGCGCCTACACTCAGGGATTTGCAGTGTTAAAAGCTGCCAGCGACGAATATGACTACAAGCTGAATCTCGCAGATGTGGCTCGTATCTGGCGCAATGGCTGCATCATCCGTGCAGATTTATTGGATGACATTGCGAAAGCATTTGAGGAAGACCCACAACTGCCGAACTTGATGATCGCTCCTCACTTTGCTGATCTGCTGGCAGATGCACAGCAGCACTGGCGATTGGTGGCACGCCTTGCCATCGAATCCGGGATCCCTGTTCCGGCGATTAGTTCAGCCCTGGCGTACTATGACAGCTACCGAACTGCACGCTTGCCTGCTAACCTCATCCAGGCACAACGCGACTACTTCGGCGCTCATACCTACGAACGGATTGGTGAAGACGGTACATTTCACACCGAGTGGCTGGAATGAGGCTCACTCGCCATCGATTGCGCCTTTGTGCCAGGTTAATCTCCTGGTCATTTTCGCTGACACATTGCAAGCACAGCCCTATAGATAGCCTAACGCCACATGGGTCATGTGACCGATGTAAGGATATGGTGTGGAATTTATAGTCAAGTATAGAACTATACGCAAAATGATATGCGACATTCAATTTCGCTATCGAACGCATCAGGAAAAAGAATGCACTCAAAACGCACACCAAACTTCATAGTGAGGGAGTGTTTATGCCATATGACAAGCCTCATTCTCCAATCAAGTTTCTATTATTCAGCCTGCTCATCCTGAGCCTGACCCTGGGTGTGGGAGCGCAAGAGACAACAGAAACCTCTGCACCTGCTGAAGGCTACGAGGCAATTCCGGTTGAAGTAGCGAACCACGCAGAAGACTGGCCTCTGGCAAACCAGGATTACAGCAATACTCGTGCGGCTACCACTTCGAATATCAACAGCGATACCGTAGACGAGTTAGAAGTCGCCTGGTCATTTCCGATTCCAGGTCGGGCGCTCTATGGCGCGGCTGCTTCTGCCCCGGTGATTTCGGCTGGTGTCGTCTACTTCCAGGATTTGGAAAGTAACGTTTTCGCAATCGACTTGCTTTCGGGCGAAGTTCTCTGGGAGCAGATGTACGAGAACGCTGTCGTGGGTCCGAACGGCCCCGGCATCGGGTATGAGAAAGTCTATGTGATCTCCAGCGTGAATTCATTTGCAGCGCTTGACATCGAAACCGGAAGCGAAGTGTGGTCGGTTGGTACCGGGGAACGTGCTGCGGGTGCCTTCCAGCCCTATGCTTATGGTGGTTTCGTCTATTACGGCACTCGTGCGGGAGACATCCAGAATAGCGAATCACGCGGGTATGCGGGGGGTGCCAGTGGTTACATCATGGCGCTGAACCCGGATACCGGCGAAACCGTCTGGGAATTCCAGACCGTCGAAGAAGGCTTTTGGGGAAATCCTGAAGTCAACAGCGGTGGTGGTGTCTGGTTCCCCCCTGCGATTGATACACAAACCCAGCTTACATTCTGGGGAACAGGCAACCCGGCACCATTTCCCGGCACGTTTGACTACCCCAATGCCAGCAGCCGTGAAGAAGAAAACCTCTATACCAATTCGCTGCTGGCGCTGCAATACGATAGCGGAGAATTGTTCTGGTATAACCACGTCAATCCGAACGATCTCTTTGACCTGGATTTTCAACTGTCACCCATGCTGGCGACGATTGCGCTGGAAGGGCAGCAGCGCGAAGTTGTGATTGGCTCCGGCAAATTGGGCGAAGTGGTCACGGTAGATCGTGAAACAGGTGAGACGATCTGGCGCACAGAAGTTGGCATTCATCAGAATGACAACCTGACAGAAATCCCCGCCGGGGAAACCGTCACCGTGTACCCCGGTACGTTGGGCGGTGTAGAGACACCCATGGCGTATGCCGATGGTGTGGTCTTTGTTCCGGTCTTGAACCTGCCTACAGAGCATTCACCGACTGGATTTGATGCGGAGACAGGAACCGAAGCGCTGGAAAATCTGAGTACACCTGCCGGACAGGGTACGAGTGAAGTGGTTGCGCTGGATGCTGCCACTGGGCAAATTCTCTGGTCACATGAATTTGATAATGACATGTACGGTGGTGCAACCGTTGTTGGTGATCTGGTATTTGTGGCAACCTTTAACGGCATGATCTACGCCCTGAACCGTGCCTCTGGTGAAATAGAATGGTCATATCAGGCTTCCGGTGGGATCAATGCCTGGCCTGCCGTTGCCGATAACACCATCGTCTGGCCTATCGGCGCAGGCGAAAGCCCGGAGTTACTGGCGCTGCGTTTGCCATTCGATGAAGAAGCCGACGAGCCTGTTGGTGAAGCTGCAACCTCGGAGATCACGCCGGATGCGACAGAACCAGAAGCCACAGCCGAGATGACTGCTGAAACGACGGCGGAATCCACGCAAGAAATGAAACCAGAAACAACAGAGCCTGCCCCCACTGCCACACCATCAGCAGAAGATGGGGAGGCAAGTGCGCCTGAGCCGCAGAATGTTGGCGATCCTCAACAAGGGCAGCAGCTTTTTAACAACCTGGAAGGCGAACAGGCTTGCTCTGAGTGCCATGTGGTACGAGGTGGCGGCGGCGGAATTGGCCCAAGCCTTGCTGATCTACCCGCCGAGGCTGGCAACCGCGTAGAAGGTCTATCGGCTGAGGAGTACATTCGCCAATCCATCCTCCATCCCAACGAATACATCCTGGAAGGGTACGCAGACGGCGTGATGCCTACGACTTACAGTGAAATACTCAGCGAGCAGCAGGTCAACGATCTGGTTGCCTACTTGCTTTCGCTGTAACCACGTATGAGGGCAGCGGCTGTCGGGGAGATGGGTCGCTGTTCTTCTTTTATTTTACTTTCCAGTTCAACCGCTGACTGCCCCCGGTGACAGAGACATTTTTCACCATTAGCAACATCAGGGAATCCGCAAGAGAGGAAATCTTCATGAGACAATATTGGCCTGTGATACTGCTCGTTGCAGTGGCAGTCGTTGTATTTGGAGCCTTCGTCGTCCTCAACATTGCAGACCAGGAAACAAATACAGCACCCGAAGCGACGGGTGAAGTGAGCGAGATTGCTGAAGCAGCAGACGATGCCGAGGGAACAACGGAGGTAGAAGCGACCGAACAACGCGAGGCCACAGCCACCGAAGCGCCTGCTGAAGCAACGCCGGAAGCCACAGAAGAAACCCAATCCGCAGCACCGTCCCCAACCTCCAGGAGTCGGGTGACACAATCCATTCTCATTGGCACACAGACAACCCCCGTTTTGCGTCCCACAACATCGGACGCAGCATCGGATACGGACGACACGCAGCCGACCCCGACCTCCATGAGCCGGGTGACGCAGTCCATTCTCATTGGTACGGAGGCGCAAACTTCCGCACCTGCAAATACAGAAACCGGAACGGATGAAGCCACACCACAGCCGGAAGACACAGAAACCCTGGAAGGCACACCTGAAGCAACACCTGAAACCACAGATGAAGCAGCCATAGACGGCATCGGGTCGTTACCACCCTCGGTGAATCAACCATCTATTCTGCAACCGCAGGGGCCTGTTGCGCAGCGCCAATCGTTTTTGTGGTGGCTGATGTTCGGCCTGGGAACAGTGATTTATCTGGCAGTTGTCGGATTGGTGCTGACCCTGGTCTACAGGCATTGGCGCGGTAATGAGATGCAGCTTTCAGATCGTGGTACGTCGCTCCTCATTGCAGGCGGTGGAATCGGACTGCCCATTGTAGTGCTATCAGTGTTATTCGCGCTGACTTTACACACCATGGTTACGCTGGCGAGCAGCAACAATCCTTCTACTCTCACGATTGAAGTCACCGGGAATCAGTGGTGGTGGGAAGTATCCTATCCCGAATATGACCTGGTGACCGCCAATGAGATTCACATTCCCGCCGGGGAACCTGTGCGCTTTGAACTCACCTCTGCCGATGTCATTCACAGTTTCTGGGTGCCGCAGCTTGCCGGGAAGATGGATTTGTTCCCCGGACGAACGAACATTTTCTGGTTCCAGGCAGATGAACCGGGCGAATATCGTGGACAGTGCGCCGAATACTGCGGCATACAGCACGCGAATATGGCTTTCCTGGTCATTGCCCACGAACCGGAGGAATTCGAAGCCTGGGTGAACCAAGAACAACAACCCGCCGACAAGCCGACATCGGAGCTAGCCATGCAGGGGCAAGCGTTCTTCCTGTCTTCTACCTGTGCCGGATGCCACACCATCCAGGGAACCAGTGCAGCAGGCCAGCAAGGGCCGGATTTAACCCACGTTGGCAGTCGCCTGATGATCGGTGCCGGGACATTGACCAACACCGAAGAACACCTGGCGGAATGGATCAACAACTCACAGCAGTTTAAGCCGGGGAATCTCATGCCCGAACAGGATTTATCCCAGCAAAACTTAGAAGCTGTCGTGGCCTATTTGCAGAGCTTACAGTAATAATCAGGAGAAAACGAACTGATGGCGGAAGTACAGCCGACCCAGGATATGATTTTTGAATACGTCTCTGATGAGCAGTTCGAGAAGACCTGGAACCCGCCTGCGGGGTTCTTCGGTCGCTTGATGGCGGTACAGAACCAGAATATCGGGATGCGTTTCATTGCGACATCCATCTTCTTTTTCTGCCTCGCAGGCATCCTCGCGCTCTTAATGCGCATCCAACTCAGCCAGCCAGAGAACACCTTCCTCAGCCCGGAAACGTATAACGGTTTCTTCACGATGCACGGCTCAACGATGATGTTTCTGTTTCTCGTGCCGCTCATCGAAGGGATTGCCACGCTCGTCCTACCGCAGATGCTCGGTTCGCGGGAGTTACCCTACCCCCGGCTGACGGCCTTTGCGTTCTGGACGTTTCTGGCGGGAGGGTTACTTTTTTATGCGAGTTTTTTCTTTCAAGCAGTGCCAACTGGCGGCTGGTTTGCCTACGTCCCGCTAACAGGCCCTGAGTTCTCGCCAGGGCGCGGGATGGATTTCTGGTTGCTGGGCTTGAATGTGGCGGAAGTCGGCGCTATCGCCGGAGCTATCGAGATCATTCTGGCGTTCTTCAAAATGCGTGCGCCAGGGATGACGCTCAACCGGATTCCGATCTTTGCCTGGGCAATGCTGATTACCGCCTTCATGATGATCTTCGCGTTCACACCGCTGATTGTCGGCAGCTTGCTTTTGGAGTTTGATCGCAAGCTCGGCACACAGTTCTATAATCCAGCGTTGGGGGGCAGCCCGTTATTGTGGCAGCACGTCTTCTGGATATTCGGGCATCCTGATGTTTACATCCAGTTCATTCCCGCTGCTGGCATGATCTCGACTATCATTCCCGTATTCTCCAAGCAACGGCTGGTTGCGTACCCGGCGGTTGTTCTGTCCCTGATTGCGACAGGCTTTCTGAGTTTTGGCCTATGGGTGCATCATATGTTTGCAACCGGGCTGCCCGAAATGTCCATGTCGTTCTTCAGCGCAGTAAGTTTGTTAATTGCGATCCCGGCAGCTGTACAGATTTTCTCCTGGATTGCTACTATGTGGCGAGGACAGATTGAGCTAAAAACGCCGATGCTCTTCGCACTTGGGTTCTTCTTCATTTTCATACTTGGCGGTATCACCGGCGTGATGGTGGGTGTTGCCCCGGTTGATTTGCAACTGCATGATAGCTATTTCGTCGTGGCACATTTTCACTATGTCTTGTTCGGCGGGTCGATCTTCCCCATCTTTGCGGGGATCTACTTCTGGGCACCGAAATTTCTCTCGCGGCATCTGAACGAGCGCCTGGGTCAAATCCAATTCTGGCTGCTTTTCATCGGCTTCAATGTCACGTTTTTCCCCATGCACCTTTCGGGTTTGCTGGGGATGCCGCGCCGAGTCTACACCTACCAGGAAGGTTTGGGCTGGGAACCATTCAACCTGGTATCAACCATTGGTGCTTTCATCATTGCTGCCGCGATTCTGGTATTCCTGTTCAACGTGGTTTACAGCTTGCTCAACGAAGAAATCGCTGCCGCGAATCCCTGGAATGCCGATACGCTCGAATGGGCGACAAAAACCCCATCGTACCAATATGGCTTCCGCGAACTGCCGATTGTGCGCAGCCGTCACCCGCTCTGGGAACAGGAAGACTTGAGCAGTGGCACCGAAAAAGAAGAAGCATTTGTGCAAGCATTCGCCCGTTGGCCTAAAGATTATCGCGCTCAACTCGTGGTGAGTGCGCTGGATGCGCGTCCGCAAGAAGTGATTCGCATTGCTGGCCCCTCAATCTGGCCTATTATCGCTTCCATTAGCACCCTGTTCTTCTCCTTCTTCCTGATCTTTGACCTGATCATCCCCGGAATCATCAGTGGGCTGGCGTTCCTTGCAGCCCTGTTGATCTGGCATCAGACGAATGTACACAAACCAGATGAACCCGCCAAAATCGCAGCGTTCGAAGAACTCACTGGTGTCCCAGTGAATGGTGGCAACAGCCGTGCAATGCCGCGTTGGGGGATGGGACTCACGGTTGCTGCAATGGGGATCGGTTTCGTGACTCTGCTATTCATCCACATGTATCTTCGCGCAGAAAGCAGCCAGTGGCCTCCGGCTGGTACGGCTGTCCCTGACCCACTTCTGCCCGGGATTGCGATGGCGCTGCTGTTGGTCGGCGTGGCACTGCATTACTGGGCTGCATCCGGCGTGCGCAACCAGCGGATCACCTCGATTCGTTGGGGCTTACCGCTCGGCAGCTTGTTCGGTCTCGGTGGGCTTACCGTGCTGGTACTTCACGGGCTACAACTGCCATTCACACACCAGACAAATGCCTATGGATCGAGCTTCTACGTGATTGGCGTTAGCCTGGTGCTTGCGATTGCGGTGGGCATCATCATCAGCCTGGTATCTGCGTTCTGGATCTGGCTTTCGGATAAGAGCGCGGACACATTCGCTCATGTCAATGAGATCGCCTTCTATTGGTTCGGCATAACGGGCTATACGCTGATCGGATTTGCTGTTTTGTACCTGAGTCCTGTATTCCTTTGAGGAGGAGATAAACCCATGGAAACGCCCTTATTTCGCGGCTGGCGAATGCTCTTTGCAATGCTAGGCGCTCCGTTCATCTGGTCGCTGCATTTCCTGGGTGTCTGGGGGATATCCGAATGGGGCTGCCGAATCGGCATGAATGATCTGCTGCCGAGTGGTGGAGCGATTCCCATCATCACGATGGGGATCAGCCTCGTGGCGCTCACGTTGCTGGTCATCGTTGGCATGGTCGCGTATCAGCTCTTGCAGCGCGTGAATGCAATGGAACCGGCAGATGATGAACAAGAGCGAGAGCTAGAACGTACTCGTTTCATTGCCCTGGTCGGCATCGGGGGCTGCATCCTATTTGGTGTCGTCTCCACTTATGTGACTCTGCCTATTCTGTTCGTTCCCTCTTGCTAGCCCCCGTTTGCCAGCAGTAGTGGAACTATAGCGCTCTTCCATTTTCTGAAACCAGCGTCCGAGCAGTGCCAGCGCCGCGACCAGGTAGACGAGGCTTCCAGGCAACCACATCAGCAAGCCTGCAATCTGCTGATCTGCCAGGGGTGTGAGTCCCCAGCTACGGATCATGGAGGGATCGTAAGCTGTGTACCAGTTGCTGGCGCTGAAAAGCAGCAGTACCCCCAGTAAACCGCTGTGCAGGGCAGTCACAAAAGCCAGCATAATCACGCTGCCGATGGATGAGCGTAATTGGCGGGTATCCAGAATACGCCACCAGAGCAGATACGCGCTTGCAACGAAGGAGAGATGCTCCAGAATGTGCAGCATTGGCGACCTGAGCGCCGCCTCATAAAGTCCGGGGAGATGCCAGCCCCAGAGAATGAACGCAAAACCAGCCGCGATCATCACAGGCTGTGTGAGCATTTTCCAGAGATTACCGAGGAAATGCTGCCGATGCCCCCATCGTGCTACGCGCTGTCGCCACATTCGCGGTAGGAGCCGTATCAGGTCGGGAACAGGCAGTGCATAGGCTAGTAGAAGCGGTGCAGCCAGAATCAACAACAAGTGCTGAATCATGTGGGCGGATAGCAATGTCTCGCTGAGAGCATCCAACGGAGAGACGAGTGCAGCCAGCAGTACCAGTACAGCGACCCAGAATGCAACAACCCGCCGCCGACTGATCCCGCGTCCCTGCCCCGCTTCGTTCCATACTTTCCAGACAGCATCCATATAACGCCACCCCAACAAGCCCAGGATGAACGCAATACGTGGGTCAAAATTCCAGCCTTGCCAGAAATCGGAAGGATACAAGTGATGCCTCAATAATCCCTCAGACGTTCGCGTTTATCTCGAATTTGTCGTTCGGCTGCTTTTAATGCGCCCCGCAGTGCAGCCTGGATTTCTCCGTGCTTTTCGACGGCAACAATATTGTTGGGGCGAGCATACAGTACAACGTTTGCTTCATACACATATGGTGTCTCGCGACCCTGTGCAGGTTGTTTGATGTTAATCGCCACTCCAGTGATGTCTGTGTGATTCTGCGACAGCTTGCGCAAGCTGTTCTCTGCTTCTATATAGAGCGCCTTTTCCTGGTCATCCCCGATATCAGGTTCAACGTGAAACTCGATTGGATAATCTGTATATTCTTCTGGCATTGTTTTTCTCGTCCTTACGTGCGTGTCATAACCATTATAACAATGCTTCCAACTCCGATTATCGGGCATATGTACCATTTCAGCTCCATCGAAGAGAAGAATAGGCCATTCGTGCTATCACCATTTGGTTCACCAGATTGTGGTAGGGTGTTTCGCTGGATGGTACAGTGAAAGTGTGTTTTCCATAAATTCGCTTTCTACTCTATGTGTTATGAGGTGTCAGCATGTCAGAAGTCAGGCTATTTGCAGATCGGCGGGATGCCGGACAACAGCTCGCGGAAGCTCTCCAGAAATATACGAATCGGGATGATGTCGTCGTTCTGGGATTACCGCGTGGTGGCGTACCCATTGCTTATGAAGTCGCTATTCGTTTGAATGTTCCTCTCGATGTACTAGTTGTGCGCAAATTGGGTACACCAGGGCATGAAGAGATGGCAATGGGGGCGATTTCCAGAGATGGGGTAAGAATACTGAATCAAGAATTGGTTGAAAATCTGGGCATCCCTGAAGAGGTGATTACCTCCGTTGAAGAACGGGAACGACGCGAATTACAGCGTCGGGAGACCATCTACAGAGGTAACCATGCGATGCTACAACTAGAAGGGAAAACCGTCTTGCTGGTTGATGATGGCCTGGCAACAGGAGCTACCATGCAAGCGGCCTTACTTGCACTGACACAATACCATCCGGCGCAGATTATCGTTGCCGTGCCAGTCGCCTCCCGTGAAGTCTGTGATGAATTCCAGCACATGGATGAAGTCGACGATGTGTTCTGCGTCCTGGCTCCCGTGAATTTCCATGCAGTAGGTTTCTGGTATCGCAACTTCACTCAAACGAGTGATGACGAGGTGCGGCGTTTGTTGCAGCAGTCTCGTGAGCAGTCACATTCTAAGTGAAGATAAATATAGTCATCGTTCAATATGGCATGAACACAAAATCCCCCAAAAGTACAACGCGACTTTCGACCTACGACCCATGAAGCATACACACATAAACGTTATGTTATTGATGTAGTGACTGAATCGTCAGGCCGTTCGAATCAGTTTCGAACGTACCACACCTGACGAAGCAGAAAAAACGTTCACTAAATCAAGTAAGGAGAAAGAACTATGGGATCCGTTGCAAAAGTTGTCGAAATCATCGGAACATCACCGAACAGTTGGCAAGAAGCCGCAGATAACGCCCTACAAGAAGCGAAGAAAACGATCAACCACATCTCTGGTATTCAAGTGGAACAGATGTCTGCTGATGTTCAAAATGGAGAAGTGGTCGCGTATCGCACGACGGTAAAAGTAGCATTCGCAGTGAGAGATGGTCATCAATAACAAGTTAATCACCATATAGCTGAGTCGCTTATGGTTCTCTCAAGAATCATTCGTTCATCGTACAAAACATTCAACCTCACTTCACACTGACCACGTTGAATCAACAGTAAGACAGAGAAACCCCTCAATCCAACAAGCCCATCAGCCCACTCTTGGAGGAGCCAGTGCAATACACAACAGATCTCAAGAAGGAAATTGCCGTCGAAGACCTACAGCGAATTTCCTACCGACTCAGCAAGAAGATCATCGAAATCACCACGAAAGCGAGTTCTGGTCATCCATCGAGTTCGCTTTCGATGATCGACATTCTGACGGCGCTCTATTTTAGTGGGCTAATGGATTACAACCCTGAGCGCCCTGCATGGCCTGATCGAGATCGTTTCATCTTGAGTAAGGGACATGGTGCGCCAGGTTTGTATGTCTCCCTGGCAGAAGCGGGTTTCTTTGATGAATCTCTGCTACCTACCCTGCGCCAGACGGACAGCCCGGTAGAAGGTCATCCCAATATGCGTGCTTTGCCTGGGGTAGAAGCATCCACTGGTTCCTTGGGGCAAGGCTTATCAATTGGACTGGGGCATGCGCTGGCTGCACGTATTGATGGACGCAATTATCGCGTTTATGTGCTGATTGGCGATGGTGAAGCGGACGAAGGGCAAATATGGGAAGCAACAATGGCGGCTGCCAAATATAGTGTTGATAACCTCACGCTGATTGTAGATTACAACGGATTTCAGCAAACTGGTTCCGTCAGGGAAATTATGCCCTCCCTCACTCCGATGATGGAGAAATGGCGGGCTTTCGATTGGTACGCACATGAGGTTGATGGGCACGATTTGCAGAAAGTTGTCAGCAGCCTGGAGATGATGAAAAGCGTCGAAGGACAACCACAGGTCATCATCGCGCATACGAAGAAGGGCAAAGGTCTCTCGCCATTTGAGGCGGATGAAACCAACCGCAAGCACGGCAAGGCATTGACTGAAGAAGAAGCGCGGACTGCCCTATCCGAATTGGACGAGAGATACGCTCACCTGGAAGGAGTGTAAGGCAGCATGAATATTGGGAAGAGCATCGGCCTGGAATACGGCAGCGCAACGAGAGATGTCTTTGGTAAAGCACTGGAAGAAATTGGCGAAACGAATAGCAACATCGTTGTCATTGACGGGGATGTAAACAACTCGACTCGGACGAAGTTCTTCAAACAGAACTACCCGGAACGTTTTTTCAATGTTGGCATTGCCGAGAGCAATATGATTGGTGTCGCAAGTGGTATGGCTGCTTCTGGCAAACAGCCATTGGCAGCAAGTTTCGCAGCATTTTTGCTGGGGAATGCCTACGACCAGATTCGGATGAGCATTGCCTACCCACGGCTGGATGTGAAGCTCGTAGGATCGCACAGCGGAATCAGCATCGGCGAAGATGGTGCGAGCCAGATGGCGATTGAAGATCTGGCACTGGCGGCCTCTTTGCCTAACTTCACAGTCCTGGTTCCGGCAGATGACATTGCAACCCGCTGGGCAACGAAAACAATGTTTGAAAATGCCAAACCAACTTACTTGCGAACAGGTCGTCCAGATGTACCAAAGATCTATGGCGATGAAACCGGGTTTGAAATTGGCAAGGCTGTGCGCGTGCGCAGTGGGGACGATGCAACAATCATTGCCTGCGGGTTGATGGTTGCTGCTGCTCTTGAAGCTGCTCAGGCGCTAAGTAAAAACGGCATCGAAGCGCGTGTGCTGGATATGCATACCATTAAGCCGATTGACCGGGAAGCCATTGAAATTGCGGCAATTGAAACAGGCTGTATCGTGACGGCTGAAGAACATAGTATCGCCGGTGGCTTAGGCGCAGCCGTGGCACAAATCGTTTCCTTACATCATCCCGTGCCGATGGAATTTGTCGCAATTATGGATGAATACGCCGAATCAGGCGATCCCGATGATTTATTCGACAAGTATGGACTATCACCCCGGCATATCGTCCGGGCTGTTGAAGCAGCATTGAACCGAAAAGCATGAAAGTGAACAGATAGAAATGACAAAGTTACATGAACTCAGCGAACTCGGTCAGGCGGTATGGCTGGATTTCATCAGCCGGAACCTGATGAAATCAGGAGAGCTACAACGCCTCATTGACCTGGGGCTTCGTGGCATGACATCCAACCCGAAGATTTTCGACCAGGCAATTTCCGAAGGGGATGCCTACAACGAGCAATTAGCGCAATTGGAAAAACAGCGTGCAACACCGCTGGAAGCCTATGAGGCAATTGCAATCCGTGACATTCAAACGGCGGCTGATGAATTTCGTCCGATTTATGACGCAACAAATGGGCTTGATGGCTACGTCAGCCTGGAAGTAAATCCGCATCTGGCCTATGAAACGAATCAGACGATTGCAGAAGTTGAGCGCCTGCATGAAACGGTGAATCGCCCGAATGTTATGTTCAAGGTTCCCGCCACCAATCATGGCACCGTCGCTGTACGTCGTTTGATTAGCCGGGGAATTAACATCAATATCACGCTGATGTTCTCCCTTGCGCACTATAACGCCATTGCCGAAGCTTATGTGGATGGACTCGATACCTTTCTGGATAACGGTGGAGATGTATCGAAGGTGGCTTCTGTGGCTTCATTCTTCGTCAGCCGCGTTGATGCCAAGCTCGACCCCATTCTAGAGAAGCATGGTGCGGGTCATCTCAAGGGCAAGATTGGCATTGCAAACGCCAAGCAGGTGTACAAGCGCTTCGGCGAGATCTTTGCAGGTGCGCGATGGGAAATACTGAAGAAGGCGGGCGCACGGGTGCAACGTCCATTGTGGGCAAGCACTAGCACGAAAGACCCGGCCTACCCCGACACACTCTATATCGACAATCTCATTGGTGCCAACACCGTAAATACCATGCCACCAGACACGCTGGAAGCTTTTCTGGATCATGGCACGGTAGCGCATACAATCGACCAACAAGTAGATGAATCAGATCAGCAACTTGTTGAACTGGTTCGCTACGGCATAAACATACTGGAAGTCGGCAAAGAGCTTCAGCAAGAGGGTGTGGAAAAATTCATCCAACCCTTTGATGCCCTGCTGAATACGATTCGTGAACAATCTGAATATGCGACATGAATACGCAACTTCATAGGTGTTTGTAATCCCTCATGAAACGATTGAGCAAATAAAAATTAGGTATCTCCACCAGGAACGACCTACTGCGCTCTCCCGATGGATAGACAGTCCATTCCTGTTAAGAGCGAACCGCAAACCACACTTATAATAAGGAGGAATAATGCACTGGAGAATGATCTCAAGCGCCCTCATTACATCATTGCTGCTGCTATTAACAACAGCAATTACC
The DNA here is from genome assembly GCA_964455365.1 of uncultured Anaerolineaceae bacterium. Classification (GTDB taxonomy): domain Bacteria; phylum Chloroflexota; class Anaerolineae; order Aggregatilineales; family Phototrophicaceae; genus JAUZRW01. The sequence continues at coordinate 393,592 of CAYVVZ010000001.1, read as the reverse complement.
ACAACCGCACAAACTCCCAATGCAGTATGGACAGGCGAGTACTATAACAATGCTGCGCTATCAGGGGCTTTGGAGTTTTCACGTACAGACCGGGACATATCCTTTGACTGGGGATTTAGCTCACCCGGAAACGGATTAACGAATAACGAATTTTCCGTTCGTTGGTCAACAGATGCCTATTTTGAAGCAGGAACTTATCGCTTCTGGGCATTGGCGGACGACAACATCCGCATCACTGTGGATTACAGCAATACCATCATTGATACATTCGCTACAAATCTGGTAGATGAGGTAGTTAGCGCGGATGTCGCATTGAATGCAGGGGTTCATCATATCGAAGTCGATTATCGTGAAGTCAATTCCCAGGCATTTGCCTATGTGGATTTTGCGAACCTTGCTAATAACCCGACTGGCCCCAATTTTCTGCCGCCCGTTACCCCTCCCGCAAATGGGGCATGGACAGCAAACTACTATGCCAACCCGGATTTGCTCGGCTCACCCACTATTGTTCGCGGTGAAATGCAACCAGGCGGTGACTGGGGTTCTGGCTCTCCCTTCCCTGCGATCCCCAATGACAATTGGTCTGCCCGTTGGACAGCCAATCTAAATCTGGAAGGTGGAGAATACCGCATTCGTGCCGTTGTAGACGACGGCATACGGGTATATGTAGATGGAGCGGTCGTCCTAAACGAGTGGCATCCTGCTGCCCGTGAAGAATATGTTGTCACCCGTGCATTCGGCGCAGGCAACCACACCTTCACAGTGGAGTACTACGAAGCCACTGCCGGAGCCTATCTTGATTTCAACCTGGAGCAAGTGAGCGAACCGGATGGAACGACTCGTGCAACAGTTACCACCGGGCGATTAAATGTCCGTGCTACACCGGATCCGATTGCCGGGGACATCCTGACTCAGGTGATCAATGGTCAGCGGTTTACGGCACTGGCTAGAACACCTGACAATTCCTGGATTCGCATCAATGCAAATGGGGTCATTGGGTGGGTCAATGCCAGTTATGTATACGTACCCGACATCTTCTCGCTGCCTGTGGTGGGTAGTAGCACGGATGGTACACAGCCAACGGATTATATCGTTACTGCTACACCCTATACCGTCAATATTCGCACAGGACCCGGCACAGAGTACGCTGATATTGGGAACCTGCCAGAGGGCGACACAGCACAGGTCATCGGACGCAATGCGAATACAACTTGGTGGCAAATCAACTACGACGGCATCACCGGTTGGGTGGTCGCCCGCTATGCCCGAATTGAAGCCGGAGCAGATTTATCACAAATCCCGGTACAAGCAGCGCCCGCAAACTAACAGTGTTTAGCGTGTACCCCAGATGTCTGACGGTATCTGGGGTTGTCTTCATAGACTGTGCAACACGGCAGCCGGCTGTCCTTCGTAGTGACCACCAGGTTTATCGAGACACAACACGCCCAGGTGACTCTGGATGCCATGAGGAGAGCAAATGACAAGCATTCTACTGGCTATCAGCGATGACCAAATCCGCCAACAAATCATCTCCCATATTCCAGCGAACTTCCGCGTCGTCATCCGTGAAAAGGGCGGAACAACGGAAATAGTTCCCGGCATATGCGTTGTTGATGTTGCGCAATGGCACGATATTGCCCAGTGGAAACATCAGAATCCATTAGCAGAATTGTACTGTCTCCTCGTGGCAACTGAAGAAGAAATGCTCGCACTTCCCCAGGGTATCAGCGAGAGCCTTGAAAACATCATCACAACACCGTTTCATGGCACAGAATTGAAGATCAAGTTGCGTAGTTTAGTGCGGATGAAAGAATGCGCTGAACAACAGCAATTCATTCAAGAAAAGCTAGCTCTCACCAACCACGCATTAGAAAGTATCACCGATGCGGTCATCATTGCTGATGATGAGGGGAGAGTGATTTTTGCGAACCCTGCCTTTGTCCGTTTCTTCGACTACACCTTGAACGAACTGAACCTCAGAGGGATTCCGAGTTTGCTCTTTCATAACCGAACAGCAGGAATGAACATTTTCGAGACTGTACGTAACAACGGTTTCTGGAAGGGTGATATTGAACTGCAACGAAAGAACGGGGAAATTGCACCATTCTACTTACAAGTAAACACCATCCGAAGCAGTCAGGGGCAACGCATCGGGTTCATTAGTATAGGCACGGATATCACCGACCAGAAGCGAATCAAAGCTATTGAAGAAGAACAGCGGACTCTAGCAGAAGCCCAGCGCGATATTGCTAAAACCTTGACGAGTACGCTTGACATCAAAGAAGTCTTCTCGCGCATTCTCGATAACATCAGCCGGGTTGTTCCCAATGATGCGGCCAATATCATCATCATCCAGGATGGAAAGGCGCAGCTTGTTGATCGAGAAAATTATGCAGAGAAACATATGCAGGCGTTGAAGGCAGGAGGTGTTCCAATCGAAAAGTATGATGATTTGCGCAAAATATTGGAGACGAAGGAACCACTGATTATCCCCGATACGAAACAATACCTCGAAGAACATGACGATATGCAATCGCGCAGCCCCTGGCTCAACTCACACATCGGCATTCCGATTCGCCTACATGAAGAAGTCATCGGATTTTTGAACGTTGACAGCATACATCCTCGCACATTCACGCCGCATCACGCAGAACAATTGGAGATGTTTGCTGAACAAGCGACCATTGCCATACAAAATGCGCAACTGCATGAACACGAACAGCAAGCAGCGACCATCGAGGAGCGGCAGCGGCTCGCACGAAATTTACATGACGCTGTTAGCCAAACCCTCTTCTCTGCAAATCTAATCGCAGAAGCTATACCCTATCTGTGGGAAAAACAACCAGACGCTGTGCTTCCCCGGCTTAAGCAAATCCGCGAACTGAATCACGCAGCATTGGCAAAGATGCGAACCTTATTGCTAGAACTCCACCCTGAACGCCTGCTCGAAACCCAACTGATTGATTTGTTGCAACAGCTTGCCGAAGGGGTATTGGGGCAAACCAAAATTAATACCATACTCGACTTAAAGAAGAAAAAACATTTACCGCCTGATGCTCATATCGCCTTCTACTATATCGCACAGGAAGCGTTGAATAATGTCGTGAAACATGCACAGGCAAAGAATGTTACAATTACGCTGCGCGAAACTGAGTGGCAAACCACGATGATGATCGAAGATGATGGCAATGGGTTTGATCCAGATGTGGTTGACGCATCCAACCTGGGGTTAAATAATATACGTGTACGCGCTCAATCCATCAACGCAGAGCTTACAGTGACCAGCCGTATCGGACGCGGTACAGTGATCGCAGTACGTTGGGGTAGCTAGGAGACTGAGGCTTATGACAACAGTAAAGAAGATTCGGGTGATGGTCGTGGATGATCATGACATTGTGCGTGACGGCCTGGGACTCATGATTGATACCTGTGAAGATATGGAACGAGCCGGAGAAGCCAGAGATACTGAAACCGCCCTGCTCATCTGCGAGCAAGAACACCCGGATGTAATTCTCATGGATCTTGTGATGCCAGGGAAAGATGGCGTTGCTGCAACCAGGGAAATCCTTGCTCGCCATCCTGAGACTAAAATCGTCGCTCTGACGAGTTACGACACAAGCGGCCTCGTAGAAAAAGCATTGCAGGCAGGTGCCATCAGCTATTTGAAGAAAAATGTGAGTATAGACGACCTGTCACAAGCTATCCGTGATGCTTATACGGGTCAGCCTACCCTCTCCCCAGAAGCGACACAAGAGCTTATTGCAGCTTCATCACAGCCGCCAAAGCCTGGGCATGATCTCACACCAAGGGAACATGAGGTGCTGCAATTGTTGATCAAAGGATATAACAACAGAGCAATTGCGGAAGAACTCATTATCAGTCGCTCAACTGTCAAGCATCATGTCAGTAGTATACTCAACAAACTAAGTGCCAGTAACCGTGCTGAAGCCGTCGCCATCGCTCTAAAGCACGAACTGACACCCTGACCCATCCGACCCATCTCACGCTGCATATAACGCTCTTTATGATGTAGCGGCACATCACATCAAATTGAGTCCGGGTTAAATCTCTGAAAACAAGCTTTCTGATCTGAAAGCGCCTCACACTACCGCTTTCAGCCGGAATTCGCCAGCTTACAAGATGCCTGCGCCGCTGCCGCCGCCGCGGAAATAGCAAACTTCGAGATGTACGATGAAACGCTGGAAGCCTTCACAAACTACCCGGACATTTACCAGATTGTGCTGGCGCTGCGCAATGCGTCGGAATTCAATCACCTTCCCGCTTTTGAAAACTGCGCGGGATAAATTCTCCCGCAGTTCCTTCTACTTCCCCTTCAGAAAGAGCCTGGACTTGTACCTTCCCTTTTTTCTTTTCTGCACCGCCTGAACAATCCACACATTGACGACACGCCCTCTTCACAATGTCTACACAACTTCGGCGCATCCTGTGGGCAATCTGATCGACTACATGAGGAGTACACGAGATGTTGAAACGAATTGCAATTTTCTCACTGGTTCTGGGTTTGCTCATTGTCGGCACAGCAGCCGTATCAGCACAGCAAGGTGGCAACGGTAACGGGCGTGGTGGCGGTGTCAGCCCGGATGCCCCTAACGGGACGACTTCACCGGCTGATTGCACCAGTGACCCACAATCCAATGCCTACAATAATGGCGGTGTCGGCATCGTGGTGCAGCAGAATGGTGCAGGCAACCAGAACGGGCAGGCATCACGCGGGGCAAGTGCAGGACTGTACACCAATCTGCCTCCCGCAGTAGAAGGTGAAGTTCCCGAAGAAGTCGTCGCATTGATGGGCGATGGCTGGCTGGATGAAGTTCATGCGCTGGCAGTGTATCAAGCCATCCTGGAACAATTCGGGGATGTCGCGCCCTTCAGCAATATCCTGGAAGCGGAAGCACAGCATCAAGCAGCCTGGGAATTTCTATTTGATCGCTATGGCCTGACTGTGCCGGAGGTTCCTGCATTCGACATCCCTGAATTCGCCAGCTTACAAGATGCCTGCGCTGCTGCCGCCGCCGCGGAAATAGCAAACTTCGAGCTGTACGATGAAATGCTGGAAGCCTTCGCGGACTACCCGGACATTTACCAGATTGTGCTGGCGCTGCGCAATGCGTCGGAATTCAATCACCTTCCCGCTTTTGAAAACTGCGCGGGATAATTCTCCCGCAGTTCCTTCTACTTCCCCTTAAGAGCCGGGTCTTGTACCTGGCTCTTTTGCCTGCTGCGCCTGCTGCACAAACCACACATTGACGACATATCCTCTTCACAATGTCTACACAACTTCGGCGCAGGATAGGCGCATTCAACTAGAAGATGCGCAGGAGTGAACATCATGATCCAGAAAATTCTCATTGCAGGGCTACTTGTTGGGATAGTTGCTGTCATCGGCTTTGGCTTGATTGATGCAGCACAGGTTCCGCAGGATGCTGAACTCGTCGTACTGGCAACGGAAGCAGAACCCACCGAAATCCAGCCAACCGAACTTCCAACAGAAGAAGCAACCGAAATCCTCGCAGAGACAACTCCCGATCCGCAGCCTGTTATCCAGGCGCAGGACTCGATGGGTGAAGCATGGCTGGCAGAAGGCACGGTTACGCTGCTGGAAGACTTTGGTTTCACGCTGGCGACAGCAGATGGTGACTACTACGTCGAATTAGGCCCCCCGACATACTGGCAAACTCAGGGCGTTAATCTCACAGAAGGCGCACTTGTGAGCGTGGATGGCTACTACAACGGCGACCAGGTACATGCCCGTGTTGTGACCGTCGATGGCGTGGAACTGGTCATTCGCACAGAAGCGGGTCAGCCGATGTGGGCTGGCGGTGCGGATCATGAGAGCAGCGGTGAGCAGCAAGCAGCCGGAGGATCACAATTCCAGGTTGCAGCAGAAGATTGGGTCACGCTCGTTGGCGTGATTGGCAGCGTGAGCAATGGCAACGTTACGCTCAATGTTGATGATGGCAGCATCCTCAATTTGCAGATGGGGCAGCCGCAGTTCTGGCAGAGCCAGGGAATCACCCTCAGCGTCGGTGATCCGGTAGAAGTGCTGGGTTTCTGGTCTGGCGATCAATTTATGGCGGGTGACATCCGCAAGACGGAAACAGGCGAAACCATCATGCTGCGTGACCCCAATGGGCGGCAGTTGTGGGCAGGCCCCGGACGCAATGGCGCAGGTGGTCAGGGAAATGACAACGGCAGCCAGGGCGGCGGCAATGGTAATCAGGGTAGTAATGGCAATCATGGTGGCAACTGAGCCACCCCGGAGGAGATTTCATCATGAGTACCATTGATCCAAGACCGGAACAACTTCCACAGCGCGTCGTAGAGTCCATCAATCGGGATGATCTGCCGCTGATTGATGATCGTTCCCGCCTGCGCTACGTCATGAACAACCTGATTTTGCACATCCATCCCAGCAAGGTGAACAAAGCATCACTCAAGTTTACGTATACCTGGGGGCTGGGTGGCCTCTCGATCTTGCTGCTGGCGCTGCTGGTCGGCACGGGAATCATGCTGATGTTCGTCTATACGCCGACACCAGAAACCGCTTACAGCGATATGCTGCGCCTGCAAACGGAAGTGAACTACGGGCAGTTCATCCGCAACCTGCATCACTGGAGTGGTAACTTGCTGGTGATCGTCACGTTCTTGCATATGCTGCGCGTCTTCTTCACCGGGGGCTTGCGCCCACCGCGTGAATTTAACTGGGTACTAGGTGTGGTTCTGCTGCTGCTGGTCGTTGGCGCGAACTTCACAGGCTATCTGCTGCCCTGGGATCAACTCGCATATTGGGCGGTAACCGTCGGGAGCAGCTTGCTCAGTTATATTCCGCTGATTGGCGAGAGCCTGAGCAACTTCATTCTCGGTGGCGCTGAAGTCAGCGGCGCAACCCTGACCAATTTCTACGGGCTGCATGTTGCTATCATCCCCATGCTGATCTTCTTCATTGCCTCATTCCATATCTGGCGCGTGCGCAAAGACTCGCTGACCGTGCCACGCAATCTACATGAAGAAGCGCCCAGCCGCCCGGAAAAAGTGACGACGATTCCGCATCTCGTCAGCATTGAAGTGGTCTTCGCGCTGGTGATGCTGGCGCTGCTGGTGGCCTGGGCTGCCTGGGTCAATGCGCCATTAGAAGCCGCCGCTGATCCCAACCATAGCCCTAACCCGGCGAAAGCCGCCTGGTACTTCATGGGCGTGCAGGAACTGCTGCTGCATTTCCATCCGCTGATAGGCGCAATTGTCTTACCTGCGTTGGGATTGGCTGCGCTGGTGGTCTTCCCCTATTTGCGCTTCGATAGCGATAGTGAGGGGATCTGGTTTACCTCTTACAAAGGGCGGCGCATGGCCTGGGCTGCGGCGCTGACGGCACTGATTGCCACCCCTGCGCTGGTGATCCTGGATGAATACACGCTTGATTTCCCGGCACTGCTGCCAACGCTGCCGACACTTGTCAGCAATGGGCTGCTGCCGCTGATGATCCTGCTGCTGTTGTTTTTACTCTATGGCGCTGTGCTGAAAACAATCTTTCGCGCCAACCGCGACGAAACCCGGCAAGCGCTCTTCGTGCTGCTGGTGGTCGGCTTCATTGTGTTGACTGTTATCGGTGTCGCTTTCCGGGGGGAAGGTATGGCGCTGATGCTCCCCTGGGAGGTGCTTTCATGATGCAGCAAACTATGACGACAACAGAAGAAACTGTCTCCCGCAGGGATTTTTTGCAGATGGCGTGGGCTGCAACTGGCGCATTGACGCTGATCGCAGGTGGAGCGCTCTCACTGAATTTCTTCGCGCCGAAGGTGGTCGAGGGTGAATTTGGTGGTGTGTTCAATCTTGGCCTGGTGGATGAATTCCCGCGCAGCAGCGTGACCCCCATTACCAATGGGCGCTTCTACCTTGTTCGGCAGGATGACGGTGGCTTCCTGGCACTCTATCAGAAGTGTACGCATCTGGGCTGTGCCGTTCCCTGGGTGCCGGAAGCAGGGCAGTTCGTTTGCCCCTGTCATGCGTCTGCCTTCACAACAGATGGGGAGGTGATTAATCCACCTGCGCCGCGCCCGCTGGATCGTTTCCCCGTAGAAATTCAAGAAGGCCGCGTGATTGTTGATACAGGTGAACGCATCGAACGCGATCATGCCAGCGCAGCCGATGCAGTCTACGCTGAGGAGGTGGCATCATGAACCGCGAACAAAACCTGATCGGCTTTCTGGCGACGGTTTTGCTGCTGGCGACCCTTGTCATTGTCATGCTGCGAGAACCCGTTTTGCAGGCTCGCGCTGCTGAGGAGCAGTTGCAAACAGCCGTCACAGCAGGTACAGCAATTTATCTGGAAACCTGTGTGATCTGTCATGGGGCATCCGGCGAAGGGCTGGGGGTGTATCCGGCGCTGGATGTTGCCGCCACAATGGATGAAGACACGCTCTACAAAACCATCGAACGTGGGCGCTATGATACGCAGATGGCAGCTTATGGCATTGATGAAGGCGGCATCCTCAGCCAATCTCAGATTGAATCATTGATTGCGCTGATTCAGCATGGCGATTGGAATACGGTCTACAGCATTGCGGAAGCAAATGATTTGATCCCGCCGGAACTGGTGATTGCGGAAATCTCCGAAGAGACCTTGCTACAGGTCAGTGCCTTATCCAATGGTGATTTGCTGGCGGATGGCCTCACGCTCTATGCGGAGAACTGCGCATCCTGTCACGGGGCGAACCTGGAAGGAACAACCCTCGCGCCAGCCTTGAACATGGATACGCTGCGGGAAAAAGAAACTTATGAACTCGTCCGCATTGTTGAAGAAGGCGTACCCGGTACGCTGATGGCGAGTTGGGATAATGCCCTGGACGATACACAGGTAGATTCCCTGGTGGCGCTGCTGCTGCGCTGGCCTGAAGTTCAATCCGCTGGCGTGGAAATTCCGGTGGTAGCAGCCGAACCCATCGACATGAGTCCTGAAGCGATTGCACGCGGCGAACACCTCTTCGACATCACCTGCACCTCCTGTCATGGCATGGATGGCTATGGTTCGCCGATGGCTCCGGCGCTGAATAATGCGCTCTTCCTGGATGCTACATCCGATGCCGCAATGCGCCAGATCATCGCAATGGGTATCACCGATACGATTATGCCAGCCTGGGGCAGCCGTCTCAGCGATGGACAGATCAATGACATCATCGCTTACTTGCGGAGTATGCAGGTTGATGCACCGACGATAACCGAAGCACGGTAAGATAGGGCGATACGCAAGGAAACAGGTAGAGTAACTCATGAGCAAGAAAATCCTGATCGCTGACGATGAACAACACATCCTGGATACCATCAGTGCCTATTTGCGGGCAGAAGGCTACGAGGTACTGACCGCGCATAATGGGCGCGAAGCACTCTTCACCTTCCGCCACGAATACCCTGATCTGGTGATTCTGGATGTGATGATGCCGGAGATGAACGGATGGGAAGCAGCGCGCATGATCCGCAAAGATAGCCATGTTCCGCTGCTCTTCCTCACGGCTCGCGTCGATGACATCGACCAGATTACGGGGTTAGAGATTGGCGCGGATGATTACGTGACCAAACCCTTCAGCCCGCGTGTAGTGGTTGCGCGGGTTCGGGCATTGCTGCGGCGTGCAAGCGGCGAAGCCAGCACGGAAACGGTTGTGTTTCGCGTGGGTGATCTGGAACTGAATACGGAAACGCATCTCGTCTTGCGCAACGGGGAACGGGTCGAACTCACGCCGAGCGAATTTACGCTGCTGCAAACCTTTATCGCCCGTCCGGGGCGTGTTTTCACGCGCATGGAACTGCTGGATATTGTGCAGGGAGAAGCCTACGCCGCCTACGAACGCACCATTGATGTGCATGTCAAGAACCTGCGCATCAAGATTGAGGATGATCCGCGTGACCCGTACTATATCGAGACAGTGTACGGCATTGGCTACCGCATGAGGCCAGAAGATGAATAAGCTCTGGCTGCGGTTGGCGATCAGTTTCCTGGTACTGACCCTGCTGATGATTGCTGCGGTGGCCTGGGTTGTGAGTGCATCAGTGGAAGCCAGCTTCAGCCAGTATGTCAGCGCCAGCAATCTGGAACGTCTCGGCGGTGATCTCGTGTCCGCGCTGGAACATTACTACGCCGAACAGGATTCATGGGAAGGCGTGGAAACCCTGTTGCCCGGTCACAGCGGGCAGGGTGCTGGGAGTGGCGCGGGATCGGGTGGGGATCGGCGCGGCGCACAGATTTTCATCGCAGATGCAGGTGGAACGATCTTAGCAGCTACCCAACCGGATTGGATCGGCTTGCCTGCTGAGGATATCGGGCAGAGCCGACAGGTTTCACTGCAAGTTGATGGGCGCGTTGTGGGCATCCTTGGGGAGCAAACTCCGGGCGCTCTGGCGCTTACGGAAGCGGAGAACCGCTTTTTGCAAGAGACAACTAACGGCCTCCTCATCACAGGCATCATCGCTGCACTGGTGACTTTGCTGGTTTCGATTGCGCTGGCCTACAGCCTCACCCGTCCGCTGCGGCATCTCAGCGAGCAGATCAGCGCGTGGCGCTTGCCGGATAAAGAGGGCAAAGTCCAGGCACAGGGAACGGAAGAAATCCGGCAGTTAGGGAATGCATTCAACGACTTACTTGCACGGCTCCGCGAAGGCGAAAATCAGCGCCAGCGCATGAGCGCCGATATTGCCCACGAACTACGCACACCCGTCACGGTCATGCGGGGCAATCTGGAAGCGATGATGGATGGTGTCTATCCGCTGGATACCGCACATCTTGCCGTTGCCTATGACCAGGTGCTGCACCTGGCGCGATTGGTGGAAGACTTGCGCTTGCTCACCCAGGCCGAAGCAGGACGGCTGCCGCTGAACAAAACACAACTCGATCTTAAGCAGACGATTCAAGCCACAATAGAGCGCTTTTCACCCCTGACTACCGATCAAAATATTCAGATTGTGGCACACCTGCCAGATGATCCAGCCTTCGTTTATGCTGATCCGCATCGTGTGCAGCAAGTGCTGGATAATCTGCTGAATAATGCTGTTCGCCATACCCCACGCCACAGTGAGATTCACCTGGAAGTGCTGCCAGAGGGAGAGAAGGTAACGGTGACGATTGCGAATCCGAGCGAAAGGCCGCTATCAGAAGAACAACTCGCACACTTATTCGAGCGCTTCTGGCGTGGGGAAGATGCACGCGAGCGTGATACAGGTGGCAGCGGCCTGGGGCTAGCCATTACCCGTGAACTGCTGCGTCTTCAAGGTGGCGATATCGTTGCCGTTGGTGTGGAGGGGGGATTACAGATGAACTTTTCTCTGCCGTGTACTAGATTCGTTTAAGCAAGTGAACCTGTTACGCACTTGTAGACCTATACTTACCTTCTATCTCTCCAATGGAAGAAGCTAGTGAATGAAGAAAACATCCCTTTCAAACACGAACACAATGAAGCACTTCATGTGACGAATCGCTTGACATGCAAGAGGAAAGTAGCTACACTTCATACAACTAATACGAATTAGCTCTTGCATTCATGAAAAAGCGAACGTCAGTCACCCAGAAAGAAATAGCGAAACGCGCCGGAGTCTCGCAGACTGTTGTCTCTCTGGCGTTGAATAATTCATATGATGTGACCCTCAGCGAAGAAACTCGCCAGCGTGTCATGGAAGTGGCAACAGAGTTGGGGTATGTTCCCCAGGCGGCTGCAAAATCGCTGGTACAGGGACGCAGCAACAATATTGGCCTCGTATTAGTTCGTCCGCATTTTCAGGTCTTCCGTGATCCTTACATTCCTAACGTCATTACAGGTTTGAGCGAAATCGTTCGCACCCACGGTTTCCGCTTGCTCGTTGAGCATATTGACGACCTTGACCATTTGCGAACCATCACCAATTTGCTCAAAGGTGGCGAAGTTGCTGGGATGGTCTTATCTTCCGCACATGGCTTTGATGAAGTCGTTATTCCCCTAATTGAAGAAGAGTACCCTATTGTTCTGTTGGATACTGCGCCAGAAGGTGCCTGTGTTGTCACGCTCAATCATGTGAAAGGTGTGGGCGCAGCAGGAAAACATCTCGCTTCTTTAGGAAAAACTCCGGTTGCATGCATCACCTTCGCGCCCTGGAATCCTCATGTGGATATGCGCTTGCAGGCATTCTATGATGGCTTGCGAAGTGGTGGCGTGGCTTTTGATGAACGTTATTTGCGCTACGGCGCGTACGATCCAGACAGCGGGTATGAGCAGATGCAATCTTTACTACAGGATCAACCGTATCCGCGTGCAGTTTTTGGAATGAATGACATGATGGCATTGGGTGCGATGCGTGCCATTCTAGATTCAGGATTGCGCGTTCCCGAAGACATCGCTGTAATTGGGTACGATGACATGCGCTTTGCCGAGTTTACGAACCCCGCCCTCACCACCGTCCGCGCCCCGGAAATTGAACTGGGACGTGTGGCTGGTCAGCGGCTCATTGATTTCATTGATGGCAATGCAATCCATCAGAAACAAACAAAGCTCGATACAGAGTTGATCGTTCGCGCCTCCTGCGGCGCTGGATAGAGATCAATACTGTTGATAGCGCAGGAATGCAAAATTTTGTGCAAAACTAATACGTATTAGCCACAAGAGAGTCTTATTGAAAGGGTTTTGTATGGCACAGAAAACCGCAACAACGTCAGCGCCACCCAGCTCACTCTTGAGCCGATTGGCAGACAGAGAGATGTTAGTCGCCTATCTATTCATTTTGCCCAGCGTGGTTGGCTTCGTACTCTTTTACGCCTATCCCGCTATCCGCGCCGTAGGGATCAGCTTTACGGAATGGAACTTATTGAGTGATGCAGAATTCGTGGGGCTGGCAAATTACCAGGACATTTTCAGCGATGACCGTTTCTGGCGGTCTCTGACCAATACCCTGACCTACGTTCTCTGGAATATCCCGCTGCAAACGGTACTCGCAATCTTCATGGCGATTATGCTAGATCGCTTCAGTGCGACGGTTTCCTCCCTCATGCGCAGTGTGATGATCCTTCCCTGGTTGATGCCGAATGTGATTGTAGCGCTGCTCTGGCTGTGGATACTTGATCCATCCATCGGCATTGCGAACGTTTTGCTGCGTGCGGTTGGCGTACCGAAGCAAGATTTCCTCGGATCACCCGATCAAGCGATGGCCTGGATTGCCATGATTAACATCTGGCGACATGCTGGTTACACCGCAATTCTGGTTTTTGCCGGGTTGAAGACGATACCAAAATCCCTCTATGAAGCATCTGCCATTGATGGTGCCAACGGCTGGACGCAATTCTCGCGGATTACGCTGCCGCTGCTGCGTCCGGTGCTGGTTTTCGTCCTCGTTACCAGTGTGATTGGTTCTTTCCAGGTCTTCGACACGATTGCAGTAACGACAGACGGCGGCCCGGCTGGTGCAACCCGTGTGATTATCTTCTACATCATTGATGAAGTCTTCAACCGCCGCATCAGCATGGGGACAGCAACCGCCGCCTCGGTAGTCCTGTTCTTGATCCTTGTCACCGTGACCATCATCCAGATGCGTTTCTTGCAATCCAGCCAGTCTGATCTAGCAGATTACAGCTAAAGGGGAGAGATGATGACGACGACAACCATGAACCAGGGCAGTCAGGTCAACAGCCCAATTCGGCGTTTCTTTTCGCGCTTTGGCTTTGGTGATCTGCTGGTCTTTATTGTGCTACTACTCTTGTTAATTGCGATTTTGTTTCCGTTCTGGTGGGTGCTGCGCACTGCGCTGACCAACCCCGGAAAAGTTTTCACCGACACAGCATCCCTGCTCCCGGTGGAAACAACGACATTCAATTTCGAGCGCGTGCTAGGTCTGGTTGATCCTTCCGAAGTGGTTGGTATGGACAACACGAACATCTCTGCGGGAACACTGAACTTCTGGATTTTCTTGCGGAATTCCTTTGTTTTCTCGCTGCTGATTACGCTGGGTCAGACGATCTTCAGCACGCTTGCGGCCTATGCCTTTGCCCGTTTCAAGTTCCCCTTCCGGGATCAAATTTTCTTCTTCTACTTAACGGGCTTGATGTTCCCAGGAATTGTGTTGTTCATCCCGAACTTCGTATTGATCCGCCAGATGGGGCTGATTGGCACGATGGCAGGGTTGATCGCACCATTTTTCCTGATGACACCGTTCGCAGTTTTCTTCATGCGGCAGTTCTTCCTCAGCTTAAATAGAGATTTGGAAGAAGCCGCAACGCTGGACGGCGCAACCAAAGTCGGTATTTTCTGGCGAATTGCCCTGCCGTTGGTACAAGGGCCCGTTCTTACATTAGCCATCCTCACCTTCATCCAGAGTTGGAACGAATATCTCTGGCCTTTGCTGGTCGGGCGCGATGAAGAAATCCGCGTGTTAACGGTAGCCCTGGCAATCTTCCGCCAGCAAACACCCCAGGGCGCGCCAGATTGGTCTGGCCTGATGGCGGGTACGGCGGTTGCTATTATTCCCACGATCCTGATCTTCTTCTTCTTTGGTCGTAAGGTCGTGGATAGCATCCAGTTCTCTGGGTTCAAGTAAATTTCGGTCACAAGGCGTTCTGAGCAGACGCATCAATGACAAGCTCAAATAGAGATTGACAAACCATACGAGGAGTGAACCAAGAATGAACCGCAAAGTTTTTAACATCGCAATTCTTATTGCAGCTCTGATGTTCGCAGTCGCTGGTGTTGCCAGCGCCCAGGATGTCACCATCCGTTATTCCTTGTGGGATACGAATCAGCTTCCCGCATACGAAGAATGTGCAGTCGCTTTTGAAGCAGCCAACCCTGGCATCAATGTCGAGATTGAACAACTTGGTTGGGATGATTACTGGACAGCCATCACCACTGGTTTTGTTACGGGCGATACCCCGGACGTATTCACCAACCACCTGGCGAAATATCCTGAATTTGTCGCCCTGGAACAGTTGGTTGATATTCAGCCGCTGGTAGAACGCGATGGTGTAGACACTGAAGTTTACATCCCCGGACTTGCAGAACTGTGGGTTCGTGATGGCGCACGCTACGGCCTGCCGAAAGACTGGGACACTGTTGCAGTTGTCTACAATGCAGAAATGCTGGAAGCTGCTGGCGTTGACCCGGCTGAACTCAATGACTTGACCTGGAACCCGGAAGATGGCGGTAGCTTTGAAGAAATGGTCGCTCGCCTGACCCTGGATGCCAACGGCAACAACGGCCTGAGTGAAGAATTCGACGCAGAAAATGTTGTGCAGTACGGCTTCATCTACCCCGGTTCGGGTGGCTTTGCTGGTCAGACCGAATGGAGCGCATTCGCAGGCAGCACCGGCTGGCATCACACCGGTGGCGAACTGTGGGGCAGCACCTACTACTACGACGATCCGCGTTTCATCGAAACCATTGATTGGTACTTTGGCCTGAACCTGGAAAAGAACTTCGCTCCGTCGTTGGCTGACGTGCAAGGCTTGGGTCAGTTGGCAATGTTCCAGGCGGGTCAGGGTGCATTGGCAATTGATGGTTCCTGGATGATTGGTAGCTACCTGGGTAGCGACTTTGAAGTTGGTTTCGCACGCCTGCCGATTGGCCCCGAAGGCCGCGCAAGCATGTTCAATGGTCTGGCAGATTCGATCTGGGTTGGCTCGGATCATGTTGAAGAATCCTGGCAGTGGGTCAAGTTCCTGGGTTCGGAAGAATGCCAGATGATCGTCGGTGAAAGTGGCGTTGTCTTCCCGGCAATCCCGGCGGCTGCTGAAGCATCCCTCAACGTTCGTGCTGATGCTGGCATCGACGTGAGCGCCTTCACCCTCCAGGCAACGGAAGAAGGCGGGACCTTCCTCTTCCCGATCACCGACTTCGGTGGCGAAATTGCAACCATCATGAGCGAAACGATGGACTCGATTGCTCTGGGTGAAACCAGCGCAGAAGAAGCCCTCCCGGCTGCCAACGAAGAAGTGAATGGCCTGTTCGAGTAAGTAAGCCTTATTTATCATCTGCTCAGTAATGCGATTACGTGACAGGGCTGTGTACGAGTAAACGCGACAGCCCTCCCGCAAAAAACAAAAAATGGGGCAAGACGGTTATCTTGCCCCTTCTCAGAGGGGTTAGTTTCATGATGAAAATCCGTTTCAATGTTGCAGTTCTCATTTTTCTTATTCTGGCATTTTCGGTCTCGGCGCAGGGGATCACGGTAGAGGCAACCGAACATGCAACACCGACATGCAGCGGGGCATTTGTGGCGCATACTCTGGATCATATTACCCAGGTAGATGCTGACCCGATTCGTATGTTTGATAGCAATGGTTCTGGTCTGGCGATCAACGACCTGAATAACGATGGGTTGCTGGATATTGTTTTCGCCAGCCTGGATGGTTCTGAAAGCATCTTATGGAATGAAGGAAATTTGCAATTCCGCGCCCAGGAGTTGAACATTCCCGCACGTACACGCGCAGTCATCACCCTGGATTTTGATGGCGATGGTTGGCTCGATATTCTCTTCACTTCGCAGCGTGCTGCGCCATCCCTGTGGCGTAACCTGGGAAATGGCGAGTTTGACCTGACTCCCCTGCCTGGCGTTTCCAATGCAGCTTATGCCATGAACTGGGGCGACCTGGACGGAGATGGGGATCTTGATATGGTAACAGGGTCATATGATGCTGAACTCGCCCAGATTGCCACCAATGACTTCCTCTTCAACGGGGGAGCCGGGGTGTACTATTATGAAAACCAAGATGGCACTTTTGTGGAAACACGCCTTGCAGAAAGCGCCCAGGCATTGACGATTCTCTTCACCGATCTGAATGGCGATGCGAAATTGGATATTGCTGTCGGCAACGACTTCGCAGAGTTGGATCGTTACTGGACACTGATCGACGGAACCTGGACAGAATTTGTACCTTTCAGCATCATCACCCATAGCACCATGAGCTTTGATGTTGGGGATGTGGATAACAACGGGGCGCAGGAATTGTTCGCCACCGATATGCACCCCTATTCCGAAGATGACGAGACCATGGCGCAGTGGCAGCCCGTCATGGAATCCATGATGGAAGTCCCGATGATTGAGGGCGATCCCCAGGTGATGGTGAACACCATGCAATCGATCACAGGCGAATCGTACCAGAATATTTCGGATACTCTGGGTGTCGATGCGTCTGGTTGGAGTTGGTCATCCAAATTTGGCGATTTGAATAGCGATGGTTTCCTTGACTTGTACATCGTCAATGGCATGATTGCGGAAGAATTATTTGGGCATCTGCCGAATAATGAACTAGTGGAAGAAAATCAGGCCTTCGTCAACCAGGGTGGCAGCGGGTTCATCCCTGCGCCGGAATGGAATTTGAATGCTACCGAGAGTGGGCGCGGTATGAGCATGGCAGATCTCGATGGAGATGGCGATCTGGATGTTGTCATCAACAACCTGACGACTCCTGCAACCCTCTTCGAGAATCGAGTTTGCGGCGGTAGCAACCTGACACTCAGCTTGAGCCAACCGGACACTGCAAACCCGGGAGCCATCGGCGCACGTTTGACGCTTCACACCACAGCGGGTATCTATCAGCGGGAAGTTCGTGCCGCGAGTGGCTATCTTTCCGGTGATGCCGCCCAGGTACATTTTGGTTTCCCGGCAGAAAGCGAAATAGAAGCGCTGGAAATCACCTGGCCTGATGGCACGGTGACTCGTCTGGATGACATTACAGCAAATACCTTTGTTTCAATCACACGGAATTGACCAACGAGTTTCGTTGAAAGGGTTATGAAGATGGCGAGAATTGTCTTTATTGGAGCTGGCAGCACGGTATTCGCCAAGAATTTGATGGGCGACATCCTCAGCTATCCTGAATTGGCAGAGAGTACCATTGTGTTGATGGATATTGATGAGCAACGGCTGGCAACGTCGGAGCAGGTAGCGCATCATATCAATACCACATTGGGTACGAATGCCACCATTGAGGCAACAACAGATCGACGCAAGGCGCTGGTCGGCGCAGATTATGTGATCTGCATGATCCAGGTGGGCGGCTATAAACCCGCTACTGTAATCGATTTTGAAATCCCCCGGAAGTATGGTTTGCAGCAAACCATCGCGGATACGCTGGGTATCGGTGGCATTATGCGCGGGCTGCGTACCATCCCGGTGCTGCTGGACATTGCCCGTGACATGGAAGAACTCTGCCCGGATGCCCTGTTCATCAATTACGTGAACCCCATGGCGATCAACCAATGGGCGCTCAACCGGGGAACCAGCATCAAGACCGTTGGCCTGTGCCACAGCGTCCCGCATACCGCTCATGAGCTATCCGAAGATATTGGCGTTCCCTACGAGAACATCAATTATCTGGTCGCTGGCATCAACCACATGGCCTTCTACCTCAAGTTTGAAGACCGCTGTACCGGGGAAGACCTCTACCCACGCATTCGTCAAGTGCTAGAAGAAGGCCGTGTGCCGGATTGGAACCGTGTGCGCTACGAAATGTTCCAGCGGTTGGGCTATTTCGTCACCGAAAGCAGTGAACACTTCAGCGAATATGTTCCCTGGTTCATCAAGCGCGATCAGCCAGAACTGACCGAAAAGTACAATATCCCGATTGACGAATATCTGGCACGCTGTGAAGCACAGATTACGGCCTGGGATTTAGTACAGGATGCGCGTGAAAAGCAATACACCATCTCTGAGTCGATGATTCGTGAAGCATTGGATGGAATCAAGCTCATGCCGCGCATGGTCGAAGGTACGGTACATGGGGTACTGAATTACGACAAATTCGAGCGCAGTGTGGAATACGGTTCGCTGATCATCCACAGTATGGAAACCGGAAACCCGCGCATGATTTATGGCAATGTACCCAACAGCGGCATCATCACCAATTTGCCAGAAGGATGCTCGGTAGAAGTCCCCTGCCTGGTAGATACAAACGGCATTCAGCCAACCGTAATTGGTGACATTCCGCCGCATCTGGCAGCCTTGATGCAAACCAATATCAATGTTCAGGCCATGACCGTCGAAGCTGCCTTGACACAAAAACGCGACCACATCTACCATGCCGCCATGCTTGATCCGCACACGGCAGCAGAATTATCGCTGGATCAAATCTGGGCAATGGTCGATGAATTGATAGAAGCACATGGTGATATGCTACCAGCGTACCACTAGTTACACATGAATTTACCTGGCTCAGTGGCATGAGCCAGGTAAGCTATATCGTTTCAGCAAGAGTCGCGCTCAACGAGGTTCGTACTCAAAACGGTTGCACCACGAATTCTGATGCCATTTATCTGACCCATGAGCTGACGTGCGGCTCGGTAACCGAGTTCCTCTACATCCACACCAACCGTTGTCAATTGATGCTTCGCAGCTTCTGGGCCATCGCCAAAACCAATGACACAAATATCATCAGGTACTGCTCGCCCGGCAGCCTTCAATACTTGTACCGCCGCCAAAGCCATCTGGAAATCTGCGGCGGCAACTGCATCAAAGTCAAGATTCTCCGCCAGAAATCGCTGCAATGATTGTGCTGCAACGGCAGGTATGAAATCGCCTTGCAGGAAAGGCACAGCATCCACATCCAAATTATGCCGCATCAACTGTCGCTTGAAAGCGTAAGTGCGTTCTTGCCCGTCATTCTGGTTCATATCTCCCTGTATGCAGACGATCTTTCGCCGCCCACAGGTCACAACGAGGTAATCCACCATTTGATTCATCCCGCCGATATTATCAGGAATTACGGCTGGGATTGGAGCATCTTCCACCTGATGACTGACAAGCGAAAGCGGCTTGCCTGAGTAGTATAGTTGGCGCAGGGTATCATCATTGAGTACATTGGCAATGACCAGCACCCCTACGACTTCTTCCAGGTGATCCGCGTCATGTTGAATGCACAGTTGGTAGCCTCTACCCTCCATGAATTTCCGAATACCGACAATGACTTCACGCTGGAACACTTCGTTTTCATCATTTGTGATGACCGCAATGACACTCATAGAATCCCCAACTCTCGATCCAGGGCATGAGCCAACGTCCCCGTTACACTCAATGACTGATCTTGCGAATGCGAGAAAGTCACCGCATTTACCAGATCCGGCGGGAGCAATTCTGTTGCATATTTTGTGGCAAGTTGCAGCAAAGGCTCGCCAATTTCAACAACACCACCCGCCAGCACAACATGATCTGGACGGATGAGGCCAGTGATCCACGCGAAAATTTGCCCCAGATGGATTGCCAATTCATCGACCAGCGCCTGACAAAGCCAGTCTCCGCGCTGATACCCATAGTAAATATCCAGATAGGTTGGCTTCAATGGCAGGATGGTTTCTGGATTCATCTGCCGCAGTTCATCCACCCGACGCTTGACGAATGCCCAACCAAGATAGCCTGTCAGTTGTTCCCCTTCTGGCGACACACGTAGCAACCCGAGATCCCCGCTGTGGTGATAGATGTTTCTGCCAAAAGCGATGCCTATTTCGATACTGACATTGACGAGAATCATCACCAGATTATGGATGTTCTCTTCTGTAAAGGCAGCCTGTGCGCGGACAGCTAACTCGGTATTGTTTCCCACATATGTGGGAACCTCATAATGCTCTGCCAGTTGCTCTCCCAAAGGCAACCCGTACCATCCAAGTTCTGGCGAGGCTTTCACGACACCTGCCCCACTATGCACAATTCCCGGAACACCAATGCTAATACAGAGCAACGGCGCGTCTAACTGCGCAAGCAAGCCATTGATTACTTCCTTTAGCACCTGGATGGCTTCGTCTTTCAGTTCTCCCTTCAATTCCGCACTATGACGAGCAATCACAGTTCCGCTTAAATCTGCAAGCACCCCATGAGCGCGGACGGAGGTAATACTTACGCCGATTATCTGACGAGTATCATGACGAAAATGGAGCAAACGAGGGCGTTTGCCGCCGCTCTCCGTGCTTTCGCCCCGACCACTTTCTTCTAATAAGCCCTCATCAATCAGTTCACTGACCAATTCAGATACGGTTGGTTTGGCTAGCTTGGTTTGCTGTGCAATTGCAGCGCGACTGGTGGCAGATCCTGTGAAGACAGCACGAAGAATCAATCTTCGATTCGTTTCTTTCACCCCTGCACGGGTGGCCTTCTTCGCCATACCCAATCCTTCTATGTCGTTGTGGTTCACTGTTTGTGGTGCATGAGCAACTGTGTAGCGTATCTAGCGTACCATGAAACTTCCCAAGCGAAGAACTGGTGCAACCGCATGATACAACTAATCATGAGAGACTGTAGAATATTCCTGCAACACATCCCATAAGCCGGGATGCTCTCCGCCAACACCCCAGATGGCAACCCCACCCAGATTCGGGAACTGCTCCTGGACCTGGGCGAGCTTGAATTCAAGGCCGATAGGATCAGCGAAGTAGACTACCTGACGCGGCAGCCCAGTAATTTTGAAGTCGATGAAAGCTTCCTGGCTTGCCACGTCGCGTTCAATCGGAAGATCAAAATTTTCGATGTAGGTCTGAATTCCTGTCCAGGCGGTTGTCGTTGCGGGAGGTGTGCCACGCTGCCAGGTATAGCCGTAGAAGTGCAAACCCATCTGCACTTTGCTCAAGTCTGTGACTGTCTCTGAGTAGGTTAATACATCCAACACCCATGCAGGCGGAGAGATTGACCCCGGAGGTTCATTGCGATTGGTATAGTCATAGGTCATGATCTTGAAATAATCCGCCACAGCTGCCAGTCGCTCCCAATCCTGCGCAAGCGCTGCATCCCAGGCATTCACATCATCCGTTTTGGCATGGACAGTTACACTCAGAAGCTTACCGAGCGCGTGCAATTCTTGCGCCAGCCTCTCTATAAACAACGAGAAATCGTCCCGCGTGTTTGACGGAAACCCTTCGTAATCAATGTCGATGCCGTCATAATTCATCCGCGTGACCGTTTCGACAATCGCCGCAATATGTACATCGCGTAGAGATTCACCGATCACATCCGGGACAGAGCCAAAGATGCTCGGCAAGATGAGCAAATTGGATTCTCGCCATGCAGCAAGTTCAGCTTCATTTTCGGCTTCGACCGTTACGATCAATGTCCCATCTGGTGCGGGGGTATACCAGAAAGGATTCACCTCGTCGATTAAATCCTGGTTGGCTTCAATCGACTCAAATCCGCCGCCTGCTTCTGATGACGGATACCAGACGGATACATGCCAGTCTGTTCCTACAGAAGCCGTTGCCTCTTCCTGTGCCTGGGAGGATACCAGACCAACCAAGATCAGCCCGGTAAGTACAATCATCCCATATTTCTGAAAAAACAGACACATTCGATTTAGCCTTCGCTTCAACTTGGCATCAATCCGGGGATGGCACAGGGCAGCACGCCAGTTGCCTCAATCTCCCCAAACAACACCCGTGCGACGGCCTCCGTTGTCACATCGCGGAGACCATAAGCGCAGAGATACGTCTCTACTTGCGGGAAGGCGACCACATCATAGGGAGTACGCAGCGCAACAACGATATGCTTTTGGCCTCGCGCAATCAGCCCATTCACGAAATCTGCCTGGGAACGATCTTGATCCGCAGCAATCGTACCAACAATCACCCTGTCGAATTCACTCGTCGATTCCAGCAATGCGCGGACTTCATCCACCCCGGCCTGATACGGCAGCGAGAACGCAACAGCTTCGGGGCGGCGCTTCTGGATTGCTTCCGCTAGTCGGATCGTTGCATCAGCAGACGTATCCGCAGGAGTCAGGTTTTTTGGGGTAACCGTCACAACAGCGAGCGATTCATAGCCGAGTGGCAGTCGCTTCGGCGTATCATGTACCAGCGTAATTGAACGATCAGCAATCTCCTGTGCAATGGTCAGATGTTCCGCAGCACCAACCAGGCTCAAATCCGGCAATACAGTGGGCAGTTTCTGCTGCACTTGCTGAATACGCGCAATGCTCGCATGATTGAGTGATGGTTTCATCCGCCCTACCAGGGCAACTTGATCCGGTACATGCCCAAGAATGATAAGATCCGCACCGGCTTTCAATGCACTGGTGATGCTGGCATCTGTACCCAGACGAGCAACCGCGTGCATATCCATCGCATCCGTGACAATAAGTCCTGCATAGTGCAACTCCTGGCGAAGTAAGTTCGTCAGAATACGCGGTGAAATTGTTGCCACCAATTCGGGATCAATCGCATCATACTGAATATGCGAAGACATGATCGCGGTGACATCTTCTTCGATGGCGCGACGGAAAGGAGCAATCTCCACCTCCTGCAATCGCTCAAAGTCGTGTGCCACAACCGGCACTCCCAGGTGACTATCCACGGATGTATCGCCATGCCCTGGGAAGTGCTTTGCCGTGGCAATTACCCCTTCAGCCTGCATGCCACGAATTTGCGCTGCGCCGAGTTCTGCAACCAATTGGGGATTATCCCCGAAGGAGCGAATGCCGATAACAGGGTTGAGAGGGTTCACATTGACATCCAGGCTCGGCGCAAAATTCATATTCACGCCCATCGCCAGCAATTCCCGCGCCAGTACACGTCCTGCTTGCGCTGCCAACTCCGGCGAACGGGTTGCACCCAGTGCCATATTGCCAGGAAGCTCAGTTGCGCCGCCCCGTATGGCGATCAACTGCCCCCCTTCCTGGTCAATACCAATGATGGGGGTCGGCTGGTTACCTTTCTTTGCGGCATCATAGATGCTCTGCGTCAACGCACGCAACTGGGTAGGTGACTCCACATTGAAAGTAAACAGACAAATTGCAGCGACTTCACCCTGCTCGACCAAACGTAACACATCTTCGGGCACATTCGTGCCGCGAAAGCTCACCATGAGTTGTACCATCGTTTTCCTCTTTGTCAGTTTGATGTACGAGACGTACTTGCCCCTGGGTTTGCGTTTATCCTTTTGTCCCGGTCAATGCAATACCCTCTGTGAAATAACGCTGAGTCAGGATGAAGACGATCAACACCGGGATCACGAACAACATACTTGCCGCCATGATGTCCTGCCAGGGAATGGGTGACTCTTGCTGGTTGAACTTGAGCGCAACGTAAATGGGCATCGTCTCCAGCGCGGCACTCTTGAGATAAATCAACGGGCTAAAAAGGTTATTCCATTGTGCCACGAACAAAAATACTGTAATGGTAGCGACGGCAGGCCGCGATAAGGGCATGATGATAAACCAGAAGATCTGGAACGGATTCGCACCGTCAATCATTGCCGCTTCGTCCAGATCCCTGGGTAAACCAGACATGAACTGGCGCATCAAGAAAACCATTGCCGCACCACCTGCGAAGAAGCCCGGTATGATAATGGGATTAAATCCCGGTACCCAACCCAGATTGAAGAAAAGTACATACTGTGGCACGAGAGTGGCCTGGACAGGTAGCATGAGCGTACTCATCATCAAAGCGAAGACGACATTCCGCCCCTTCCATTCCAGGCGGCTGAAGGCATAGGCGACAAGGGAAATTGAAAACACCGTACCAAACAGCACCAGTACAATCACAAAAACACTGTTGAAGTAGGCAATCTTGAAGTTCTGCTGCGCCATCAAATCTGTGTAATTGCTCCACTGCGGCACCGATGGAAACAAATTCAACTGCGATGCAGATGCTTCTTCCACCGTCTTGAGGGAAGTCCCCGCCATCCAGATCAACGGGAATAAAAAGAAGAAGGAGGCCAACACCAACAACACATAAATTGCCGACGTTTCAACCCCGCTCATGGTCAATGCGCCACGTAAGAATCCTCGCGGTTTGGGGGATTTCGTTTGATTGGCGTTTGGAGTGACAGATGCGATTGTAGACATAGTTACACCTCGTAGTTCACCCAATTGCTATAACGGAATTGGAAGACTGTCAGCGCGACGATGATGATCGCCAGCAGCCAACTGATCGCGGAGCCTTCACCAATATTGGCTTCCAGAAATGTGCGTTGATACAAATAAAATGCAGCGGACATCAAGCTGGTTTCGGTGGTTGTCGTCCGCAGAATATAGACGGCTTCAAAGGTCTGTAACGCAGCAATCATCCCAATGACGATATTGTAGAACATGGCAGGCGAAATCATCGGCAGCGTAATTTTGAAGAAGCGCTGTAGTTGACTCGCCCCATCAACTTTGGATGCTTCGTAGAGTGATTGCGGCACACCTTTCAGCGCTGCCAGGAAGATGAGCATCCCTGCCCCTGCGCTCCACATATTAATGAGGATCAGCGCAGGCTTTGCCCACAGATCACTATCCAACCATTTTGGTCGATGGTTCTGTTCGGGGATAGCATCGGTTGCTTCGCGGAAGCGGGCAAAATGTGTCGTTGAGCGGCCTGTCTCTTCCGCAACTTGCTCATACGCCTGAAAATAGCGCACTCCATCCACTGCCGAACTGATGGCAATAACACTGAAGACAATCAGCGCACCGATGAGCAAGCTCTGTCGCACTCGTGGATAACGTTGATCCAGCCACAATACCCCAAGCATGACCATAACAATAACCCCAAACAACCAGGCGCTCTCCACTGAATTTGCCATGTATCCATCGTTGAGATAATCTGCCGTGTATGGTTGGTCAAGCGCAGATTGGAACGTGAGGTACTGCACCAACGTGCCAAGCTTGCCAGCGCCGAACTGCTCCGGTGCAACCTGTACTAAAGTCAACATCCCTAATACGCCAGCAGCAGCTAGCAGCAGGCGCACGTTGAGTTTTGGCGCAAATGTAAGAGCGATGGCAGCACCGGAAACCGCCATTGCGCTCAGGTAGCCCAGGCGCATATCCGGGGCATCAGGTGCAGGATTCGTCACTGAGGTGAGGACAAAACCAACGATGATGAGGCCTAATCCGGCAATTTGCCACATCCGCGCCCGCAGAATCTGACCACGTTGCCGATTGACATACCAGCCCAGCAAAACCAGCAGTCCCCAGATGAAAGTCCAATGGATAGCAATCGGTTCGGCTACAATGCCAACCGCCACCAGCAAGCCCCCAATAGCGAAAACGATGATTTCTACGGCACGTCGGGCAAGTTCCCGTTTACCCGCTTCCCAATCACCCAGTAGCAGCATCAGTGTGAGGATCGCGCCAATCAATGCAGGGAGGAAGAAATTAAGCGGGCCTGTGGGATTACCATTTGTCAGACCAATGAAGAAACCATTGAAGCCTTCTGCGACGAAGATAAATCCGCGATAAAACCAATCGAACAGGAAGAATTGCTCGCTGAAGCCAATGAGTGTTTCATTGATGAACCCGCCATTGGAACTGAGCATGTAGCGCCACGCCAACAGAATTGCCGGGCCACCTGCCAGAATCACCGGCATATAGAAGATCAACCGGAACAAACGCACACCGCGAACCGTGGTGTTCAAAAGGAGTGCCATGCCGAGGGCTGCGAGAATCTGAAGTGGTACGCCGACGATTGCATAATATAGCGAATTATACATGGAGCGTTTGAAGTTGCGCCCATCGCGCCCAGATGCCTGGATCAAGTCACGGTAGTTTTCAAGCCCCACCCACCCCGCTTCTTGACCAAGTTTGTAGTCTGTAAAACTATAATAAAGCGATGCAAGTGCTGGCCCCAGGACGAAGATCACAAAGCCGATGATCCAGGGGCTGGCAAACAGAAAACCCCAGTAAACCTTGCTTTGCTCCGTCTGGCTCAACCCAACACGTCCAGCAAACCAGCGCGCAAAGTGTGCCACCAGGAACGACCCAAGAGCAATAAATACTATTGTTGCTGCTGACCAGATTAACGTCTCAATATGAGCCTGTGTGATCATGATCGCAAAAAGCCTCTTAGCCTAAGAACTTTCATCGAAAAATGTATCTCAATCGTCTGGGCGAATGTCTCGTCGGTTTGCCGTTAATGAATTTCGCCGGAGATATGAGTTTCCCCGGCGAAATCGTTGGCTATGGAGACGCTTTATCGTTGGGTCTTTCACTCACAATCAAGCGTCTCATCCGTATGGTTAGTCCAGGTAACCGTTATCTTCGAGGATTGCGTCGTAGTCTTCCTTCAGGTATTGCTGAGTTTCTTCCAGACTCTGTTGATCGGTCAAGAAGAGCGTGACCTGTTCCACGATCAGAGGACGTAATTCTGCACTGGCGCGGATGTCGCTGAATGAACGACCATATTCCTCTGCCAGACCAAGCAACTGATCCCAGACGACATTCTCGCGGATGTTTTCCCAGGCATCGCTGCGCACCGGGGTGTAACCCACAACCTCGCTCAGGGCAATGGCATTTTCCTGGCTGGTGATGAACTTGAGGAAGGAAGTCACCAGTTCCATCTTTTCATCCGGCACATACTGCGGAACAGCCAACCAATCAATGAAGACCTGAACAACGGGTTCCCCTGCTGCACCAGAAGGATACGGTGCAATTGCGATACTTTCCCAGATTGGATCATCAACAGGCGGCATGTTCCACATGGGGAAGATACCACTAACTACGCGATCAGATGCAATCGGATAGCCTTCAAACGGCGGGAGAGCTGCGGTATCTTCGCTCGGCAGCACAGCACGACGACGATCATACATGTACTGAAGGACTTCAGCGGTCACTTCGCTGTCAAAGGCGCTGGTACCATCTTCATAGTATAGTTCGCCGCCTGCGCTCCAGATGTAGCCAATGAATTCCTGTGCATCGAACAGACCGCTGCCAATATCCAGAAAGCCCATCTGAGTCAGCGCGTTATCTTCAACAGCGCTATTTGCTGCAACGAATTCAACGGAATCGGCAAATGTTGCCGGAATTTCACCAGCCATCAAGTCAGTGCGATAGAAGATCGGACGCGGGGACATCAGCAAAGGCAAACCACGCACCGCACCATCCCAGGTCACGGTTTCAACCGCAGCCGGAAGGAAGGCACTCAGGTCTTCTTCGGTGAAGTAGTCACTGACATCCTTGAGCAAATTGCCGTATGTTGCTGCATATTCCGAACCCAAGTAGATAATATCGGGGCCACTGCCTGTAGTGATCCACCCGGCGACAGTTGCGTCGAAATCACCCCAACCACCTGTGATGATCGAAAGCTCAACATCTTCACCATAAGCTTCGGCAAAGGCAGGGAACGCGACATCATTGAACCACTCAATGCCACTTTCCGGCAAACCTGTAATATAGATTTCCAGCGAATTATCGCCTTGTGCGGAAACGGGTGCTATGACCAGAGCCATAACCACAAAAACCAAAAGAACAATCGAAAAACGTTTCATCATTTTCCCCTTTTGTTTAGTTAGTTAAGTGAACTAACTTACTTGATGAACGACAATTTACCGTGCTTTTGCGGCTTTGTCAAGCATATGCAACATTTTTGACAGAGTGGATGGTGTTCACGCCTTCCGATTAGGGTCGGTGAACAGCATGGCGCGAGCTACATCAGGAGTTATTCTGCAACAAACTCTAGCGTGATTGCTGACCAACTTTGCTGCGCAGGGCCGCAACCTTGACCAGTAAGCGGGTTGAAATACTCATGGAAGCCGCTCTGCTTCACTAGTGCCAGACTCTGGTCTTTGATACGTTGCGCGGTGTCATCGTAGTCATAGCGCTGCAAACCACGAATAATCAACCAATTCACCGCCAGCCACACATTGCCACGCCAATATGTGTCACCATCGAATACCGGACTGTCCTGGGGAGTTGTTGGCACGGGAAAATTTGTGAAGTATCGTGGACTGCGCAAATCTGCATGCAGGGCTTCAGCCTGCCCTGGACTGGCACAACCACCATAGAGCAAAACAAACTTCGCTGCGCTATCCGGCGAAACAGCTTTTACTTCCGCACCAGACAAATCATGTGCAATCCAATGCTTGCCATCGTGACGCAAGCATTTCTCCTGCACTGCCTGCTGAATTTTCTTTGCTTTTTGCTGCCAATATAGAGTATCTTCTTGCTTCAGGGCGGCTGCGATGCGCCCCATTGCCTCGCAATCCGCTGCACGAATCGCATTAAAATCCGCAGCCTTCACCGCGAAAGAACCTACTGCACGTAACGCCTGTGCGTCGCAATCATGTTCACGAAGAAGTTTGACCAGGGCATGACGAGCTACCTTAGATTGTTCTGCTGTGGGGTTTTCCAGCCCCATCGCCGCATCCCAACGCGGGGAGGCATCCCAGCCACTTTCCCAGGGGTGAATCAGAGTCACAAGATG
The DNA here is from genome assembly GCA_964455365.1 of uncultured Anaerolineaceae bacterium. GTDB lineage: Bacteria > Chloroflexota > Anaerolineae > Aggregatilineales > Phototrophicaceae > JAUZRW01. Next base: position 364,487 of record CAYVVZ010000001.1, on the reverse strand, counting down.
ATCACCATCGAGATCACGCCGACGGTCGAACCACTCCTGGTACGCCACCAGATTCGAATACAACTCAGCAAGTGCAACCAGATTCGGCTGCTTTTCATGGACATGCCAGGCTGCTGCGGCAATCAAGGGGGGCTGTGTGATAATGCTGCGATCATCCTCACCCCACATTTCTGCACCACCGCCTTGCCAGTACGCCATATGCGGGATCATACCCGCGTCATCCCCCTCTTTTACCTGATGCTGTACAAGGCTGTGCAGTTCATCCCAGGCCATCGCGCTATCAAACCAGCGATACGTCATTGCATGGAAACAGGAATCCCACAGCCATTGGTATTCATACACATGGGGCGCTGGTCGCGTATAACGAAATTCACGACTACGAATCTGATTACCTTCGAGCAGTACTCGACAGCGCTCAATCCATTCCTGAAGATTCTGTTCGTCCGACATTCTCTATATCTCCTGCCCTAGCCAGACCACCTCATAGGGTTGCAACTGCATCTTTGCCCCAGGTTTAGATTTGTCTCGCAGCGAATACCAATCACCTTCAGGAACTATAATCGCCACCTCCTCACCCGCGACATTATGTAACGCCAGGACGAGACCCTTTGGTGAATACCGCTCCACCGCAAAAACATGTGGCGAAAGATCATGAACGATCTGCGGCGCAAGTGGATGAAATGCAGCGTGCTGGCTCCGAATGCGCAGCAGCGCCATGTATTGCTGATAAACGGTTGCAGCCAGTGACTCTCCATCACGAAGTTGCACGGAGAGTTCGTCGTAGGTGAATTTCTCGCGGTTGATGGTACGGTTGTGCCCCGTTTGCGCAACACCTTCCTGCCAGTTGCGACTGCCGAAAAGACTCGGCAGGTAAATTCCAGGCACACCCTGCAACGCCAGCGCAATCGCCTGCGAAACGAGGAATCGTGCAGCGGCAAGTTCGGGGTTTTGTGCCGTCAACGCCGGATCGGTGATGGCATCGAAGTATGTGATGTTCAACTCATAGGGACTTTGCGAGCCGTCGCTATTGGTCTTGTAAGAAACTCGCCCGCCGTGTGCCTGCGCTCGTTCGACTAACACCTGAATTTGTGCATCCGTCAGCAAACCCGTTGCAGGGCGCATGCCAATTCCATCGTGCGAAGCTGTGAAATTGAAGAAGGTTGTTTGCTCGCCGGGGGCATCCAGCGACTGCGCCCATTTGGTCAACGCAGAGGCATCCCCCGTTGCCATTGTGTGCAGCACCAACGGCGGAAGCGGAAATTGGTAGACCATCTGCGCTTCGTTGTTTCCGTCGCCAAAGTACGAAATATTCTCCTCATGTGGGACGTTCGTTTCGGTGATGACGATGGTATCCGGCGCGATGATATTCAGAAAATCACGCATCAGTTGGATGACGAGATGGGTTTGCGGGAGATGGATGCAGTCCGTACCAATCTCTTTCCACATAAAAGCCACCGCATCCAGGCGAATCAGGCTAGCGCCTCGTTCCACATAGAACCGTAGCACGTTCAGCATTTCGATCAAAACAGCCGGAGTTTCGTAGTTCAGATCAATTTGATCGGCGCTGAAGGTCGTCCAAACATGGCGTGTTCCGGCGGAAGTTTCTACCGGAGTCAGCAGCGGTAACGCACGCGGACGCACCACCTGCGACAAATCCGTTTCCGGCGGCACGGTGATGAAGTAATCGTCATACGGCGTTTCCTGCGCCAGAAATCGCTGGAACCATTCGCTTTGCGCGGAGATGTGGTTGCAAACGAAATCGAACATCAGGCGGAAATCCTGGTGTAGTGCTTCCACATCATCCCAATCACCATGTGCAGGATTCACAGCGTAGTAGTCAATCACGCTGAAACCATCGTCGGACGAATAAGGATAGAACGGCAGCAGATGCACCGCATTGATGGTTGGCGCTGCGAATTCCAGCAAGAAACGGTGTAGCGTGCGGAGGGGATTTTCACCGTCTGCCTGTACATGGTCGCCATAACTGATGAGGATCACATCTTGCTCACTCAGGGAGAGTCTACCCGCGCTGCCGGAGCGCACAGGCTCCAGCAGCGGCAGCAATGCTTCGTAGGTCGCTTGTGCAGCCTCCCCATAAAGCTGCTTCAGTTTATTGCGGATCGCATCACGCGGGGTCATAGATATGAGTTTAGCCTTTCACCGCACCTGCCGTCAGGCCGCGTGTTAAGAAGCGCTCAAAGAAGAAGAAAATCACGATGATGGGAATACTGACGATCAGCGAACCCGCCATCAAAGCGGAGATTGGCACTTCCTGGCTGTTCAAGCGCTGCAACCCCAGCGGTAGTGTCCACCGTTCAGGATCACCTACCAGGAACAAAAAGGCATAGAGGAATTCATTCCATGCAATCATGAAGGTATACAGGGCAACCGACGCAATTGCCGGGGTCGCCAGTGGGATTGTCACGCGCCAGATGGTGGACAAGTACGTACATCCATCGATCAACGCAGCTTCTTCCAGGTCTTTTGGGATTGTGATGAAGTAACTGCGCAGCATGTAGAGCGCAACAGGTAACGTCCCGGACATGTACACGATAATCAAACCACCCCAGGATTCACGCAGCCCTGTTTGGGTGAAGGCTACAAAGAGTGGAATCGCCAGCACAATCGCGGGGAACATATAGATCAGGAGAATACCCGCCGATAGCACATTACGTCCACCGAATTGCAAGCGGGTAATCGCATAGGCAGCCGGGATCGCCAGCAGAAGTGTTAGCCCTACGGTTGATATTGCAAGAAAAGCGCTGTTCGCAATGAATGGCGGAAATCCCTGTTCTGCAAGCACAATCGTGAAGCCACTTTGACCGAAGACATTAACACACTCCTCCGGCAAATTCGGATTCTCGTCAAGTTCATCCGTGCCGTAGCGCAGCCAGCAGCCCACCGGATGCAGTGACGTGCGAATATCTTCAGCGGTCGGAGCAAGCTTGGTTGGGTTCGTCAGAATATCCGCTTCCGGGCGCATGGACAGATTGAGCATCCAGTAGAATGGAAAAATCGTCACAATGGCAAAGAACACAATCAGCAGATTCTTGATTTGCTGCCCGATGAAGATTTCTACTTCTTCACGGGTCGCCGGGTTTGAACTTCCCTTTTGCAGTACATAAGCCGTCAATCCGGCGGCGGCAATACCAGATGCAATCAGGCCGCCAACCCAATCGACTTCGACACCGGACGCGAAAACGGGAACCAGGAAAACCGTAAGGCCAGCCAAAATTGTGACAAACGTAGCCCGCTTTTGAACAGTTTCCAGCAGTCGCATCTGCGCAAGATAGGCAGGCACAAGGCCGACAAGATAGCTAACAAACAATACGCTGACCAAGATGGAGACATTTTCGATGGAAAGCATAGCTCACTCCTCCTCGACCAGGAAAAAACGGAAGTAAATGGCAAGGATCACACCGAGCATTGCAGCCATGATGACCGCAATCGCACTCGCTTGCCCCACATTGCCTTCGGAGAACAACGCTTCAAAGATACCCACCGGAATCACCTTCGTCTCGCTAATCGGCCCCGTGAGCAAGAATACATCATCAAACTTATTGAACGTCCAGATGAAACGCAGCAAGAACAATGTGCCGAATACTGCGCGAAGCTGCGGTAAGGTGATGAACCACAAACGCTGGCTCGGCGTTGCTCCGTCAACACGCGCCGCCTCATACATATCATCCGGGATAGCCTGGATGCGTGCAAGCAAAAATAGGAAGGCAAATGGGAAATAACGCCATGTCTGGAATAGGATCACCATCACCAGCGGAACCGGAATGCCCAACCAGGAGTCCTGCGAGCTGAGGAACGGTGTATTGGTATCCAACGCCGCATTAACAAGACCATTCTGCCGCAACAGAACTTGCCAGATAAAAGCAACAGAAATCACCGGGGCAATATAGGGGAACAACAAGAATCCCCGGAAAACATTTCGCCCTGGGAAAGCATCTCGCACGAGCAGAGCGGCGACCAGGCCAAACAGGATCGCCAATACAGAACTGCTGAGGGTATAAAAAATCGTGCGGAAGATCATCGGGTAGAACTCGCGATTGCGCACCCCAACCGCATAATGTTCGCCCTGGAAATCGAAGCCGAATTGCTCACGCCAGCCACGATAATCATCGTAATAGCGACGCGGTGACTCGTATTCAATATTTCCATTTTCATCTCGCATGCATTCGCCAGCTTCGTCTATCACACACGGAACCGGATCAAGGCGCAAGCCCAGTTGTGCCTGATAGTTGTCAAGCGTTAATTCAGAGAATTCAAAAAGCGAGACACCCTGCAAATCGCGCACTTCAATCGGGCGCACACTGAAAATCAGATTCCAGATCAAGGGGAAGATCACAATACCAAGAACAATCACCAGCGTAGGCAGCACCAGTGCATAAGCCAGGACATTGATGCGCAGTTGCAGCGTTCCCTGTTCATCCATGTAGGAATCGCGTGGCAGCAGCAGCATCGCAGCAAACCCCAGGCCGAACAGGATCACAACGGCACTACCCGCAGATGCAACAATCCCCAACCGAGTGCCGAGAACTCCAACAATTAGTCCGGCAAGGCCGCCAACCACTATCCCGTAGAGCGGATTATACCGCTTGAGAAAAGCCGCATAGAAACCAGGCATCACGCCAATGAGCGCCCATAATAACAGTTCGACAATAAAATCAATCATAAGAGACCCCTGACTGGTTCAAAATTTGGGGTGATGGACAAGCGCGTAAAGGTGTAAGCAACAGTGGATATCAACACACTAGGCAGAATGTGCTGACCGCAAGGCCAGCACATCCCGAAGTACATTCTCGTTTATCAGCGCATATCGCGCCATATAAACAGGCTTATTCCATGTCGAGCTGCAAGTCTTCAATGGTGAACTGGATTTCTTCTGCGGCTTCTTCCGCCGTCAGTTCGTCATTGAGTACGAGAGCCAGGTTTTCCTGGATGAAGAACTGCGAGCCAACGGCACTTGCCAGCACGCTCTCGCCAACATCGAAGCCCATACGGGTGTAGCCATCAGAGCCAGCTACGATGATATTCAGGGTTTCTTCGTCGTAGAAATCACTCAACGGAGCGCGGCGATCTACACCAACATCCAACATTGCCCAGCCATCAATGAAAGCAGTCGGTTCTTCCATCGTGCCACGGCGCATCGGGAACTTGCCCTCTGGAGCGATGCCGAGAGCATCCAGGTAGGCTTCGTTGAACCAGAACATCACAAAGTCGCGGGCTGCATCGGAAGCAGTCGGGCTGATGCCTACGTTGAAGGTGCTGCCCCATGCTGCCGGTTCATCATTGCTGTAACCAGTGAAGGCGGAAACAACGCTGGTGTTTTCAGCGATGAATGCCGGGTTCTCTTCACATTCTGGGCAAGTCGGGAAGGCGCTGTCGCGCAGGCCAGCCATTTCATCAAGGATGAATGGCGACCAGATCGTCATAGCACAGTTGCCAGCCTGGTAATTTGCGCGGGTTTGGTCCCAGTACCAGCCAGCTTCACCAGGACCGAAATTGGTCATCAGTTCATCATAGAATTCAATCGCTTCGATCATTTCCGGAGTATTGAACGTGATATTGCCTTCAGCATCCACGAAGGACGCGCCGTTTGCCAATGCAACGTGTTCAAACACCTGCCAGGTGTACTGCTGGTCGGTAGCGTTCGGACCGCAGAAACCGATCAAGCCTTCATCCGGGTTATGCAGAGCTTCGGCAGCAGCCAGAATGTTGCTGTAACTATCGGGAGCCTCAAGCATGGCTTCTTCGAAGAGATCGCTGCGGAAGAGCAAGAGCTGTCCCCAGCCATCAGAAGGAACGGAAGCATAGCTGCCATCTTCCAGTTGTGCCAAGGCCAGCGCACCTTCACTGAAAGTTTCCGCACCCAGTTCTTCGATGACACTGGTGGCGGCAGCCGCGTCCAATGCGCCATCCGCTACCCAGCGTGCGCTGAACTGCACGGAATGCAGCACAACATCTGGCAGGTCGCCAGCAGCAATCGCTGCCGTCATCAGGCTAACCTGTTCGCTTTCTTCTGTGGGAACAATTTCTACGACCACACCTTCATTTTCAGCCATGAATGCATCTGCAATCGCCTGCTGGCGTTCAATGCGTTCCGGCTGCACTTCGGAAGTCCAGAAAACCACGGTGGTTTCCTCTTGTGCGGCAACAGGGGCAACAATCAACATCACGATCAAAGCGATAGACAACACGCTAAGGAACTTGTTCATGTGCTTCCTCTCTTCGGTATTTTAGTGAATAAAAGTATTAGACAACGAAGCTCAAACACAACTTATTCGTATGTTCAACGACTCCTTTCCCAATAACCTTTTTGGTACGCAATGCCCACAAATCACTCTACTTGTGTGTTCAACGTTCGCTACAGTTGCATCGGCTACCTGAGGCAAAGATGCATAATCCTTGTCTAAGCGGATTATGAGGTAGCCTGTGCCGCGAGTGTGCGAGCATAAAGAAAAGAATGAATAGACACTTATGAAACTACCGAGGGGGGATTTTTCTGTCAAGGCATTTCACCTGATAAGCACTTTGTTTTGTGCAACATATACGAGGTTCTCTGCACAATGTCCCCCCTGGGTCAGGCATGTTTTTGTGCAGTGTCGTCACACGATTTGCATTATAAGGCAACACCGCCAGAGAAATCAGATTTGCCACAAATCATAAAGCTGATGTAGCATTCATCCGAATAGGATCGTATGCTCGTATTCCTCTAAGAACAAACTCAACCCATAGGGAGTACCAGCTTGAAACAAGAAGAGCAACTCCTGGCAAGATTGCAGCAGCGAGACGAAGAAGCCATCGCGCTAATCTTCGACTCGCAATCAGATCGAATCTACCGCCTCGCGCTCAGTATTCTCCACGATGAGCAGCAAGCAGACGGTGTCGTACAAGATACATTTATCAAACTCATACGGGGCATTGACTCGTTTGAGGCTCGCGCCAGCATCGGAACATGGCTCTATCGCGTGGCATACAATGAATGCATGATGCGCCTGCGCAAGACCAAACCAGATGTGAATATCGATGAAATTCTCGAAGAAGATTTTATGCCGGGGAGTTTCGTCAGTTGGCAAGACATCCCAGACTCAACCTTATACAGCCAGGAAGCATGGGGGCAAATGCAAGCCGCAATTCATTCACTACCCTCTATCCTGAGAACAGTATTCACACTACGAGACATCGAAGAACTATCCACACGCGAAACAGCAACCGTCCTCAACATCAGCGAATCTGCTGTGAAAGTGCGCCTACATCGTGCGCGGTTGTTGCTGCGCGAAAAACTCGCCAACTACTTTCAAGAATGGGTTCGCACATGACCATGACTTGCGAAGAACTAATCCAACAACTATCCGCATATCTGGATGATGAATTGAGTGAAGAATTGGCACAGGCGGCTCGTGAACACCTGGAAACATGCGAGAATTGCAGCGTTGTGCTGGACACAACACAGAAAACAATCCTGCTCTTTCGTGAACAGAGCCAGACAACGAAGATACCCGCCGAGCGAAAAAGTAATCTATACAACCAGATTGCGGCTGCACTTCAGACGCATAACGAGTGAAATAGAGGATCATGCGGGTGACCCTCATTCAATACCCTCATCAAGAACCTGCTGTACTCGCCAACGTCTGCGCCATCCCCGTTGCAATATATTCTTCGAGTTGTTCAGGTGTAACCGCTCCGGTGTGGGTGGCATAGGCTTCACCATTGCCATTTACGAAAATACTGGTGGGAAAGGCGTTAACCGCAAAAGCCTGCTGTATACGCGCACTTGTATCTAACACAATGGGGAAATCCAGCCCGTATGAGGTTGCAAATGGCAGAATCTGCGCAACCGTTTCGCGGTTGTTGATCGCCAGTACAACAAACCCATCGTTCTGGTGGCGCATGTACGCAGCCTGGATTGCAGGCATTTCCGCACGGCAAGGAGGACACCACGTCGCCCAGAAGTTGAGCATCACGACCTGCCCACGATAATCACTCAGTCGAACCGTCTCACCATCAATGGATGTCCCTTCAAAATCCATCGCAGCGGATTGCCCGCCACTGAAGAACGCCCATGCAAGGACACCCACCACAACCAACACGATGACCAATAGCCCAACCTGCTGCTGCATAGAAGCTCTTTGCTTCTGTTGTTTGCGGTTCTTGCGCTGACTCGCCTTGCTCATATCCACTCTCCATTATACGAATCTCTCATGAAGTTTGGAGTGCTTCAATCAAAGCCGTCTTACGGCTGACAACCATGCTGATCATCACAAATATTTGTGACATCCACAACATGCCATTTATGGCTGACCTGAAACACAATCCGGGTTTGTCGCCGGACAAAGCCAGAGATCGTCACCAACACCCTCTCCAATCCAGCCTTCGATGCCATTGACATGCACACGCCAGTAACGCACTGTCTGGCCTTCCCACTGCCCACAGATAGGCCCAGCCAACAATCGCAATACATAGCCATCATAAGCCAGCGCTCGCACTTCGATCTCATATTCACCTGTACGTGGCAAAGAAAGAATATTCAACGCACTATCGGCACTAAAGTCCACCACAACCACATCACCCAGAATGTATGGGCTTTCAGGCAAGCTGGAGCAATCGCGGCTGTCTTCTGGAGTTGCCTCTGGCGCTTGGGCGACTTCCTCAGGCGAAGTTGGTGTTGGGGTAATCGTGACAATTGGTGTGGGGTGTGGTGGATCAAACGGTGTGGGAACCACATAATCGGGCAAATTGTTCAGGGCAGAACCATCCGCAAATGGCGAAAGGTAGAGATGAATCTCTACAGTGAGCATAGCATCTTCTTCTTGCTCCTGGATCTCCAGGTTTTTCAGCACAATTGTTACCAGCGTAGCTTCGCGGAGTCGAATTACAAAATTCATCAAACGTGGCACATTGCCCGTCAACTGTGCGCGTAAAACACTGACGGCATACGCAGCTTCTTCGGGGGAAGTTTCCTGTGTACGCAGGCTGAAGATTTGCACACCACTAGCATCTGCGTAGGTATAAAGATGTTCAATTACATCAGCAACCTGGTCATCTCCGAGAAAGCCTGCGGCTGCCAGGGTGATGTCCCCCTCTGCCGATTCTAGTTGCGCTGCCAATACTTCTATTTCACTAAATTCACCTAGCGCTGCCAGGGTATCCAGTTCGACCTGTACTCGTTCTACATCTGCTACAAGCTCCTGGTACCGCAACCATTGAGGTAACAGTGCAGAAGATGCAAAGAGCATATTCGCAACCAACAACAACAGAATTAAAAGGGTCGGCAGCAGCCGTACAATCGTCTGCCGCAGCTCGTCCAGAAATTCATTACCTTCCGAAAAATCATCCATCATCGCCTACCCATCCAATTGGACTCTCAGTTGAAAGGCATAGCGCTCTGGCTGCGCTCCCTCCTGTTCCTCTTGCTCTGTTCCCTGGTCTTCACGCAAGATCGACAGCACTTGAACGCCATTGAAGACTTCAGCATCGCGCAAGGTACTCACATAACGCAAAATGGCACTTTCGTTGGTCGCAGTGCCTTCAACCAGCAGTCCGATCTCCTCCTGTACCACACGGGTCAAAAGCATTGCGTCACGCTCATATTGCAGTAACGTATCCATCACCACAAACCAATCCAGCCCTGCATTCGCCAGTTCGTCATAGGTTGATGTCAATAGCACAGTGTCCGACTGTAAGGTGAGGAGATTGGAACGGATGTCTTCTGCGGCGGCATCCGGCGTGGGAGTGAGGCTGAGTGCCTCAGATAATTGCGCATATTCAGTTTCCAGCGCAATGACATCTTCTTGCAATGTAGAGGACATCAGATAAAGAGGCACGAAGAGCATCGCCATACTCATCGCCACCAGCCAGACGACGAGCCGCCCACTGTTTCCCTTCTTAGGTTTCTCTGGCGAGCTTTCCACTTGTGGACGTACATCTTCGGTGACCATCCATCTTGTCCTTCATCAGCACGGATACCAACTACATAATTATAGCTAACAATACAAATATCGCCCCCATGCATAAAAAAGGAGCGTAGGGGATGGTACTTTTCCAACTACGATTTTGCACAAAGCGCAACCATAGCACCACCATCCCGCCAAGTAGTGCGCCACTCAGCAACGCATACAACACATAAGGGAACCCCAGCCCCACACCGATAAGGGTTGCCAGCTTCACATCACCGCCGCCGAGTTCACCAGGACGCACCAGCGCCGTCGCATAAAATACGCCAAATGCAAACAGCCCACCGAGAAGCACAACTAGCAATGGCTGCCGCCACACAGCTACATTCAGCACCAATACCAGCAGCAAGGCCGGATAAATCAGTAAATTCAGTACCAAACGATATTGTATGTCAATGATTGCCACTAGAAGCAAAAAGACCAGTACCAATGATGGCACAAAGGCAGCAGGCCATGCCAGTATGTGGGTAATCCACCCTACCCCAAACGCCATGAAGACCGCGCTACCCATCTGTAAGCGAACCGCATTCTGACCGGAAAAACGCGGACGGCGATTTCCGTAGCCAGCAATCCGCACGAGTATTTTCGCTAAGGGATTCATCCCCCCACCCACAAAGCCCGCCATCAGAATAAGAAGTATCGTCATGCGCTTGCCCCCAAGCTGTGCGAGACTTCATCTGCAAACTGTGCCAGCGCCTGTACGTCTACCGGTGCTGACTCACCTACCAGAACCTGATAGCGTTCCATTGCCTCATCATCGACAAAAACGTCATTCAAAATTGCCTGGATATCGCTGGGTGTACTGCCTTCTTCCTCCGGTTGTGGTTCTTCGTCCTCGTCCTCATCATCGTCTTCAGCTTCCGCTTCAGCCGAATCTTCGTCATCATCTTCCGGGTCAATCGGTGCCAGGGAAATCTCACCGGGATTATTTGCTACAGCCGCAAGATTCATCAACTCATCTTCGTCAGAGCGCCCCACATTACTCATGGTGGAGGCCAATCCGCGAACTTTGTTGATTGTGAATAGGATGAGAGCCAGACTCATCGGCCCTGCCACCGCCACAAGGCTAATCAGGATCATCTGGTTTTCGGAGACAAATTCGGCGAATGACATGGGATACCCTTTTCTACATCGTCAGAATGCCACCGACCATCGGCGGCACAAGAATCATGCTGAGGCCAGAGATGAAAATGGTGAGTGCCAGATATAGAGCAGCCTTCAACTTGTAACCACCATCGCTGAGGATGATGGCAGCCGCGCTCACCAGCGCAAGCATCACGACCATTGCAACGGTAATCGTAGACAAAAATTGCAAATCTGCTGCTGTGAACTGTGCCATACCCATATTGATCTGCTGCTGGCCTTCCTGGGCTGCATCAGTGGAAGGCATTAGTTCGGATACCATCAGAGCGAAACTCTCTACAATCGAGAGAACGAAGACCATCAAGCCAGCAATGACTGCCTGCATGACCGTCGTCAGACCAGAGAATGTCCCGGCGGTCAGGCGGCGTTTGGCGCGTAACTGCGTCGTCTTTGCTACGAACAAGGAACAGATGTAACCAACACGTTCTGGATCACCGCCAATTTGCACAGCGCTGTAAAAAATATCCGATCCTTGACTGACCAGTTTGCTACCCGACTCCAGGCCGAAGAAACGCCAGCACAGCACCGGATCAACACGAGCCTGCAAACGCTGGCTCATACGAGTGATGTCTGCTTCCAGATACGGGAAAGAACTCAAGTCTAGCCTGGTGAGTGCTTCTTTCAATGTTGTTCCGCTGGATGTCGCCATACTGCCAACCGAGCGCAAAAATGTGCTGAATTCTTCATCCTTCTTGGTACGCTGCTTATCACTTCCCAGCGCACTGACACCAATCGGCAGCAGGAACAAAGCCAGTAGAATCAACACCCACCCCATCTCGATTCCCAACATGAGCAGTACCGAACTGAGCATTCCCGCTATCGGCACTAGCATTCGCATCAAGCGTTGGGTGCGCTTCTGTTCTTTAGACCCCGTCTTCGCCGCACCAACCATGATTTCCTGCGGCGCAGAACGCCAGATAATCCATGCGGATAAACCACTGATGACTACGCCTGTCGTCACCAGAACAGACATCACCGTCATATTCATGGAGTAAATCATGGCGGAAATCACCTGAATGATGACGATCAGCGCCACTGAAATCACAATCGAAGAAAAGGCATTCGACCACTGCTTGAGCGATTCGAGATTGCGCTCGTAACGATTTTCATAATCGGCGGACATGACTTCCGCTTCACGCGAAAGAAAATCTCCCAACGGTTCACCAGAACGCAGCGCATCCGAAAGGCGTAGCAAGAAGCTGCGGATGTTATCCGATTTGGACGCAACACCAACGCGACGGCAGGCTTCCGGGTAATCGAAACGCAATTCGTTCACCAGTCGGTTGATGGCCTGGAAATAGGTCGCCGAAGTGGTATTCGCTGCGGCAGCGAGTTCAAATGTCTTGCTGCGCGTGATCCCCGCAGAAGCCATCGCAGACATATAGGTTAGTTGATAGAAGAGATCGAAAGCCGAAACATCCCTAAAAGAGGTTTTGCTTCCGCGCTTCCGAGAGAACCTGGAAGAAGTCATTGAAATCCGTCACTCCTCGTTCCTTGTGCAACTTCTCAAAGATACGCGCACGCCGCTTCACTTCGTCGTAGATTTGTTTGCGCTTACGTGGCGGGATCCCACGCCGGATTGCGATCACCTGCTCTAGCAAGTAGCTGTTCATGTAGCCAGGGAATTCGAAGACATCTGTTTCCGGGTTCCAGCGGAAGGCCTCCAGAAAGCTGAAGCTATCGGTCACCGGGTCATAGCCAATGATCTCATTAATGCTGAGAACCCGGCGGGCGCGTTTGCCATTCGCCAGCCGTACCGCCGATTGGATCACTGCCAGATTCAAATTGTCGATGTAGGTCTTCGGGATGTTGATCGGATCCCCCGTCAAACGCTGGATCAGTTTTTCTACGGACGAAGCATGAAATGTAGACATCACGCCATGCCCGGTTTGCATCGCCTGGAACGCAACGACAGCTTCCATACTGCGGATCTCACCGACGATGATACGGTCTGGACGTTGGCGCAGCGCAGCCTTCAAAAGCTCGAACATGCCAACTTCGCTGCCCTTGTTATCCCCTGACCCCTGCCGAGTCGTTTCTTGAATCCAGTTTTCATGCGGAACCATCACCTCTGGCGTGTCTTCAATGGTGACGATCTTAGCGCTTGGCTTGAGGAAGGTATTCAAAGCATTGAGCAGAGTCGTCTTACCGGAAGCCGTCGCGCCCACGACAAACATGTTTAGCTCTTCTTCCAACATGAAACTCAAATAGGAAGCCATCATGTAGTTGATGCTGCCAAACTCGATCAGTTGCAGAATACTCAATGGTTTACCGCCGAATTTACGAATGGTGAAGTTGCTGCCGCGCTTGGATATTTCGCTGCCGTAGACGATGTTGATACGCGAACCATCCGGCAGAACAGCATCTACCAGCGGATTACGCACTGTCACCGGATGCTTGATCCATTCGCCAAGCCAGACGGCAAATTGATCAACTTCTTCATGAGTTCGGAAGACAATCGAGGATTGCACGCTACCGAAGATCTTGTGTTCAATGAAGATATGCCCTACACCACTGCAACTGATGTCTTCGATGAAGGGGTCATGGAGCAAGGGCTGCAAGACACCCAGGCCAATCTTGTCGCGGATGACTCGGTAGCGCAGCGCTTGCAATTCTTGCGGTGTAACGACTAACTTCGCGGAGCGCTTCCCCGGCTGCGGCGGGTGGATGGTGCAGAGGCGATCTATTAGTGCCAGCAGTAGTTTACGTTTATCCTCTTTGTCTTCGATTTGCCCAATTTGTTCGGCAAAGGCCACCAAGCGCTCTTCGACCTTGGGTAGCAAATGCGAAATATCGACAACAATCGTCGGTTCCACACAAATGAAATGATGCCGTGCGCCGAGTTTATCCGGGAAGATATGCGTGAAAAGGCCATCCTTCGTGGCATAAATCAAATGTGGGTTATCCAGGTCACCCAGGCTGCGCGGCGGATCATCGTAATAGTCCGGCACGCCGATTTCATGCAGCGGGATATGGCGCAGATAATCTTCTAGATAGTCCGATTCCTCGCAAGCACGCTTCAGGTCTTTGGAGAACTGTGAATGCAGTGCCGCCGTCAGATAATTTGTTTCGGGGTCAAGCTCGAATGGAAGGATATTATGTGCCATCATCCTTACCCTCTCGCCTTACTGATCGGGATCACGCGCATCCCCCAGCCGGGTTCAACTTCAAAGCCGACGATGGAGCCAGTCACGCTCGCCGCGCCGCGAATTTTCACCACTTTCAGCATCTTCACCATGCGCTGCCCATCCGCTTCCGAAAGCAGCACGAGGTTGGCATCGCAGATCGAACGCAAGCGATCCAGAAAATTCGCAACAGCACCACCGGGATGAACGGTGACGATGACCGTTTTCCCTGTGTCGCAGAGGCGCTTGGCTTCCTCGAAGAAGCTCAAAATACAGCTTGGTTCAATATCAGCGGTCATTGCAGAAGTGAGTGAATCAACGACGATGACATCAGATTTCACTTCTTTGGTCATCGCACGGAATAATCGTTTTGTCGCATCCTCACCGATTCTGGAAAATTCCACCGGGTACACACGCATCCGGCGCATCAGCAAGAAATCCAGAATATCCATATCAATGCTGCCCATCTGCGGGACGATGCTGCGCACGGTGCTTTCGCTGGTGAAAAGCGAAACGCGGAAGCCATCTTTCAGTGCGCCGTACATAATCTGCTGTGACAACACAGATTTTCCGCTGCCGGAGCCACCTTCGATCAAAACGAGTGATCCACCCGGTAGGCCACCCCCCATACGACTGTCCAGTTCGACATTGCCAGAGGAAATAATGGGACGTGTCTTCTTCTGTGTGACTGTGGGTTCCTGATTGTCCATTTTCATGCATGCGCCCCTATCAGTTCACCGTAATCACAAAGGTGTACGTTCCTATCGTATCTTCGCCATCCGTGACCGAGAATGTGAAGCTGTCATTGCCAGTGCCTGTGTGCAGGTAAAAGAGCAGACCTTCGTCTATTTCTTCCTGCGTGAAGTGATCGCCCAGCGAGAGCGTACCCTGGTTGGGTGGTGTCTCGACGATATAGGTCACTTCGTTGGATGGTTGGTCGTCATCGGTTGTTTGCAGGATGGCGGTTGTAATCGCCTCTGTAGATAGCGCGGCTAGTTCCAGTGGGTCATTAGTGATGAGTTCCGGCGGAATGTTGCGGATTGCCATCGTGCTGCCGCCAACCCCAGCTTCCGTGATGACCACTGCATGGAGCATCTGGCCTGCACCAACCACACCGGGGAGATGCAGCAGAATGACTGCTTGCTCACCAGGGTTCCAGATACCCGGTTCATAGACTTCCGGCTGCCCTGCCTGATAATCCAGGTAGATCCCTTCCAATTCCCAACCCGGTGCAATGTCAGCCTGGGCAAACCAGCCTAGATGCAACTCCGGCAGTTCTGCATCATCCATAAATTGCACAATTACATCCCACTGCCCAAAGTGCAGAATGTCTTCCGTGCCGATGTTCTCCAGAATCAACTGTGCCCCATCCCCGGCAAATTCCATATGAAGCGGTGCGACCCGAGTATTCAATTGGGTTTGCAGATGCAACTGCATCTCCTGATAACTCTCTGCCAGGGAAAGCTGCATCGCTAATTGGTCGCCGCTGAGAGTGAACACCGCGAATAGGATGAGGAATAAAACGATGATGCCGGAGAGAACGTTTTCCATGATTACATGCTCACGATCTCATCGTCGCTGGTGCCATTGGGTGCGGTGATACGGAAAAAATAACGTCCGGCTGCCTGCGGCGTGTTGTAATGGATCGCAATACGTAATGTGGCAGAAGGAACCCACTCGGCTGCATTTTCGATTTGCCAAGACCAGTATGGGTAGCTGCCACCGGCATCACTCTGGTGCGGGATGCGCACGAAATTTCCCTCTGCGCCGAAGAACACATCAATCTCATTCAGTGCTGTAAAGCGTGTGAGACCTGTATTCTTCACCCAGGCGAAGACATCGAACAAGCCATTGGCATTGGTATCTTGCCACCAACCGCTGCCATCCAGTTCGCCTACCAGATGTATCACTTCAATCTGGCTGCGAATTTGTTCTTCAGAATGGGCTGCCATACTCTGCAATGCATCGCTGCCTTCGACAACCGCAGGAAACGCTGCATTGAAGAGTACGAGGGCAGTCGCCATACTGATGATAATGAGGAGGGCGGTAGTAATAGTCTTATCCATGTTTGCGCCCCTTATTCCGGTTGGTACCTGCGTTGCTCACACCAGCAATCAAGCGCAGAATCAAGTTCTGTTCGCCTTCGTCTTCCTCTTTGTGCGGCTGCTCCGGCGCGTGCGGTGTGGGGTTTGCCGCTTGCTTGTCATAGAGCGAAACAAACTGCATCAAGGCTGAAGCCATTTCTTTGCTCAATCGTCCCTTTGTCAGGTGCAAACGAATGAGTTTGCGGGTTTTGGCTACCCCCATTGACTTCAGTTTACGCAGCACCCAGGCTTCCATTCGATCCAGTTCTTCCCAATCAATCCCTGAGACATCGGGTACTGGTAGCGTACTGCTGGCTTTGCCTGTGAATTCTGTAATGGAAACAACTTTGTTCTTCGGCTTTGCAGGCAACGGCGGCTGTGAAGTTGGCTGCGACTGCGTTTGTTCTAGTTCTGGTTGCGAGAGACCTTTGGGACGGCTGATCTGCGTAGGACGTTCATTAGGGCTGAGGAACTCATCATCTTCTTCTTGTGGTTCCTGGGAAGCACTGCGTAAGGCAGGGTGCGTGCGGTTCAGCATCTTTTCCTGGATGTCCAACAGAGTTTCCTGGATTTGATGCTTCAGAATTTCTACTTCTTGTTCAAGTTGTTCGATGCGACGCTCAAGTTCCATGATCCCTTACCTCACCTGCGAGATAGTCCCTATAGTCGGTATGAAATAGAAGGTTGCAGGGTGAGGGCAAGTCACCTGCACGGAGAGCCTGCCCTGATGCCTGCGTTGATCAAGCACTAGCGAAGTTCCATGACGGTTTCGATGCTAGCCGGGGTTGTACGGGTGATGCTGAAGATTGCACCCTGCGGCGGCTTCACTTCCAGAGTAAATTCAGTCGTGGTACTGAGCGGGGTTCCCAGGGCGGTCAGATCAACGGTAATCTCTGCCAATTCGCCGTTTTCCAGGAGTGTATCACCATCATTTGCGCCGACCCAACCGAGTGCCCAGTCAACTTCGTTGACGAACTGTGCTTCATCACGGTAACCAATCACGACAACGTTATCGCCAGAGGTGTCTGTCAAGTCCATCGGATCGCCACCGGAAACGGAAGCCACCGTGAAAACGATACTATCAACGTTGCCACTACCCAGATCCTGAGCAATGACAGCACCGCGAATGCTCATCGACGACTGCACGCCTTCGATACCACTATAGATCGCTTCTTCGCCGCTTTCGGTGGAAGCGGTACCGGCTGACAGAATGGTGAAGGCGAAAACGGAAGCAACAACGATAAATGCGATGAGGATGATAGCGGTTTCCAGAGCGGTCTGACCACTTTCATCACGATGAAGGTTGAAAGTTGTGTTGAACATGGTGTACTCCTAGATTTGGTTAGTTGATTGAACGTTATTGTTTCATCCATCAACCACATTGTATGCATGGTTTCTCAATTTGATTAATTAAGAATTGTTCAGTCAGCCGAATTCATCCTGTATATGACGTTTATCACAATGATTATGTGACAATTTGTAACATCTACACCCACTCCCGTGTGATTTTCGTAAGAAATAGCTGGGATTCCTACTGGTTACGAAAATCCATGACGAACAACCACGAGCGGGTAGATAACAATTTGGTTGGTGCTAGAGGGGTTACAATTACGGCAAATGTTACAAAACAAAAACGAGAGAAAGCAATCGCCTCTCTCGTTATAAACCTGTTATGCGTTTGTGGAAAAGCGTGGATCTACTCCTGAACGAGCATTTCTTCTTGTTCCAATGTCGGTGTCGGTGCTGAATTGCCCACTGTCTGCAAATACTGACGCATCATCAAAGCTGCCGTAGCCCCTTCGCCTGCTGCGGAAACTGCTTGCTTGGTGCTACCAACACGCACATCCCCCGCTGCGAAAACACCCGGCATACTGGTCTGCAATGTCCCGTCTGTCTGAATGAAGCCCCAACGATCAAGTTCAATGCTACGGGGCAAGAAGCTTGTATTCGGCACCAGCCCAATGAATACGAAAACCCCATCTGTCTCCCAGATTCCTGTTTGCCCTGTCGCACGGTCTTCAACGAGGATGCCAGCAAACTCACCTTCTTCAACCAGGAATTCACGAATCGCATGATTTGTGTGGACGCTGATGTCATCGCGTGCCGCAACTTTGTCCTGGTAAATCTGGCTGGCATTCACCTCTGGCATGAATTCGACAATGCGCACCGTATCTGCGAATTGGTCTGCAAGGAACAACCCTTCTTCAAAGCCGCTGTTGCCACCTCCGACAACAACCACATGCTTATCTTTGTAGAATGCACCGTCACAGGTCGCGCAGAAGTGAACATTGCGCCCGATCAATTCACTCTCACCAGGGACATTGAGCTGCTTGTAGTGCGTTCCCGTTGCAATCAGCACTGTTCGCCCGATGTAACTGCGCCCGTCTGCGGATTTCACGACAAGATATTGACCGTTGCGCATAATATCAACGACTTCATCTCCGTAAACAAGATCAACCCCGAAGCGTTGTGCTTGCTGGGTCAGGCGCTCTGCAAACTCTGCACCAGGGATTCCTTCAGGAAAACCGGGGAAATTATCCAGCATCTGCGTGATAGCAGCCTGCCCCCCCATACTGGATTTGTCCATCACCAGAGTCTGTAGACCTTCCCGCGCTGTGTAGATAGCAGTCGTCAAACCCGCAGGCCCCCCACCGATGACAATAACATCATGGTACATCTGTGAGAGATCTTCATCAGCGACACCATCGGTTTTGGCTGCAAGTTCCGCATTTGACGGTTCTACCAGGATGCCGCCATCCGGGAAGAGAATGGTGGGAATACTACGATTTCCCTCATTGAGTTCCTCAACTGTCGCAATTGCTTCCTCATTATCCGTGATGTCAATCCACTCATACTGAACGTTATGCTCATCGAAGAATTGCTTCGCACGGCGGCAATCGGGACACCAGGTAGCACCATATACTTTGATCATATCTGCCATCTCATTACTATCCTGTGTCTTGTTCGATACATTGTGTACACCCCTGACGCTGATTCCAGCGCAGAACATACTGAATTCATCAGAAATCCCTCTGACACGCCATTCCTTTGCAATCTACGGATGCACAAAGTTGGCATGAGCGTTATAGTTGGGGACAATCTGCTGCGTTATAGGAAATATGGTCTAAGGAAAACGAGATGAACCATCCCCATCCAGATGCTATAACCGCAATATCTAACGGCTATCATGGCGCACCATTTGAAATTCTCGGCTCACATCGCATTGATACCGATACACTGTCCATTCGCGCTTTCCGACCAACCGCGAAAGAACTCTACCTGATTGACACATCCAAGAAAACACCGCGCAAGCTGGCAATGGAACAGGTGGATGATCGTGGCTTTTTCATGATTGACCTTGTGACGAAGTTAGATGACTTCCCTTATCACTTCGTTGAGATAGGGTACGATAATAACGAAACCGAGTTCTATGATCCGTATGCCTACGAACCACTGCTGACCGAATACGACCTCTACCTGCATGGCGAAGGGCGCAACTGGGAGATATACGAAAAACTTGGCGCACACCTGCGCACCGTCGGGGATGTGACGGGCGTGAATTTCGCTGTGTGGGCACCCAATGCTATGCGAGTGAGTGTCATTGGGGACTTCAATAATTGGGACGGTCGTGTTCACCCGATGCGCAATCATGGCGAGAGCGGTGTCTGGGAGATTTTCGTCCCCGGCCTGGGCGAAGGTGAAAAATACAAATACGAAATCAAATCCCACCATATGGGGTATCAAGCGGAAAAGACTGACCCGTATGGATTCTACGCAGAACGCCGCCCAAACACCTCATCTATCGTTGTGGATATTGATCAGTACGAATGGAATGACGACGAATGGATGACAGCTCGCAAAGAACGTAATCCGTTTGAAACTCCTCTATCAATTTACGAAGTGCATCTAGGTTCGTGGAAACGCCAAAAAGGCAACGAATGGCTCACCTACCGCGAACTCGCAAAAGAACTGGTAGCGTATGTAAAGAAGATGGGCTATACACATGTTGAGTTACTGCCTGTCGCGGAGCATCCTTTCGATGGATCGTGGGGCTATCAAGTCACGGGCTACTACGCGCCGACCAGCCGCTTCGGAACACCTGAAGATTTCATGTATTTTGTGGATCAATGCCACCAGAACGACATCGGTGTCATTCTCGATTGGGTTCCGGCACACTTCCCCAAAGACGGTCATGCTCTCAGCTACTTCGATGGCACGCACCTCTATTCTCATGCTGACCCGCGCAAAGGCGAACACCCAGATTGGGGGACGTACATCTTCAATTATGGACGCAATGAAGTACGTAACTTCTTGACCGCCAACGCGCTCTTCTGGTTGAAGAAATATCACATTGATGGCTTGCGCGTGGATGCAGTATCTTCAATGGTGTACCTGGATTTCTCCCGCGAAGAAGGCCAATGGATACCCAACGAATACGGCGGCAATGAAAATATGGATGCTGTCCACTTCTTGCAAGAAGCCAACCACGTCATTCATGATCATGCGCCAGGGGCGATGACCATCGCAGAAGAATCAACTGCCTGGCCTATGGTATCGCGTCCGACGTACTTAGGAGGACTGGGCTTCACGCTGAAATGGAACATGGGCTGGATGCATGATACGCTCTGGTACTTCTCCAAAAACCCGGTGTACCGCAAATACGAACACAACAAATTGACGTTTTCCATGATGTATGCCTATACCGAGAACTTCGTGCTTTCGCTCTCACATGATGAAGTCGTACATGGCAAAGGTTCGCTGATTGGCAAAATGCCTGGTGACTGGTGGCAGAAGTTTGCACAACTGCGCTTACTCTATGGTTACCAATACACGCATCCCGGCAAGAAGTTGAACTTCATGGGGTCAGATATTGGGCAATGGTCAGAATGGAGCGAAGCCCGCAGCCTGGATTGGCATTTGCTGGATATGCCCACACACGAGAAATTCAATAACTTCGTGCGAGACATCAATCATCTCTACCGAGAAGAACCCGCACTCTATGAGTTAGATTTTGACACAGAGGGATTCCAGTGGGTTGAAGCGAATGACTCGGATAACAGCATCTTCACGTATATCCGCTATGCGAAAGACAAATCCGATTTCCTGGTGATTGCCTGCAATTTCACACCTGTCCCCAGGGAAGCGTACCGTATTGGCGTGCCAGAAGCCGCACATTACCAGGAATTGCTCAATAGCGATGCTGAAATGTACGGTGGTGGAAACATCGGCAATTATGGAGGGTTCCACAGTGAGCCAGTTGGCGCTCATGGCTTTGCGAACAGCTTGAACTTAACTATTCCTCCTCTGGGAATCGTCATCATGAAACCGAGGCGCGGCTAATGAAAATCCTGACACTGAACACATGGGGTTCGCCTTATGCAGAACAGCGGTCGGAGCGCACTATCGCACTGGGAGAAGTGCTGAAGCTAATCGACCCGGATATTATCCTGCTGCAAGAAGTCTACCTGCCGACTCAACGACGTTCGATTACGGGTATTCTGGAAGAGCATTGGAAGTATCGGCATCACTTCGCATCCTCTGTGCTGGGAAGCGGCCTGCTCACAGTGTCCCGTTATCCCATTGTGGATGCCAGCTTTCAACGCTTCCGCATGAGCGGCAAACCAGAGAGACTGCGGCAGGGAGATTACTACGCGGGGAAAGGCATCGGCCTGACCCGCATCCAGACCCCGGAGGGCTTGTTGGATGTCTACAACTGCCATACCCATGCGCAGTATGAAGAACATGACGACAATGAATATGCCATCTTCAATGAGACGAATCTCTATGAAGCAGCGCGTTTCATCTATGCTAATTCGCCAGAAAACCCCGTGATTGTTGCAGGTGATTTGAACACGCAACCACACCAACTCGGTTATGAAGTGCTGACCAGCTTCACAGGTCTGGTTGATGCTTACAAGCAAGTGAATCAAGCGTGTGCGGTAACCTATGCGCGGAGCAACCCCTACGTGACGAACCTGCAAGATCAATGCCTGGATTACATCCTCGTGCGTGATGTCACGGTAGAGAAAGCCGAACTCACGCTAACCGAAACGATCCCCGGCGTGATCCCGGCATATTCTGACCATTATGGCATTCTTGCAGAAATCTCACTGCAAGGCAAAACCGAACGCGCAGAAGCAGCCAGCAGCAAGGAGGTACTGAACCGCTTACATAAGCATGTGCAGCTTTCCATTTCAGAGATGGAAAATCTGCAATTTGCACACATCGAGCGGGCAGTGTTCGGGGTGGGCAGTATTATCGATACTGGCTTCATCACGGGCTGGATCGGGGAACACTACAAAGGTTTGGCACGGTTCTTGCGCAGCGTATTGACCCTCGCAGGATTAGGCTATGCTGCGTTTAACCTGCTGCAAATGGGCGTGAATGTCCGTGCGCAGCGCAACACACTGCTCGGTATTGAGCAAGAATTACGCCATCAGATCAACGCCAGGCAGCTATTCAATGGGAAAAGCTGGGAGGATTAACCTCCCACTTGCTGCAATAACATCGCCACCAGTGATGTCCATCCAGTCTGGTGGCTAGCACCCAACCCCGCTCCGTCATCCCCATTGAAATATTCAAAGAAGAAGACATAATCGCGCCAGTAGTCATCATAATTGAAGATGTGCTGCGCACCATTCATCGGACGTGCGCCGCGTTCATTTGGCATGAATAGGGCAATCATACGCCTTGACAGGGCATCCGCCACCTGACCAAGCGTCATTTCTTCACCACTTCCTGTTGGGAATTCGACCTTGAGCGCATCTCCGTAAAAGGCATCGTAGCGCCGCAGCGCTTCAATCAGCAGATAGTTCACCGGAAACCAGATTGGTCCTCGCCAATTATCATTCCCACCAAAGACTCGGTTATCCGATTCGGCTGGCACATAATTCACCGCGTAGCGCACATCCTCAAAATTCATTTCAATAGGATGAGCTTTATGGAAGCGCGACAGAGAACGAATTCCATACGGAGACAAAAACTCATTCTCATCTAGCATGATTTGCAACACACGCTGCAAGCGAGCTTTGTTCAGCATTGCCAGCAAATGCACACGTTGCCCTTCGCTGAATCCAAAACTGATATTGCCGTGCATATAGGGACGTTCGCGCAAGAGCCGTTCAACATGCGCGGCAAAACGGGGCATTCGCTTCTGCAAGTCTGCATCCAATGCTTCCACCGCCAATAGCGGCATCAACCCGGCAATAGAACGTGCTTTCAACGGTGTGATGCTGCCATCCGGTTGGCGCAGTGCATCATAGAAGAAGCCGTCTTCTTCATCCCACATCGTATAAGGTAAACGCCCTGCTGCGTTGGTCAGCACCTCAGCAATGCGCAGGAAGTGATCGTAAAACCTGGCTGCCAGTTCCTCATAAACAGAATTTTCCCGTGCCAGTTCTAATGCAATCTTCATCATCTCAATGGAATAGAAACCCATCCAGAAAACACTATCGGATTGCTCTAAATATCCACCACCTGGCAGCGGCGTTGTGCGATCAAACAGGCTGATATTATCCAGCCCCAGGAAGCCACCAGAGAATACATCATCGCCACTGCGATCTGTCCGGTTGATCCACCATGCATAATTCAACATCAGCTTATGGAACATCTCTTCCAGGAACCGACGATCCGGCTGCCCGGTTTTCTCTGCATCTAGTTGGTATACACGCAATGTTGCCCAGGCATGAATTGGCGGATTGACATCCTGGAAATCCCATTCATAGGCGGGGAATTGCCCATTGGGATGCATCATATTTGCCTGAGTCAACAGGCGCAACTGCTGTTTTGCATAATGCGAGTCAAGCATGGTCAACGGCACGACCTGAAACGCGGTTTCCCACGTTGCGTATGGATACTCCCACTTATCCGGCATGGAGAGGATATGGTGTACGCTGTAGTGCAACCATTTCTCGTTGCGCGAGTATTTGCGCTGCACGGGATGTACCGGATCACCGACGAACCATTGCGGCATATCCAGGTAATAAAATTGCTTCGACCAGAGCAAGCCTGCCAGCGCTTGCCGCTGTACGGATCGCGCCTCTTCTCCCAGGTCAGGCCGCTGCACAGCGCTGTAAAATTCGCCCACTTCATTCAAACGCTGCTGAAAAACAGTATTGAAATTCACGAACGGACGCGAATATTCCTTCGGGGAGATGCGCAGTCGAATCGAGACTTCTTCGCCAGGATTCAGCGGACGGAAATACATCGCGGCGCATTTTGTTCCTTCTCGCGCCGGGTTCACTGCTGAACGGTCACTATCCACCACATACCGATGAAAGGCATCTTTGACGTATTGCGATTCGTTCTGAAGCCCATAGAGGCGACGGGAATTGGTGTTGTTTTCGGTGAATAACAATTCGGCTGCATGTTCGGCATAGAGATAGTAGGTTCCGGTAGCCGGATGCCAGACTTCCGCAACTTTCACATTACCGGTGGGGTCGAGCTGGCGCAGCAGCGGTTTTTCTTCCACCTCATCATGAGGGCCTGTGGGATAACCCCAACTCCATGTATTGCGAAACCAGAGCGTCGGCAGTAAGAACAGGGGCGCTTTGCGATCTCCACGATTCACAGCGGTAATCTGTATGAGGATGTCATTTGTATCGACTTTGGCATATTCGACCAGCACATCAAAATAGCGATTATCCTTAAAAATGCCCGTATCCATCAGCTCATACTCAAATTCATTTGTGGTACGGCGGCGGTTGACCCCGACTAACCGCGCATAAGGGAAGGGACGCTGAGGATACTTATAGAGCATTTTCATGTAACTGTGCGACGGCATGTTGTCGAGATAGTAATACATCTCTTTCACATCTTCACCGTGATTGCCCTGCGAACCGGAAAGCCCGAACATACGCTCCTTGAGCATCGTATCGCGTCCATTCCACATAGACAGCGCAAAACAAATATGCTGGTTCCGGTCAGATATTCCGGCGATACCATCCTCATTCCAGCGGTATGCACGGCTGCGAGCGTGGTCATGCGGAAAAAAATCCCAGGTCTTGCCCCATTCGCTATAATCTTCGCGGACAGTACCCCAGGCACGTTCCGCAAGGTACGGCCCCCAATGCTGCCAATCCGCATCCCCGGATTGCTGTGCCTCTAACCGCCGATGTTCCGCCGTCATTCGTACTCCCCTGATGACATACAGCTACGAAAACCGCCCCTTAGAGTAGCACACCCACGCCAACATAGCACACTCATCTCGTCTTCTGCGCAAGCTCTGCTACAATACACGCGCATTTGCACCAGTGAGGAACATTCATACGTGACAAACACACGCACCGATATTCGTAACATTGCCATCATCGCTCATGTTGATCATGGCAAAACCACACTCGTAGACGGAATGCTGCGGCAAAGCAACGTATTCCGTGAAGGCGCACAACTTGAAGATCGTGTGCTGGATTCCAACGCTCTAGAACGGGAACGAGGGATTACAATCCTCTCGAAGAACACCGCCATCACCTATGGCTCAACCAAGATCAACATCGTAGATACGCCAGGACATGCTGATTTCGGTGGCGAAGTTGAGCGCGTGCTGAATATGGTGGATGGGGCGCTGCTGCTGGTAGACAGCGTAGAAGGCCCTATGCCGCAAACTCGTTTTGTGCTGCGCAAAGCCCTGGAATTGGGGCTGCGCATCATCGTCGTTATCAACAAAGTTGACCGCACCAATGCTCGCATCGCGGAAGTTCTGAACGAAACGTTTGACCTGTTCATTGAACTCGGCGCAAGCGACGAGCAAGCAGATTTCCCCGTCGTGTATGCGATTGGGCTGGAAGGCCGCGCCGGGCTTGATGCCGACAATCTCTCAAACACGCTGGAACCACTGTTTGAAACAATCATTGAACAGGTTCCTCCGCCAATCATTGAAGACAGTGATTTGCCAAAACTCCTCGTTACGACCCTGGAATATGATCCCTACAAAGGTCAGATTGCGGTGGGTCGCCTGCGTTCCGGCACGCTGAAAAAAGGGATGCCCCTGGTTCGTTTGCAGCTAGATGGCAAGCGCACAAGCGGCAAGCTGGAATATCTGTTCCAGTTCCACAACCTTGCCAAGGTGGATGTGGAGGAAGTACACGCCGGGGATATTGTCGCCGTCGGTGGGATCAATCCCATTGAAATCAGCGACACCATCGCGCACCCGGAGGTTCAGGAAGCCTTGCCGGGCATCAAAGTGGAAGAACCCACCGTCCGTATGACTTTCGGGGTGAACACGTCCCCTTTTGCCGGGAAAGAAACCGAAGGCGGCATGAACAGTTCGCGCAAGCTGCGTGAGCGGTTGCTCCGCGAAACCCGCAGCAACGTCGCCCTGCGGGTAGAAGATGGCGACAGCCCGGAACGTTTCGTAGTCAGTGGACGCGGCGAACTCCACCTGGGTATTTTGATCGAAACGATGCGACGTGAAGGGTATGAGTTTGAGGTCAGCAAGCCAGAAGTGATCTACATCCGCGACACAGACACCGATACCATGATGGAACCTGTCGAAGAGGTTTACGTCGAAATTTCCGATGATCGCGTGGGTACGGTTGTCGAGATGATGGGCGAACGTGCCGGACAAATGATCGACATGCGCAGCGAAAACGGTACAACATTCATGCGGTATATCCTGCCGACACGCGGATTGCTCGGTTTTCGTTCGCAGTTCATGCGGGCGACATCCGGCATGGGACAAATGCACAGCCTCTTCCACAGCTATGAACCCATCAGTGGCGAAATTCCTGGTCGTCGCTTCGGCAGTCTGGTTGCTATGGAAAACGGCACATCCACCACATATGCGCTGGTCAACGCACAGCAGCGCGGCACATTTTTCATACCGCCAGGAACATCCGTCTACGAAGGCATGGTTGTCGGTGAACATATCCGTGCTGAAGACTTGCCGCTGAATGTGACCAAAGCCAAGCATCTGGATAACTTCCGCGCCAAACCCAAAGAAGTCTCGGATAATCTCACGCCGCCGCGTGTGATGAGCCTGGATGATTATATAGAGTACCTGGGTGGGGATGAACTGCTGGAAGTCACGCCGAAAAATCTGCGCATTCGCAAACGCATTCTGGATACCGAATCGCGCATGAAAGAAGACAAACGCCGCCGTCAATTGGTCGGCAATTGAACGTAAGCTGCAAGGATATGATGAGAAAGTCACTCCTGATCGGCATCTGTGTGCTGCTCCTGCTACCTGTAGTGGGAACAGCACAAGACGCTGAAGCCACACCGGAAACAACCGTAGAATCCAGCCAACCACCAGAACCAGCAGAATCCATTCAAGAAGCAGGGATCACGCTGGAACTATACTTTGACCGACTGAAGCAAGGGCGTGCAGGCTTGATAGCTCTGCAAGGCGATGGCATCACCAGCGCGGAAGCCAGCGTCTTCAATCAGTCCTCTGCCTTCTTCCAGGTTCCATACCGTGAAGGTTGGTTTGCAATCATCAATGCACGGATGGAGCAGCCCATTCGCCCTTATGAATTGATCGCCACGGTACAAACAGAAAACGCCGCAGAACCCGTTAGCATTTCGGCGCGAGTGGATGTCGCCAGCGGCGGATTCATCCGGCAAGATGTGAATATCGTCGTAGAAGATGAACGTCTCGCAGTGCTTCTTGACCCCGAAGTGGAAGCCTCAGAACTGGCACAACTTTTTGAACTTGCTGCACCAATTACGCCTGAGACACTCTGGGATGAACGCGGCTTCATTGCGCCGCTTGGCTCTGAATTAACTTCACCATTTGGGGCAGTGCGCGTCTTCAACGGCACGTTCGATTCAATCCATACCGGCTGGGATTTTCAGGCGACGATTGGGCAGCCGCTGGCGGCTTCGGCTGGCGGACGGGTAGTCTTCGCTGGCCTACTCCCGATTCGCGGGAATTATGTCCTGGTCGATCATGGACGCGGGGTATATTCCGGCTATGCGCATATGTCCGTCGTCTATGTCACGCAAGGGCAGGAGATCAGTACCGGGCAAATCGTCGGATTGGTGGGAAGTACCGGACGCAGCAGCAGCGCCCACGCCCATATTGAATTCATCGTGAATGGTGAATGGGTGGATGCGGCAGATTTCATTCAGATGTACGTCCCTTAAATCACACCCTGGCTGCGCAGTATAGCAAATTCCTCTGCTGTGTAGCCCAGGGATGTCAGCACGGAATGGGTATGTTCGCCGTGCTGCGGCGGTGGCAGGGTAATCTCCGTCGGAGTCTGACTCAGTTTCAGCGGCGAAGCGACCATTTCCAGCAGTTCACCAGAACTGATGGTAACCTGCTGTACCATACCGCGTTCCTGTACATGTGGATCACGCAGCGCTTCAGCAACGGTCTGAATTGGCCCGGCTGGTATCCCTGCATCCAGCAAGAGCGAGACCCATTCATGAGAAGTCTTTTCCGCAAAGACAGTTTCTAGCAGGGGAATGAGCGTGTCCTTGTTCTTTACTCGTGCGGGATTGGTTGCAAAGCGTTCATCTTCACACAATTCCGGTTGTTGGATCAGGTAACACAGCAGGCGGAATTGGCGATCATTGCCCACTGCAACCACAAACGCCCCATTGCTGGCATGGAAAGTCTGATAGGGGACGATGTTGGCGTGCTGATTGCCCTGCCGCTGTGGGACTTTGCCAGATACCAGGTAATTACTGGCGATATTGACCAACGCGGCAAGCTGTGTATCCAGCAGTGAAATATCAATCGACTGCCCTACCCCGGTTTGTTCACTGTGGCGCAGTGCAGCAAGTACAGCGGTGGCGGCGTGCAAGCCTGCAATCACATCGCTGATCGCCACACCGACCTTTGCAGGTTCGCCCTCGACTTCGCCAGTGATGGACATGAGGCCACTCATCGCTTGAACCACATAATCATAGCCCGGACGTTCCCGGTACTGCCCGGTCTGCCCGAAGCCTGTGATGCTGCAATATACCAGCGCCGGATTGCTTTCTCGCAATGAGGCATAATCCAGGCCGAACCCTGCCATTTGCCCCACTTTGAAATTCTCCACCACGACATGCGATTGGTTAGCCAACTGACGGGCAATCGCCTGCCCCTGTGCATGCTTCAGATTGAGCGTGATGCTGCGTTTATTGCGGTTCACGCTGGCAAAGTAAGCGCTCAACTCACCAACCCAGGGCGGCCCCCACTGGCGCGTATCATCCCCGCCAATAGGACTCTCCACTTTGATGACTTCTGCACCCAAATCTGCCAGCATCATCGTACACAAAGGCCCTGCCAGCACCCGCGAAAAATCCAGCACACGGATACCACTTAATGCATTTTCCATGCTGAGTTTCTTTCCACATCTCCTGAAAATCTGCACTGTAGCGAATTAGCTTCACTACCGCTATAGCCACTCATTTTTTGAGCATTCAGTGAGAGGCAAGTACAATTCATACACAAACATGGTTCCATCCAAATAGTGATGGCACCACGACAAGGGGCAATTCTTGATGAGTACAACCATACTGATCTTTGGCGCATCCGGCGATTTGACGCACCGCAAGCTTATCCCTGCGCTGTACAACAAATTCCAAAAAGGTAAGCTCCCAGGCGAATTTAACATTATTGGTATCTCGCGCAGCAATTTCAGCCACGATGAATATCGTGAGTCAGCGCGTAAGGGCGTAGAAGAACATTCCGAGCGCTATGATGAAGAAACCTGGGAGACATTTGGGCAGCGCATTTTCTATATTCCAGCAGATGCCAGCAAGCCAGAAGGCTTCGACGAAATCAAGCAGGGTCTTGCTGAAATCGAAGACGAGGATGCCAACCGCCTCTACTATCTTTCTGTCGCACCATTCCTCTACGAGAAGATTATTCGCAACCTCGGCGCAGCGGAGATGGCAGCCGATACCGAAACCAGCTGGCGGCGCATCATCATTGAGAAGCCTTTCGGTACGAACCTGGAAACAGCAAGAGCCTTGAATGATGTCGTGCATCAGGTCTTTCAGGAACATCAGGTTTACCGCATTGATCACTACCTGGGCAAAGAAACGGCACAGAATATCCTGTTCTTCCGCTTTGCAAATACCATCTTTGAGCCTGTCTGGAATCGCAATTACATCGACAATGTGCAAATCACGGTAGCCGAAACGGTTGATGTTGGTAGCCGTGCGGGATACTACGACACATCTGGCATCCTGCGCGATATGTTCCAGAATCATGTGCTGCAACTGCTGATGCTGACGGCAATGGAGCCGCCCTCATCCTTTGATGCCAATGCGCTGCGCAACGAAAAAGTGAAAGTGCTGGAAGCCATCAAACCCATTCAGCCGCAAGAGGCTGTGCTGGGGCAGTACGAAGGCTACCTGCAAGCAGAAGGAGTGGCGGAAGATTCGCGCACGCCGACTTATGCGACAGTGAAGGTCAATATTGATAATTGGCGCTGGAAAGGGGTTCCCTTCTATTTGCGCAGTGGAAAAACCTTGCAGCATAAAATCACCAAAATCCTCGTAGAGTTCAAATCCCCGCCGCATATGCTCTTCAACCTGGAAGCCGGAGATCGTTTTGCTCGCAACATTCTGTCGTTGTGCATCCAGCCAGATGAAGGCATTCACCTGCAATTCGAGGCGAAGATCCCAGGTAGCTCGCAAGCCTTTCGCTCGGTAGATAT
Organism: uncultured Anaerolineaceae bacterium; assembly: GCA_964455365.1. Lineage (GTDB taxonomy): Bacteria > Chloroflexota > Anaerolineae > Aggregatilineales > Phototrophicaceae > JAUZRW01. The sequence goes on along the minus strand of CAYVVZ010000001.1, from coordinate 333,576 downwards.
GGATTTTCACTACCGGGAAGCCTTTGACGAACCGCTCTCGGATGCATATGAACGCTTGATTCTGGATGCGATCAATGGCGATGCCTCGCTCTTCACTCGCAGTGACGAGATCGAGAAAGCCTGGGCGCTCTTTGATGAGTTGATTGCCTATTCCGAATCAAAAGACTCGCCACGCCCTGCTTCGTATGAACCCGGCACATGGGGGCCTGAAGAAGCGGTTCAGCTTCTGGCAAATGATTCACGATCCTGGCGCACCAGCGGGTGCATTCATGAGTGAGGAATGGAGCCAGATCAAAACACAGCCCGATCAAGCGACCCTGGTTCGCTACGCAGCAGAACGCATTGTGCGCATGGCAAAGGCAACGCTGGAAGTAAATGAGACGTTTAGCATTGCGCTCTCTGGCGGATCAACGCCGAAGCCCGTTTATGAACTGCTGGCGAGCGAATTCGCTTCAATGCTGGACTGGCAGCGGATTCACCTCTTCTGGGGCGATGAACGCTGCGTGACACCAGATAATCCACAGAGTAATTATCATATGGCACATGAGGCGCTGATCCAGCATGTGCCAATACCAGCAAACAACGTTCACCGCATACGCGGCGAAGATGATCCGGCGCAGGCTGCGGCTGCCTACGAAGCAGAACTACACCAGTTCTTCGGTGAAGACCCGGAATGGCTTGATTTGATTCTGTTGGGGATGGGGGATGATGGTCACACAGCATCAATTTTCCCCGGAACAAACGCCGTACACGAGCATGAGAAAATGGTACTGGCGCACCATGTAGAAGCCAAAGGGGATCTGTGGCGAATCACGCTGACGGCTCCGGCAATTCTTCGCAGCAGCAATATCATGTTCCTGATTGCTGGTGCAGATAAAGCCCCGGCACTTCGTGAGGTGCTTGAAGGCGATTACAACCCAGACAAGTATCCTTCCCAATTGATCGCCCGCAGCGACCATCAACACATTATTTATGCACTGGATGAAGCAGCGGCTGCACAACTCTCCTAGCAAACTCGGGCGGTCAGATGATCGCCCTTGCCCGTACCAATCCCCTCTCGTCCTGTTATAATCTGGCAAATTCCTCTTGTCACACGAAGGATTGCCACTCATGAGCAGCGATAGCCAATCCGCTGAAAAACAACTTGCGCCAAGCGCACACCGCTTCACCTATGTTCCGCCTCGAATCAACGGCAATTTCGAAGGTAAGCACATCATTTCCGTAGAACAATTTGATCGGCGCGATTTGGAAATTATCTTCGACGCGGCGATTTCGATCCGCCGCAGGCTGCGCCACCATGACCGAGGTCTGATGGAGATTTCCGCCGGGAAAGTCATGGCCTCACTCTTCTTTGAAGCCAGCACCCGCACGGATATGTCTTTCCAGGCTGCCATGCGCCGTATTGGTGGCGATGTGGTCATGGCGAGTAATGGCGTTCGTTTTTCGTCGATGTATAAGGGCGAAAGCATCGCAGATACCATCCGTGCGGCTGGCTGTTATGCTGATGTCGTCGTGCTGCGGCATCCGCAGGTCGGATCATCTTATGAAGCTGCCTATTATCTGGATCGCCTCAATGAACGCATCGTGAATCCGACAGTGATTATCAGCGGTGGTGATGGCATTGGGGAGCATCCCACGCAAGCCTTGCTGGATATGTTCACGATTTTTGATGCAAAAGGCAGCCTGGATCATCTGACCATCACCATGGTCGGGGATTTGCGCAATGGGCGCACGGTGCATTCGCTGGCAAAACTCATCGCCTATTACCGCCCCACCGGAACGAGCCTCTGCTTCGTTGCGCCGGAAAGCCTGCGGATGCCAGCCGACATCATCGAGATGCTGCGGGCGCTGAATATTTCCGTGACAGAAGCAGAAGATTTGCATGAAGTCCTGGGCGAGAGCGATGTGCTGTACTGGACACGGGTGCAGGAAGAACGTTTTGAGAGTCGTGAAGAATACGAGGCCATCAAAGACGGTTTTGTCATTTTGCCTGCCCTGCTGGAAGAAGCGCCGAAACATTGTATTTTGATGCATCCACTCCCGCGCAAACATGAAATGGGTACACAGCAAGATCACGATATTCTGGATGCTGACCCCCGTGCCATTTATTTTGAGCAGATGGAAAACGGCATGTTTGTGCGCATGGCACTGCTGGCAAAAGTGCTGCGGGGCGCGTATGTCTAGAGTGATCCGCATTCCGGCAATGCTCGATCCGCATACGCATTTGCGCGATCTGGATTGGTCACACAAAGCAACCTTTGCCAGCGAGACGGCTGCGGCTGTCGCAGGAGGTTATTGGGCTGTGTTCGATATGCCCAATACCCCACCTAATACCACCACACGCGACGCGCTAGATACTAAACTCGGAGCGCTGAACGCGAGTGCAGTGTGCGATTTTGGCATGTATGCCGGGGCTTCCCAGGCCGATAACACGGCAGACTATGCTTCCATGTGGGAAGACACTTGCGGCCTGAAAATCTTCAACAATTCCACGACGGGCAATTTGCTGATTGAAGATCAGGCCATGCGGATGAAGCATTATCAAGCCTGGCCTGAAGATCGCCTGGTTGCCGTCCACGCAGAAGAAGAAACCGTGCTGGAAATCCTGGAATTGGTGCGGCAGACGCGCAAACGAACCCACTTTTTGCATATCAGCAGCGCTGCTGAAATGATCTATTTGCGAGATGCGAAAGAAGAAGGTTTGCCCATCACCATTGGGGTTTGCCCGCACCATCTGTATATGACCGAGGCCGATGTACAGGCTATGCACGGCTATGCCATGATGAAGCCCCCGCTGAAAACCCAGGCTGATGTGGATGTACTCTGGCAGGCGATTCGGGATGGCCTGGTAGATGTCATCGAAAGCGACCACGCCCCCCATACCCGCGCCGAAAAAGAAGCCAAAAATCCAGCCTATGGGGTTCCAGGACTGGAAACCACCCTGCCCCTGATGCTGACGGCAGTCGCTGAAAATCGTGTCTCGTTGGAACAAGTTGTTGCAATAGTCAGCGAAAATCCGCGCAAAATCTGGGGAGTACAAGCGCCGCCGGATACCTATGCACTGATTGATCTGGATGCAGCCTACACCATTGAAAATGACAAACTGATGACCCAGGCTGGTTGGTCACCGTTTGATGGCATGACCGTGCGCGGTAAAGTGCTGGAAACCTGGATTCGCGGCACAAAAGTCTATGATGGGGAACAAGTGCGGGTGCAACCGGGTTTCGGAAAAAATCTCTTCGGAGCCGAAGCATGAACCCATTACGCCACTTCTTTTTGCGAGCGAATGCGCTGGGATATCGGGCAGTACGTCCGCTGATTTTTCGGCGTTCTGCACGGGAAGCCCATGAGAAGCTGCTGCATCTGCTGACCTGGGCGGATGACTCTGCGCAGGCAAATCTCATGGCTGACGTGGCACATTCGCTGGCTTTTCGTCGCCAACCTATCGAAGTCGGCGGTGTGAAGTTACCGCATCCGTTCATGCTGGCGGCAGGTTTTGTCAAGGGACATGGATTCGCAGATGAAGCCTCAGCCCTGCAAGCCGTGCAAGATGGGGTGAATATCATCCCTGGGTGGCGCAGCATCCCAAAGCTACTCGGCGTAGTCGAATTTGGTTCCTTCACCCGACATCCGCGCCTGGGAAATCCGGGGACGGTCATCTGGCGGGATGTACAGACACAATCCACCCAGAACCGGGTTGGGCTGCGCAACCCTGGTGCGGAAGCCGCAGCCGTATTTTTGCAGCGCCACATCGTGAATCTGCCGCTGATTTTCGGAATCAACATTGCAGCAAGCCCCGGCGTAGAAGAGGATACACAGGCTGCTCAGGAAGTTGCAGAAGCGGTTCATGCCTTCCTGCGACACAACATCATCCCCAACTGGTTCACGCTGAATGTAAGCTGCCCTAATACGGAAGATGACCCGCACGGCCAACAAACAGAGGAGAAGACGCGCATCCTTTGCAAAGCGGTGCAAAAGCAAATTCGCGCTGATGGCTACAATACGCCGCTGTGGGTCAAGGTTAGCCCTGGCTTGAGCGCAGAGCAGTACCGTATCCTGATGCGAGTATTCGCGGAAGAAAATGTGAAAGCCGTCATCGCCACCAACACACTGAGTCAGCCCACACCGGATGGTTCCGGCTTGCAAGCCGGGGTTGGCGGCGGACGTTTGGGAGCAACCAGCCTGGAAGCGGCGGATATTTTGCAGCGTGAAAAACAAGCGCAGAGTTATGGAGTAGATGTCATCGGCTGTGGCGGAATAGCCAGCAGTGACCAATACCTGAAGTATAAAGCACGGGGCATTCAGGCTGTGCAGTACTGGTCAGCCCTGATATATCAAGGCCCCTTAGCGGCGGCGCTCATAGAAGGTGGAGTCGTATGAAACGAGAAGTAGCACGCGCTTTGCTCGAAATCGGCGCGGTAGGATTCAGCCTGGAACAACCCATCACATTCAAATCAGGAATCATTTCCCCGGTGTATGTGGATAACCGCCGCCTGCCTTATCACCCGCAGCAGTGGTACACCATCATTGAAGGTTTCCACGCATTGATGGAGGAAAGTGCCATCCCCTATGATGTCCTTGCAGGGGTTGCCGTTGGAGGCGTTCCACACAGTTCCGCGCTGGCTTATGCGCTGCGGATGCCATCAGTCTTTGTGCGCAAAGAAGCCAAAGAACATGGCAAAGGTCAGCGCATTGAAGGGGGCGAAGTTGATGGAAACCGGGTTGTCCTGGTGGAAGACCTGGTAACCACAGGGAGCAGCAGCTTATCCGGCGTGGAAGCACTGCGCGAAGCCGGCGCGGATGTGCGCGACCTGATTGCTATTGTGCAGTATGGCTTTGCGGAAGCGCAAGAAAATTTTGCGAATTCCAATGTGAATCTGCACACGCTCACCAGCTTTGATGTTATTCTTTCCGAGGCACTGGGAGCAGGGATTTTTGACTCAACACAAAAAGCTGTACTGGAAGATTGGTTTACCGACCCACACGGGTGGGCGCAGCGTCAGGGGTTTGCATGAGCATCATCGAGAAATTTAATCGGCGTGCCGATGCAGTTAATTCCCTGCTTTGTGTGGGACTGGATTGCGCAGTCGAGCGCATTCCTGAACCGTTTAGCAAGAGCGACACACCGCAGTTCGACTATAACAGGCACATCATTGAGCAAACCTATACACACACGGCTGCGTATAAACCGAATATGGCATTCTATGAAGCACGCGGGGAAAAGGGCTGGCATGAGTTAAAGCTGACGATTGAGTATCTGCGGGCAGAACACCCCGATATTTTCACGATTTGCGATGCCAAACGCGGGGACATCGGCAGCACCAGTGAAGCCTATGCCACAGCTATCTTCGATGATCTGGGCTTTGATGCAGTGACCTTGCAGCCCTATCTAGGGCGTGAAGCGCTGTCGCCATTCTTGCAGCGGGAAGATAAGGGCTGCATCATTCTCTGCCGCACATCGAACCCCGGCGCGGGAGAATTTCAGGATTTGCAGGCAGAAGGCGTTCCACTGTGGCAAAAAGTCGCGCAGCAAGTTGCCGAAGAATGGAACGAACGCGGAAACTGCATGCTCGTAATGGGCGCAACCTACCCCGATGAGATGCGGCAAGTGCGCTCGCTCGTGGGTGATCTAACCTTCCTGGTTCCCGGCATTGGGATACAAGGCGGCAACATCCAGCAGACTGTTGAAGCAGGATTGAACAATCAGAACAAGGGACTCATCATTAGCTCGTCACGGGGGATTATCTTCGCGGATGATCCAGCACAAGCGGCGAAAGAACTTCGAGACGAAATTAACCAGTACAGGTGAATGATGGAAGAATTACTCCAGAATCTACAACTGCTCCTTTTGCTTGGCTGTGTACTACCGCTGATTGTGATGGCAGTGCTTGCTGTACTGATCTTCTGGTTCGGGCGGCGCTGGGTCGATCAATTAGTCGCACCTGATCCTGAGAAGATGCAGCAGCGCTTGATCGCAATGCAGGCCAAAAATCCCCAGGCACAGCGTAATGAACTTGTGCAGCAGGTAATGCGTGAAGAAGCCATCAAATGTGGAGTTGTCGGCGCGATCACAGGCTTCGGTGGCTTTGTCACGCTGCCGATCACCCTACCGATAGATTTGCTGCTGACTGCACGCTATCAGGCTTCGATGGTCAGCTTCATTGCGCAAGCCTATGGCTACGATAATTCGCTGGAAAATCGTGCAGCAACCTATGCCGTGATGACTGGCAGCACACAAGTTTCCAGAACGACCCTGAGCTTGATACAGCGCTACCTGCCCCGCGTGATCGGCAAGTCTTTCTCAAAGTTGATTCCCGTCTTTGGTGCAATCATCGCTTTTGTTGTGAATTATTTCCTGGCACGCTCACTCGGAAATCTGGCAGTGCGCTGGTATGAAAGTAAACCCCGTCAGGAGATTCTGGCAGAAGCAATATAAATCTATTCAGAGGACTCTCGCCTAGTGACTATGCGAAGTCCAGGCTGTTTCGGATCTTGTTTGCTAGATTGCGGGCGCGTTCGGGGGCATCGCCGATGTGTCCCTCAGCACGTAACAATTCCGAGATTTGGGCAGCATCCACCAGCGAAGTCACCCGTTCATCTGCGGCTATCAATGCTGCCAGAGGATTTGATTTGCCTTCGCGCATGGCTGCCCAGGCCGTCATACTGTGCTGACGAATGACCTCATGAAGCTCCTGGCGATTCCCGCCTTTGCGTGCCCCTTCCATCAACACACGCTCGGTTGCGGCGAAAATGCCGTAGATTTCCAGATTTTTCTGGATGCCGTATCCATCCACCTGTAGGCCATCCAGTAAACGCTGCATCCGTTTGAGCAGTTCATCCGCCGCGAGAAAGGCTTCCGGCAGTACAGCACGGCGATTGCCGCTGTCATCCAATGTACGCTCTAAAAGACTGTTCGCGGCATTATCCCAGGCCACACGCGGCAGCACCGCCAGATAGCGTGCGAGGCTGTTCATATTCTCCGCATTGATGGGGTTACGCTTGAAAGGCATGGCAGAAGAACCGATTTGATTTTTACCAAAGGGTTCGCCCCATTCCCCGAATGGTGGGGATTGCAGCAGACGCAGATCAAAGGCGAATTTGTGTGCAGTCATGGCAAAGCCTGCCAGCGCATTCAACACATCCCAATCCTGCCGCCGGGGGTAAGTCTGGTGTGTCACTTCGTAAGCAGGCAAACCGAGCGCTCCCATGATCCGCTGCTCTAATTCTCGCGGGGTCATTCCAGTTCCATGCAGCAGTTCGGTATAGCTGGCGGATGTCCCTACTGCCCCCTTAATTCCCTTGCCATGAATACCATCCCGCACACGAACCAGGGTTCGGTAATCTTCCAGCAAATCTTGCGCCACAAATGCCAGCCGATAACCGAGGGTGGTGGGTTCCGCTGGCTGAAGATGCGTATATGCCATACAAACATGTTCAGCTTCCGCGTCAATTTTTTCTGCAAACGCACGCAGCAAAACAACCATTTTTTCGATGAGAAGCGTCAGAGCATCGCGCAAACGCAGGGCATCGGCATTATCTTCAATGTCCATGCTGGTTGCCCCCAGATGGATGATGCCACCCCCAACACCACACTGCTCGGCATAGGTGTGAACTTCCGCCATCAAATCATGCTTGAGTGACTCTTCCAATTCTAAGGCTCGTTCGATGTTGATTTCGTCTTGATGCGTGCGTAAATCTTCGACCTGCTCCGGCGTGACCAATCCAACTGTCGATTGTGCTTCCGCCAGTGCAACCCAGATGCGCCGCCACAGTCGCCGCTGATAGGCCAGTGACCAGATACTTTTCATCTCTTCGCTGCCATAGCGCCAGGTGAAAGGACTCAAGAATGTGTCGTGGGTATACTTTTCGCTCACCATATGCTCGTTTCGTCTTCTGTGCCGGAAAGTTCAACCATACTGAAGCGCAAAGCAAAATACAATCGCGCAGCTCAGTGAACAGAGCGAATATGAGCTTGCATTTCGGGCGATCCGGCGGATCGCCCCTACGCATTTCTTGGTGTCCTTTGTGTCTTCGTGGTGAGAATCGTTTTCATGCGATTGCCCTGCTCAGTTAACTCTCATCCCATCCCTATCCTTGTCTAGTCGCTTTCTGCGATACTATGTTCACGACGTATTAAAACTAGTGAACAGAGCGAATATGAGCGCAACAACTACCCTTCCAGAACACACACACGTCTACGAAAAGAGCAGCGTGTTCAAGACAACCATGCAGAAAATAATCACCTTCCATGAAGCGCCTGATGTCTTCGGCAAGCTGGCTCCACCGCCGATTTTCATCCGTGTGCAGGAAGACAACCGCACCTCACTCACTGAGGGAGATCTGAAATTCACGCTCTGGTTTGGATTCATTCCGGTTCCCTGGCACGCACAGCACCAACCGGGGCCAACCGAAACTTCTTTTGCAGATTTGATGGTCGATGGCCCTATGCAATACTGGCGGCATGAACACATCTTTGAACAGGCCGAAGGCGGTGTTCGCCTGATTGACCGCGTGACGCTGGCGCACAAACCCGGTTTGCAAGGCATTTTCACGCGCCTGATGTTTGACGGCATCCCGCTGCGCATTCTGTTCTTCTATCGGCATCTGCGCACGAAATGGGCGGTGGAAGCGTGAGACAGGAATCACCCAGAATTGTCGTTATCGGCGCTGGCGTTGGCGGATTAACGACGGCTGCCTTGCTCGCCCAGGATGGCTATCATGTGACAGTGCTGGAAGGCCAGACCTACCCCGGCGGAAGTGCCAGTACATTTTTCCATAAAGGCTACCGCTTTGAATCCGGCGCGACAGTAGCAGGGGGCTTTCAACCGAATGGCCCCCACTATGTCGCCGGGAAAATGCTGAATATCGACTGGCCTGTACACAAACATGATCCGGCCTGGGTGGTGCATCTGCCCGATCATGAAATTGCGCTGACACAGGATAACGCTGATGTGCTGGCGAATTTCCCCGGCACAAAAAAGTTCTGGCAGCAGCAAAGCAGCATCGCGGATTTAGGCTGGAAGATGTCCGCACAGGGATTGCCCTGGCCTCCGCGTGATCTGGCAGAACTGCTGCAACTGGCGAAGGTCGGATTGCTGAATTTTCCGCAGGATTTGCGCATCTTGCCCTACGCGCTGAGTACAGTGAAACAGTGGATGCGGCGAACAGGCGCGGCAGATGATCCCGCCTTTGTACGTTTCATCGATGCAACCCTGCTGATTTCCGCACAGACCACCAGCGATCATGTGAATGGGGTCTATGGCGCAACCGCGATGGATTTAGCACGGCAAGGGGTTTATCACGTCGAAGGTGGCATCGGTGGCATTGCCGAAACCCTGGTGAACAAAGTGCGCGAACTCGGCAGCGAAGTACGCTATCGTCATTTTGTGACGCGCATTGCGGTTGAAACCGGACGTGCAACCGGAGTGTACGTCAAGCAGGGACGGCGCAGCACGAAAGAGAGTTTCATCCCGGCAGATTTTGTCATCGCCAACACCACACCCTGGTCACTGGATGAATTACTGGGAGAGGAATCACCCGCCAGCTTGCGCCGTGAAATCCAGTACCGACCTGAAACCCAGGGCGCATTTGTACTGCATCTCGGTGTAGAAGCCGCAAAATTGCCGCAGGGTATCGCGGATCATCACCAGATTGTGCGCAGTGTCGATGGCAAAATGGGCGAGGGCGAAACGCTCTACCTCTCGATGTCGCCAGAATGGGACAGCAGCCGCGCACCGGAAGGCCAACGCGCTGTGACGATCAGCACCCACACACAGGTGCAACCGTGGTGGGATTTGCTGGCACAGGATGAAGCGGCCTATTACGCTCGCAAAGATGAATACGCCGAGCGTATGATTGCCTATGTGGATGATGCCCTGCCGGGATTCAAGTCGGCGGTTTCGTTGTGCCTGCCTGGATCGCCAGTGACCTACGAGTTTTATACAGGTCGGCAGCGCGGGATGGTCGGTGGATTTCCACAAACATCCCTGTTCCGCGCACGAGGATCGCGCACCGGAATCCCGAATTTACGTCTTGTCGGAGACAGCATCTTCCCAGGGCAATCCACCGCCGGGGTGACACTTGGCGGAATCCGCGTGGCGAACGATGTGAAACGGCATCTGCCCCTGCGCAGTACGAACCGCACCTATGCACCAAATGCTGTGAAAGAGAGCCTTTCATGAAACCTGTCATTCACTGGTTTCGGCGTGATTTGCGAATGCGCGATAATCTGGCGCTGCACGCAGCCTGCGAAGGGGATGCATTGGTGATCCCGCTATTCATTCTCGACCTGGATTTGCTGGATAGCCAGCGCGTCGGTGCGCCGCGTGTGAAGTTCCTGCTGAATGCCTTACATTCTCTGGATAAATCGCTGCGCAGTCATGGCACGCGGTTACTCATTCGCAAGGGGAAACCACTAGACGTGCTGCGTAATTTGATCGAAGAGGTGGATGCAGGAGCGCTGTACTGCAATGCTGATTATTCGCCTTACGCGAGAAAACGGGACAGCGAAATTGAAGCAGCGCTCGAAGTTCCGGTGCATGTATACGATGATGCCATACTGCTGCCACCAGGGAGCGTCCTCAAAGATGATGGGGATCCCTACGTGGTCTATACCCCCTTCTGGAAGAAGTGGAAAGAGCAACCCAAGCCAGAAGAATCGGTTCGGCATTTCCGCAGTGAATGGTTTTATGATCTCAGTCAGTTAGCGTATGTGGATGTACCTTCGCTGGATGATCTGGGCTTTACAGATTCGGAACTTCACGCGGAAGCCAGCGAAGAGGCTGCGCTCTCGCTGCTGAAGTCCTTCACCGATGACGACATCAAGCGCTACGACGAAACCCGGAATTACCTGCCGATTCATCCTTTTGGCAGCAAGCGCCCTGTAGGAACTTCTTATCTTTCTCCCTATTTGCGCCTGGGATTGATCTCCCCGCGTCAGGCATATTGGGCAGCGCGGGAAGTCTATAGCAGCACGATCAGCAAGGCACACAAAGAATCCATCGAGAAATGGGTGAGCGAAATCGCATGGCGCGAGTTTTATATGCATATCCTGCACTTCTTCCCACATGTGCTGGAAAAGGATTTTGTCGATACATATCAGGCGCTGGAATGGCGAGACGATGACGAAGACCTGCAAGCGTGGAAAAACGGCATGACAGGATACCCCATTGTGGATGCACCGATGCGCCAATTGAAAGCAATTGGTTGGATGCCGAATCGCGCCCGCATGATCGTCGCCAGCTTCCTGACAAAAGATTTGCTGATTCACTGGAAGCCTGGCGATGTGCATTTCATGCAGCATTTGATTGATGGCGATCCAGCTTCTAACAACGGCGGTTGGCAGTGGGCAGCGGGAACTGGCACAGATGCGCAGCCCTACTTCCGCATCTTCAATCCCGTCTCACAGTCGAAGAAATTCGCCACGCCGGAGTATCTGCGGCACTGGATACCAGAATTAAAAAATGTGCCTGATCAGCACATTCACGAACCCTGGGAAATGGACGAGCCACCAGCAGACTACCCCGCCCCCATTGTTGATCATGCTGAGGCGAGGGAGCGCACACTGGCGGCATTCAAAGCAGCACGCGGGGATGGCTAATCACCATCCTCTGCTTTGGGCAGGTTCGTTGCATGGAACAAATCGAAGACCAGCAGGAAGACACCCTGCAACATCACGCCGAAACCATTGCCGCGTGCCTGTCCATCCCCTTTATCCCGGCGCATCCACAACCAGCCGCCAAAGATGTACAACACATCCAGCCCAGCATTGATCCACAACAGGCGGCTCATATTCTGGACTTCTTGCTGCTTGATTTCCAGCGTGCCGGGGTTTTCCAGACGGTCTACACGATCCCGCGCACCCATTTGCCCGAAGATGGCAATGGCGGCATCAATCGCACCCCAGGCCACAAATTGACCGCCAAGGCCTTTCCAGAACTTGCCACCGACGCGCAGCAACAGCCCCAGGACAACGCTTGCCGCGCCCCATTGCAGCAACTGCCGCGAAATCTTATTTTGATACTGCCAGATATTCATCACTAAATGCATCCTTTTCCTGTGTATTCATAGCTGCGTTCGGCTCCAATAGGCGTACCAGCGGGCGCAGTACCGGATAGCGTCCCAATGCCACCAGCCGTTCCTGGCTTTCCTCAGCCAGAACAAGCGTAATTCCAAGCACGACCAACGTATTGGTGATCAAGAAGAATACAAACTCCTCAATCGGCAAAACGCCGCCAAGATAGATATTCAAAGACTGTGCGGGATCAATCGTCCATGTACCAGCGGAAATCGCCAGTGCATCCGCCCAACTAAGGTAAATCGTTGGCAGGGCAATTGCCAGCAGCACAGGCAACCAGTGACGGCGCAATGTATCCGCACCATAGGCAAGCTGCACTAAAACCGGGATCAGCGCCCAGGATAATTCGAGCGCGAGATAAGTCGCAGGCTTGAAGGCCTCAGTGGTCAGCGTCAGAACCAACAGGACAACCGTACCAAGCCAGAATACTGCTGTAACGCTGGTCGTCACCACACGGAAGCGCATCGAGTCCGCTTTGATTGGATTCGTCGGCAGGTAGCGCACCAGCAGCAGCAAAAATAATCCGGTCATCACTGGCTGCACCAGGAAGAATGTATATTCCTCAATCGGTACATAACCCAGGATGATGCCAGAAACGAGGTTGATGTCGTACCACCAGACTTCTGTCGCTACCAGATAGTTATCCCAGGGTGTCGTATAGATAAAAGCCACCACACATATGCCAATTAGCACAACCCAGGGGCGACGAGCATTCAATGCAGCAGGCAACCACTTGCCCCGCGCATAATCCAGAATAGTGATGAGGCTGAGGATCAAAATGGGAATACCCAGGAATTGCGCGAGGAATCCAAAATAGGTCACAGTCTTAATCCTGTTCTTGCTTATCCAGGTCAACAATCAATTGGCGAATCAATGAAGCGCTGTGATGCAACTTCTCTTGCTCAACTTCGCTCAGGCGCAGCGGATGATGTGCGCCGATGATCCCGCTGCCACCCATCACATGAGGCATGGAAACCGTTACATCTTCTACCCCAGCAATGATCTCTTCGGGGCTGCACACTGTCATGATCGAACGCTGATCATGGACGATGACATCCACCATATAAGCCAGCGCACTGGCAACGCCGTAATACGTTGCACCCTTGCCTTCAATGATCCGATAGGCTGCGTTGCGCACCTGGTCATCAATGCGGGTGCGAATCTCCTGATTCATGGGAATTCCGCGTTGATCGCAGAATTCAAGCAGCGGAACACCACCCACCCGTGCTGTTGACCAGACCAGTACTTCGCTGTCGCCATGTTCGCCGATGACATAGGCATGTACATGGCGCGAGTCGACATGGACATGTTGCGCCAGCAAGACGCGGAAACGCGCTGTATCCAGCATCGTACCAGAACCAATCACACGATCAGGGGAAACACCAAAATCTGCCGCATAGCGTGCTGCCAAATGCGTCATGATGTCTACCGGGTTGGTAGCAATGATGAGAATTGCATTCGGTGCTACCTGCAATATTGAAGGTATTACGGACTGAAACACTTTGGCATTGCGACCCAATAGTTGCAGACGGGTTTCGCCTTCTCGCTGCCCCACGCCAGCTGCGACAATCACGATATTGGCATCTTCCAGGGCATCGTAATCCCCTGCAACCACCCGGAGTGGTTCTGCAAATGGCACAGCATGGTAGATGTCGTCTGCTTCGGCCTGGGCGCGTTTCAGGTTCAGATCAACCAATACGACTTCACGGCCTACTCCCTGCATCACCAGCGCGAAAGCAGCAGTTGACCCCACAAAACCTGTCCCCACAATTCCGATTTTCATTGCACGAGCCTCTCATTAATGTCCGATTGTGCCAGGAACTTTTAGAACAACAGCACTATTTTTGTTTTGCAAAGCGGCTGCGCATCCAGATACCCGGCAAGCGACGCAGTTTCCCAAGATTGGGTATATGTGCCCGTCGGCTGAAAACATCGTAATCGTGCGCTTCGATATCATCCAGAATTGCCTTATACAATTCCGCAGCCGCACCGATGGCGAAGCGTCCATCCCTATTCAAGAACGCTATACCAGGCAGCGCCTCATCATACAAACGGCGATTGCGTTCAATCTGGAAGGCCATGAATTCGCGCCACTGCGGTGTCACAATACCGCGTGCGATGTCTTCTTCACTGAGTCCATGAGCGCGTAACTCTTCCTGCGGGAGATATACACGCCCATTGCGCCAGTCTTCCGCCACATCACGCAGGATATTCGTTAACTGCAACGCAACCCCAAGCCGCACTGCGTAGGGAATGGCTTCTTCCCCCCTGAACCCAATGACATGCATCGCCATCAACCCGACTGTAGAAGCCACACCGTAGGAGTAGGCCGCTAAATCGGCGAAGGTATCGTAGCGAGTTTGCGTCATATCACGGGCGCAGCCGTCAATCAATTGCTGGGCATAGCCGTGCGGAATGCCGAATCGCGCTTGCGCATCTGCCCAGGCCAGACACACAGGCGAGCCTTCTGGAGGGCATTTCGCCATCACCTGGGATTGCCAGGCCGTCAACGCGGTTTCCCGATCCCCTACCGTCTGTGACGGATCATCAACAAGATCATCCGTCACACGGCAGAAAGCGTATAGGGCGCGGGCTGCACGGCGTTTTTGCGGCGGAAGCAAACTGGATGCCATGAAGAACGTGCGGCTGTGCTGGCGTGTCACATCTTCACATTGACGGTATGCGACATCCAACACCCGTTGATCTGCCAAGACCATCTCAGCACGCCGTTGGCTATCGAAGGCTTCTTGCGCCGCCAGCAATAATTGAACTTCCCAGGGTTGCGTTTGCAGCAGACTCATCAGGCCGTCTCTAACACTTCGGGCTGTGTACGATTAACAGTCGAGGTTGCTTTCGCCGGGCCAATCAGGTTTTCGGCAATGATGGAGCTTGAAAGCACACCCGGCAGCCCTGCACCCGGATGCGTTCCCGCGCCGACGAAGTAGAGATTCTCGAAATCTTCCGAGCGATTATGCGGGCGGAACCAGGCCGATTGAGTCAGCACAGGCTGCACAGAGAAGGCCGAACCCATACGGCTGTTCAGATTGTTGCGGAAATGCAGTGGATCAATGTAGTGTTCTGCGATGATATTTTCCTGCAAATCCGGCAGGTAATTATCTTCCAGGAATTGCATGATGGCATCGCGGTATGGTTTTGCTTTCTTCGTCCAATCAATGCCCGAACCGAGGTGCGGAACAGGTGAAAGCACATAGAAGTTCTCGCCACCATCCGGCGCAATCGACGGATCAGTCAGCGTGGGCATATGTAGATAAAGCGAGAAATCATCCGCAATGACCTTCTCTTCGAAGATGTCATGCAGCAGTTCTTTGTAACGCTGGCTGAGAATGATGTTGTGGTGCGACAAACCATGTTCGCGGTATTGTTTCTTCGTGCCGAAGTAGATCACGAAGAGCGACATGCTGTACTTCATCAGGCTCATCTTCGTGCGCTGGTAGAAACTCTGGTGCTTCTTGTCGATCATATTCTCATAGACGAAGCCAACATCTGCATTGGCAACAACATTATCGGCGCGGTGAATGCTGCCATCTTTGAGGCGGATTCCTGTCACGCGCTTATTTTCGATGAGGATTTCATCAACTTCCGCGTTGTAGTGGATGCGTCCGCCAATATCTTCGAAGAGCTGCACCATCCCATTGACCAGCGCACCGGTGCCTCCCAGGGCGTAGTGAATACCCCATTCGCGTTCCAGGTAATGGATCATGGCATAAATGGAGGGCGCATCAAAGGGATTGCCACCGATCAACAGCGGATGGAAGGAGAAGCAGCGGCGCAGGAAATCATTCTCCACAAACTGCGACACGTAAGCATAGACGCTCTTATAGGATTGCAGGCGGATCAAATCCGGCGCAACGCGGATCATATCCATGAAGTTCAAGAATGGCTCGTCAGCTAGTTCCACGAAGCCCTTCTCAAAAATATCCTTGGTGGTATCCATGAACCGCGCATAGCCTGCTTTGTCGGCAGGGTTCCACTTTTCGATTTGCGACATGATGAAATCTTCATCGCCGTTGTAATCGAAGTAACGCTTATTGTGGTCGAATATGCGGTAGAAAGGATCGCATTCGACAAGCTGCACGTAATCTTCACGCTTTTTCCCCGCGACTTCCCAGATTTCATCCAGCATCCAGGGAGCTGTAAGCACCGTCGGCCCACCATCGAACTTGAAACCATTAATCTCGAAGACATACGCACGTCCGCCGGGCTTATCCAGCTTCTCGAAAATTTCTACATCGTGGCCTTTTGCAGCCAACCGAATTGCAGCGCCTAATCCGCCGAAGCCACTACCGATTACAATTACCTTGGACATAGCTGATTTCCTTTGTGTGAATGAGTGGTTTTATGACAGGCTGCAACAAACGTCTCATGAAACCAGCCTGAAAACCTGATGAGTATAGAAACGCCTCTTAATGAATATGTAACACGAAGGGACTACAGATCGAGCGAACCACTGCCCCCGGAAGTAACATGCTCCAGAATTGCGGCTGCCACATGCTGTGGCGACTTGGCATCCTGCGGCTTGCGAATAGCAACTTGATCCCAGAAAGCGGTATCCACTGCGCCAGGGCGCACCAGCGTGAAATTCAACTTGCGGTTCTCTTTCGCCAGCAGGTTGACCAACTGCTCCAGGCCAGCTTTCGCCACAGCATACGCGCCCATCTTCGGCAGTTGGAGATGTTCCAGGTATGCCCCGATGAAAACCATATGCCCGCTTTGCTTCAGCAGCGGTATGCTTTGCTGCGCAACCATGAATGCACCGCTGAGGTTTGATTGTAATGTCAATTGCCAGCCTTCATATGCCAGACGATCCAGCTTTTCATAGGCAATATCACCAACAGCGTAAACCATCAGGTCTATTTCTGGCATTTCCTGGGCGATGAAATACACTGCCCGTTCGATGCTCTGTACGTCAGAAGCATCAAATTCGTAACTCGCATCAACACCATCGGGAACATTTTCTGCGGTGCGAGAAACCGCTGCAACATCCCATCCTTGTGCTTTCAGGTATTCGGCTAACGCACTGCCGATGCCACCTGAAGCGCCCCAGATTACTGCATTGGGCATTCGTTTCCTACCAACAAAATTTAATCGAACCAGTAAAATTCAGCAGGCGAAAATTTCCCCCTGCCAGATGCTGCCTAGAATAGTTCGCAGTCCTAAGCAAATGCTGAAGTTCGCTTAAGCAAACCGTGAATGAGGATTGATACGAGGGAAATAAGCAGATAAATGTTTATGAAACTAGGCGAGTAGTGAGCCAGTATTTACGGACTGCTCATCTGTTTTTGCTATGGTCAGCGGCATTCTACGTCACACAGTGTGGAGCATTTCCTGGTGCAAATTGGTGAGCGCTTTCAGAATGCTGAACATGAAGCTTTCCGTTGGGAGGGTGGCAGCAATGCAGCCTTGCTCATTCATGGCTATCCAGGAACGCCAGCGGAAATGCGCCCGGTTGGTCAAATTCTTAATGATGCGGGTTGGACAGTGAGCGCCCCCTTGTTGCCGGGTTTCGGTTCCGAGATGGAAACTCTCGCCGACAAAACGAATGAAGACTGGCTGCATGCCATTGAAGCGGAGTATTTGTCGCTGCGAGGCAATGCAAAAACAATGGCAATTGTCGGCTATTCGATGGGTGGTGCGTTAGCACTGCAATTAGCGGCGAAGTACCCCCCTGATGCACTGATTTTGTTTGCACCGCTATATCAACTGGATCATTGGCTGTGGAGAACCCTCCCTTTGCTGCGTATCTTCTTCCCAAAAGTACGTATTTCACGATTCTTCGATCTAGATTTTGATGACCCCAACACGCGAGAAGGCATCGAGAAATTCATGCCCGGCATTGATCTGGATGATCCGCAGGTGCAGGAAGAAATCCGCAATTATGAAATTCCGGTAGCGATGTTCAACCAGATTCGGCGCACAGGTCAACTCGCATTTCAAGCAGCGGGAAACATCGCTGCACCGACGATTGTCTTTCAGGGAACGCACGATGATCTCATTACGCCGAGCATGACACAGCGTCTCGTCGGAAAAATGGGCAGCCACGCGAAATATGTTGAAGTCGCCGGAATGCATGATTTGCTGGATACAGATGGTGCGGCATGGACTACAATATGGGAGGGACTCACCCAGTTTGTAGATTCGCTTCACGTAGGAGAACACATAGCATGAGTAATTTCTTCGAGCGCATCATGCACCCGGAGTGGTATCACGGGCATCGTAGGAACCCGCCTTTCTTTGAAGGCTGGTATTACAAGCTTGTCAACCAGGCAGAAGATCAGCGTTGGGCATTCATCCCTGGCGTATTCATGAACCGACAACAAGATAAGAGTCACGCCTTCGTTCAGGTGTTGGATGGCAACAATGGCAGGGCATACTACCACCGCATTACGCCCTTCCATGCAGAAAAAGATGCCTTCGATGTGACCATCGGGTACAGTCGTTTCACCCAGGATAAAATCACGCTGGATATTGATGACAATATTGGCAAGATCAGCGGGGAATTACAATTCAGCAATCTAAAACCCTGGCCTGTGAAGCCTTTCAGCCCTGGTTATATGGGCTGGTATGCATGGCTTCCCTTCCTGGAAACTTATCATGGTGTCCTCAGCTTCGATCATGAAATCAGCGGGAGATTGAATATCTACGGTGAAGACATAGATTTCACAGGTGGGCGTGGCTACATCGAGAAAGACTGGGGACAATCATTCCCAGAATGCTACATCTGGCAGCAGACCAATCACTTCGATACACCTGAAACCAGCTTGACAGCATCCATTGCAATGGTTCCTAATGTAGGGCGAACCTTCGCTGGATTTGGCATTGGTTTCTGGCTGCAAGGCAAGCTCTACTCATTGATGACCTATAACGGCGCAAAGGTTGATCATCTTTCAGTAGATGATACGACGGTCAATTGGGTTGTATATAACGACGATTATGAAATCCATCTGACTTCACAGCGAGCAGAAGGCGGCTTGCTGCTGGGGCCAGAGCGCACGGATATGAGCAAGCGTGTGGATGAAACCATGAAGGCCACGGTTGACGTAGAACTCTACAGCCGCGTAGGCATGGGACGTTCGCTCATCTATAAAGGACAAGGACGAAACGCAGGTTTGGAAGTTGTGGGCGATATTTCGCCATTATTGAAGGCATGACAACAATACGAACGACCTTTCGCAATTTCACACGGCAGGGCGCACCACTAGAACGACTCAGCTACGTCTTGCTACTGGCTTGGTTGCTGACCATGATTGCACTGCCCATTGGTCGCTGGACTATTGGTGATACCATTATTCCCGGTGGTGTCACCCTGGCGGCAATCCTACAGGCAGTGGCTGTGTTCAGCATCGTAGTGCAGCAATGGGGTTGGAGCCGCACACTGCGAGCCGCCGCCATCGTTGCGATTCTCTCATGGGGCGCAGAATTCATCGGGCATCGTACCGGGTTACCCTTCGGCGCATATCATTACACCGACCAACTACAACCACAAATCGGTGGTGTACCGTTACTAATTCCACTAGCATGGTTCATGCTGCTGCCGTCATCCTGGGTGATGGCGCAGCTCATTGTTGGGCGGCGAACCAACTGGCAGAAATATGCTCTGTTTGTACTGGTCAGTGCAGCGGCTCTCACGGCCTGGGATCTATTCCTTGATCCGCAGATGGTGGCCTGGAACTTCTGGGTCTGGGAAAATCCTTCGGGCTATTTCGGCATCCCCTGGTCGAATTATTTCGGTTGGTTGCTGGTATCTGCCTTGATTACAGCCGTGGTCAATCCCGCAGAACTTAAGCCCATGCCGCTAGCGCTTGTCTATGCCATCGTCTGGTTTTTGCAGACGTTTGGGCAGGCTTTCTTCTGGGGGCAGGTTGGCCCTGCACTGGTTGGATCGTTGGCGATGGGCGCAATCATGGTACTGGCGTTCTGGCGCAGCAGGAAGCAAGCATGATCTGGCAAAGTCTGCTATGGGCATTGGCAACCTATTTGATTGCCTCCGTGCCGTATTCGGTCATCATCGGCAAACTCGTCGCTGGTGTGGACATCCGCGAATTTGGCGATGGCAACCCTGGATCAACCAACGTCAAGCGAGCGACAGGCAGCATGTTCTGGTTCATTGTGGCGCTGCTGCTGGATGGCTTCAAAGGGCTGTTCCCGGTAGGGATACCCTATCACTTCGGCGGCTGGACAGGCTTCGAAATTGTCCCGGTTGCGCTGGCGGCAATTCTGGGACACGCCTTTCCCATTTTCTTGCGCTTTCGCGGTGGCAAATCTGTCGCCATTACGGGCGGTGTCTGGATCGGCCTGATAATCCTGGAAGCGGCGCTGGTCATCCCGCTGATGCTCACCTACTGGTTTTATGCGGTTGAAGAGAGTGAATGGTCTGTGGTGCTGATGATGCTCAGTTTGCTGCTGTATCTGCTGCTGACACGCGGCGCGAACTACCCCCTGTTGGCAATCTGGCTTGGCAATTTTGCGGTTGTGGTCTATCGGCACCGGGATGGACTGCGCCAGCCACCAACGCTGAAACCTCCCTTCTGGCAGCGAAAGCAAGCATAACATGCTGACCCTGCTCGCAATCATCACAACCGGAGCGCTGTTCATCATCGCATTCACGTTACTCAGCAACATGCTGCTGTTCCCGCGATTGCAGGCAAAGAAACCCCATGAGCAACCTTTTGTGTCGGTGCTGATTCCGGCACGGAATGAAGCGGCAGTCATTGCGCAAACCATTCAGAAATTTCGCGCCCAGACTTATACAAGCTTCGAGCTGCTGCTGTTGGATGACAACTCTACAGATGGTACGGCGGAGATTGCAAATTCTGCCACTGAAGGTGACACACGAATAAAACTTTGTTCCGGCAAGGAATTACCTGGCGGGTGGGGTGGGAAAAATTGGGCGTGTCAGCAACTTGCGCAGCAGGCACAGGGCGATATTTTGCTGTTCACCGATGCCGATGTACGCTGGGAGCCGAATGCGTTAGAGGCGGTGATTGCACAGCTACAGGCCAGCCACGCCGACCTGCTCACGATCTGGCCTACACAGCAAACGATCACCTTCGCGGAACGCCTGACCGTGCCGCTGATGGCCTTCGTTATCCTGGGATACTTGCCGATCATCGGGGTGCATTATGTGCCGTTGGGTGCTTTTGCTGCTGCAAATGGTCAATGCATGGCCTGGAAACGTGAAACCTACTGGAATGTCGGCGGGCATGAAGCTATTGCCAACAATGTACTGGATGACGTGACGCTGGCACGCATGGCAAAAGAACAGGGTTCGCGCATCCGTATGGCAGACGGCAACAGGCTCATTCAAGCCCGTATGTACACGAACTGGCAGACCGTACGCGATGGCTTTGCCAAGAATATTCTGGCAGGATACGGCAACAGTGTCTTCGGATTACTGCTCGGTGCGGTGTTTCACTGGCTGGTTTTCCTGTTTCCCTGGTTCATGCTGGCACTGCCGGAGTTTCGGCTTTGGGGTGCGCTGCTGATTCTGCTAGGAATTACGGCGCGGGCACTTTCGGCAGCCTTCACCCACCAACGCACAATAGATGCAATTTTCATGCCCCTTTCCGTGCTGCTGTTCACACGCATCGCAGCACAATCCATCCAATGGCATTTCACCGGTGGCCCTCGCTGGAAAGGTCGCCAGATCACCAAGCAGCAGAAAGATGATTCGCAATGGAAGAAACCCCCATCATCGTCATCGGCGCAGGCATCGGGGGATTGAGCGCCGCGATCCGGCTGCGTGCAGCAGGTTACCCGGTAACAATTCTCGAAAAAAATGCCCTCGTCGGTGGCAAGATGTATCAGATAGAAAGCGATGGCTACCGCTTCGATACAGGGCCTTCGGTCATCACCATGCGCCATGTCTTTGAGGATTTGTTCCGCGCAGCAGGTCGCACGCTGGAAGACTACCTGACGCTGCAATCCGTCGAACCGATGACACGCTATTTTTACAATGATGGCTTTGTGCTGGATGCCAGCAGTGATCTGAGCAAGATGGCGCAGCAGATTGAGCAAATTGAGCCGCGAGACGTGGAAGGCTACCTGAGCTATCTGGCCTATGCCGCCCGAATCCATCGCATCACGGGAGAAGTATTCATCTATGACAAGCCCCCTACCCCGGCGAGCTTCGCAAAAGTCCCTGTGCAGGATTGGCTGAAAGCGGATCCACTGCGGCAGATGAGCGATGCCATCAACAGCTTCGTGAAGTCGAACAAGCTGCGGCAGTTGCTCGGACGCTTTGCAACCTACGTCGGCGGAAGCCCCTACCTTGCCCCGGCGACGCTCAACGTGATTGCCCATGTGGAACTCACAGGCGGGGTCTGGTATCCGCAGGGTGGTATCTACAAAATTGCGGAAGCGCTGGAAAAGTTAGCGCGTGAACTCGGTGTAGAAATCTGCACAGCGCAGACTGTTCAGCGCATTAACGTAGAAAACGGTGAAGTTCGTGGTGTTACCCTGGCAGATGGTCAAGCATTACCAGCGCAGGCTGTCATCAGCAATGTAGATGTCGCAGCAACGTATCAGCATCTGCTGGCGGCGGAAGATATCCCGGTGCAGCGTATCCAGAAAATGAGCAGCTATGATCCTTCCTGCTCCGGGTTTGTGCTGCTGATGGGTATCGAAGGCCAGCACGAAAATCTCGCGCATCATAACATTTTCTTCAGTGACGATTACCCGGCAGAATTTGACGCGATCTTCAAGCAGGGATTACCTGCTGATGATCCCACAATCTACATTTCGATCACCTCGAAATCTGATCCAGAACACGCACCTGAAGGCCACGAAAACTGGTTTGTGCTGGTGAATGCCCCTGCCTTATCAGATAAATATGATTGGCAGAAAAACGCGGGAGCCTATCGAAATCTGGTGCTGGATAAGCTGGCAGCGCGTGGCCTGAATGTGCGCGACAAAATCCGCGCCGAAATCATGCTGACCCCGGCAGATTTACAGGAGATGTCCGGGGCGTGGCGTGGTGCGCTCTATGGCCCTTCTGCGAATAATCGCTTTGCAGCCTTCATGCGTCCGCACAATCGCAGCAAAGACGTTCGGGGATTGTACTTCGCGGGTGGAACAACCCATCCCGGCGGCGGCGTACCGATGGTGATGCTCTCCGGCAAGGTAGCGGCGGAGATGCTGCTGGAAGATTTCGACTGATGAGAGTTTATTACAGTGATGTCTTCGTGCTGCCGCTGCCAGAAGGCCATCGCTTTCCCATGAGCAAGTATCGGCTGCTGCGAGAACGAATCCTCGCAGAAAGTGTGCTGCCACCACAGAATTTAATCGTCCCCGATGCTGCAACCGATGAACAGATTTTGCGCTGCCACACGAGTGAATACCTGGAAAAAGTCAAACACGGCACGCTTTCCCGGCAAGAAATCGTGCGCATTGGCTTTCCCTGGTCACCGGAAATGGTAGAGCGTTCGCGTCGTTCCTCCGGTGCCACCATCAGCGCAGCAAAAGCGGCACTTGAAGACGGCGTTTCGGCAAATTTAGCAGGCGGCACACACCACGCCGGGCGTGATTTTGGCGCGGGGTATTCGGTATTTAATGACAGCATGATCGCAGCGCGGGAGTTACAGGCGAGTCAGTTTGCGGAACGAATCGCCATCCTTGATTGTGATGTGCATCAAGGCAATGGCACGGCTGATATTGCGCGGGATGATCCCACAATCTTCACGTTTTCGATTCATGGAGAGAAGAACTTTCCGTTTCGCAAAGTCCCCGGCACGCTGGATATTGGCCTGCGCGATGGTACAGAGGACGCGGACTACCTGGAAACGCTGGAAATCGCCGTAGAACGCATCCTGGCGGTTTTTCAACCGGATTTCGTAATTTACCAATCCGGTGCTGATCCCTACGTCGGGGATCGGCTGGGGAAATTATCACTCAGCAAGGCTGGGTTAGCAGCGCGGGATCAACTGGTGTTGACCATGTGCCGCGCTGAGGGGCTGCCTGTCGCGGTGTCAATGGGCGGCGGCTACGCAGAAGATGTGAGTGACATTGTTGAGATTCACCTGCAAACCATTCGCATCGCCGCCGAATTTGTGACAAGTTAATTATTCGGTTTCTTCTGGCATAGAGGCCATCAGCAGCGTGAGTGTACCTTTTTGTACCGCTTTGCCCTCCTGGTTCAGGATACGCATATCCAGCGTGACTGTACCCCCGCCGAGGCGTTTGGCTTCTTTTTTCTCTGCAACGGTCACTTCAGCGTGGATTGTATCACCAATATACACTGGAATGCTGAACTTCATCTCCAGGCCACGAAAACCAAGAACAGTCTTTTCCAGGATACCAAGCTGATACGCCTGCCCTACTGCGTAGCTGAGGGTGAGCATCCCATGCGCCACACGTTTACCCATGAACGAGTCTTTCGCGTATTCGGCATCCGTGTGCATGGGATTGTAATCCCCCGTCAGCGCTGCAAACTGCACCAGATCCGCTTCGGTGATGGTGCGTCCGCGTGTGACCATTTTTGCGCCAACTTCAAATTCTTCAAAGTAAAGGCCACGCGGCCCCTGTTCCGTCATCTTCATGATGGTTTTCTCCGCAGTTAATCGAACCTGCCCCCATGCTAACCAACCTGAACAATTTCGCCTAGCTGCTGAATGATACGATTGGTATTCAATGGCTTGGGAAAATAGGCATTGAAGCCCGCTTCGCGGGCATCTTCTTCCACACTGACGGAATGATAGGCTGTGATGGCAACGACAGGTAGTTCCCGAGTCGTGGGGTTTGCACGAATCTTCGCCAGGGTTTCCCACCCATCCATCTCTGGCAGTGCCAGATCCATGATGACAAGACTGGGCATTAGCGTCTCAAGGATTTCAAGACATTCCAGCCCTGTACGGGCAACATGCACTTCCGCGCCATGATGCCGCAGAATCTTTGAAACCATTTGTATGCTGTCATATTCATCTTCGACCACGAGTACGCGCCATGTTGACGGTTCACGGCTTACCATGATGGCACTTACTCCCCATTGAATTCACGTAGGCATTTCTGGATTTCCTCCAGCAAGGTGTTGATGCGAAATGGCTTCGGAATGTATCCATTGAAACCTGCTTCAAAAACTCGTTCTCGGTCACCGGTCATTGCGTGTGCAGTCAGCGCAATGATCGGAACCCGTGCCAATGCTGGCATCGAACGCACCTTTTCAAACATCTCCCATCCATCCATCTCCGGCATCGAAAGATCCAGCAGGATGAACGTAGGAGTCATATCATTAAGAGCCGTAAGCCCTTCTAGCCCGTTGCGGGCAATATGCACTTGAGCGCCGTTATACAGCAGGACTTTCTGCGCAACACCCAAGTTATCTGGTTCATCATCCACGATGAGAACCGTCCAGTCTTTGATGTTTTCGCTAATCATCAACTTCCCACTCCACAAAGCTACACTGTACTTGCTTCCTCAATCGGAACGATGAGCGGGAGCGTAATGACAAACGTACTCCCCACCCCGACCCGACTTTTCAACCGAACATTCCCACCCATTAACATACAGAGTTTGCGCACAATGGCTAACCCCAGACCTGTACCCCCAACTTTGCGCTGTGAACTGCTATCTACCTGACGAAATTCCTCGAAAATCGTCTCTTGCATGTGAGATGGGATGCCAATGCCACTATCTTCTACGACAAAGCGCCATAGATCACCGCCATGTTTCTGCACTTGCACCCGAATAGACCCCTCATTTGTGAACTTGATCGCGTTGGATAGCAGGTTAATAGCCATCTGCCGGATGCGCGAAGGATCACCCACAATGAACTCCGGCATATTCTTATCAAGTGTTACAGTGAAATCGAGGCCACGTTCTTCTGCAAGCCCCCTCATTTGCCCAATAATGTCTTCCAACCACTGCGACACATTGAAGGGTTTGCTTACCAACTCCATGCGTCCTGCTTCGATCTTTGAAAGATCCAGCACATCATTGATGAGTTCCAGTAAGTGATCCGCATTCGCCAGCACACGCTCCTGATAATCGCGCTGTTCCTCTGTTAAGTCACCCGTCATACCTGCAAGCTGGATTTCGGTATAGCCGATGATGGCATTCAAGGGTGTGCGCAACTCGTGCGACATGGTCGCCAGGAACTGTGTCCGCAGTTGTGCAATCGCTTCTGCTTGCTGCCGCGCCACCGCTAAATCCTGGTTCTTGTGGCGTAGTTCCTCGTTCTGTGCCTGAATTTGTTGTTGTGCCAGAACACGTTCCGTCACATCCGTGCTGATACCGACGTAATGAGTAAGCACCCCATTTTCATCATGGATAGGCGCAAGGTTTAATTCGTTGTAGAAGAGCGTGCCGTCTTTACGATAGTTCCGCAGCACTTCTGTTACAGGTTGTTCTGCTTCGATTGCCTCACGAATGCGGCGTATTCCGGGTTGGTCGCGGTCATCCCCTTGCAAAAAACGGCAGTTGCGCCCAATCGCCTCCAGCGCAGTGTACCCGGTTTTTTTCTCAAACGCTGGGTTGATATAGATAAGCGGCAAATCTGGCAAGCGTGCATCTGCAATCGACACTCCAGATGGGCTGTGCTCGATTGCCTGTTTCCGCAGATGAGACTGCCGTTCTGTGAGAATACGCTGCGTAATGTCTTCGGCGATGCTACCAACTGCGTACAGAATGCCATCATCCGTGAACAGCGGAAAGCGTGTTGTCGAAAATGTACGCAACCCTTCGATTACTGGCAACACTTCCTCAAAATGATGAGTGCGCTCATCCTGCAACATCGCAAGATCATGCTCATGCTGCATTGCCGCTGTCGCAGGAGGGAATAGTTCCGCGTCTGTCATACCCACTAGCGATTCGACGGGCTGCCCAAGGCGCTCTGCAAACTCACGGTTCATCAGTTGATAGCGCCCTTGTAAATCCTTCATGCTGATGAGCAAGCCCGAATGATCCAGGATGGATTGTAATTGGTCTTTGGCTTTGCGCAGTGCAGATTCAGACTTGCGATAAGGTGTGATGTCTCGAAAGATGCAAACCACCATGGCTTGCTCGTTCATGAGTTGGCGAAGAATACTGCCTTCTACATGGATATACGTCCCATCATGCGTAACCAATTCTGCCAGCAACGCAACACAACCATCGGAATCCTGTAGATTCTGAACAAGTGAACGAATTGAATCACGTGAGGACTCGGAAAGCACATCGTGAAAGAAATTCAAGCTCGATACCGAGTCCTCACTGTAACCAAGTGTATAGAGCCAATTTGCGTTGACTTGCGCAAAATTACCATCCAGGTCAATGATCTGTACCAGATGCCCTAACTGCGCCAGTAGATCATCGAGCGAAACATGCAATTGTTCCAGCCCTACCATGCCTTCATGCTCCGTTGATTTCTTGCGTGGACGGCATCATACCGTACAGGTATTTGTGTAACATGAGTGGACAATCGGAAGAAATAGAACAACGGCGCTAGCCAAATGACCAACGCCGCTGTGAAACGACATTATACAGTTGTTGGGGGCAGGTTATTCCCCTTCGCCTGCTTCTTCAGTAGCTTCGGATTCTGTTTCTTCCGCGGCCTCTTCATCCTCATCATTTTCTTCGGCAGCGTCATCTTCGATCACTTCTTCTTCAGCAGGTTCTTCTGTTACTTCCACCTGCGGAGTTGGTTCGGTGACAGAAGCATCAGCATCCGCAACATTTGCGACCAGCGGAGCCACCACCAGCGATACAATCGCCAACAGTTTCAGCAGAATGTTGAGTGAGGGACCGGAAGTATCTTTGAATGGATCACCAACCGTATCACCAACTACTGCTGCTTTGTGGGCATCGGAGCCTTTGCCACCAAGATTACCCGCTTCGATGTATTTCTTAGCGTTGTCCCAGGCACCACCGGCGTTCGCCATCATCACAGCAAGCATGAAGGCCGAAACCAGTGAACCAAGCAGGATACCGACGGACGTTTCTTCGCCGACAAACTGCGCGAGGATATTGCCTTCCCCCAGCGCCGTCAGCAGCGCAACACCCACCGGAACTGCAACAGCGATGATACCCGGCAGCAGCATCTCACGGATGGCGCTATCGGTGCTGATGGCAACACATGTTTCATAATCGGGATCATTCTTGCCTTCCATGATCCCCGGAATTTCGCGGAACTGGCGGCGCACTTCTTCCACAATTTCCTGCGCAGCATTGCCCACCGCAACCATCGTCAGGGCGCTAAAGATGTACGGCAGCAGCGCACCAATGAACAGACCCGTAATCAGACGCACATCAAGGATCGAGTAGGTAATCGCTTGCGCATCCAGATCAGGATGCAATGCGTTAACAAAAGCTGCCATGAGTGCAAGTGCAGTCATCGCCGCACTACCAATGGCGAAGCCCTTACCTGTTGCAGCAGTCGTGTTCCCCAGGCTGTCCAATGCGTCGGTACGGTCGCGCACTTCGTCCGGCAGATTGGACATTTCCGCAATACCACCAGCGTTATCCGCTACCGGGCCATAGGCATCCGTCGCCAGCGTAATGCCCAGCGTACTGAGCATGCCGACAGCCGCAATCGCAACACCGTACAGATCTTGCAGGTAGACGGAGATCAGCGTCACAGCAACAACAATCACCACCGGAGCCAGCGTACTGAGCATCCCCAGCGCCAGGCCGCGAATAATCACAATGCCAGAACCGCCTTCAGCGCTGTGAGCCAGGGATTTCGTGGGACCGTAGGAAGCAGCGGTGAAGTATTCGGTGAAGTAGCCGATCAGCACACCGCCGAGCAGACCTGCAATGGTTGCCCCGGCAACACCCACGACATCACTAATGCCATCTGCATTGACATCGCCGGAGAACAGCAACGCACTCAGGCCGATAATTACCAGCGCAATTACACCACTCGCGGTATATACGCCAGTGCGCAGGCTGCCCAGGAGCTGCTCCTGCGACGCACCTTCTTGCGTGCGAACGAGGAAGGTAGCACCCATTGCGACGATCACACCTGCGGCGGCGACCAGAATCGGAAACACCTGGAAATTTATGCTGTTTGCCAGCGCACCGCTGAGGGTTGCCAATGAAATTGCCGCAATAATCGAGCTAGCGTAGCTCTCAAAAAGGTCAGAACCCATACCGGCAACATCACCAACATTATCACCGACGTTATCGGCGATGGTTGCGGGGTTGCGCGGATCATCTTCCGGGATGCCTGCCTCGGTCTTGCCCACGAGGTCAGCGCCCACATCAGCAGCTTTGGTATAAATACCACCACCCACACGGGCGAAGATTGCGATGGAGGTACCGCCGAAGCCGAAGCCAGCCAGCGCACTCGCAGCCGGCGCGGACTCTAAGCCGATAACTTGCGTGAAGAGAATGAACAATACGCTCACACCCAGCAGCGCCAGCGCAACAACCGTCGTACCCATAACCGTACCGCCGGAGAATGCCACGCGCAGCCCCGCATTCAGGCTGCTGCGAGCCGCTTCCGTCGTGCGAACGTTGGCACGAACAGCGATATACATACCGATGTAACCAGCAAGCCCTGAAGCAATCGCACCAACCAGGAAAGCAACACTCGTCCAGACGGACAAATTGCTGACGAAGCTCAAGCCAAGCAACACGACGAACACAATGGCAACAAAAATACTCACAGCCCGATATTCACGGGTGAGGAAAGCTTGAGCGCCCTTCTGGATTGCGGCAGCAATCCGCTTCATCTCCTCCGTACCATCGGATTGACGAAGCACAAAATTCGCCTGAGACCAGGCAAATGCAATGCCAATGATGCTGGCGACGACTCCGAGTACGCCAGCCGTGGTAATTGAAATTTCCATCGAAACCTCCTGAATGAAAAAGGTATACAGTCTCCGCAATGTTTTGCAACGAACCAGAAAATACTAGCGTATGTTTCGGAAAATTTACAGCGCCTGAACATTACATTTGCTAAAAATTGTGTAATATCCATGCGCTTTATCCCCTGGCGGATGCTCCCTCGCGTGGTATAAAGCAAATATCCTCGGTGATTATAACGCAACGAATGACGATTTGAGCGTAAAAGTATGGCAAATCAACAACAATTGGGTGAACAAGGCGAAACTCTGGCAGCGACCTACCTACAACAAAAGGGCTACAACATCCTGGATCGCAATTGGAACTGCCGTTTTGGTGAAATTGATATAGTGGCACGGGTTGGCAACACGCTGGTTTTTGTAGAAGTCAAGACTCGGCACGCACAGACGACAGAAGATGCCTTCGCCAGCATCACACCGACCAAACAGAAACGGTTAACATCAGCCGCACAACTGTACCTCAGCCAGGTGAATACCGAGGAGACAGATTGGCGCATGGATGTGATTGCAATTGCCCTGCCAAAAACAGGCAAACCGATCATCGAACATGTGGAGGATGCTCTTGGCTGGTAACCCTCCCCTGCTCATCATCCTGGGTGCAACAGCCGTTGGCAAAACGGGTTTGGGAATAACCATCGCACAGCAGCTCAACGGCGAAATCATCAATGCCGACAGCCGCCAGACCTACCAGTATATGGACATCGGCACGGCGAAACCCACGCCAGAGCAGCAAGCACAAGCAGTACATCACTTGCTGGATCTTGTACCACCGGACAAAACACTCTCCCTGGCACAGTATCAGAGCATAGCCTATGAAAAAATAGCGGAGATCACGCAGCGCAACAAATTACCAGTTCTCGTCGGTGGCACGGGGCAGTACCTCACTGCCGTGGAAGAAGGTTGGTCAATCCCAGAAGTGCCACCAGATGACACACTGCGCGAGAAGTTAGAGGCAGAAGCAGCAGAGTTTGGCAATGAAACGTTGCTAGAACGACTGCGGCTGATTGATCCTGAAGCAGCTGAGAAAATCCACCCCAACAACGTGCGCCGCGTAATTCGTGCGCTGGAAGTATACGAAGTGACAGGCATACCCATCAGCGTCTTACAGCGCAAAAAACCCCCGCCCTACCGCATTCGTGTACTGGGTTTGACGATGGAACGGGAAGCATTGAAAGCACGCGCAGACATACGGCTAGGTCAAATGATGGCTGCGGGTTTCTTGCAAGAAGTAAAGCTGCTTCTGGCTCGAGGCTACACAACAGACCTGCCAGCCATGAGCGCACTCGGTTATCGTGAGCTAGCCGCACATCTCCAGGGAAAATACACATTGGAAGAAGCCCTGGCACAAACTCGTATCGCCACACATCAGTTTATTCGCCGCCAGGAAATCTGGTTCCGCGGGCATGACAACGGCATCTTGTGGCATAATAGTAATGAGTTGAATGTAGCACAAGTGATCGATTCATTGGCGACGTGGAACAGGAGTGAGATCTAGTGCTGAGAGTGTTGCGGCGAGATGGCGATACATCGAACACTGTATTCGGGGTAATTCTGCTGGTGATGCTGCTGGTCTTCGTTGGGCCTGATGTACTGCCTCGGCTTGTATCGCGCACTTTCGCTTTCATTGATGAGGGCGCACCCTGCACACGGCTGCGCACCGCATCAGACAGAGGGCTGCATCAATCACTGATTGGGCGCAGGTCTAGTGATGCTCTTGAATTGGATGTACAGGTTGAGCCGCTTCCAAACGATGGCACTCCCTGGGTTATACGCATTATCATCGTGAATAACACTATCGGTACCGTCCCCATCGTTTTCTCGGAGAATCAAATTCTCACTGTTGATGATGGGAACAGCGGCGTTGGCCTGATCTTCAACCCACCAGCAAACATTAATCTTGGAACTATCCGCCCGCCAGGTGCGTCTACATTCTCGAACGACAATATCCGTTTATTGGGGCCACGTCAGCGCTGTGTGCATCGCGTAGAGATCCCAGCAGCGCAGCTTGGTGGCATCATCGGCGGTCAATCAACGGTGCAAAGCTACTATCGAATTACAACACCGGGCGCTGTGCTGACGACGGCAACAGCAATTTTCCCGGATCAAGGTCTGGCGATCTTATCAGATGGCATCGAAACATCGGATACTGTTGTCATACCAGCAGCACTGTCCATTGAAGTTCCAGAAACAGAGCCTGCCCAATAGCGTTGTCCTGTGATTATGCTGAAGTCATCCAAATTAGCAGCAGCAAACGAATATCAGATCAAGAGAACATCAAACAAGGTAGGAAGAGCAATGGCAGAAAATCAAAAAAGCGAACATCCTGCGATTGTCATTCTTGATGGAGAATTAAAATCTCACGCCTGGCTGCTGGATCAAGAGCAGCAGGTATTGGGGCGTGATGAAGATTGCGATATTGTGATCCCGATGCGACAAATCTCACGCCAACATGTCGCATTTCACCGCACACAAGAAGGCGTAATCCTCGAAGATTTGCAAAGCCGCAACGGAACCTGGGTCAATGGCAACCGCCTGGAAGGTCACATACAACTTCACGATGGTGACGAAATACACATTGCGCTTCGTGTGCGCCTGAAATACGTAGACAGCGGCATCACCGCCCCCATCACCGGAGACTTGCCCCGTGTCATCCCCTCTATCGGCGGCAAAGGGCGCTTGCAGATCGACACCGAAGCGCGGAAGGTATTGGTAAACGGCGTAGAAATGGATCCGCCGTTGAGCCTACCCCAGTACCGCCTGCTGGAACTTCTCTATATCGCGCAGGGGCGAGTCTGTACGCGGGATGAAGTTGTCGAGACCGTCTGGCCTGAGGCAATGGGCGAAGGGGTCAGCGAACAAGCCATCGACGCACTGGTACGCCGCCTACGTGATCGCCTCGCAGAGATGGATCCGGAGACCCAATACGTGGTCACCGTGCGCGGGCATGGTTTCCGATTGGATAATCCAGTCTAAGAGCCAAAGTTGGGCAAGAACACATATCAGGAAAAGCAGAGAGATTGCAGGGGTATGCTATCATATCCTTGTTTTTATTATTAGCATGTTGCAGGCTGCACAAAGATCGCCACAGCCTGCTATAATAAATCTAACAGCCTCCGTATATAATGAGACACCATGAGCAATCAACCACCGACGAACTACCCTACAGACGATATGCAAGACAACGACTCCAACGACATAGAAGACAATACGCAACCTAAGCGTGACTATACGCTAAATCGTGCGCGACGGCTGCTAGATGTCCATCGCCAGACCATTGAACGGGCACTAGAAGCAGATGTACTAACCAGCTACGTTGACGAAGAAGATATCCAGCGCATCCCTGCCTATGAAGTCGATAAAGCATTGAAGGATGAAATTCTCCATGCCCAGATTGAGGGGCTAGAGCGCGTCCGGCTGCGCGATATTTCTGACGCACTGGATGTCAAAATCTCCATTGCTCGCAAGAGATTGCGCTCCCTGGGAGCCGATGCCAATAAACCACTGTGGCAAGAGATTCGCGGGCAGCTTGGATTACCGGATAGCCTGAATGAATTTCGTAAACTGCTGCAACAGCAGCGCGACGAACGTCGCCAGGCGCAACGCAAGAAACGCGAGAATACCCGCCAGAAGCAGCGAGAGAAGCGCGAAGCAGAGCGCCAACGCCGCGCTGAACTTCGGGCGCAGTTAGTTGCGAGCTTCCCGGCCTGGGCAGATATTGATCGTTCGCATCAATTGATGCTGGCACACATTGGCCCCCCGAACAGCGGCAAAACACATGATGCTCTACTACGCCTCGGTGAAGCAGGAAGCGGTTGGTATCTTGCGCCGCTGCGCTTGCTAGCCTGGGAAGTCTATGATCGCCTCAATCAGCGTGGCGTTCCCTGCAATCTGCTGACAGGTGAAGAATACATCGAAGTGGAGGGCGCGGAAATCACGGCTGCCACTATTGAAATGTTCAATCCGCAGCAAAGTGGCGAAGTGGTCATCATTGACGAAGCACAGATGCTGGCTGACCCGGATCGAGGTTGGGCATGGACTCGCGCCATGATGGGCTGCCTCGCGCCAGAAATGCACATCATTGCGCCGCCAACCGCGCAGGATTTGATCTTGCGTATGGCAAACGCCGCGAATATCCCGATTGGCATTGCAGATCATGAGCGACTGACACCGATTGAAGTTGCAGAACGCCCCTGGCCTCTGCATCGCCTGCCGGATAAGACCATTTTGGTAGCGTTCTCGCGCAAGGCCGTGCTGACGTTGAAAACCCGCCTGGAAGGTATGGGACGCAGCGTATCTGTCGTGTATGGCAGTTTGCCCCCGGAAGTGCGTCGTAAGCAAGCGGAACGCTTCGCAGCGGGCGAAACGGAAATCTGCGTGGCAACCGATGCCGTCGGCATGGGCTTGAATCTACCCGCTGACCATGTGTGCTTCTACGAAGTAGAAAAATACGACGGGCGCGATATTCGCATCCTCAAGCCAAGCGAAGTGCAGCAAATCGGCGGACGTGCGGGGCGTTTTGGTTTCTCACAGGCGGGGCTGGTGGGAGCAACGCGCAAGGGTGATTTGAAGATGATCCGGCGCTTATTCTATTCTGACCCGGAAGAATTGACCCATGCCCGCGTTGCTCCCTCGGTGGATGATCTGACGCTCATTCCAGGCAGCCTTGCGGAACGCCTGCACGAATGGGGACAATTGCAGTCGATCCCGCAGGAATTACGCAGTGCCGTGAAGACTGCCGACATGAACGAGCGTATTCAACTGGCATCCATGTTGAGCAATGTACAGGTAGCGAAAATTGGCCTGGCAGCCGCACTACAACTGGTAAACGCACCGACGCGCAAAAGCACCCGCGATTTCTGGTATGACTGCGCCTGTGCAATTATCGACGATATGCCGATGCCGCTTCCCCCTTCACCGCCAGATGAAATCCTGGATACGGGAGATCTGGACTATACCGAAACATGCATCGCCAGCGCAGATATTTACATGTGGCTGTCGCAGCGCAGGGAATTTCAGGCACTGGCAGAGCATGACAAGCAAGTACGCGCAGAACGGCGTGATTGGTCTGACCGCATTGATGACGCGCTCATCAAGAAAATTGCTATGCAATACGGCGGACAGTATTCAGGAAACTACTAAGAACAAGCAGCGTTGGGGCATGCGGTTGTTCATGCCCCAACACAAGAACTTTTACTCCACTGGAATACTGTGCAATTCCAGATAATCCTCATGTACCGTTTCAGTCACATCAATGCCCAGGATTTGCATCATCTCCTTGATGAATTCCGCTTTGTGTTCGGCATCGGTCAGTGACCAGGTGCGCGTCTTGATCTCCAGGAAAATGTCGGAAATATCCGGCTCAATCAGACGATCTACATTGACGAAATACAGCACCTCTTTGTAGTTCACACGCCAGCGACGGCGTTCTTTGCGCAGGGTGCGCTGTTCAACAGGTTGGAAATATTCCTGGTAGAAACGCAGCGGCTGTGTTGCCGGTGCAATGAAGCGCGAATGCGACAGCAAAACTGCATCATCGAAGGTCTGTTCTTTTTCGGCTGTGGTATAGGTCAGGCGCATCCGCACACCTTCCACATTGCCGCTCATGTCGATGCGGTCATCCTCGCGGTAGCGAATACGTCCGTCGAATTTATCACCGAAGAGGAAATACGTATCGTACTGGCGATAGTGTACCGAACGCATGATTTCCACATTTTCATCACTGAAGAGTTCCTCCACGATTGACGGATCGGTAATACGAGCCTTCATCTGGATTTCAAAGCTCTCCGCCCGTTCCACATCCACCGAGACTGCGACGAGTTTGCGCAGCGGATTCTCTGCCACATCGACCAGGAATTCACCAACTTTTTCGGCATAGGCTGCGGCCTGGGTCTGTAACGCAGTTTCATCAATGGTTTTCAGTTGGCGGTCTTGCATCAGAACCTTGCCATGACAAATGGTATGCTGCACATCGCTGCTCTTTGAAGCGTATACCACCTGTGAATAGGCTGAGTCGGGATTAAAATCGAAGTTGGGAATGTTATGTACGGGGTTGGCATC
Source organism: uncultured Anaerolineaceae bacterium (assembly GCA_964455365.1). Classification (GTDB taxonomy): domain Bacteria; phylum Chloroflexota; class Anaerolineae; order Aggregatilineales; family Phototrophicaceae; genus JAUZRW01. Next base: position 297,648 of record CAYVVZ010000001.1, on the reverse strand, counting down.
CATAACGATGACATCCGCATATTTGCCTACTTCCAGGCTGCCTGTCACATCTCCCATGCCGAGCGCTTTTGCGCCGTTGATGGTTGCCATTTGCAAGGCGGTGCGTGCCGGGAGTGCTGTGGGATCTTTGGGTGTGACTTTCGCCAGCAACGCCGCCAGCCGCATCTCCTCAAACATATCCAGGTCGTTGTTGCTGGCAGGGCCATCCGTGCCGATGGCGACGTTGATGCCCATTTCCAGCATCTGGGTGATGGGTGCAATACCACTGGCCAATTTGAGATTTGCGGAAGGGCAATGTGCCACGCTGCCATTGTGTTTCAGCAGCATCCGCATTTCGTGTTCATCAATGTGGACGCAGTGTGCCGCGATAATTGGCACTTCGAGGATGCCATGATCTTTCACCCAGGGAACAACCGTCTTGCCGTAGGTATTCATGCTGTCTTCCACTTCGCGTTCCGTCTCTGCAAGGTGGATCATCAACGGCAAGTCATATTCTTTTGCTAAGGCCGCGCTCTGCTGAAGCGTTTCTTCCGTGTTGGAATAGGGTGCATGAGGCGCAATGGTGGGCGTAATCAGCGGGTGATCTTTCCATTCTTCGATGAACTTGCGCGTATAAGCCAGACTTTCTTCATAGGTTGCAGCATCTGGCGTGGGGAATTTCAGAATGGATTCGCAGAGCAAGCCGCGTAAGCCCGCTTCCGCCGTTGCAGCAGCAATATCTGACTCGAAGTAATACATATCTGCAAACGCCGTCACCCCGCCTCGGATCATTTCCGCGCAGGCCAGCGTCGTCCCCAGGCGGCAAAATTCCGGGCTAACGAATTCACGCTCTACGGGCATGATGTAGCCCATCAGCCACACATCCAGCCGGAGGTCGTCCGCCATGCCACGCAGCAGCGTCATGGGAACATGTGTGTGTGCATTGACCAACCCCGGCAGCACATACTGCCCTGTACAGTCAATAATCTCTCCTGCTTCGTACTGCCCTTCCAATTCTTCGCGCTTGCCAACTGCAACAATTTGCGCGTCTTTGATCGCAACCAGACCATCTTGAATGATGTCGAAATTCTCGTTCATCGTCAGGACGATACCGCCCGTCAGAAGGATGTCCACAGTTTCCAAGATCAATCCCCCATTTCATTCATGGCAAATTTGCGCGATTATAGCGGCAATGGTTCAATTATGCAGGTCATTCGTTTGATACAACGGAAATCGCCAGGGAGAAATCCACGTTGAAGCGCTTGCAATCGCTGACAGCAGCGACCAATTTCATGCAACTTCTGAGTCTGCTGGAAACCGGGATTCTCGGCTTGTTCTTTGTGCAATCCCTGCGCATGTTGATCGGGCAGCTATACAGCCGGACAGCCAGCGCCGCCCTGGTGACAACATATCCCCAGGAGATTATCCCGCCAAATGCACCCGGCATCGTCACACCAGAAGCCATCAGCAGCGAGATCATCTGGCTTGGTTTGATGATTGCCCTGCCTGTTCTGGCGTTGATACTGGGGCGTTGGAAATTCAGTTTCATTCCAGCGGTGGCACTACTCGCCATCGGGCGAGCGTTGATGGTGCTGCCAGATTCGGGAATTTCAGCATCGTTGGCGGCTGTTTTCGCTGTGGGCGGAGGATTGCTTTATATCACGCTGCTGGTGTATCAACGGGCGACTCTATTTCCGTATTTTTTCGTCCTCGGCTTCGCACTGGATCAAGTAATACGCGCCTTTGGCAACACACTCGATCCGACAATCTGGCAGATCACACGCTATCAGACACCCACTATTATCATCGTCGGGGCGGTTCTGTTGATAGCATTCATCAATATCATTCGGCAAAAGCCTTTTCCCAGGGGCGAAACCAATAACAATCGTGGATTACTCACGGTCTGGGGAGCGGTTGGCCTGGGCGGGTTGCTCTTCCTGGAAATGTCGCTGCTGGCCTTACCCAATGCCATCGCAGGACGCGCCGACACTGATTACACGCAGTTTGTACCCCTGGTGCTGGCTGCAACCGTGCTGCCGCTGGTACCATTTGTGCGGCGGCAGATCCGCGAATTGATCACTCCGTTTGATTCCACAACTCGCGGCTGGATCTGGCTGATTTTGTTGGCGCTGTTGATCGTCGTCGGTGCAAGGATCCAGCGACTGCCAATCAGCGGCCTTGGCTTCTTCCCATTAGGTGGTTTCGCCCTGGTGCTGGCACAGTTCGCCGCAAGCATGACCTGGTGGTGGCTCGTGCGCCCACAGGCAGAAAATGAGCGCAATCTCAGCGGATTCTGGCTGCTGTTCACGGTGACGATTTTTGGGCTGTTGGTTGCGGGAGACATCTTCACTTATGAATACGCTTTCGTGCGTGATTTCTTGATACCGAGCAGCGCTGGAGTAACGGATTTCCTGAACAGCTTCGTTACCCCCCTACTGCGCGGTTTCCGGGGTTTGGGGCTTGGTCTGCTGCTGATGGCTGCCCTGTTTGCAACCTTGCCTGTGATCCAGAGTACGCGGCGTATCCCCTGGCGCGGTGGCAAACTGCCGGAAACCCTGGCTGCATTATTGTTCGGGATCACGCTCGTTACCGCCGCAGCCATCGCAGCACGCCCCCCGCTGGTTCTCCCGGTGATTGAACCAACAGAACTGCGCGTTGGAACCTACAACATTCACGGCGGCTACAGTGAATTTTTCAATTATGATCTGGAAGCCATCGCACAGACCATTGAGCAAAGCGGCGCACAGGTCGTGTTACTGCAAGAAGTCGAAGCAGGGCGCATGACTAGCTTCGGGGTCGATCAATCGCTGTGGCTGGCACGGCGGCTAGGCATGGATCGGCGTTTTTATGCCACAAACGAAGGTCTACAGGGGCTAGCCGTCCTTTCACGGGTACAGATCGTCTTTGATGACGGGGTACTGCTGCCGAGCATCGACCAGCAGACGGGCTTGCAGCGTGTGCAAATACAGCCAGAAGCGAACTTGCAGAGTGTCATCACCATCTACAATACTTCGCTGGGATTGCTGCTGGCAGGGCCTGAGTTGAACGTCCAGGAAGAGAATCAACGCAATCAAGTTGATAGCATACTTTCAACCATCGCCACACATATCAACACAGATTACGGTGGTCAATTGGGACGGGCGCTGCTCGGCGGAACTTTTCATAACGTGCCAAGTTCGCCTGTGATACAGCGGCTCGCGCAATCTGGCTTTGTTGATCCGTTTGCGGGAACGAACCTAACACTCTCTGCAACATTGCGACGCAGCAACTTACCACCTGCACGGTATGACTACATCTGGCTGTGGTCGCAGTCTCTACAACCCATCGGCACCAATGTCATGCCAGGAGATGCGTCCGACCACCGTATGGCAGTGGTCGGGATTGCACTGCGCAACGAGCCGTAGGAATCAGTCAGTTTGTTCTACAGGGGTATCTTCTTCGCTTTCTGGTTGGCGATCTTGCAGGAAGATCACATGGGCCTCTTCAGGCCAGCCAACTTCTTCCAGCCGCTGCAATGCTGACCGTGCAGCCGCCTGCGCCGCCGTCCGTTTGCTCGTTCCGCTGCCGGAGCCGATGACCACATCACCGACCACAACTTCGATGAAGAATTCCTTCTCATGGTCGGGGCCAGAGGCATCCACCACACGGTATACAGGCGTGAAACGTAATTCTGCCTGGCTGCGTTCTTGCAGCATGCTGCGGGCATCTTTATGCAAATCATTCTCCAGGATGTAGTCCAGCAAGCGTTCGAGTCGTCCCGTCACGAAGTGCTTGACCGCATCCAGGCCACTATCCATGTAGACAGCACCAACGACAGCCTCAAAGCCTCGGCAGAGGTTATTAGCGCGGGTACGTCCGCCGCTGTTGACCTCTCCTTTGCCCATTAGCAAATACTCACCCAGGTTACATTCTGCTGCAAGAATCGCCAGCGAATCCGTCCGAACGAGAGCTGCACGTAACTGCGTCAGCTCCCCTTCGGACACATCCGGGAAGCGGCGAAACAACATATCCGCCACGACAAAATCCAGGACTGCATCGCCCAAAAATTCCAGGCGCTCGTTGTCACGTAATTCCTCTTCCACCTCGTTCACAAAAGAACGATGCGTCAGCGCACGCCGCAGCAATTCTTCATCGCGGAAGCGCACCCCAATGGTATCCTCAAAATCTACAAACATTCTCGTTCCATCACTCATATTGGATCCTTTCTGCTGTCCAATTCACTCTTGCGCACGATCTCCTTCATGCGGGATGTATTTCCCTTCGATCCATTGATCGCTATCTGCGCCCACCTCTTTCTTCCAGACCGGGACAATTTCTTTCAGGCGATCAATACCATAGCGCGATGCTTCAAAACAACCATCATCACGGTGCGCGGCTGCGCAAGCAATCAACACCGTATTCTGCCCAACTTCCAACTTGCCCAGCCGCTGCACAATGGCGATTCCCTGCACCAGAGGCCAGCGTTCGCGGATTTCCTGCGCCACCTGTTTCATCTTCGCCAACGCCATCGATTCATAGGCTTCATATTCGAGGTAAAGAGTCTGCGGAAGATAGCCCTCGCGCCTGGTTTCGCCGCGCACAAACCCACTGAATAACGTCACGGCTCCCGTCTCTGGTGAGGTTATCGACGCAATCAATTCATCATGGTCAATTGGTTCTTTCGGCAGGCGGTAGATTTCCGGCCACTCGCCGCTGCCACCGCTGACAGGTGGGAAGAAAGCCACTTCATCCCCATCACGTACAGTATCTCCGGCCTGTGCAAATTCTTCGTTAATTGCTGCCAGCGCGATTTCGAGGTTGCGCTGCATCTGTGGGAAGTCTTTAATTAGCTGAGTCCGCACATCCTCTAGTGTAGTTGTTTCCCCTGACAGCGTCAGTTCATGACGTTTTTTCCCGGCAAGGTCGCGCAGGGTAGCGAAGAATAATACCTCAATCTTCATCTGTTTCCTCCGTGTAATCCTCAGCGCGGTAATCACCATGCGTACCGCCGCGCTTTTCCAGCAAGCGAACATCCCCGATTCGCATGGTGCGATCAATTGCTTTCGCCATATCGTAAACAGTCAACGCAGCGACAGTCACAGCCGTTAGCGCTTCCATCTCCACACCCGTCTGCCCCACTGTCCGCGCAGTAGACCGAATACGCACCGACGACATTTCTTCATCCAACCATACATCCAGATGGATTTTGGTCAGTGGCAGTGGATGACACAGCGGGATCAAATCCGACGTGTGTTTAGAACCCATGATGCCAGCGATACGGGCAATCGTCAGTACATCACCTTTTTTCATATTGCCTTCACGGATTTGCACAAGGGTTGCCGGTTGCACATACACAGCTCCTTCTGCGACTGCAATGCGGTCACTCACAGGTTTATCGCCAACATCGACCATTGCAGCGCGTCCCTGGTCATCCAGGTGTGTTAGTTTCTTTGCCATATATTCACTCCTTTGGCCTCACTGCCCCGCTCTCCACCGCTTGTTTTGAGATGGGGCGGCGAGTATACTGCTTACGGACTAGCCTTAATCATGCAAAACTTGTGATGCGGAGACAAGCGCGACGTGGGAATTTTCAGACGCGGCTTAGAAAGAACACGAAATTCATTCTTCGGGCGCATCGCCCAAATACTGGGTGATACCGAAATTACAGACGATACCTGGGATGATCTCGAAGCCATGCTGATTCAAGCAGACCTCGGCATCGAGACAACCACAACCATCATCGAATATCTCCAGGAAGAAGCCCGACGCAAAGGGCTTGTGAACACGCGCTCTCTGGAAAAGTTGCTCAAGAACTCACTGCTCGCTTTGCTGGATCAAGATCAGCGTGACCTGAACATTCAAGGGCGCGACCTCTCGATTATCTTGATCGTCGGCGTAAATGGTTCAGGCAAAACAACCTCCATCGCAAAACTCGCAAACCGCCTGAAGAAGCAGGGACGCAACGTAATGCTGGCGGCTGGCGATACGTTCCGTGCGGCTGCCATTGAACAATTGCAAACCTGGGGTGATCGCGTCGGTGTTCCGGTCGTCGCCAATAAACAGGGCAGCGATCCCGGTGCAGTGGTATATGATGCCATCGAAGCAGCAAAATCTCAGAAAAGCGATGTGCTGATTATTGATACAGCCGGACGCTTACACAACAATTACAACTTGATGCAAGAATTGACCAAGATACAAAATGTCATCAAGAAGGCTGTGCCGGATGCACCACATGAAGTCGTCCTGGTATTGGATGGCACCACCGGGCAGAATGCGCTGCGCCAGGGGATGAAATTCGATGACTCCGTCAATATTACTGGATTGATCGTCACCAAACTCGATGGAACATCAAAGGGTGGCATGATTTTCTCCGTATATACCGACCTGGAAGTTCCTATTTTTTACATTGGTCTGGGCGAAGGCATGGATGATCTCGTACCCTTTGAGCCAGAAGCCTATGTCAATTCGCTCTTTGAAGCCGAAACGTGATGCCCCGCCAGACGATCACCAGCCCGCAGAACGACAAGATCAAGCTCACCAGCAAACTCAGTGAAAAACGCCAGCGGGAAAAGACAGGGTTGTTCCGCGTAGATGATACGCGAGACTTACGGCGGGCACTGGCTGGTGGATACGAAATCGAATTTGCGCTGTTTTGCCCACAGCTTGCCACTGCCGAAGATGAAGCGCTAATTCATGAATATGATAATGCACTGATTTACGAAGTTGATTTGGATTTGATGCAAAAAGCCAGCTATCGTCAAAATCCTGGCGGCCTCGTAGCCGTTTTGCATCAACAGGATTTGCCCATGCTGGCGACGACAGACCTCGGCGTATCACACATCCTGGGAATGGTTCAGCTTACCAAGCCAGGAAACATCGGCGCGTTGTTACGCACAGCAGATGCGGCAGGCTTCCGAACAATCTTCTTGATTGATACGCCGCTGGACATTTACAATCCAAATATCATCCGTTCCAGCACCGGAACCTGCTTTCTGAACAATCTCTACAGCTTGACGACACAAGAAGCGATTGCCTTCTTTCGGCAGAACACGATCAAAATGCTGGCTGCACATCTCGCCGGTAGCATGAGTCTGTTCGATTATGATTTCACACAGCAACGAACCGTGGTACTCGTCGGCGCAGAAGATACGGGGTTGGATGAGTCGTGGGTAGCTACCTGTGATGCGCTGGTAAAAATCCCTATGCAGGGTCAAATCGTGGATTCTCTGAACGTATCCGTATCGGGAGCCATTATTATGTATGAGGCACTGCGGCAGCAGATGGAACAAAAATAGGTACGGGCAATTCGCCCCAGGAAGTGACGTTATGGAACAGCATGTCAACCAACTGAACGAAATGCGCAACCAGATCAAAACGATGATGGCGCAGCTCGATATTGACAATAAGGCGCTGGAAGCCCAGGCGCTGGAAGAAGAGTCGGCTGCACCGGGTTTCTGGGATGATACGCAGGGTGCACAACGCAAGATGCAGAAGATGTCACGCCTGCGCAACCAGGTCACGCAGTGGCAAAAAACCTTACAGCGCCTTGATGATGCCATTGAATTAGCGGAATTGGGTGATGAAGATTTCGCCGAAGAGATGCAAACCGAAGTCGATGCACTGGTTACGGTCGTGGATGAGATGGCACTACAGGCGATGCTCTCCGGTGATTATGACGCGGAAGATGCCATTCTCTCAATCCACGCAGGCGCGGGTGGTACAGAAGCACAGGATTGGGCTTCGATGCTGGAACGCATGTACCTGCGCTGGATCGAAGACCGGGGCTTCAAAGCGCAGATGATCGACAAAACCTACGGTGAAGAAGCGGGTATCAAGAGCGTAACCTACAATGTGAAAGGCGATTACGCTTACGGCTACTTGCAAAGTGAGCAAGGGGTTCATCGGCTGGTACGCATCAGCCCTTATGACAGCAGTGCCCGCCGCCACACCTCTTTCGCCAAAGTCGAATTGTACCCGGACATCGCAGGCGACATTGAAGTTGAAGTCAAGGAAGCGGATTTGCGCATTGATGTCTACCGTGCATCCGGCCCTGGTGGACAATCTGTGAACACAACAGACTCGGCTGTGCGCATCACGCATGTGCCAAGTGGATTGGTCGTGCAGTCGCAAAATGAAAAGAGCCAGTTACAGAACAAAGAGCAGGCGCTGAAAGTGCTGAAAGCCCGCTTGTTTGAACTGGAGCGCCAAAAACAACAAGCTGAAATCGACGCGCTCAAAGGCGAAAATGTAGATGCTGGCTGGGGCAATCAAATTCGCTCCTATGTGCTGCATCCCTACCAGATGGTCAAAGATTTGCGCACGCGCTACGAAACCGGAAACACCCAGTCCGTGCTGGATGGTGATCTTGATCCATTTATGGAGAGTTACCTGAGATATAAAATTGGTGATAAAAACACCGAAACAGAATAGCGTTTGATTTGCTCTTTCCTGGGGAGGACATACAATGATTGCAAGATCATTGATGCACCAACACCAGGAGTTTTTTATGAGTAAGCGAATTTCCCTCGCCGACAAGATGCGCCGTAGTCAGACTTCGGCATCGGATGCAAGCGACAAAGCAGATCTCCAGAGTAGTCTACAAGAAGCACTCAGCGCCCGTAAATCGGCAGCTACTGAAAAAGCATCCTCTCTCGCAGATCGCATTCAGCAGAAGGGCAGTGATGTCGCAGAGAGCGCAGAAGGCGCAATGGACTCGTTGATGGGTGGCGCAGCCGAAAGCGCCGAGGAACTGAGCGAAGAAGTAGCTGCTGAACTGCAATCCGCCGTTGATGAAGTGCGCGAACGATACAACGACCTGCTCACTCGCGTCAAGCTCACCGATGTTATCAACGAAACCGAAAGCCTGGGCGGCAGCATTGAGAGCCTGCCGAATAGCATTGAGCAGATTCGGCAGCGTGGTTATACGTTCCACTCTTACCTGGAAGATAAGGTCGTCGTGCTGGCAGAACGCTGGGACGGCGTGAATGACCGCATTGAAGATTGGCTGGAAGAAGAGACTGCTGAACTCGAAGACGAGATGGCAGCCGCAGCCGGGTTAGTATCCCGTCTGGGGAGTGAGCTAAACAGCCGCCACAAGGCAATCGTCGCAAAACTCAGCACTGTGCTGGATACGATGGAAACCCAGGTTTCGGCATCGGAAGAAAAAATCCAGGCACTCTATAGCGAAGTAGAACGAGAAGTCAACACAACCACTCAGCAAGTCGCAAAGATCGAAAAATACCTGGATTGGTTGGAAGCAGCTTCGTTCCAATTGAAACCGGGCGAAGGGCTGTACATTGCAGCAGAAGCCGAATGGGTGGACGACAAAGACAAACCTGACGGCTATCTGTTCGTGACCGACCAGCGCATGATCTTCGAGCAAAATGAAAAGACGGGCAAGCGCCTGGGCATGTTTGGTGGCAAGCAAACGCAAGAACTTCTCTGGGAAACACCTCTCAGCAGCATTGAAGAAGTCAGCAGTGAGAACAAAGGCATGTTCGGCGGCAAGGATATGATGCACCTGAAACTGGGTGCAGGCGCTCCCTATGCCGAAATCATCTGTGAAATCAAAGGTGGCATCGCATCAGATTATTGGACGCAGCAGGTGCAGCGTGCAGTGAAGGGCTATATCTCCAGTGAAAGCACAGTGGAACCCGATCCTGAATTGATCGAACGTCTGCGCAATGCTCCCACAGATTGCCCCAATTGTGGCAGCGTTTTGCCCGAACTTTCGGCAGGAGATACACAGGTAACGTGTGCATACTGTGGCTCTGTGATCCGTATCTAGAAGCAACTTACCAATCTGGAATGGCTCTACTAGAGTCATTCTTATTGAAATTGTTGAGCCTATGTTCGCACTTTATAAACGTTTGCAGAGGCCATGCACCCAGGAGTTGACAGATTCTGTAAGAAGTCGTATCCTTTGGTCATCATGAATATGTCTGCGGCTTTGGCAACACATGTCCCTTGACAGAAATGTCACCCCAGGGGTACAATGCGTTGCCTATAGGTGTCTCTACCCTTGTCGAAGGGTTGTCATATCGGTGTCAGGTATCCATTTACATCCTCACACTGAAGTCTATTGTTTCGATTACGGGTATTCCGAACGCACCTCGCCATTCAATTACATTTCCACAATCAACGTGTATAGCGCAGAGGAGGAAACGCCTTGGAGGCGAAAGATTTCAGCGCACTCCGCATCTCTCTGGCTTCACCGGATCAGATCCGCTCCTGGTCGTATGGGGAAGTCACGAAACCGGAAACCATTAATTATCGCCGTTTGCGCCCAGAAAAAGACGGTCTCTTCTGCGAAGCGATCTTCGGCCCTACACGGGACTGGCAGTGCTACTGCGGCAAGTACAAGAACATTCGCTATCGCGGCATCATCTGCGATAAATGTGGCGTGGAAGTCACCCGTTCGTCGGTGCGCCGCGAACGTATGGGGCATATTGAGCTGGCTGCTCCTGTCGCCCATGTCTGGTATACGCGCCGTGTCCCTAGCTACCTGGGGTTGCTACTGGATGTGAGCCGCCGCAATCTGGATCGCGTGCTGTACTTTGCACAGTACGTCATCACCGAAGTGAACGAAGACCTGCGTAACCGCGCAATTGAGCGCATCAAGAAAGAACTCAAGATCAAAGAGCAGGAACTCGGCGGCGACATTGAAGACCGTATGACCGAGATTCGCGGCAATCACGAGCAATACGTGAGCCAGTACGAAGAACGCGCCACTGCGATCACCTCACATTTCGACAATGAATTCGCCCGTCTCAGTGATGAAATCAACCAGGAAGCAGAACAAATCCAGGATCGCATCAGCGCTCTGGGAAATGGCCTCGCTCCGGCAGATATTTACTTCGAGATGGTTGATCGTGTCATCGTGGCAAAAGGTGAGCAAGTTGGCTCTGAGCATAATGAAGTCATTCAGAACGAAGTGAACCGCTACCTGGGCGATCTTCAGACTGAGATCGACAATATGCGTCAGCAAGAACTGGCGAAACTGAGTGATGAGGTTGATAACGTCTCGACGGAAATCAACAGCACACTGGATGAGCATCTTCAGGAACTGGAAACGCGCCTGAGCAACATTCGCCAGAGCGCGGAAAAGCAAATCCAGGAATTGCAAGATTTGCAGGTACTGCAATTCCTCTCGGAAAATCGCTACCGTGAACTGAAGAGCCGTTACGGGAATGTCTTCCTGGCGGAAATGGGTGCGGAAGCCTTCTACGCAATTCTGCAAACCCTTGACCTGGAAAAGCTGGCGAAAGAACTGTGGCATGAAGTTCGCACCACTCGTTCCAAGCAGCGTAAAAAGAAGGCTACCAAGCGCCTGCGCGTCGTGGAAAGCCTGAAGGGCAGCACCAATCGCCCTGAATGGATGATCCTGACTGTGCTGCCAGTGATCCCGCCAGACTTGCGCCCGATGGTGCAGTTGGATGGTGGGCGTTTTGCAACCAGCGATTTGAACGATCTCTACCGCCGCGTCATCAACCGCAACAATCGCCTGAAGCACCTCCTGGAATTGGGTGCGCCGGATGTGATTGTGCGCAACGAAAAGCGCATGTTGCAGGAAGCGGTAGACAGCCTGATTGACAACAGCCAGCGCGGCAAGGCACTCAGCCGCCGGGGTCGTCGTGAACTGAAATCCCTCAGCGATATGCTGAAGGGCAAAAAAGGACGCTTCCGCCGCAACTTGCTCGGTAAGCGTGTGGATTACTCTGGTCGTTCCGTGATCGTCATTGGCCCGCGCCTGAAGCTCTACGAATGCGGCCTGCCGAAGACGATGGCGCTGGAACTGTACCGCCCCTTCGTTATCAGCAAGCTCGTATCTTACGGATATGCCAGTAACGTGAAGGGCGCAAAGCGCATCATTGAGCGCGAAAAGCCGGAAGTGTGGGAAGTGCTGGAAGAAGTCATCAAAGATCGTCCAGTGCTGCTGAACCGCGCCCCTACCCTGCACCGTCTGGGTATCCAGGCATTTGAACCGCAGTTGGTAGAAGGCAAAGCTATCCAGATTCACCCACTGGTTTGCTCGGCATTTAACGCAGACTTCGACGGTGACCAGATGGCGGTTCATGTTCCCTTGAGCGAACGGGCTGTACAAGAAGCTCGTGAACGGATGCTGGCAACCAACAACTTGCTCAAACCCTCGGATGGTGAACCGATTGTAGGACCCTCCAAGGACATGGTTCTGGGCATCTACTATCTGACGATGGATCCAACCGTCGAGGTCGTAGCTCTCACAAAGAACCAGGACGAGTATCGCACAATTGATACGATTTACGATGAGGATGTACGTGTCGGGGTGGCTTTCCGCTCCAACGGGTACTACTACGCACAGCATCGTGAAATCCCCAATAAGACGGTCTTCTACGATGCAATGGAAGAAGACGAAAACGGGCGCAAGAAAGTCGTTGAAACAGCGATTGATCGCACCATTCGTGCGCTGCAAGATGGCGAAATCGACATCATGCTGGCGAACACCATCGAGATGCGCAAGCTGATTGCGAAGAATGGTTGGGAAAATGACATCGCCATCACCAACCTGCATGAGCGCCGCCTTGTGGTTGACCATGATGAAGTTGAATATCTGTACCGCATCGGGCTAGTTGATCTTCACACACCGATTCTGCTGGGGAACATCTATGATCACTTCCCGCCGCAGAGCGAACCTGAGCCAACAACTATCGGGCGTGCCATCTTCAACCGCATTCTGCCGGATGAAATGCGTTACGTTCAGGAAACACTTGGCAAGAAGGGTTTGAAGAAGCTCGTCGCCCGTGCATACCAGAAAGTCGGCGGGGATCGTACCACGGATGTGGTCGATAAGATCAAAGACTACGGTTTCCTGTATGCGACTCTTTCTGGCACAACCATCGCTGTTTCCGACCTCACAATTCCAGAAGAGCGCGATGAAATCCTGTCCCGCGCTGATACCAACGTGCAGCGTGCCGAACGAGACTTCCGCCGTGGTTTGATGACGGAAGAAGAAAAATCACAGATCACCATTGATGAATGGAGTGGCGCGAAAGCACAGTTGGAAGAACTGCTCCAGCGCACCATTGATCCGTATGGCCCGGTAGCGGTTATGGCGCTCTCTGGTTCTACGAAGGGCGGCTTTGGCCCTATCACGCAGCTTGCGGGTATGCGTGGTTTGATGGCTGACCCGTCTGGGCGCATTATCGAACTGCCGATTCGCAGTCACTTCCGCGAAGGCTTGAATGCGCTGGAATACTTCATTTCAACGCATGGTGCGCGTAAAGGTCTGGCAGATACGGCGCTGCGTACCGCAGATGCTGGTTACCTCACCCGCCGCCTCGTTGACGTGGCGCAGGATGTAATCGTCAAGGAAGTGGATTGTGGTGTCGAATACGGTCAGATCATTCGCCGCGCTGACGACATCGGTGGTCAGTCCCTCGGTGAACGCATCGTCGGACGCTGTGCAACCCGCGACATTCGCCATCCAGTAACGGGCGACTTGATCGTTGGTAAGAATGGTTTGATTGATGAGGACATCGCCGATCAGATCAACGTCATACCGGAAATTGAAACGGTAGAAGCCCGCAGCCCCATGACCTGCTCCATGACGAGCGGTGTCTGCATGCTCTGCTACGGGCGTGACCTGGGTACAGGCGACATGGTAACCATCGGCACGGCTGTCGGCATCATCGCGGCACAGTCCATCGGTGAACCCGGCACACAGCTAACCCTGCGTACCTTCCATTCCGGCGGTACAGCAAAAGCTGGTGGCGACATCACCACGGGTCTCCCGCGTGTGGAAGAACTCTTCGAAGCACGCCGTAAGCCGAAGGGTGAAAGCGTGATGGTCGAAGTTGGCGGTATATTGCGCATGCGCGAACGAGAAGACGGCGCACGTATTGCACTGGTGATTGATAGCGAAGTGTTCAACCAGGAACACAAGATTCCAAAGAACTACAACATCCTGGTCGAAGACGACGAAACGGTGAAGAAGGGTCAGCCCATCGCCGAAGAAATCGACGGCGAAGGCGTAGTAGTCAGCGACCTGGAAGGTACAGTCTACATCGAAGACAATACCATCTTCGTGCGCTACGAACGCCGTGCTGAACACGAATACGAAATTCCGGCAAATGCCCGCCTGCGTCCTGAGATTTATGACGGGATGGAAATCAAGGCAGGTTCACAGCTCACAGAAGGTTCGCGCAACCCGCATCAGATCCTGAAGGTTCTGGGCGAAGAAGCAACCCAACTGTATCTACTGTCGGAAATTCAGAAAGTGTACCGCAGCCAGGGTGTGGGCATCGCAGATAAGCACTTCGAGGTGATGATCCGCAAGATGCTCAACAAGGTTCAGATTACGCGCAGTGGCGATAGTGATCTGTTACCGGGCGAACTGGCTGATAAGATGGCGCTAATGGAGATGAACGAGCAACTTCAGGCACAGGGCAAGGATACGGCGGCTGGCATCCCGGTGCTGCTTGGTATCACCAAGGCAGCGCTGAGTACCGATAGTTTCCTCTCTGCGTCCAGCTTCCAGCACACGATTAAGGTGCTGGCAGGTGCTGCCATCGAGGGTAAGGTCGATCCGCTGAAGGGCCTCAAGGAAAATGTCATCATCGGTAAGCTGATCCCGGCAGGGACTGGCTATCAAGCCTATCTGGATCGTGAGAACGAAAAGATGCTTGCCGCAGAAGCCGCAGATAACATGCTGATGGAACCGCCTTTGCATGACGGACGCACCGACAACATGTTCCTGAACGAGTAGGAACCAGGAACCGGAACAACTTCGTAAAACAAAAGCGCGGGGAACAACTCCTCGCGCTTTTTGATTCTCATTTGGTGTAATTCTTCGCTACTGTGGGCGGTTCGCCAACCAATCATACAGTGGACGTGTGATTCCACCATTGGGCAGTGGTACAAACAAGCTATACCCCACCATCTCATTGCGCTGTTCAATCAAAGTCGGATTCGCAAAGTTCAAATTCCAGAGGAACATTGGCCCCATGTAATCCCGTGACTGCCCAATCTGGAAGGCACGGATGGTGTATTCTGCTTGCTGCTCGGCACTGTTGTAAGTCATCCATAGTTCCGGCGCTTCACTGGGGATCCCTTCCCAGGTTGCCCATCCAAACTCCGTAGACCACATCTGCACGGCAGCATGACCATTATTGACCATGATCTCGCGGTACTCTTCGATGGTGTTCATGAAAAAGAAATGCGGATCATCATCCCAACTGCGACCTTCGATGTTATCACAGCAGCGAGCGTCTGGCGGATTGCCCCAGCTATAAGGATGCACACCTACGGCGACATTGGTGTAATAGGGATCACCCAGGCCAGCGGCGTACATCTGTCGCAAGTATTCGCGGTCATCCACGCTGCCCAGTTCAGGATTGGTGCCTGTCGGTGCAAGCCCTGCTGTGACAATCGGCATATTGGGATCAAATGCGCGGATGGCATCGTAGGCCGGGCGGAATAATTGCATATACCCTGCCCCACTGAATGGCAGTTCGCCCACCCATTCACGACGCAAATTTGGCTCGTTCCAGATTTCAATTGCCGAAACCTCACGCCCTACTCGCTCCAGCAGATGCGTCATGAAGTTTGCAAGCAACTGCGGATCATACGGGGGGCCATCTTCTTCCTGCGTGTTACGCGCCCAATCTGGCGCTTTCGCCACACTGACCAGCACATTAAAACCTTCGTTATGCGCACGCTGAACATGTGCCTGGAAAATGCTGTAGGCTGTGCTGGTAGTGACATCATCTGTGGGGCCATTCGGCTGCAAAAATTCCCAACTTGCCTGAAGCTTAATCCACTTCACATTTGCTCGGCGAGTATAAACAGCCACCAACTGCCACCAGGTATCAATATCTACGTTGTAGTACAATTGCAAGCCCATCTGGTTCGCATCCAACACAGGGATGCCACCGGAAGGTGTGGCGACAACCGTCGTTGGGGTAGCCGTTGCCTGCGGCACAGGTGTTGAAGACGGCGCAATAAATGGCGTGCTGGTCGGCGGCGGCGTGAAATCCGCACCCACAATCGGACCATACGAACTGCCTTCTGCCGCAGGAACTGGGGTTCGTGAAGGCGTATACGTCATCGTCGGCGAAGGAGAACTTTCCTCCGTTGTAGTTGGCAAGGCTGGAACGGCAACCGTTTCTTCAGGAGTTGTCGTCAGAGTTGGTGTTTCAGTTGCGCCAGGGGTTGGCGTTACGATAATCTGTACAGGTGCTTGCGGCTGACAGGCAGCAACAACCAGTACAAACAACATGAGATACCAGAATCTCAGAGCAAATATACGGTGTAATTCTCGGTTCATGCCCTGCATCCTATCATACAAATCTTGTGGTATTCTAGCAAAATCATTCCAAGTAGGGTGATAGTCAGATTGGGTTGCGCATCATTAGAACTTATGTTTTAATTTAATGTACACTCCCTTCCAAGACAAGTGTTTCTGTACAATACAACGCAATACGGTAGACGATTGAGGATACTTGATGAACAACGGTGATATTCGTTCCGTCAATATTGAGCAGGAAATGCGCGATGCCTATCTCGATTACGCGATGAGCGTCATTGTTTCCCGCGCCCTGCCCGATGCCCGTGACGGATTAAAACCTGTGCATCGGCGCATTCTATATGCCATGCATGATATGGGTCTGCGTGCCTCCGGCAATCACAAGAAAAGCGCCCGTATCGTCGGCGAAGTACTCGGCAAATATCACCCACATGGTGACCAGGCCGTATACGATGCAATGGCTCGTTTGGCGCAGAATTTCTCCATGCGCTATATGCTCGTCGATGGTCAGGGCAACTTCGGCAGCATTGACGGCGATAGTCCGGCAGCGATGCGTTACACAGAAGCACGGATGGCACAGCTTGGTCAATCCTTGCTCGATGACATCGAAAAGGAGACCGTCGACTTTGTGGAAAACTTCGACGGCAGTTTGACCGAACCTGCCGTCTTGCCCGCCAGCCTGCCCAATCTACTCATCAACGGAGCATCCGGCATCGCAGTCGGGATGTCAACCAATATTCCGCCGCACAACCTGGGTGAAGTGATTGATGCGCTCGTGTACATGCTCAGTCACTGGCAGCGCATCGAAGACATCACCGTCGAAGAAGTCATGCAATTCATCAAAGGCCCGGACTTCCCCACCGGGGGTATCATCTATGCACATAAAGAAACTGACGAAGAAAACCCTGTTTTGCAGGCATACGCTACTGGACGCGGGAAAATAATCTTGCGGGCAAAAGTACACATCGAGGAGATGGGACGCGGCAAGTCCCGCATTATCGTCAGCGAGCTGCCCTACCAGGCCAATAAGACCACCATTATCGAGCGAATTGCCACCCTGGTGAGCCGTGGCAAGCTTGAAGGCCTGGCAGACCTGCGAGACGAGTCTGATCGCCAGAATCCAGTACGTCTCGTGATTGAATTGCAGCGCGGCGCAGATGCAACTTCAATCATGGCAGAACTCTTCAGGCAGACACCACTGCAAGAAACCTTCAGCATGATTATGTTGGCGCTGGTGAATGGGCAACCGCGCACCCTAACGCTGAAGCAAGCATTGCGCGTGTACCTGGAACACCGAATGGAAATTGTACGCCGCCGCAGCGAATACGACCTCGCAAAAGCAGAGGAACGCGCTCATATCCTGGAAGGCTTGCTGAAGGCACTGGATAACCTGGATGAAGTAATCCAGATTATTCGGCGTTCGCGCACGGTGGATACTGCACGCAAGAATTTGATGAAGGCAATCGGGGTCACAGAACGGCAGGCTGTCGCCATTCTGGATATGCAGTTGCGCCGCCTGGCATCGCTCGAACGCAAAAAGATCGAAGAAGAACACAAAGAAAAACAGGAGCTTATCGCATACCTGGTGGGGCTGCTGAAAGACCCCAAGAAAATGCGAATGGTGATTGCGGAAGAACTGGCAACAATCAAGCAAGAATATAATGACCCGCGCCGTACAATCATCGCCAGCGGCACAGCATCCAGCATGAGCGCAGAAGACTTCCTCGTACCAGAAGAACCGACCTGGGTCACACTCACGGTAGACGGATTGATTGGGCGCACCTATGACAATACCGCGCCTTCCGTCACAACAAAGACGAAGAATCCACCGCGTTTGATGATGGAGAGCAGCACCGCACAAACGTTATATCTATTTACCAGCAAAGGCGAATGCGCGACGATCCCGGTACAGCAGCTACCCCAGGTGACTGAGCCGAGCGATGGCACACTATTCCACGGAATGCTGCCACTCCCGGCAGATGCAGACATCGTAGCGGGTTTATGTATCCCGGCGATGGAAGGCGGCTACTTGTTCCTGGCAACAGGACAGGCCGATGTGAAGCGAGTCCGACTTGAAGACTTACCCGGCGTTTCATCGAATGTATTTTCTGTGATCAATGTTGCGGATGATGATCGCCTTGTTGCAGCGCTCATCACAGACGGCACACGAGAAATTATGCTAACAACTGCCGGAGCGCAGGCGATCCGCTTCCCGGAAGACGATGTGCGTCCGATGGGATTAAATGCGGGGGGCGTGCGCGGGATCAAATTACAGGGGCAAAAAGATCATGTAGTCAGCGCTGTACTCGCCGATGACAACCTGTATGTATGGACGATCACAGATGACGGAGTAGCCAAGATTTCACCCTGCTCTGAGTATCCAACGCAGGGTCGCGCAGGCGCAGGGGTGATTACCATGCGTCTGCCCAAGGAAAGCCGCGAGATTACGGCGGCAGCCATCGGACGGCAGGATGATACGCTCGTCGCGCTAACTAACAAGGACAAGCCCCTGTATATGCGAATCGGGCGTGCGCCGCTGCTCAAGCGTGGACGCGCCGGGGGTGACATCGTAATTTCCCTGCGCAGTGGCGAACAGGTCGCAGGCGTTGTTACCTATCAGGCGAAGATCCAACCCATTCGCAACACGCAAACCGAAAAAGAGTGAGCCTATGGGGTACAGCTTGTACCCCTAGTCACCTACAGTTTTTCAGTGATTCGTTCAAAAGCGTTCCGAACTAATTCCCACGCTTCAGAAGCTGGGGCGAAGTGCTGCAACAGATTTTGCAGAAGTGGAATTGCATCTTCGACCCTGCCTGCTTGTTCATGCCACCGAAGATAGTCAAGAGCCAGGTTTGGTAGTTGCGGATACAGCGTGAGCGCTCGCTGTGCATAGCCAATCGCACCATCAGTCTCACCCAGGTTCACCAATAAGTGAGCCAATTCTGCCATCACTTCAGCGCGTGATCGCTCCAAGGCTTGCCGAGTTTGTGCAACCCATGAACATTGAAAACCTGTCAGAAAATCATGCGATGCAATACGCAGCACCTTCCTCATGCGAATGATCTTCTCCTCGTTCAAGCTAAGTCCAACATCGCGCCGCAGTTGGTCATACTGCCGAACATCATAATGAATTTGCACATCCGTGGATAAACCATACCCATTATCCCGATGCACCAGAAGATCAAATCCCAGCAATTCATGCAGCCGAAACTTGGTGACATGGAAGGCATTCGACGCGGGTTTCGGCGCGAAATCAGGCCAGAGTGCTTGCAGAATCTGAGAGCGAGGAGCGAACTGATGATGCACCATGTAGAAAAATAACATCTTTTGCAGCACACCGCCCCAATCACTCAGCAGTTGTCCGTCCAGATATGCCTCACCACGTCCAAATGCAAAGACATCCAAACGAGGATGAAAAGCACTGTAAGATGCAGACAATCCCAATTCATCAACTTCTGCGTGCAAGCGGATATGCCCCACCAGTGCCGGGTCGTAAAACCAATCCCGGTTGAGATTGCGGGCGAAAACAAAAATGAGTGCCAGATGCTGTACCATTGCATGCAACAGACTGCGCTGCTCATCTCCCTGTAGGCGATCAATATCCTGAAGAACGATTACCTCAGGCTTACATTGCACCTGCTGAATTTCCGAAAGAAGAGAACTTGCGGACTGTCCCGGATAGGCGCGTAGCACAAGGGTGCTGTACGAATCCATCAGACGAGATAATAATCGCAATGGATGCCGATAATGCGGATGCACGACAACGATTTGCGAAGTGTCAGATTTTTCCCAATGCTGCATACTCATGCTCCCCGAACAAAAAATGCCGCACCTGTGGGGTACGACATCGGCTGACATGTATTCGCTTGAACCGCCGCAGCGGCCTACTTCAACAGTATCACAGGTTCAGGGAGTCCTCGTGCAAAATTATGCCTGATTCACGCGCCTCGCTTCAAACACATGGGGAATGCAATCAATCTTGGAGAGTACCCGCGCAAGTTGGTGATTATCCGAGATTTCCAGGCTGACATAGAGCATTGCGACATTTGTGCGAGTATCGACTTCCACAGTTGAGATATTGATGCGTTCGTCTGCGATCAACATCGTGATGTCCCGCAGCAACCCTGGACGATCCTGTGCAACAATTTCAATCGGCACAACATACTTATGCTCAGGAGTCACCCCACCCCAACTAACATCAATGACGCGCTCCGTATCCGTAATCGCCTGGAAGTTCGGGCAATCCACCCGATGCACCGTCACACCGCGCCCTCGCGTGATGAAACCGACAATGGCATCACCAGGAGCGGGGTTACAACATCGCGCAATATTCACCAGCAGGCCACCAGTTCCCTGAATAGTGACACCGTTTGAACCATCCACAACCGTACTCGAAGCATGGCGTGTGCGGCGATTGATGCGATCCATCACCTCCTGGTCTTTTTCGCGCTGCTCACGCTCGTCTTCCAGCACCCGCTGCATGATTTGCGATTCGGTAACATCACCTGCACCAATCGCCACCAGAAAATCTTCCACGCGCTCATAGTCAAGCAGATGAGCTACTCTTTCGTAGGCGGTTTTCTCATGCAAGCTGAGGCGCTTCAACACTTTTTCCAGCACTTCACGCCCCATCGAGATGTGTTCTTCTCGGCGCAATCGGCGGAACCAGTGCCGAATTTTGGACTTGGCACGTCCCGTCTTGACATACCCCGAATCGCCATTGAGCCAGTCCATACTGGGGCCACCGCGCTTGGCGGTGATGATGTCTACCTGGTCGCCTGTACTCAACTTGAAATGCAGCGGTACGAGCTTGCCGTTGACCTTCGCCCCACGACAGCGATGCCCAACATCAGTATGCACATGGTAGGCGAAATCCACCGGGGTTGCACCCTGGGGCAAGTCGATAATGTCGCCCTTGGGCGTAAATGCATAGACGCGATCTTCAAAAACTTCGGCCTGCACATGCTGCATGAAAGCTTCCGGGTCTTCTTCTTTCGCCCCGAATTCCATCAAGCGACGCAGATAGGCAATACGATCTTCAAATGCACGATCTTTGTGATCGCGGCGACCTTCTTTGTAGCGCCAGTGTGCGGCAATACCATATTCGGCATCTTCGTGCATATCCATGGTTCGGATTTGCACTTCCAGCGTTTTACCTTCACCATCGCGCACAGCCGTATGTAAACTTCTGTAGAAGTTATCTTTCGGTGCTGCGATGTAATCGTCGAATTCACCCGGTATTGGATGCCACAATTTGTGTACCAGACCCAATACGCTGTAGCATTGGTTGGATTCCTTGACGATGACGCGCACTGCCCGCACATCATAGACTTGCTCCAGCGGAACCCCCTTGCGCTGCATTTTGCGATAGATGCTGTAGATGTGCTTAGGACGGGCTGTGATGATCACATCTGTGATATTTTGCTGTGCCAGTTCAGAACGGAGTTTGTTAGCGATCTTCGCCACATATTCTTCGCGGTCTGCTCTTCGTTCGTCCAGGCTGCGGGCGATAGCGCGGTACGCTTCGGGCTTCAAATAACGGAAACTCAAGTCTTCCAGTTCCCACTTGATTTGCCAGATGCCGAGGCGATTCGCCAACGGTGCAAAAATATCCAACGTTTCCTGGGCAATACGCTGCTGCTTCTCTTCTGGCATATAACCCAGTGTGCGCATGTTATGCAGGCGATCCGCTAGTTTCACGATCACAACCCGCACATCATCATCCATCGTCAACAGCATTTTGCGGAAATACTCCATCTCTCTGTTGACGACGCGGACTGCCCGATGACTGTCCGATTTGAGTCCGATTTGCTCGATTGGCAACTTGGTGAGCTTTGTAACACCAATGACCAACCGGGCGACCGTATCACCGAATTCGCTGCGAACATCCTCTTCCGTGACGGGGGTATCTTCAATTACATCATGTAATAACCCGGCAGCAATCGCTTCCGGGTCAAGGTTCATCTCTGCTAATATGCCTGCGACGGCAACGCAGTGCGTAAAATATGGCTCACCAGATTTGCGCTTTTGATCCTTATGCGCATCTTGTGCCCGGTGATACGCACGTTCGATCATCGAAGTTCCGGTAGGCGATAAATCAGGCAATGCCTGTAAAAGCGTTTCAAGGTCTTTTGGCAATGCGGCAGTTGTGGATACCATAAGCTTTAACATTTCCACAAGGCTTGTTTGAGGTTGCTTTATTGTACTTCAGGGTATGAAAATGATGCAATCTTCTCCTTTAGCGACCATCTTTTCTCGGCTTCCACCTATGCTATACTGACCCAAATCTCATCTATCCCGCATATATTTCGGTGTATTATGACCACACTCACCAATGTTGATGACGCTATACACGCCATACTTCAGCAAATCGAACAGGTCTCTACAGAGCCAGTCGCGCTTGCAGATAGTTTCAATCGTGTTCTTGCAGAAGCAATTACCTCGCAGCTAGACCTACCTCCCTTCGCAAATTCAGCAATGGACGGGTTTGCCATCTTCGCAGAGGACAGCAAGGCTGCCCCTACTCCACTGAAAATTACGATGGATATTCGGGCGGGAGATGCCCCAGAGTCCAGCCTCAAGCGCGGTGAGGCGGCACGCATCATGACGGGTGCGCCGCTTCCACAAGGTGCGAATGCAGTAATCGCCGTCGAGAATACAGATCATGACTTTTCTCAGCTTGATGCCGAAAGCTCACGAATGACTGTTACACTGCACAAGCAAGTTGCAATTGGTGATAATATCCGCAAAGCAGGAGAGAGCGTCTCTCGCGGGCAACGAGTGATGCAACCTGGACGAATCATCGGTGCAGCAGAAATCGGTATGCTGGCCTCACTTGGGCATCCGCAGGTTACAGTAGTACGCAAGCCGCGTGTTGCCATCGTCGGAACCGGAGACGAACTCATCCCTGTCGATCAACCGCTGACCCCAGGGAAAATCCACGATAGCAACAGCTATGCGCTCGCAGCCCTCGTGCAACAGCACGGCGGTGAAGCGCTCCGTCTACCCGTCGCAGCCGACAAACCAGAAGCCATCCGAGCGCTATTCCAGGAAGCGCTGGCACAGCAACCGGATCTTCTCATCAGTTCCGCAGGTGTATCGGTAGGAGCCGCAGATTATGTCCGCACCATGCTGGAAGAATTGGGAAGTTTACAATTCTGGCGAATCAATATGCGCCCGGGCAAACCGCTGGTCTTCGGGAGTATTCAAGGGATTCCCTTCTTTGGGCTTCCGGGAAATCCCGTTTCCGCCATGGTCACATTTGATGTGATCGTCCGCCCAGCCCTCTTGAAGCTCGCAGGCAGAGTGGATGAGTCTGGCTATGTTGAAGCGGTTGTTGGCGAAACAATGCGATCTGACGGGAGGCGAACGTTCGCACGAGTGGTACTCGAAGAAAAGAACGGACAACTCATTGCACAGGAAACAGGCACACAGAGTTCCGGCGCACTGGTGTCCATGCTTCTCGCGGATGGGCTGCTGATTATTCCAGAAGGAGTTCAAGAATTAGAAGCGGGGAGTATTGCAAAGGTACGTCTTCTACGCACGTGAGAGAGCTATTGGATAGGGCGTAGACTGCTACGCCCTATCTGTTTCGCTGTCCAGAAGAACCTGGCACCAACGTCCCTAATCGTATTGGTCACGCAGGGTGCGTTTGATGATATCGTCCTGATCATCGCGGTAGCGTTTGTTCTTCTTGTTGCCCTTACTGCGATCCCGGCGGCTTTGGTTTTCCGCACGGCGGAAAGCCAGTTCCATTGCGGATGGAAGGTCTTCTGATGGCTCGAAGGCAGCAGCAATTTCTTCCTGTGGGGTCTTCATGCTCAGATCAATCTGGCGCTTGCCACGATTGAGCTTAATCACACGCACTTCAACTTCATCGCCAATACTGACAACATCTTCCGGCGACTGCACATAGCCATCTGCCAATTCAGAAACATGCACCATACCAGGGCGTTCTGCGCCAATATCCACAAACGCGCCGTAATTCTCAATACGAATCACCGTTCCCTGATAAACGCCATCTTTGTGGATGCGGCTCCAGGGAAGTGCTGGTGGTTTTTCCAGGGTGAGGGCAATGCGTTCTTCGTCATCAATCTTCAGGACGTAAGCGGTGACCTCATCGCCTACCTTGTAGACTTCCTCAATGTCTCGGAAATCACTACGACCAACCTGGGAAATATGCAACAATGCACTACGTCCCACGCCTACATCAATCATTGCTCCGTACACACCGAGGTGCTGTACAGTTCCATGCACCTCTGTACCAACATCAAGGTCTGCAACGGATTCGGGTGTTTGTGTTACCTCATCTACCATCTTGCTCGGTTCCTTTCTCTGGACAGTTCAGCGTTTTCTTCATAACTAGCCAATACTGGCAGCTCATTCTTCTGGTGGACTTGCCTCAGCGGTGACATCAAAGTTACCATCAATGATCTCTGCTAATTGCACATCTGCCGACGAAATATCTTCGTCCCATTCATAGAAGTTCTCATAGGTCAGAACGTTGTCCATCTCCGTTTCAGACAGATGCAACACACCAATCACTTCGCTATTTTCGCCAATGATTCCCGTTTCAATCGACTCAGCATAGACATAAACAACCATCGGCTGATCAGGATACAACAGCGCCACGAGCGCTTGTTCGCCAGGGAAGTCTTCCGCCTGGATGTACGCTGGTTCGTCATAAATCTCAATAACTTCCCGAAGGCGAATGTCCGGTGCCATCAACAACCAGATGCGGTCTACTGTCTCCCCGGTAGCCGTATAGATGTAGCAGCACGGTTGCCCTTCTGTCTGCCCAAAGGAAATGGCTTCCGCATCGTCTTCTTCACTCTCACTGCGTTCAACATCAGTATAGCCGCCAGTCTCGATTACTTCACGAGCATCCAGCCAGCTCGACTCACCAGGAACCAGACCTTCCCAGCAAGGAGCGGTACAATTTTCATCTTCAACCAGGGAGCGATCTTGCAGATAGGCTTCGTTCCGTAGTTCTGGTGCGGGGCCGCAGGCTGCGCTAACAAACAAAACGAGCAGGATGGGCAATATCCAGCGACGTGTCATAAGCTATTTAACCACTTCCATATTGGTTCATCGAATGCTGGCAATCGTAGCAGAGGCATACAAGATTGTACAGCCTTGCACAGAGTTGGTTTGAAGGTGATTAGGAAAGCGTGAGTCCAAAAGACCCCACCATGTGGTGAGGTCTTCGGATTGCGAGGCTCAGTTGGAAGCCGTTTGAAGCGTCAGGCTATAACCGCCAGTCGTGCCACCGTTGGTCGCGCCGAAGCGCGTGGCTATGATGAGATACTCCCCTGTCTCAGTCAACGTGAAAGCGCTGATGAGCGAGTCAGTGGTACGCCCTTCCGTACCGATGACCAGCGCGGGATCAGCATCATCATTGAAAACCAGTTCTGCACCACTGGGGCCAATCAAGAACAATTTCGTATCCAATGTACCCTGGGTAGCTTCCATACGGATTGTCACCACCTGCCCTGCTGTTCCCTGGAAGCTGTACACATCGTAAGCATTGTCCAGCGTGATCGAACCATTTACCGGAACGCTCACCTGAATGGGTAAAGCAGGTTCGGAGCGGAAGTCGAAGCCAGCACTACCTTCGCTGTTGAAGCCACCCGGCAGCACACGAGCGCTGCCATCCGCTTCCACCACAAAAGTCTGAATATAGCGATCATTGAAGGCCGGGATGCGGCGCTCTACCGCGACAACTTCGCCATCTATAACGATGGTGAGGGTGAATTCTGGCGGTGTTGTATCCCCGCACTGGCTCTGGAACCATACTTCGGTTTCGTAGACACCAGGGCGCAGCAGACCCAGAGGCCAGTAGATATATGAAACAGCCGTCCCCTCACTCACCTGGCAACCAACATTACCATCGGCAGCAAGCAAACCACCACTAGTTGAACGCGGTTGGTCATCGAAGATCGCTTGCCCTGCCGGGTCACGCACCAGAAGTTGCAAATCAGCGTTGGTTTCCCAGGTCAAGTACACTTCAATATCACCATCCGGCAGGTTGAGATTGGCCAGATTCGACGGCAAGGTATCTGTAGAACCGCTCAACGTAAGCTGGAATTCCCCTTCGGTGCCGCCCAATTCTTTGCCGTAGCGAGTCGCAACAATGGTGTAGGTTCCACCTTGCAGCAGTCTCGCATTGGCAATTGTGGAGTCAGTTCCACTGAAATCATCATTGACTTGCAGCACGTTACCATTGGGGTCAATCAATTGCAGCAGTGTATCCAGGCTTCCAGAGGTAGCGGTCATCTGGATTGTCACAACATCATCAGCCGCTGCATCAAAGCTGTATGCAAGGTAATCTTGTTCTTCAAAGATTGCTCCCGTAACGGGCACATTCTGTTCAATGGGCGCAGCAGAGCTGGTAAGTGTAGCAAAATCAGTCGGAAGCTGGTTAATCGCAGTGTCCGGGTAATAGCCACCCTCGTTGAGCGTGGCGCTGCCATCCGCACGGACAACATAATTCGCCAGATAAACGCTGTCTACATCGGCAGTCGGGCGCGGCGGTAACGTCGCTGTCACAGAATCAAGCTCCTGTCCATCCACCGTAACATCCAGCGTGAATTCAACGGATTGCGAAATCCCCTCACAATCCTGCCGATAGAAGACCAGGATTTCATAGCTGCCTGTCGGCAAGAAACCCGCAGGCCATGTCGCAGTTTCCACGGGATTTTCAGTGAGAACTTCACAAAGGCCGTTGACATCAAAGCCAAATTCACCCCCAACGGGCGAAGTTCGGCTGTCGAAATAGAGTGTATTGCCCAGCGGGTCACGCACTTCCAGGTTCAGGTCTACAGCAGCATTCCACGACAAACTGACCGCCATGCCATTATTCAGCAAAATATCTGTCGGTGGCTGCAATTCTGCGACGACTGGTTGCGTGGTTTCCGGCGCGGCAGTTGGAGCAGCTTCAGCAGTTTCTGTTGTTTCAGCCGTTGATGTGGGTGAGGTCAAGGCGATTTCGTAGCTACCCTCTGCTGGCTCTGCACCGGGCGCAGCGAAGACTGTCACAAAATAAAGGCCGCTGGTCTGGATGGTGAAATTTTCCAGCGCCGCAACACCAGAATCATCGGCGACGACTTCAGCGAAGCCAACGCCCTGAGCATCTGTCAGGATCATTGCGAGTGGTAGTGCATCGCTGGTTGCAGTGACGGTAATTGTTGTATCGGCCTCTGCTTGTAAACGATATACATCCGCGACATTTTCCGCGCTCAATTCACCCGTGACAGGAGTATCCGGCGTGAGTGTGGTCGGAACATCCTGTGCCAGTACAAAATTCTGTGCGAGCAACAATACGATGCTCAACAACAGCAGTAGGGGGACTAACCGGAAGTTACGGTTCATAAGAGACTTCTCTCCTCAGTGTGGCTGAGATTTCGTGCAAATCAGTCTAGCGGATTTTCTGGGGTGCGACTAGCACTCAACTTGACGCTTCCCCATCGGTTTCTTCTTCCGTCGTTTGTTCCGGTGTTGTCTCATCCGGTGGCGGTTCTTCCGTTGGGGCTTCGGGCAAGCGCAGTTCTACGAAGGATGTAGTACCCTCGAAGACTTCGACTTGCTGCACAATGCGCTGCCCATTCAGGTTGACAATCACATCCCATCGTCCGGCGGGAATATCCGTAATGGCAAAATTCTCCTGCCAATTCGGGTCAGGGTTCACATCATCAACGGTGCCGGGGAAATTATAGGTGGTCACGGTTGCCGGATGCAGTAACCCTGTATCAAAGCTGCGTATCGTGACGAGAACATCGTCAACAAATTCACCTTCAGTATCAACAACACGCCCTGCAATCACGCCATGCCCCTCGTAGGGAACCATCCACAGCACCGGGTTATAAGTTGCGCCATAACGATCTGAGCCGATGCGCACTTCAAAATGCACATGCGGCCCGGAAACCACACCTGTATTGCCAACCAGCGCAATCGGATCACCCGCCTCCACAACATCCCCAGCGGTGACCAACGCCGCCTGCAAATGCGCATAGAGCGTATATACCGGCTGTCCATCGTAGCTGAAGTCATGTTCAATGAAGACCACATTCCCATAAGAACTGGTATTCTGGAAAATATCTGTCTGACCGGAGCGACCATCTGAGGCAAAGACTACTACTCCATCCCCGGCAGCGTAAACTTCTTCCCCAATGGGGTTGGGCATGTCGATGCCATGATGCACTCGCCACTGATCATCGGGGCCATCAGAGCCGAAGGTATAGACAAACAACAAAGAGTTATTGCCATCAGACGCTATTGGACGATGCAGCCAATAATGATCGCGTCCGAGTGGATCGCGCGAAAGTGGTGGGATCAGTGGTGGCGGACTCCAGTTTGCCGGGTCGCGGGTACTCTGCACAGGAACAACAACCGTTGCTGGCGGTAGTGTTGGTGTTGCGCCCACAATTTCCACTGCTGAACCTTGTGAGCCAGCATCGGCTGCGCGAATAGGCGTTGCAGATGGCCCCGCAGGTTGGGCGACAACAGCACGTGTGGGCTGCATCTGTGGAATTTCCACGGTCGGGATAGGGGTCGTGCCGCTGCCAAAGTTGCTATCCAGCAGTTGGGCAACATCAACCGAACCTTCTGTTGGCGCTTGTTCCGTCGGCAGCACCGGAGCCAGCGGAGTCGCTTGATCAGAGTTCACCCAGAGAACACCAAAGAAGCCACCAATCCCGATCAAGAGCAAAAAAAAGGTGGAGAGGCCGCTGCGTCTGCTCATGATTTACTGTGCCTCGCTCACCGTTTCGGTGCAATTGAAGTTTGCGATAGCCCCCTCCGGCTGAATTTCCAGCATCGCGTCACACCAGGTATAGCCATCAGGTGCATTCAGAAACAGCGCATAATTTCGCGCATTGACGTTACCGCGCCAATCAGTGTCAGCCGGGACACGTTCCCAGCCATAATCTTGCGCAAGTTGTGTGAAGTCAATGTAGTAACCTGTGGGCATTTCACGGCGCAGACGACCGCCATTATTGAATGCCTCGACATCCCCCTGGGTCGCAGCCAAAAAATCCCAGGGCATCCGGCGCAGCGGTTCACCCAATTGCCCGGACTGTGAATCTTCATCAACACGGACGAACAAGCGCCAATAGGTATTCACGCCTACCTCTTCGCGCACTACTTCCAGTGTAGGGGGGAAACCGAGGATTTCACTGCTGGCGATTTCGATAGCACGCCCGGTCATGTGCCAACTGCGGCGGTCTTCGCCGGGTTCGGGACGACGTTCTAAATCCCAGAAAGCATCATCCAGTGTGCGCAAGAAATCCTGCCCGCTTTCTTCCAGGACACGCTGGCGCATGGCCTTGAACGATTCATCTACCGTATCACTGAGGAAGGGTTGTTCGGCCTGCACATTGCCAAGAGATTGCAAATAATATAGTGCGCCATCGAAGGTATTCTCTTGCTCATCGTATAACGGCTGCGCCACACGAAGTTCCAGCCCACCGCTGCCAAGCATCGACTGTGGCAGAATCTGCTCCGACCAGGTAGGAGCCGTTGCCCCGTAGGGTAAGCCAACAACCTGCGTTGGCACATCCCCTTCACCCGCGTAGGCCAGCGCTGAAAGATAGGTCTGGCTACCATCGGTAGAATCGACAGCGTAGATCAAACTGCTGCCATCCGGCGACCATGCCGGGGTACGACCAAAGCTAATCACTTCTGCCGGACGGCTCAGGTCAGCGAGTGACTTCACGAAGACTTTTTCCGCCCCTTGATCCCAGGCACTATAAGCCAGCAACTGCCCATTGGGCGACCACTTGGGATAATCCTCGTTGATGAGCGGGGTGTTGGTCACATTTGTGATGCTGACTTCATCCAGGTTAAAGACATATATATCCTGGTTGCCATCCCGCCAGGAAACGAAGGCAATCTCGCGCCCATCGGGTGACCAGGCCGGGGAGAAATCTGGCGCAGGATCGCTTGTAATCTGCTGTGGCACATCCGAGCCATCAATCGGCAGCGCGTAAATATCCAGGTTTCCGCCGATATAATTCTCGTAAGCGATCCACAGACTATCGGGACTCCAGGTTGGGTTGGCCTGGAAGGATAGATCAAAGGTCACACGATCTGTTTGCTGTGTCCCCAGCGTATACACATAGAGTTCCCAGTTGCCATCTTGCCGCGAAGCATAGGCCAGCCGCGTGCCATCAACATTCCATTCCGGGTCACGCTCGTCTGCAATATCGTTGGTGATGCGAATCGGTGAACGCGAACCAACACCTACAGCCCAGAGATCAGTCTGGCCTCGTTCGCGCACCGTATAGGCAATTGTCCCACGCGGACGCAGCGCTTCCGGGACTTGTGTCGCGGTGGGGATGGGAGACGGAATAGAAGCGATTTCTGCATTGTCTTCCTCAGGAACAGCCGTCGCAGCAACTTCCGGGTTGAGCGATGCCGCGCCCACAGGAGGAGTTGCTACGGAACGACTCGGGTCAGTCGCCCACAGAAGCGCACCAAGTGCCACCACGCCGAAGAGTATGACCATGAAACTCAGGCGACGATTCTGCACTTTGAGCGGGTCTTCTCTGATGATGACATCAATTTCATCGCGGGCAGAGCGCCGCGCCATCGCCTCTCCTGCTGATTGGCTGACGTTTCGTGCGCCAGATTGAATCACCGCATTGCTCGCACGCAGCGCAGCACCAGAAGCACGCCCTGCCCCGCCAAGCAGCATACCTACGCCACGCCGCAAGATACGCCCCAGTCCCAGCAGTACATTCCAGATGCCAGCGAGCAGCGCCAACAACAAGCCAAAGATGCCCGCTATTGCACGCAGCAGCAGGCGCAGTAGCCGACCAAACAGGCCAATAATCCCGCCCATGCCACCAGCAATCACAGTACCAGCCGCCAGCATATAATCGGCAGCAAATGCGCTGAGTTTAATCAGTAGCAGTCCAGTTTTATCCGTAACGCGATAAAGACGGAGTAACATGCGTTCTGTCGTTCGTTCATGCCAATATGTCGTTTCGCATTGTACTGGCAAACCTGGCTTGCAGCAATTGCACAGCAGTTGCACCAGTTGGCAATTCGTTAGAATGTGCAACCTTCAGTTGTGCGAAAGGGTCTATCATTTTAGGATATTCGTACTGGTCTGGTAGAAAAGGTAGAGATATGTCGCGTATATTGTTGTTTTGCATCGTGGGGCTTCTGGCGGTACTTTTTGTATTGCCTGCAACAGCACAGGAAGAAGGAACGCATACGGTACAGGCGGGTGAAAATCTCTTCCGCATTGCATTGCGCTATGGGGTCGATATGAACGAACTCGCAGCCGCAAACGGGATCACCGACCCGACCCGCATTTTCGTAGGGCAAATCCTGGAAATTCCAGGACTTTCTATAGCTGATTCAAGCGATACGATTGAAAATCCGCTGGTCGCAACTGCGCCGATTATCCATACCATACAGCGTGGTGAGACTCTGGGTACGATTGCGCAGGCATACGGAGTCACGGTTGATCAGATTTTGCAGGCAAATAACATCTCCAATCCCAATACCATCTACGCAGGGCAGCAGTTGCAAATCTGGACAGTGGATTCGAGCGCACCGTTGCCAGAAGAAGCCATTGCCGCAGATACCACTGCACCTGAGCCAACACCCGTCAGTATCTTGCCCACACCACAACCACAGCCTATTCTGCATGTCGTGCAAAGGGGTGAGCATCTGTCACAAATTGCACGGGATTATGGTATTCCCTGGACGAGCATCGCAGAAGCAAATGGCATCACCAACCCCAACACAATCTATGCGGGAATGTCACTCACCATCCCTGGAACCGTTGCTTCAACGCAGCCATCCATCGGTGATGTGCCAACCATTGCGGAGAATCTGCCGGATGCCGGAGCGCATTGGGGTTTCGGGCGAGAGTTGGTAGTTGATCTCAGCACGCAAATGGCATATGCATACGAAGATGGCGTTCTTATGTACAGCGCTCTGGTATCCACGGGACTACCCGCCACACCAACTGTACAGGGAGAATACGCAATCTGGCACAAGACACCAGCACAAACGATGAGCGGCCCCGGTTACTGGCTGCCGAATGTGCAGTGGGTGATGTATTTCTACCAGGGGTACGGCTTTCATGGAACGTACTGGCACAGCAACTTCGGCAATCCTATGAGTCACGGCTGCGTGAATATGACGAACGAAGATGCACTGTGGTTCTATAACTTCGCCAGCCTGGGAACGCCAGTCTACGTGCAGTATTAGCGAGCAATTGATGCCACGCGGAAACCTTCGCAGCCATCTTTATGGACTCTGAGGTCAGCAGAAGCATTTTAGCGACCAGGCAAGCTCAAAATACCGTATTTTGAAGCGGGTCAATTGAAATAAAATTCCGTAGGGGTCTAGCGTGCTAGACCCTTCCCAGGCCGCGACAGCTCTACCCTTCCCCCACGAGGCCGAGCAATTCCGCGTTATCTTGCATCGCTTTCAGCACCAGCGGAACGTGGAATTCCCACACATCCACGCCTAATGCCTCACACCCCTGCACCACATCTTCGCGATTCACACCCGCCGCGAATGCCTTATCCTTCCATTTCTTTTTGATCGACTTCACTTTTACGTCACGGATGTCCTTACTTGGGCGCACCAACGCCACCGCTGTAATCAGTCCGGTCAATTCATCCACGGCGTATAGCGATTTGTCGCGTAAAGTTATGCGGTCATCTGCCGCCAGCGGACCATGACTCAGAATGGTGCGGATGTCTTCTTCATCGAGGCCGCGTTCGCGCAGAATTGGCGCACCATCCATCGGGTGCTGTTCCAGCGTCGGGTGAATTTCCCAGTCGAAATCATGGAGTAAGCCCACCAATCCCCATGAGTCAGGGTCTTCACCGTAATGCTCTGCATAGGCACGCATCGCCACTTCAACAGAGAGCATATGTTTCCGTAAGCTATCCGACTGCACAAATTCGCAGACAATTCCCCAGGCTTGTTCTCGATCCATTGTAACAATCCTTTTACGCTCTTTTGTCGAAGCCTTACACAGGCTACAATGATCCCAAAGTACCCACCGTTGTAAAGGGATTTTTTGTGATTTACAAACTTTATTTTCTGGCAATATGCGTTTTGCTAAGTACAGGGTTGAGTATGGCACAAGATGATGCGTTTGTCTTCGGAGATGCCCTACCGGATGCGCCGGAATTGGCTGCGCGAGGGGATTACGTTGTCGGTGTACAAACACTCGAATTCGTCAATCCAGGTCAGGTAGATATCCTCAATCTAAGTGCAGAGAACCCCACTGCTACCTATGATCGTCCACTGACCGTCGAAGTCTGGTATCCGGCAATATTGGCAGAAAATCAGGCAGAATTGGTGGCCTACGAAGAAACGTTGGGCAGAGCCGATCAGCCAGATTCATTGGTACCGTTCACATTTACAGGTCGCGCAGCACGTGATGCAGATCTAAACACGACTGACGCGCCCTACCCACTGATCATCATCTCGCACGGGTACCCCGGTTCGCGCTATATGATGACCTATCTGGCAGAGAATCTCGCCTCCAAAGGTTATGTAGTCGCAGCTATTGACCACACAGAATCGACATTCCGAGATGTAGCAAACTTCGGCAGCACGCTCTATCACCGGGCGCTTGATCAAGAATTTGTGTTGGAGCAAATGGCACAGATCAGTGCCGGAGATGGCTTCTTCGCAGGTACAATTGATGCCGACAATACGGCGATCATCGGCTACTCGATGGGCGGCTATGGGGCATTGAATGCCATTGGTGCTGGCTACAATCAGGCGCTTGCAGGCTTCCTGGGGCCAGTAATTGAACCGCGTATGGCGAGCAACCCCGATTACAGCACATCCCTGGATGAGCGCATCAAAGCAGCCGTGCTCTTCGCGCCCTGGGGAGGCGATCTATCTGCGGTTGGCGCACCCGGCGCGGCATTCTGGGATGCAGAAGCATTCGCAGCCATTGATATTCCGACGCTGTGGATCGTCGGCTCAGAAGATGACATCGCAATGTACGATGGAGTCGTCAACATGTTCGAAAATTCGGTCAACTCTGAGCGGTATTTGTTGACCTACGACGGTGCCCTGCATAATGTCGCTCCTAATCCGCCCCCGGCAGAAGCGGTCACGTTGCAACAATACGAGCGTTATGCTGATCCTGTATGGGATGAAGCCCGCCTGAACAACATCAACCAGCATTTCATTACTGCTTTCCTGGGACGCTATATCCAGGGCAACGAATCCTTCGCGGATTATCTGGAATTGGATGTAGAAGTGGCAAGCGACGGCGTTTATGCGGTGGACGAAAGTGGCAATTTCACCGAGGAACACACGTATTGGACTGGCTTCGCACCACGAACTGCTTCCGGCATGAAATGGCGCAGCGCAGCCCCATAGTCACCACGCAAGCATCAGGGTGCACTGCTCGTCGGTGCATCCTATCCTTCAACCTCTTTCTCGAACACAATCCCCATCGTGATCACATCAAGAAACTGCCCTTCTTTGAACACTGCGCTGCGGCGTACTCCTTCACGCTGAAAGCCCAATTTCTCGTAAACGCGGATCGCACGCAGGTTGTTGTGGTATACATCCAGTTCAATACGCTTGATACCAGGAGCCTCCCGCGCCCAATCGACAAGATGCTGCATCAACTGCGTCCCCAATCCCTGGTCGCGCCAGCCTCTATCAATGGAGATGCCAACCGATACAGTATGCCGATAGCCGATACGAGTGCTTGGCGGTCGGCAGTGCGCAGCCGCGATGATCTCCCCATCCGCTTCTGCAACGAGATAACATTGGTTTCCCGCTTCCGCCGCCGTCGCCAGAAATTCGCGTTCCTGCTTAACAGTCATGGTGAACTCAGCCGACGACGACATGCCAATGCCGTTGTTGGGTTCATCTGCAATGCGCTTCACATGGGCGATAATGCCTGCCGCGTCATCGGGCGTGGCTTCGCGGATCACATAAGGAGGCATAAAATTCCTCGAACAAAAAGGGACACAAACCAGTGTCCCTCGAAGATACATCAAATTGGGAGAGGAAGCTACTTAGCGATGCCGCCTTCGGTCATGGCACGGGCATCCAGCGCTGCATCCAGGTCTTCTTCACTCATCAAGCCCATTTCCAGCACGACTTCTTTCACGCTCTTGCCTTCTGCCAGAGCTTTCTTGGCGACGGCTGCCCCATTGTTGTAGCCAATGATGGGGTTCAACGCGGTAACGAGGATCGGGTTGCGCGAGAGCCAGCTTGCGGCGCGTTCTTCGTTCAGCATCAGGTCAACCATGAGCTTGTCGGTGAAGGCACGGATGGAACCGATCATGACCTGCATCATTTCATTGAGGTTGTGCGCGATGATCGGCATCATGACATTCAGTTCAAACTGCCCTGCTGCACCGCACATATTGACGGTCGCATCGCAGCCCATGACGTGATACATGGTCTGATTCAGCATTTCTGCTAGAACAGGATTGACCTTACCGGGCATGATGGACGAACCCGGCTGAACTGTCGGCGCGGTCATTTCGGCGATACCCGTTGTGGGGCCCGCCGTCAGTAAGCGAACATCGTTGGCAATACGGGTGAAATCCATGGCGACATTGCGCAGTGCTGCGCTGAAAAAGACAGCATCCTGCATGGATTGCATGGATTCAAAAAGGTCACTGCTTTCATAGAGCGTGAAGCCCGTCAGTTCACTGAGTTTCTTCACCATGCGGCTGTGATATTCAGGGTGAGCATTCAAGCCCGTCCCTGCTGCTGTACCACCAATACCCAGGCGGCGCAGCCCCTCCGCAGCATATTTCACCTTTTCAATCTGCCGTTCGATAGCTGTTGCCCACGCGCCGACTTCCTGCCCCACGCGCACCGGAACCGCATCCTGCAAGTGAGTACGCCCGGTTTTTACAACATGATCCCAATCAGCGGCTTTCTGCTTGGTCACATCCACGAAGTGCTGCAAGACTTCGATGAGTTCATCCAAACGCCACAGCGCACCCAGGCGAATCGCTGTCGGGATGGTGTCATTGGTACTCTGTGCCATATTCACATGATCGTTGGGGTGAACGGGCTTATCGGTGATTTCAATATCATAGCCGAGGAGCTGGTTGGCACGGTTCGCCATTACTTCGTTGGTGTTCATGTTGTGGCTGGTACCTGCCCCTGCCTGGAAGGGATCAACCACAAAATGTTCATGATGCTGACCACTGAGAATTTCATCCCCCGCTTGAATGATGGCATCTGCAACTTTTTCATCCAGCAAGCCGAGGTCTTTGTGAACTTCTGCCGCCGCACGCTTGATCATCGCCATGCTCCAGATGAAAGCAGGCCAGGGTTTCAAGCCACTGACGGGGAAGTTTTCGACCGCACGCTGGGTTTGCGCTGCATACAGTGCGTTCTTTGGCACATGCACTTCACCAATAGAATCGCGTTCAATACGATACTCTGTCATAACCAAATACTCCTTAGAAAGTTCAGAATCAAAAAAGCGCTACAGTGGATTGTAGCGCCTTCCTGGTGTCATGAAAATGTGAGACTACTCACCCTTTCAGGGGAATAACTCATTTCGCTGCGGCATACAATTCTGCAACCTTGTCCCAGTTGATGACATTGAAGAATGCCTGTACATATTCCGGGCGGCGATTCTGGTAGTTCAGGTAGTATGCATGTTCCCAGACATCTACGCCGAGGATGGGTGTCTTGCCGCCGTATTCTTTCATGAGCGGGCTATCTTGGTTCGGGGTACTCATAATTTCCAGAGCGCCATTGTTCACAACCAGCCATGCCCAGCCAGAACCGAAGCGACCGCCAGCAGCGGCTGCGAACTGTTCCTTGAACGCATCGAAGCTGCCGAACGCAGAATTGATTGCATCAGCCAATTCACCAGACGGAGCGCCGCCTGCATTGGGAGCCATCACCTGCCAGAATAGATTGTGATTGTAGAATCCGCCGCCATTATTACGGACTGCGGTCTGCTTATCTGCCGGGAGTGCATCCAGATTACCGAGGATTTCTTCGATGGATTTGCTGGCAAATTCTGTGCCTTCGACAGCAGCATTAAGTTTGCTAGTGTAACCGGTGTGATGCTTCTCGTAGTGGACTTCCATTGTGTCTGCACCGATATGGGGAGCCAGTGCATCTTTTGCATAAGGCAGGGCAACTTTTTCAAAAGCCATGATTATTCTCCTTGAAGTGAGTTATCTAGGGGTTAATGCAGGGACATTCTAACACACGCTAAGTTAGAATCAGGTCAACAGAAAGCCGTCCTGCGATGAGAAACCGCTTAAAATCCCGCTTTGCTGCATCGCTTGCTTGCGCGTATACTTCTGCTTCGTTTTGCACCAGTACAGGATGGCACACATGTCACAATCAACCATCACAGCCGAACCACGCAAGACCGTGCCGATACAGGTCTATATCATGCTGCTGTTGGGCATTGCTACATTCTCGTTTGCACCAATCTTGATTCGACTGGCACAGGGCAGCGCAATGCCTTCCCTCCTGATTGCAGCAGGTCGCCTGGTACTTGCAGCAATCATCCTGACACCGCTTACCGTCACACGATATTGGCAGCATGTTCAACAAAGAACCTTGCGCGAGTTGGGGTTAGCTTTGCTGGCGGGTTTGTTCCTGGCAATCCACTTCGCAGCCTGGGTGACATCACTGGAATATACATCCGTGCTGGTCAGTGTCGTCTTCGTGACCAGTTCGCCGCTGTGGGTTGCTATCCTGGAGACGGTCTTCTTACGTGTACGCCTGCCCCGTCCCGTGATTATTGGACTGTTCATTGCGATTTTTGGCGGCATGCTCATCGGGCTGGCTGGCACGCTATCCGGTGATGAAGCCATCTCCATCGACCAGAACCGGGAGTTCATCGGTGGAGCATTGTCGCTGATTGGGTCAGTGGCGGTTTCCGGTTATATCGTAATCGGACGTTCGTTGCGGGCGAAGATGCCTGTGATTCCCTATATCTGGCTGGTGTATGGATTTGCCGGGTTAATTCTCACGCTTGGCGTAGTCCTCACACAAACCCCGGTATTTGGATATGAACCCATCGGCTATTTGTGGATTCTTGCGATGGCAATCTTCCCGCAGTTAATCGGACATTCATCCCTGAATTACGCTGTGGAGTATTTGCCAGCGACAATCGTCAGTATGGTCACGCAAATCGAACCCATTGGCAGCGCGATTCTGGCTTATTTTCTATTCCAGGAAGTACCCTTACCCTTGCAGATTGTGGGTAGTGCTATCATCCTAGTGGGGGTGATGTTCGCAAATCTTCGCAGCCCAAACCGAAAACGAAGCGAAAAGTAAAACACATTGAAGCTCACTATTCCACACAGCCATGGCCTACCGACAAATCCATATGCGGTGCTTTTTATCGGTATCCTGGGGGCAACCTTTGCCGCACCGCTCATCAAGATGACACAGCAGGCAGGAATGCCCAGCCCACTGATCGCAGCCGGGCGCTTGCTATTGGCAGCAACAATCTATACACCGTTCATCCTGACGCGATACCGAGGCGAACTGGCGAAATTATCTTCACGCGATTTGTTGATGGCGATTTTTGCAGGAATGTGGATCGCCTCCCACTTCCTTTTGCTCATCACAGCGCTGGAATTTACCAGCGTCCTGATTAATCAAGTCATCGTGAACACAGGACCAATCTGGGCAGCTATCCTGGAGCGAGTCTTCTTGCGCGGTCGTCTCAGCCGCGCTGTGTGGATCGGCATGATGATCTCGTTTGTTGGTGGTGGTGTGATCGCCCTGGCAGGGTTCAATAATACATCACAAGAACTCGCCAACCCAATGTTGGGGAACAGCCTCGCCCTGCTTGGTGCAATGGCGGGAGCCGCCTATCTGACAATTGGGCGCAGTGTGCGCATGAAAGTTTCATTGTGGCCCTATGTCTGGATTGTCTTCGGTGCTGGCGGATTCTTCGCGCTGATGTACGTTTTTGCTACCGGAACACCCATCACCGGACATCCCCCAGAAGCATACTTCTGGCTCATCATGCTAACGATTGCCGCGCAACTTGTAGGACATGCTAGCTTCAACTTCTGTGTGGGCTACTTACCCGCTGCCATCGTCACGCTAGCGGGTCAGGTTGTTACGGTAACCGCCGGAATCGTAGGGTACTTTCTATTCGACGAAGTCCCCACAATTCTTGAGCTGATCGGTTGCGCCATCATTCTGACAGGAGTGCTGATGGCAATCCAGGGACGCAGACAAAAACGCAAATCAGCGACTCAGGTTTAGCCCCAGGTAATCCGCTGATCCAGGCCAGATATCCAGCCTCAACAGGTTTTCATCTGGCGGGGTCAGCGGGATAAGAACAGAATCCAAAGTGCCATCACGTTCCATCTCTTGCAGGGTATAATTCACCAACCGTCGGAAGTCAATGTCGTTGCGCGGCAGTGCCAGCACAAAATATTCGCGGCTGTACCAGGTGGGGCCAAACTTGAAGGCATCCCTGTTCTCGCGGTAAATCGGCAGCAAATCCAGCGTATCACCATAGAGAACATTGGCATTCAAATCTTGCAGAATAGAACGCGCAGCCCCTTCCTGTGTCGTCTCGAAGAAGCGAACACGGACATTCACGCTATCTGCCCAGGTCTGCGCACGATCCTGTACACCGGCATCACTGCTGAGGGTCGCGACAATCTGCCCCCGCAAATCGGGGAAACGTTCAACATCCCGGTTACTGGGGATCAACAACCGTTCCCCGTGCATCAAATAAGGCTGGCTGAAATCCACCTGCGAGGCAAACGTCCAATCCGGCTCAATACCGACGGCAATATCTACCTGCCCACTCTCCACAAGCTGAATCGGGTCACCTTCGACGATTTGGATCGTCACACCCCAACGCTCTGCCAACTGGTCAATTACAGCCCGATTGATCTGCGCAATGGGCTGCTGTGCAGGCGGCAGCGAATCAATGGCCTGCAATCCCGCTACGCGCAGCGTTCGCTCGGATAAGATACGCGGAGCAACATATCCCTGAGGGAAGCGGATGGTTTCATCATACATTGCCAGCGATGGTGCTTCTTCGCCCACATTGCTATAAACGGGCAGTGCGTCATAGGAAAAATCGTCACCGGGGAAGTATGAAGCGTGAAGTTCACCGAGCGTACTCTTTGTGGGATCAATGCCGTTATCTGCCAGCAAGTATTGCAACGTGTGATTCACCAGATTTCGCAGCGGTACATCCTGGCGTAGAATGCCAATAGCATAGGGTTCACGCGCCACAGGTTCTTCTAGAATGCGGATGGCATCTGGTGCGGAAGCTGCAACACGCAGCAGGCGTTCCTCACGAGCAACAACTGCATCAACCTCGTTTGCAAACAGAGCAGCATAAGCTTCGTCCAACGTGAGAAAAGATTGTAACTGTACGGGTATTCCGCTGCGCTGCTGCCACGCCTGAACTGCAGTTTCGGCAGGAGTCGCCGCCACATAGCCAATTCGTTTATTTGCCAGATTGATCAGCAGAGGGCTTTCATCTTCCGCATTCACCATCACAGACTGCTGCCCTACGCGATATGTCTGGCTGAATTCCACAAATGGATCAAGACCACGTTCATGGATCATTGCAGCAATCAGCAAATCGACTTCGCCAGCACGCAGCATTTCGATGCGATTCTGCCGGGTCACCTGCACAAATTCAATTTCAACACCCCAGGCATCTGCCAACGCCCGCGCAATATCCGCATCATAGCCCGCAACTTCCCCGCGAATGGTGAATTCACCATAAGGCGGTTCGTTGTACAGAATACCCACTCGCAGCACACTACGTTCGCGGATGCGCGTCACGGCGGATTGTGAGGGCAAGCCATCATCGCCTGCGACCTGTGGTGTAGGAACTAAAGTCGGCGGTACAAGTGTTGGGATTGGCTCATCTTGCGAAAGAACAACCGAGGCACTGAAAACCACCAGCAAGCCAATGATGCCGAAAAGAAAGCGTTTCATGATGCATCTCCTGTGTACAGCCGCTGCGTCATGATGTACTCCAAAACAGAATCCGGCACAAGATAACGTACCGATTTTCCTTGTTGTAACCGTTCGACAATGTGCGTGCTGGACACCCAGATACTCAGCAGCGGTGTATCGACGATTTCCACACGCTGCGAGAGCTTCGGCATAGTCTCGTCGTGCATATCGCCGGAAATGTCTTCGTCTGAGCGGCGCATTACAGCGAGCCTGGCAAACTCAATGAGGCGATCTGCATGCGTCCACGTCGGGAAATCGCGCAAGTTATCCCCACCCATTAAGAAGTACACTTCCGCCTGTGGATGTTGTTCACCAATCAAACGCACCGTATCCGCTGAATAGTGAGGGCCTTCGCGCTCAATATCAACCAGGGAAAGACGAAAATCGGGATTACCAGCAATGGCTCTCTGCACCATATTCAGGCGATGCTCAACCCTCGTGCGGGTGCTATCCTGCTTGAAAGGATGCGCCCCAACTGGTACAAAGAAAACCTGATCCAGTTCCAGCGCTTCCATCGTGTACTGCGCCAGAATCAAATGTCCCATATGCGGCGGATCAAACGTCCCGCCGAGAATACCAATACGCTCGCTCAATCTGACCATTCCAATTCGTAATTCCCAATATGAACAGTATCTCCTGGCTCTACGCCCGCATCTTTGAGTGCCTGCGTGATACCAAGGACTTCGAGGATTTTCTGGAAGCGCAGCACGGCTTCTTCATAATCCCAATAAGTCATCGCAGCAGCACGTTCGATGCGCTCCCCAGTGACACGATACGCGCCGTCAGGATCACGGCTCAATTCAAAGATAGGCGCTGTATCTTCCAGTTCGTATACTGGAACTTCTTCCAGCAGCGGTTCAGGGGCTTCCTCCGGCAAATTCGCAATTTCGTAGAACGCCTGCTGGATCACCTTATCGGTGTTCATGTGCGTTGCCGCAGAAATCGGCATCACATCCACACCGCGCTTCGCCAATGCTTCCTCAACAAGCGAAAAATACTCCTGCGCGTCCGGCAAATCCATCTTATTGAAAACAACGATCTGCGGCTTCTTCGCCAGCTTCTCATCGTAGAGCGCAAGCTCACTATTGATCTGATTGAAATCCGCAACCGGATCTGCCCCCGCACCATCCAGCACATGGATGATGACACGACAGCGCTGCACATGACGCAGGAAGGCATGCCCCAGGCCAACCCCCATATGCGCCCCTTCGATCAAACCAGGAATATCAGCAAATACCAGATCATGATGATCCAACGTGACAACCCCTAGATTCGGCTCCAGTGTCGTGAAGGGGTAATCCGCAATCTTGGGCTTGGCATTGCTAACTACCGAAAGCAGTGTGGACTTCCCGGCATTGGGCACACCAACCAAACCAACATCTGCAATCAGTTTCAATTCCAGCTTAATCCAGCGTTCTGCACCAGGAGCACCTTTTTCTGCCACGCGGGGCGCACGATTGCTAGCACTCACAAAGCGGGCATTACCTTTGCCACCACGCCCTCCATGAACCACCGTCACTTCTTGCCCTTCATCGACTAGATCGGCAATCAGCGCCCCGGTTTCAGCATCACGAATGACCGTCCCGGCTGGTACTTCTACGATCAGGGTTTCGGCATCGGCTCCAGTCTTGTTGCTGGAACCGCCACGTCCACCATGCTTCGCCTTGAAATGCACATGCTGCTTGAAGAAAAACAGCGTGTTGCGGTTGCTATTCACGCGCAGCACAACATCACCACCGCGCCCACCATCACCACCGTTGGGGCCGCCGCGTGGAATATATTTCTCTCGGCGGAAGGAGACAACCCCATCTCCGCCGTCACCACTGCGAACATAGATTTTTGCTTCATCAACTAACATTCAGGGAACTCTTGCTACCTAGCGGACGTTGCGAGGAGTGTATCATACTGTTGCTTGCTATCGCTTCCTAGTGTGAAGCAGAGGCATAGGGTGACCAGAGGCTCATTCGTAGCAATCCAACTCCGGGAAGTGCTGTGGCTTCCCTGCTTGATACCAGGCAATCGTGCGACGCGCCCCAGTGCGGAAATCTGTAGCAACGAACCCAAGTTCACGCTCTGCCTTCTCGCTGCTCACAACCCAATCATAGAAGACATATGAGCGCAACCCCAGAGGCCAGAAGGGTTCTTGCCCCGTGAACGAAGCAATCCAGTTCAGGAAGCGCGAGAAGTTGATTCCAATGAATGCAGGTAGATTCAAGCGGGGCCAGTGCAAATTTGCTTCCTCGCAAACAATATCAAATAATTCGCGGTGAGAGAGGCATTCACCGCAGATGTTGTAAATCTCCCCCGTGCGCCCTTTCGTCAACGCAAGCAAGATGCTCTCTGCTACATCGGCTATGTACACAGGGAAATTAATATACTTACCACCATCCATTTGCATCAAGATTCCGCGCATCGGGTCTGTGAAAAACAAGCGATTAAAGGCATATTGCCCCAGAGGTCCATAAAACGCACCCGGACGCAAAATCAGGCTTTCTATGTCGTTTGCTGCACAGAAGTGATGTACGTGCTGCTCTGCCAGCAATTTGCTCGCTTGGTAGGCATCTGCGGGGCGTGGTGGGTACTGCTCATCAATGATGGTGCCGGACTGGGGATTGCCGATAACCGCCACTGTGGATACATAGACCACTCGTTTGACGTTTGCTGTAGCGGCTGCTCGGAGGAGATTATCGGTTCCCTGCACATTGGCGGCCTCAAAGTCTCCGGCCTGTTCCCACATGCTGAATAAACCCGCAGCGTGAATCACCAGATCACAACCGTTGACCGCATCCAGCCCTTCCCCGGTGCGCAAA
Organism: uncultured Anaerolineaceae bacterium; assembly: GCA_964455365.1. Classification (GTDB taxonomy): domain Bacteria; phylum Chloroflexota; class Anaerolineae; order Aggregatilineales; family Phototrophicaceae; genus JAUZRW01. Next base: position 253,644 of record CAYVVZ010000001.1, on the reverse strand, counting down.
TCCCCGCGAATCACCTCTAGACGTGGATAAGTTTTCAGCCAGGGATGCCGCTCAGGATCACGAGTCAAAACTCGCACAGCGTAACCAGCACGGCACAACACGGGAATAAGATGGCGACCGAGGAATCCTGTACCACCTGTCACAAAAATCATGGATTGGGCTGCTTCCAGGGTAAGGTGTTTCTAACGGAGAGCATACCATCTCTCATCACTTTGTGTGATGGGAAATCATCGCATTCAGTTTGCAAAAATGCCAAAGATCACCTGACGCAATTTTGCAACCGAGACAGGACGCACAACAACCGTCACATTCGTCAACGGCATGCCCATCTGCTCATCTGCAATGATGACCGTGGGCAGCGAGAACACATCGACACTTTCCTTGAGGATGCCAAGCATCTGCCAGGCGTGCATATCTTCCAACTTCGCATCCATGACAAGAAAATCTGCTTTGTGATCTTCAAGGAAAAAGATAGCGCTCTGCCCGGACTGGGCATGATGCACGTTCATGCCCAGGTCTTCCAGCAGTGCTGCAACCGCTTCCCGCTCATCTTCATGCCGAACGACAAGCGCAACATCTTTCCCTTGCGTACCGGACACAGTCACAATACATCCCTTTGAGCCATAAGCCAGTATGGAGACCAGCGTGCTACAGTTCCACGAAGTAGGAAGCTGCCGCACGGTCAATCAGTTCAGGATGCCCCATCGTCGGCGCAACACCCAGGTAATTCGCAATATCCCTAATTTGCGAAAGAATATCGCGCGGATGCACAAAACGTGGATCACGGCTGAATTTGACGTACCATTTCTGAACCAGATACTTATAGCCCCGTTCGTCGAAGGGAACGTTCATATTGTGGCACATGAGATGGAATAAGTCGTGGAACTGATCCCATGTGGGGTTGCCAACTTCAATCTTGTATTTGATACGGCGCAGGAAAGCATCATCTACCAGATCTGCCGGATCGAGGTTGGTACTGAAAACAATCATCACGTTAAAGGGCATTTGGATTTTGCGCCCATTTTGCAACGTGAGGAAGTCATACTTCTTTTCCAGCGGCACAATCCATCGGTTCAACAGCGCATGCGGACTCACCTGCTGGCGACCAAAGTCGTCAATCAGGAACATGCCGCCATTGGCCTTCACCTGATAAGGTGCTTCATAGAACTTGCTCGTCCGGTTATAAACCAGATCAAGGCTTTCCAACGTCAATTCACCACCAACAACAATGATAGGGCGCTTGATACGAATCCAGCGCGGGTCCGCAACTTCCCCTGTGCCATAGCGAACTTTGCTCTGGTCTTCAGACAATTCGTGGTTCACGAAGTCAAAGACCTGGATGATTTCACCATCCACATCAATGGCAAAGGGAATCCACATATCTGCACCGAGGATCACGCGCCCGATGGCTTCCGCCATTGTGGTCTTACCATTCCCCGGCGGGCCATAGAGAAAGATCGACGTACCAGAATTGGCAGCGGGGCCAAGCTTATCCAGCATCTCTTTGTTGACAATTAAGTTCTGCATCACGCGCAGCATATCCGCTTCGGTAACCGAACGGTTGGGGCGCTTCTGATAATTCATGGCCTCGATGTAAGATTCCAGCGGTACCGGTGTAGGACCGACGTAGTTACTACGCTCCAGCGCATCCACTGCACGCTGTACCCCCTCCGTGGTGATCTCGTAGCGATACGAAGACTCGCCAAAACCGCCTGCCGACCCCTTGATTTCCACCAGCTTCTCGCGCTTGAGGAATTCAAGAATTTGATCGGTCACACCGGTGAAGGGAAGATGGAGTTCTTCCGCAATGTCATGCCCAATCAGGTCACCACGAAAATGCAACAATTTCAGGACGAGATCCGCAAGGCGCATTCTGGATATGCCCAGGTCATCAACGGATGAGATTGGAGGCGGATTCCAGCCACCGAGGATGCCTGTCTTTGGTCTCCGTCCAACGGGCATTTGCGGTGCATCATCTGACGCTGACTGATACGCAGGCGTGTGCTGCGACTGGTTCAGATTACGGAGTGATTTTGGATTATCTGCCATTTTGCATTTCCCGCTTTGCGTCTAGGTGAGTGGTTTGGTTGTTCAGCGGTTGCTGATTGGTGAGCTTTGTCAGGTATTTCTATGTGCAAAGGCGCGTATCTTCAAAGCAACCTACGCACACCCCCTGCATAGCGCTATTATATGAAGATGCGCAAGATTACACAACTCAAGGAAGATTCGCTGTGATCGAACAAATCCGTTGGTTAGGGCATGGCAGTATCTTGATTGAAGGCTCTCCCATTTTATATATGAATCCCTGGCGCATTGTGCGCAGTGCCTTCCACGCAGATGCAATCGTCGTCACGAGTGTTTCCTACGACCTTTGTTCGAGCGCAGATATTGAAAAGCTACGTGGCCCCGCAACCCGAGTCATCGGCAGCGAACAGGTTGCTGCACAAGTCGAAGATGTAACCATCTTACGAGCATGGCAGAGCGTTTCTATTGATCGCGCCAGCATCAAAGCTGTACCCATCATACACACCAAAAGCAATGAACCTCGTGCAGGCTCCTTTGGCTATATCGTCTCGCTGAATTACTACGACATCTACTACACCGGGCATACAGGGATTATGCCGCAGATGCAGTATATGCACCCGGATATTGCGATTGTGCCCATTGACCAGCGCGGTGACTATCAACTCGATGATGCTATCGCGCTTGTCGATACGCTGCGTCCACGTTGGGTCATCCCATGCAATTGGGGTACGACCGATCATGGTGCTTCTCTGGTTGAAGCACAGGAATTTCGCAGGCAGGTCGCAGCGTTCACCGAAGTCGTCATGCCGAACGGTGCCGCTCGCTAGAACGATGCACTTTGCCAGGATGGTTTGCTAAAATGAAAAACGCCCCGGCAGCGTAGTGTACCGAGGCGTAGAATTGCGTAGCCAGATGACCTGGATTATGCCGCGGGCTGCGCAGGATCAACGATATTCCCATCACTATCCCACGACAATTCGTGTCCATCCGCCGCGAAGATTCGGGGATGGCCTTCTTCGTTAATCACATCCGCGTCGATTACAACACGAGTGATCTGTTCCCGCCCTGGTACTTCGTACATCACATCCAGCAGGCACTTCTCGATGATGGAACGCAGCCCACGCGCACCCGTACCACGAGCCATAGCCATATCTGCCGCAGCACCCAGAGCGCTTTCGTCGAATTCCAGCGTGACATCATCCAGTGACAGCAAATGCTGATATTGGCGAGTCAGCGAATTGCGCGGTTCAACCAGAATGCGCATCAAGGCATCCCGATCCAGCGGAGATACAGAAACCACCACGGGTAAGCGCCCAACCAATTCCGGGATCATGCCGTGTGAAATCAGATCTTCCGGGTTCACATGGCGCAGCAACTCAGATTGATCCCGCGTGGTGCGCCTATCAGACTGGAAGCCGAGTGTCCCTTTCGCACCGACACGGCGAGCGATGACGTTGTCAATACCATCAAACGTGCCGCCACATATGAACAGGATACTTGACGTATCGATCTGCAAAAATTCCTGATGAGGATGCTTGCGACCACCCTGCGGGGGTACATTGGCTGTCGTACCTTCGATAATCTTCAACAGCGCCTGCTGTACGCCTTCCCCGGAAACATCGCGGGTGATGGAGGGATTGTCGTTTGATTTGCGGGCGATTTTGTCAATCTCATCAATGTAGATGATGCCCTTTTCCGCCTTGGCAATGTCGCCATCGGCGGCTTGGATCAAACGCAGCAAGATATTCTCAACATCTTCGCCAACGTATCCTGCTTCCGTCAGTGCGGTAGCATCTGCAATGCAGAACGGCACATCCAGGATGCGAGCCAGCGTCTGCGCCAGGAGAGTCTTACCACTCCCGGTGGGGCCAATCATGACGATGTTGCTCTTTTCAAGTTCGACTTCTGAGGTCGCACGATCCGCCTGAATACGCTTGTAGTGGTTGTAAACAGCTACACTCAGCACACGCTTCGCATAATTCTGCCCCACGACGTATTCATCCAAATGCCGCATAATCTCACGCGGAGCCAGCAGCCTGTCAAACTCGAATTCGGGCGCGGAACGGTCGATGAAGTCTTCATCTGCAAGCAGGTTATAGCAAAGCTCAACGCAGTAATTGCAGATGAAAACGTTGTCCGGGCCAGCGATGAGACGGTCTACCTCATCATGGCTGCGCCCACAAAAGGAACAGCGATGACCACCTGGTGGATAAGACACAATTAGTTTTCCTCTTTCTCAACTTGCAGTACGGAATCTACCAGACCATATGCAACAGCCGCTTCAGCACTCAGGTAGATGTCGCGGTCGGTATCCTTCTCGATTGTTGCATAATCCTGCCCGGTATGTTTCACGAAGATGTTGTTCAGGCGTTCTTTCAGGCGGACGATCTCATTGGCCTGAATGACAATATCAGAAGCCTGCCCCTGCGCACCGCCGAGGGGTTGATGCATATGAATGGTGGCATTGGGCAGCGCCATACGCATACCCGCTTCACCGCCTGCCAGGAGTACTGTGCCAAAGCTGGCAGCCAGCCCTACCGCCACCGTACTCACAGGAGCTTGAATTTGCTGCATGGCATCATACATCGCCATACCAGCATAGACTTGCCCACCAGGAGAATTGATATACATCTGTACACGACGATCCGGGTCTTCTCGATCCAGGAAAAGGAGTTGTGCTACCACCAAGTTTGCAACCTGATCATTGATGCCAGTACCCACAAAGACAATACGTTCTTTCAGCAGCAAGGAATAAATATCATAGGCTCGTTCGCCACGACTGCCTTGCTCAATTACCATCGGGATTACGTTATTGGGAACCATGAAGCTCATATTCTTCGGCGGACACGATGTACGTGCGCCTGTCTCCTTTCTGGTAAGACGACTGGGTTTATTCGGATTTATCCGGTTCATCCGCTGCTGGATCGGTTTCTGCCTCAGCCGCAGCATCTTCTTGTGTTTCAGTTGTTGCGGCAGGTTCAGCGCCAGCACTCACTTGCGCTGCATCACCGGCTTCTCCCGCTGGGTCTTCTTCCACAGCAGGTTGATCCGCAGCTTTTGCCGCTGCCTCGATCTCCGCCTCAATTTCTTCCATCGTCGGGGCTTCCCCACGTCCGATCAAGGCAATGCGTTCCATGACTGCGTGGTATAGCAGACGGTTCGCAATGTCAGCACGCTGGCTTGGCTGGCTGATGTATTCGCGCAAAGATTCTGCTGAAGGGCCAAATTGCTGTAACAGCGCATCAATCTCAAAATCGATTTCAGCCTCGGACACACGAATCTTCTCATGCAGCATCACTTCACCCAGCACAATTGAGCGTTTTACTGATTGTACCGCAGAGTCATGATATTGTTCGTGAAAATCTTCGTGCGTTGTACCTGTGATGTTCTGGTACATCTCCAGGTCGATACCCTGCTGTTGCAGATTCGCGCCAAATTCATCAATCATTTGATGAATGCGCTCATCCACCATCGCTTCAGGATAGGAGACGGTTGCACCTTCTACCATTTCATCAAGCAATTCGTTGGCATATGCATCTTGCGCCTGGTTCTTGGCCTCGCGCTGCATGTTTTCATGAATGCGCTCACGCAGTTGTACAAGGTTCAGCGGTTCGCCGTCATTCTCCGTCAAACTCGCGGCGAAAGCATCGTCCAGGTCAGGCAGTGTCACTTTTTGAAGCTTCTTGACAGTGACATGGAAATGAACCTTGCGCCCCGCAATGGTTTCGTACTCCGGGTCATCGTCAGGAACGGTCAGTTCGAATTCGCGCTCTTCATCTACGACTGCACCCAACATGGCATCGGTGAAGCCGGGTAGAAGCGGTTCTGTGTCGTGCGTCAGCGCAATTTCAAAATCGTGGCGATGGAAGAAGCTATCGCCCTTCTTCGGGACAAATTCCTCTTCGGCATCGTCTGTATCTTCTTCAGCATCCGCTTCGCTGTCGTCCGTTTCGGCTTCCTCTTCGTCAACGGGTTCTTCCCCATCCGCAAAGTAGCTGTGAACATCTACCGTCAGGCGATCCGTCAGTTGCGCGGGTTCATCACTTTCTTCAACCTCTGCCTTCTGCTCCCGCAGTTGCTGGAGAGTCTCGTCCACATCTTCATCGCTGACGACAGGTTCTTCCCAGTCTTTGCGAACAGAGCGATAATCGCCCAATTCTGCTTCAGGTTGCAATGGTACGGAGAAGATGTAAGTGGGTTCAGGGTCGAGCTTGAAATCATCAAAGCTACCTGCTGCATATGGCTGTACTTGTGACTGATCCAGTGCTTCCGGGTAAATCTCAGCACCCAGTTTTTCGATGGTATCTTCGACGATAGCAGCTTCACCAAGGTAGCGCTTCACGATATTGTAGGGTGCTTTGCCTTTGCGGAAACCAGGAATACGATACCGATTGGACAGCTCTTTGGCTGTTTTCTTCAATGCGGCATCCCAACGCTCACTATCAACAACTACCGTGAGCTGTGCTTTGTGGTTTTCTAGCCGCTCAACTTGTATGTTCAATTGATTGTCCTTACACAATGCTTCTGGATTATAACAATCGACGCGGGAATGTGGCGTAAGAGTTGTATCAAAAATGCTCGTTTTACCCTGACAGACACACAAGGCGCAGAAGGTGCGCCTTGTGGCAAGTTGGGGAAGGAGGGACTTGAACCCTCACCTCATAAGAGACATGATCCTAAGTCATGCGCGTCTGCCAATTCCGCCACTCCCCCGGATATTCTCATTCCGCCATTATATGGATGTCACTAGAACGCAGCAAGGGACAATCAATCAATTTCGATGTGGTTGATCTCGCTGATGTCCGCATCTTTCACTTGATTGAGAATCGTCGTGATGACCATCTGCGCGAAGCGGAACAGACTCTGCATTTGTTGCATGCGTTCCAGATACAGATTCGCCACGGCGGTCTCTTCCGCTGTCATCTCTGGCATGGCTTCTAGTAAGCGTTCTCGGTTCTCTTCCATCACGGTGATGGCACGGTCAACATCGCGCATCTCACGCCCACTGAGCAGTGTGCTGATGATTTCCCAGAAATCCGACTCAGCTTCATAGTATTTTCGTCGTCCGCTACCACCACGCACCCACACCTGCCGCACCATACCCATATGCTCCAACGTGCGCATATTCATGCTCACACTCGCTTTGGAAATGCTCAGGCGCTCCATCATGTCATCCAGGGACATCGGCCCCGGGTTCAGCAGTAATGTACCGTATAGTTGGCCCATCACCTTGCTGAATCCAAAATAGTCTGCCAATTGCCCCAGTCCATCCAACATGGAGTCGTGGACATTCGTCAGATCTTTGTTGCTACCAATTACATCCATATTCGGTTTTTCATCCGCCATACTGAACCTACTTCATAATCACTAACATTACTCCGGCAGATAAAAGCAATCATCACGAAGACGCGCCGGATTCAATAAATGCTACAACAAGATTACCCAGTAGATCAGGCAACTGTGATGCAAGCAATTCGCGGGATCGCTCTGCTTCATCAAATGTCTGAAAAGGTAACCCTACATGCCCCCGGATGATGACAAAAATCTCCTGGATGCGAACCGAGAATTGCACATGCAACCCTGCTTCTCGTACAGCCGATTGCACCTCTTCAAAGCGGGACTTATCCAGAGTAGTATTCAGGTAAAAACTACGTCCACTGTATGCTTGTGTGTTGGAAAGAGGCGAAATATACACATGGTCGTCGTCATAATCCGCGATCAGTTTGGTATTGCGTAGTTGTTTTAGCTCATAATCGCTGATGGCGCTGCCAAACTGCTCTCTCGTATACGAAATATAACGCCCATCGGTCATGCGTTGAACTCGGTTGAGTTCCCACTGTACAACGAATGCGCCGTCTTTCAGTACAAATACGCGAGAGCGCGGAACAGGAATCACATCTGGATGGTGTTGAGACATCTCGTTCTCCCTATGCCAAACGAATACTCACTCGTAACGCAGCGCATCAATTGGCTTCAAACCCGCTGCACGGCTGGCAGGGTAAATCCCGGATAGCACACCTACGCCTACCGAGACAAAACTCGCCAACAAGATGCTACTGAACTGGATGACGACGCTTAAATTCGGAACGACGGCAGTGACCAAAAAGGCAACAAATGCAGCAATACCCACACCAACTGCACCACCGAAGCCAGAAAGAATCACAGCTTCTGTCAAAAATTGTAACAGAATATCGAAATTCTGCGCACCAACAGCTTTGCGCAACCCAATTTCCCGCGTTCGCTCTGTGACTGTCACCAGCATAATGTTCATAATGCCAATGCCACCCACTAATAGTGAGATGCTGGCGAGGATCGCCAGAAACACCGTAAGTAACCCGGTGATGTCATCCAATATGTCCAGTATCTCATTCTGACTGAACACCAGGAAGTTGTCTTCATCACGAAAACTAATATCCCGTGATTCGCGCAGGGAGTTTTGTAGCTGCTGCACCAATTGCGCCGAGGTTTCCGGGCGGCTCCCCTGCACGATAATCACATTCACAGTTTGTTCCCCACTGAGGACACGCTGGTTATTCAAGCGGGTCTGGGCAGTAGTAATGGGAATAATCACGCCATCTTCTTCTGAAAAACCAAAAAAGGCTTCCAGTTCTGCCAGCACACCAATCACCACAAATTGCACATCCCCGATGCGAATGCTCTGCCCGATGGGATAGACACCAGCAAAAAGCTCTTCCGCAGTGCCTGGTTCCAGCACAGCTACACGAGCATTAGAGTCCATATCGCTCTCATCGAAGAAACGCCCCGCACTGATGCGACGGCTGAATAGCTGCATGTATTGCGGGGTCACAGCGCTCACAGAGGTGCGGACTTCTTCGGTACCAAAGCGCACTGTTCGATTGAACGAATTTTGCGGCATCACGACAGCAGCATCCGGCACACGCGCCCGATCCGACACTGCATTTACATCGTTGAAAGTCAGCGGTTCAATAGGGCGCGAGTCAGGGTTCGGGATCACAAAGACGAGGTTCACCCCCAACCCTTCAAATTCACCGATCACAAAGGACTCAAACGACTGACCTACCGAAACCAGTACAATTACAGCCGCAACACCGATGGTCACGCCGAGCATCGTCAGGACAGTACGAATGCGATTGCTGTTCAGATTACTGAGGGCAATACGAATATTCTCGAACATGCATCACTCGAATCGCAGTGCATCAATGGGTTTCATATTGGCGGCACGCTGCGCGGGATAATAGCCGAAGAATACCCCAACAAAGGAGCTAACACCTGTCGCCAGCAGAATCGCATCCGCTTGCAACGTCAGCGTCAATTCCTCGACCAGAACGGTACCAATCTGTGCGGCAATCGCACCGACACCAATGCCGATGATCCCGCCAATGAGCGACAGAACGACGCTTTCCACCAGGAATTGCAGTAGAATATCCTGGCTGCGTGCGCCGACTGACTTGCGCAATCCAATCTCGCGGGTGCGTTCAGTGACGGAAACCAGCATAATATTCATGATGCCAATGCCACCCACCAGCAGGGAAATCCCTGCAATCAGCGTGAGAAAAATCGTTAGCGTACCTGTGATCCCGCTGATCGTTTGCACCAACCCGGCATCACTTTCAATCTGATAATCACGCTCATCTGGCAGGGTGACCGCGTGGGCTTCATCAAGGTAGGCATAGATTTCTTCTCGTGCTGTGTCGATCAATTCTTCGTTGAGAACATCCACACTGATGGTACTCACACGGTAGCCACCATCCGGCGTTCGTGCGCTATCCAGGCGAGTCTGTGCTGTGCTGATGGGAACAAAAACCACCGCGTCCTGGCTGGCAAAGGTTCCGCCGCGCTGTTCCATCACACCAATGACAGTGAAAACGCGATCATTAATACGGATGTTCTGCCCCACTGCATTGAAGGCACGATCTGCAAAGAGTGTCTCTACGACATCCAGCCCAATAACCGCGACACGCCCTGTAGAATCAACATCGGCTTCGCTGATGAAGTTGCCGTATTGCAACCCCCATCCAGCAATCTCTGCATAATTTGCCGTGGTACCGGTGATGGTTAGCTGGGTGCGCTCCGAACCGGCGACCACTGTACCTGGTAGGCGATATGACATCGCTACCCGCCGGATGCTTGGCGCAATTGCGGGATTCTCCAGCGCATCCACTTCCAGTGTGGTCAGCGGTTCGACACGGGTTCGCGTTGCGCTTTCTGGGGTGGTCGAAGAAATATCCAGAATCGTTGCACCCAGGTCAGAGAGCAGGAAGGAAATGTAATCTTCTACGCCACGCCCCAGGCTCACCAACCCAATGACCGCGCCAACACCAATGATGATTCCCAGAGTCGTGAGCAATGAACGCAAACGATTGATGAGCAAACTATCAATAGCGATGCGAAAGGTCTCAATGAGATTCATAGCAGCTTAGTTGTACTCCGATGCGTCGCCGCCGAAGTACGCTTTCTCGAATATGCCCTGCAATTCTTCAGCCTCCGACGGGCGTTCGACTTCACCCGCGACAAGTGGTTCTTTCACACGTTCATCCGCCACAACATTGCCATCGCGCAGCATAATCACACGCTGGGTATGCCGCGCAATCCAGGGATCATGGGTGACAAATACCGTCGTAATGCGCTTCTCACGGTTCAAACGCTGGAAGATCTGCATCACCTCAGTACCACTACGCGAGTCGAGGTTCCCGGTTGGTTCATCTGCCAGAATGACAGCAGGTTCATTGACCAGCGCACGTGCAATCGCCACACGCTGCTGCTGACCCCCAGAAAGCTCACTCGGCAGATGATCAATGCGTTGCCCCAACCCAACGGATTCAAGGGCAGCTTTGGCCTTCTGTGTCCGGTTGCCACCCTGGGCATAGACCATAGGCAGTTCTACTTGACGCAGTGCTGATGTGCGCTTGAGCAAATTGAAGTTCTGGAAGACAAAGCCGATTTTTTTGTTGCGCACCCGCGCCAATTGCTCTTCACTCAGGCGGCTGACATCTTCACCATCCAGATAATATTCGCCCGAAGACGGTTGATCCAGCGCACCGAGGATGTTCATCAGGGTGGATTTGCCCGAACCTGATGGCCCCATGATGGAGATAAACTCGCCCTGGCGCACAGTAAGCGTGATTCCTTTGAGGACGCGCAGCTCAAGCTGCCCCATCTGGTATGTCTTGGTGATGTTGCGGATGTCGATCACCGCTGATGGTTGCCGGCGATTTCTGCCGCGCTGCTGGCGGGGTCTGCTCATGAAGTCGCTCCTGGGGCAAGTTCTGGTGGCAGCGAATAGAGTGCATCACCGATGGTCAGCCCTGCCAACACTTCGCTGACTTCTTCGCTGCGTGCGCCGAGCAAGATCAACTGTTCGTAAAATGTGCCATCTTCATCACGCATCGTGACAAAGGCATCTCCCGTCTGGCGATCCAGCCGGATGAATGTATTCGGGATCACCAGCGTGTCCTGTTGGTCAAGCACTGTAATGCTGCCCGTGACGGTCATACCGGGGCGCAGCGCTGCATCTCCCGGATCAACTTCAACACGCACGTTATATGCAACAAACCCGGCATCCTGTGACTCAATCGGTGTATACGCAACAGAAGTCACCACACCTTGCACGACTTCACCGGGCAATGCATCGACTTCAAACGTAACAACCTGCCCGATCTGCACCTGCACAATATCGGTTTCATCCACAGGTAGATCCACATAGTAGCTGCTCTCATCAATCAAGAGTACAGCAGCGTTATTGGGCGGCAGTTCACCAGGGGTCAGATTAAGCTGCGCTACAACGCCGGAAAATGGCGCGACAAGTTGTAATTGTTCCAGGTTGTAGAGCGCTTGCTCGTAACTCAATTCCGCATTGCGCAAATTCAGCGCGGCCTGCTGTAGCTGCATTTCGGTCGCCCCATTGATGAGGCGGTCATAGGCAATCTGCGCTTGCACGATTGCGGCATTCGCCGAAGCAACCGAACCAAAGTCCGCACCGCGTCCCGCTGTAGAGGAAAAATTGGCATCGGCAATATCCACGCCATATTCCGCTTGATCCACCGCTACTTCTGCCTGCGAAAGCTGCGCCTGATACTGTGCCTGATTCTGTGCATTTAAACCCGATACCGTCGCATCAATGACATCATCTGTGGGGTCGCCCACAACTTCGCCGACTTCGGGAGGAATTGAAATGGGAGCCGGAGGAGATAGACCATCGCGGGAAAGCTGCGCCTGCCAGAGTTGATTGCGGGCAATTTCTGTTTGCAAGCGGGCAATTTCTCGCTGCTGGGCCGTCGTACCCGTTGCAGCCGCAGCATTGAATTGTGCCTCCGCTGCCTCCAGTGACGCTTCAGCGGCAGCTATATCCTCTGGCCTGGGTGGGCTGGTGAGTACATCCAGCGTACTCTGCTGCAAATCCAGCACAATTTGCGCATCTTCCACCACCTGCTGCGCATCGGTTGTATCCAGGCTAGCCAGCACCTGCCCTTCATCGATCATATCCCCCTGCGAAATGAAGACATCCGTCACTGGTAGGCCACTCGCGGAGAAGATCAGCGCAACCTGACGTGCCGGGAGAATCGCCCCTGTCCCATCCACAGTGACAACCACATCACCCCGCTGGACTTCATAGATGTCGATAATGCTTTCTTCGATGGCAGCCCGTTCTTCTGCCTGCCGATTCTGATCCACCACGAAGGCATAGAAATATGCACCGAAGAATGTGATGATCAGCAGCGGAACCTGTACCAAAATGCGCACAATGCGGAACGGAATGCGGCGAATGATAATCCACTGAATCGCTGCAAGAACGGTAATTATGATGCTCATCGTCAGGATCATTGTGGTCCCTCAAAAACATTCACGCCACCGCCGCCGAGGTCAATCGCAACAAGATCCCCTTCTTGCAAGCCGCTGGTGACTTCGCTGGTATCACGCCCTTGCATTCCCAGCGTGATTTCAATTTCTGCGAGTGTATCATCGTCGCGCAAGACATTGACAAACGTCCGGTCTGTGGCGCGATCCCGCCGGATATAGAGGTTCGGTATCACTAACACATCCGGCTGCTCTTCAATGACAATGGTAGCTTCCGCAGTCATGCCCACCCGTATGCGCGGGTCATCCGTGTCAAGCGCAATCCCCACGTCATAACTGACAATGCCCCCTGATGGTGTACCCAGAGGAGCAATGCTGGAAACCGTCGCAGGGAACTGCACATCCGGCAGGCCATCGAGTTCCACTCGAACAGGTAAACCCATCTCAACCAATCCAATATCAATTTCATCGACCTGTACCGTCAGAGCCAGCGGCGAAATATCGGTCAGTTCCAGGACAGCAACCCCCGGTGCAATCAACGCCCCGACTTCCACATTGAGCGCCGAAACGACACCTTCAATTGGCGCTTGCAGGATCGTGCGATTGTACGTAACTTCCGCACGTTCTACCTGGTTTTCCGCCTGAGTGATGTTGGCCTGTGCGGCATCAATTTGGGATTGCGTGGGGCCTGCCAGCAGTCGATCCAATTCTGCCTGGGCTTCCAGTACACGGGTGTAAGCAGCGTAAGCCTGGGGAGCGCTTGCTGTACGCAGTTCTTCGACCTGCAAGCGGGCAATCTCTGCCTGAAACGTCGCTTCACCGTAGCGTGCATCTGCTGCTACATAAGCGTTGCTATCCCCGCCGAACTGCCCCCCAAGGCGGTCACGATCCAGGCGGAATTCTTCTGCCCGTGCCAGTGCTTGTTCATAGGCCAATTCCGCAGCGCGGATGTCATCCTGGCTAACCACCGTCGAAGCGCTGATATAGGCTCCATAAGCAGCATCCACAGAGGCTTGCGCCAGTAGGACGTTATCTTCATCAATTGTCAGCAAGTCTTCATATTCCAGCAACGCTTGATCCAGTGTGACCAACGCCTGCTGATACTGTACCTGCTGTGTTTCATTTTCCAGACGGACTAATTCATCGCCCGGAAGCACATAATCATTTGCCTGCACCAGCACATCCGCGACACGCCCCGGAACCAGAAAGCTGAGATTCACGACCTGGTTTGCTTCCACGTTCCCAAGAGCGGTGACCGTCTGTGAAACGGTTCCCTGACGAATCTCGTAGAGTTGGAGGTTACTGAGCGAAACCAGTTCACCAGATGCTGTAGGTAGGTTGGTACGCCCGAAGATGACAACGGGTATTCCAAGCACGAGGAATAGTAAAACGAAGAGTGAGCGCCGTACCGACATTGCGTATTCCTATTTGTGCAATTTGTGACAATAATACAGCATGTTGTACGCAACTCGTAGTGAGAGTTTACTCACAGCACAACATCATCCTTTGCAGAAGCTGCTGGAATCTCGGCGGCGTTTTGTGCTATAGTGTCGCACGCTACATCACCTCATCTACTCATATGTTCCCAGGCGAACACATCATATTGAGGATAGACAGGATCATGACGTTGAAGATACCGGAACCCATACCCGATATTGTCATCGGACGCTTACCCTTATATTTGCGGGCGCTCACACGGCTGCAACAAGAAGGGCGCGATGTCACATCTTCTCATGAGCTGGGCAAGAGACTCGGTATCAGCTCCGCACAAATTCGCAAAGATCTCGCGCATTTTGGCGGCTTCGGTAAACAGGGCACGGGTTACCAGATTGAGTTCTTGACCCAGAAGCTAGAACAGGTTTTGCAGGTCAATCGTGAATGGCGTGTAGCAGTTGTTGGCGCAGGGAATCTCGGCAGCGCAATTTCGCACTATCGCGGTTTCACCGATCGCGGGTTCCGCATTGCATGGTTATTCGACGCTGATCCGAGCAAAGTTGGGGAGCAAATCGGCGGTTTCCCCGTGCGGCATATCAACGATTTACAGCCTGTCATCCGAGACAATAACGTGCTAATTGCAATGGTAGCTGTTCCTGCTGAACACGCGCAAGAAGTGACTGATATACTTGTCGAATGCGGTGTGCGAGCAATTTTGAATTATGCGCCGATTAATCTACGGGTACCTGAGAATGTCATGGTGCAGCACATTGATCCTGTTGTGCATCTCCAGCATATGACGTATTACTTACGTGATGATGAAAGCTAGTCAGAGTGCGCGTTCGGTAATTCGGCGGAGGATCGCCGGGTCTTCGAGCGCACGCCCTGCCCCGGTAGCGACAGTGATAATCGGGTTATCCGCCCGATAAACCGGAACGCCTGTCTCACGAGTGAGGAAATCGTCAATCCCACGCAACAGCGCCCCACCGCCTGTTAGCACAATTCCACGATCAATGATGTCAGAAGCCAGTTCCGGGGGGGTATTCCCAAGCACATTCTTCACAACGCTGGCGATCATGTTCAGCGGTTCGGCGAGAGCTTCCACCGTCTCCCCTGTCTTCAGGCGAACGGTACGGGGCAGCCCACTGACATTATCGCGCCCCTGTACTTCCATTGTCAGTTCTTCGGGCAAATTCACTGCCGCGCCAATCTGAATCTTCACCGCTTCTGCCGTCGTTTGCCCGATGGAGAGATTATATTTGCGGCGCATATAGCTGATGATCGCATCATCCATGCGCATACCACCTACTCGCCCACTTTCAGCACGGATGATGTTATTCATGGTGATGACCGCCGCTTCGGTGATACCACCACCAATATTGACGACCATATCCCCCGCAGGCGTACCCACAGGCAAACCAGCACCAATGGCAGCCGCCAGCGGCTCCCAGATCAAAAAGGCTTCTCGCGCACCTGCCGTCAGAGCGGCTTCATGCACGGCGCGTTTTTCGACACTGGTCACACCCCAGGGTACAGAAATCATCACCGTCGGACGGAATAAGCGAAGCCGTCCAGCAATTTTCCCGAAGAAATATTCCAGCATGGCAGAAGTCACTTCATAATCTGCGATCACGCCGTTTTGCAAAGGCCGTACAATTTGGATGTCTTCTTCATCCACGCGCCCAACCATCTCTCGCGCTGGCTGCCCAAACTCAACGATGAGCTGCTCTTCCGTCATCAACGCAACCAGAGACGGCTCTTGCAGTACGATCTGCCCGCCTTCAGAAATCAACACGTTAACTGTACCCAGGTCTACCCCGAGCCTTTTGGCAAACAGCGCCATGGATAAAATCTGCTTTCGTTTTGCCGGATTTCAACAGATGCAATACTGTATAGACATCAGGGGGAAAAAGCAACGCCCGGTTAAGGGTTCCGGGCGCAGCCTTTTTGGGTTCTTTGCGACGAAGAAAACGAAATTATTCCGTCTCTTCCTGATGCACAATACGCAGCGCACTGGTACGATTGCGCATCTTGTTGCTGATCTTCAGCGCCAGTTCAGCGCGGCGCAGTTCCAGAATAGCAGTGCGATTCTGTTCTGCCGGGACACCCTCCTCAAGCATCTGACGAGCGCGTTCGCGTGCGGCCTGGGCTTTTTCCATATCAATGTCAAAAGACGATTCTGCAAGGTCTGCCAATATGACAACCTTATCCGGGCGCACATCCACTACGCCACCATAGATGGCGAAACGTTCTTCCGCATTGCCCTTGCGTACCACCAATTCACCGTAGGTCATGGTGGTCAGCACCGGAGCATGGTGCGGCAGCACACCCATTTCCCCTTCAACCGCCGGGATCGAGATGTAATCCGCTTCCGGTTCCTCAAAGACTTTACGTTCCTGTGTCACTAGCTCGACATGGATAGGCATGTCAACCACTCCTTCCCTGTCTTAACTCTGTTGGCTCTCTTCGTACCGTGCCAGAACATCTTCAATCGGGCCAGTCATGTAGAAGAGGCGTTCCGGGATGTGATCAACTTCGCCATCCAGCAGCATACGGAAACCACGAATGGTATCACGGAGGGGCACGTATTTCCCTTCACGCCCGGTGAATTGTTCCGCAACCTTCATCGGTTGGCTGAAGAAGTTTTCGATCTTACGGGCGCGGCTCACCAGTAGTTTATCGTCGTCGGAGAGTTCTTCCACACCTAGAATGGCGATGATGTCCTGAAGTTCCTTGTAGCGCTGCAAAACCTGCTGCACTTCGCGTGCAGTGCGGTAGTGATCTTCACCCACCACATTCGGATCCAGAATCTTGCTGGTGCTTGACAGCGGATCAACCGCCGGGAAGAGCGCACGAGCCGCAATCGAACGTTCGAGAGCGATGGTGCTATCCAGATGCGTGAACACTGCCACCGGAGCCGGATCAGAGTAGTCATCCGCAGGTACATATACAGCCTGCATGGAAGTGATGGAACCACGCTTGGTGGAGGTGATGCGCTCTTGCAGCATCCCCATTTCTTCCGCGAGGTTCGGCTGATAGCCCACCGCCGAAGGCATACGACCCAGCAGCGCGGACACTTCCGCACCAGCCAGCGAATAACGGAAGATGTTATCAATGAAGATCAGCACATCACGGCCCTCGTCGCGGAAGGTTTCCGCCATCGTCAGGCCAGAGAGCGCCACGCGCAGACGCACACCAGGGGGTTCGTTCATCTGACCGAACACCATCGCCAGCTTATCGAGAACGCCAGCTTCTTTCATTTCGTAGTAAAGGTCGGTACCTTCACGGGTACGTTCACCCACACCCGCAAACACCGACAATCCATCGTGTTCAGTAGCGATGGAGTTAATCAATTCCTGGATGGTCACCGTCTTGCCGACCCCAGCACCGCCGAAGATGCCCGTCTTACCACCTTTGGTCATCGGAGCCACAAGGTCGATCACCTTCAGACCCGTTTCAAATACTTCGATGCGAGTGGACTGGTCTTCAAATTCCGGTGCAGACTGATGAATGGGGCGGCGCGGCGAATCTGCCGACACTTCTGCCATTTCATCAATCGGGCGACCCAGCACGTTAAACACGCGCCCCAGCGTTGCGGGGCCAACCGGAACCGCAATCGGTGCGCCAGTTGCGTAAGCTTCCATGCCACGCTTCACACCATCAGTCGTGTCCATCGCTACGCAGCGCACAGCACCGTGTCCCAGCATCAATTCCACTTCAAGGATCAAGTCTGGCTGTTCATTGCCATCTGCATCCGGCGGCAGCGGAACACGGATCGCATCAAAAATATCCGGCAGGTCACCCTCCGGGAAAGTTACGTCCACCACGTTACCCAGAATCTGGGTGATTCTTCCCTGGATTTCACTCATTGTCTTGTTTCTCTCCTCGGTTAATCGTCTTTACGTCCAGCATTCAGTGTATCCTGGAGCAACTTCAATGCATCCCAATCACCCGTTGCAGCAATCTTGGCCTGTTCTGCCCAGGTCACAAGGCTGGGTGCGAAGCGCAGCCCCTGATTCGCAATGGCGTTACGCAGTTGTTCTTCAGTAGCCGAAGCTAATTTTTCAAAGGTCTCATAACCTTCTGCAATCAATGCTGCCGACATCTTCGGGCCAATGCCTTCGATCTTGGTCAGGTCATCGGGTTCTGAACGAGTCGCAGTCGCTTCCGGCGTAGTGTATTCAGGTTCGGGTTCAGGCGGCGCAAAATTCGTCACCATCGGCTCTTGCGAAGCCTTTGAAGGTGCAATCTGATGATCTCCATTCGTGCGCACCGGGAAATCCAACTGCGCTTTGTTTGCGCTCTTGAGCGAAGCTTCCAGCGCATTCGCACCGCCGACAATATCGAGGATTTCGCTGGTGATGCCTGCCTGACGTGCTTTGTTATATTCCAGCGTCAGATCATCCACCAACTGGCTGGCGTTATCGGTGGCGTTGCGCATGGCATTCATACGAGCCGCATGTTCGCTAGCCTGTGCTTCCAGCAGCGCCTGATAAAGCTGAAGTTCTGTAAAGCGCGGCACGATTTCTTCTACAACCATTGCAGCGTTGGGTTCGTATTCATAATCGCTGGCACCTTCGGTAACCTGCGGTACGTCTTTCACGTATTCTGCGGCAACCTGCTGCGCTGTGGTATATGGAGTCAGTGGCAGCCAACCCAATACAACTGGGCTTTGCGTCAGCATATTGATGAAGTCTGTGTATGCAATCAGCACTTCATCCACTTCCCCGCTCAGGAAAGCATCCACCGCGATTTTTGCAATGGGGGATACATCGGCAACAGTCGGATTTGCAGGCAAGTCGCTGAATTCAGCCACTACATTCTTGCCCTGACGGAACAGCGAGTCACGGCCTTTGCGCCCGATAGTGATGTACTGCACTGGCTTGCCCAGGCGCGTCTCAAAATGGTTTGCAACGCGCTGTACATTAGCGTTATACGCACCAGCCAGACCACGATCTGACGTGATGAGTACGACCATCGTCGCGTTAATCTCTTCTCGTTCGGTCAACAGCGGATGCAGAATTGCGCCCTGGGTAGCACTCTGAATATTCAGCAGAATTTCCCAGGCTTTTTCTGCATAGGCGCGGCTAGCGGAAGCGCGTTCCTGTGCGCGACGCACGCGAGAGGCGGAAACCGCCTCCAGCGCACGAGTGATTTGCGAGATATTCTTAACAGAACGAATGCGATTTTTGACTTCTCTAGCAGTTGCCATCTACGTCCTCCTTCTCAAATGGCGTGTAGGCATTAGCTCCACGTTTCATTGAAGGTCTTGATGGCCTCAGTCAACTGTTCCTTCGTCTCGTCGGACAGCCCCGTCTTCGCTTCATTCTGCATGGTTTCTGCCAGAGCAGCAAACTGCGTGTGCAGTGCGCGGCGGAAATCTTCCTTCCATTCGCTCACGCGATCCACCGGAACCACATCCAGCAAACCTTCGGTACCTGCGAAAATCACAGCAACCTGGTCTTCCAGGGGCAGCGGTTGATACTGCGGTTGCTTGAACAATTCGTTCAGGCGCAAACCACGATCAAGCTGAGTCTGGGTATCTTTATCCAGGTTGGAGCCAAATTGTGCAAAAGCAGCCAGGTCACGGAACTGTGCCATCTGCAACTTCAGACCACCAGCAACTTTCTTCATTGCCTTTGTCTGTGCGGAGCTACCCACGCGGCTCACGCTGATACCGGTATTCAGCGCCGGACGCTGACCAGCGTTGAAGAGTTCTGTTTCCAGGTAAATCTGACCATCAGTGATGGAAATCACATTGGTCGGCACAAATGCGGACACATCGCCGAGCAGTGTTTCGATGATTGGCAGCGCCGTGAGGCTGCCGCCACCGCGTTCGTCACTGAGCTGTGCAGCGCGTTCCAGCAAGCGGCTGTGAAGGTAGAAGACATCACCAGGGTAGGCTTCACGTCCAGGAGGACGGCGCAGCATCAGGGAAACCTGGCGGTACGCATTGGCGTGCTTGGAGAGGTCATCGTAAATCACGAGGGCATCCATGCCATTTTCCATGAACCATTCACCCATCGCACAGCCAGCATACGGGGCAATGTACTGAAGCGCCGCAGCTTCCGAAGCTGTAGCAGTGACGATGATGGTGTAATCCATCGCACCCTGTTCTTCCAGCGTGGCAACAATACGTGCAATTTCCCCACGGCGCTTACCCACAGCGACGTAGATGCAGTACATATCCTGCCCCTTCTGGTTGATGATCGTATCCAGGGCAACCGCGGTTTTCCCCGTCTGGCGATCCCCAATGATCAATTCGCGCTGACCGCGCCCAACCGGAATCATCGAGTCAACGGAGAGGATACCCGTCTGCACCGGACGATCCACGCCCTTGCGTTCCATAACGCCGGGAGCAATGCGTTCCACGTTGTAGAACTCGGTTGATTCAATCGGGCCTTTGCCGTCAACCGGTTCACCCAGAGTGTTGACGACGCGCCCAACGAGACCCATACCCACCGGAACCGAGGCAATACGTCCCAGAGGGCTGACGCTATCCCCTTCCTGGATGTTGTCGTAGTCACCCATGATGATGACACCGACGTTGTCTTTTTCCAGGTTGAAGGCGATACCAGCCGTGCCATTTTCAAAGCGCACGAGTTCGTTGTACCGAACATTCTCGAGGCCGCTCACACGGGCGATACCGTCACCAACTTCTAGCACGTAACCGACTTCAACAGCATCGACAACGCGCTCGTAGCCTTCGATTTGCTTCAAAATTGAATCGAAAATATTTTCCGCCATTGATGGCTCCTCCATCACTCTGAACAGTAGACCATGAAAGTTCAAAACACAGGCAGCACAAAACCCCGCCTGTTGGCAATCATTACGACGTTCTCAGAAATCCCACTGGTAAGGATGAACAATTACGGCGTCTAGGACACACAAATTTGCCAGCGCATTGTAACTGATTCGCAAAGAGTTGTCCACTTTTTCACAAACGCCGTTCAGAACAATCGCATCAAGAGATTTGAACCACAAAGACACGACGAACACGAAGAAAAGTAGGGGCGATCCGGCGGATCGCCCGAAATACCTGCGCGATTTGCAGATTACTTTCCTGCTTCATGATTTTTCCCGTTCTTTGCGCTCCAACGTTGATGTGATTTCGCCACGATGGAATTTAATGCGATGACCCTGCAAATGCTGTTTTGATCACCATAATCCGAGTCAATCTTCTTTTTCACCCAGTTCGATAGAGCGCTGGTATGCAGCCCATACACCCTCTGCGACAGCCGTGCGCAGCCCCAATTTTTCCAGTTGAAAAAGCCCTGCCGCCGTTGTCCCGCCTGGACTCGTCACCTGGTTGCGCAGCAGCGTGGGGTGCGTTTCGGATTGAATGGCATATTCAATCGAACCACGCATGGTATGCAGCACGAGTTTTTCTGCTTGTTGGCGGCTGAAGCCCATGCGTACCCCAGCATCAATCATGGCTTCAATGAATAGAAAAACATAGGCGGGGCCACTACCACTGAGCGCTGTTGCCATATCCAGGTAATGTTCATCATCGAAGTACAGTTCTTCTCCAAGTGAGCGCAAGATAGCTTTGGCCTGTGCGCGTTGCTCATCGTCCACTTCATAGGTCGCCGTCCACACGCTGATGCCTTCCCCAATTTGCCCGGGTGTATTGGGCATGGCACGAACAATCCGGGAATTGTGCAAATCTTCCGCAATATCCCGCACCTGCACCCCGGCAACGATACTCACCACCAGCGGCAAGGTATCGACACGCCCACGCAGCGCATGTAAAGCTGTATCCAGGTGTTGTGGTTTTACCGCAAGGATCAGTATATCGGCGTTCTCAGCAGCCTCTACATTATCGGTAGTATGGCGAATATTGAACTGCCGTACTAATTCTTCGCCAACGCGCTCATTGGGATCAGCCGCGATGATCTGCTCCGGTGCAACCAACTTCTTATCGAGCATTCCGGCGATGATGGCACTGCCCATTGATCCTGCGCCGATGAAGGCAATTGTTTGATCGTCAAACATGGTATTTACCCCAGGCTATATGTTTTCTCTTGTTCCCATTGTGTGACCGCTTCTTCCAACCGATCTCGCTGCACTTCAACACCAATGCCGATTCCATCGGGGACTGGCAACGTACTCTCGCCACCGAGTACAAAGGGCGGCTCGGTAATATCCGGGTTGAAGTAGCGATCTGTGGCACTGATGTCACAGGGTAAGGTCACACCCGGCAGTGAGGCGAAGGCCACATTCGCAGCGCGACCAATTCCCGTTTCCAGCATGCCACCAATCCACAGCGGCAGATTGTGTTCCACACAAATATTATAAATCGCCAACGACTCGGCAAAGCCACCTACCCGTGCCGGCTTCAAATTCAGCACACCGATTGCGCCAACTTCCAGCGCCAATTGTAAATCGTTCGCGTTCTTGATGCTCTCATCCAGGCAAATTGGCGTTTGCATTTGCTTGGAGAGTTTGCTGTGTTCGTAGATGTCATCATGGCGCAGCGGCTGCTCAATCATCAGCAAATCAAATTCATCAAGTTGCTTGAGGTAAGGTGCATCTTCGAGGGTATAGGCGCTGTTCGCATCCAGCATCAGCAGAATTTCGGGGTAACGAGAGCGAACCGTACGCGCCAATTCCACATCTGCACCCGGTTCAATCTTCAACTTGATGCGTCCATAGCCTTGATTCAGCCGTTTGTCGATGATGGCGAACAGGGCATCGTGGGTTGTCTGTAAGCCGATGCTGACACCTACCACAGCCCGCCCGGTCGATGTATGACCTTCCGGCGTGAACTGCTCGAAAAGCTTCACTAACGGCAAATGATTCGCTTTGGCGAAGGCATCCCAGATTGCGCCTTCTAAACCATGCTTGGCATGTTCATGGTAGCGAATGGGAGCAAGCAATTCCTGCGCCTCTAAAGGTGAAGAAAGCGTCTTTCTGCTAACAAGGCCGCTCATGAACTGCTTCAAGATATGGTAGGCCGTGGACATGGTTTCGCCTGTGTAACCCGGTTCTGGTGCAACGGAGGCTTCACCCCAGCCGCTAATACCTGTGTCGGTGATGACTTCCACGATGACGGCACTCTTGTAGGGTTCCACACCGAAGCTAGTACGCAGTGGCTCCACAAATGGCATGGCGATGGGATAGAGCTTTACTTCCTGAATGGTGATTGGTTGCAATGACATGAATAACTAACTTCCTGATTGATGAAAATATTCGGATGATCGGTTCTCAAAAACGTAATAGCCACGATCCCCTTCAACACCGGGATTGAAGCGCACAAAATCAGTCGCAACGAAACCCGCTGCCAGCAGCGTTGTGAAGGCTTCCCGCACATGATCACGCCAAACCTGCTCCAATTCAGGATCAAGAGTAGCAAAGGCGATGAATTCCAGCGGAATCTCTACCAGCAATGTCTCTGCTTGTGGAATGTGAAGCGCACCAGGCACGAGCAAGTTCGCCGAATTTAGCGTTGCCGAGTTGAGTATCTGCGCGTTGACCAGCGTTTCAGGCGTGAAAGCACTGGGCTGATTCACATGTGGATGATCGACCCACCAATCCACCACAAGGCGATCCGCACGCATCGTCGGGTGTACAGAAACCGCACCGAAGTAATTCTCCTCGTATTCCTGCACAATCCCGCGCAGTTTATGTAAATTGAGGTGCGCATTGCGCGATAGCATGGGATCATATGTCCACTGCACCAGAGGGATACCATGCTGCAATGCGAAGTCACGCTGCGCCCATTTCAGTTGTTCACCAATCTTTTGCCCGCGATATTCTGGCAGCACTACCAAACGCTTCGACATAATACACAATGAATCAGCAGCGCATTGTGAATATCCCTCTTTATACTTCGCGCCCAAAAAGCCGATCATCAAGCCGACCATGCGGTCACCATCAAAAGCTGCATGAACATGCCCCCCGTAACGAGCGATAGATAGCAGCATATGCGATGGGACGCTATCGCCGACATTCTGCCCCCAATAGACCTGCTGGAGACGTACTGCAACATCCATTTCTTCTGGCAAATGTAGGGTGCGGATGGTAATCGTTGACATCATCAATCCTGGATCAGACGCTGCGCGGTCTGCCGCGAAAGGTCTCTCGCAGCAGTTTGAGGCTGTGGCGTTGTTTGGGTAAATACGTTACGAGTGTATCTTCAAAGCGCCTGGGTTGAAAGTGAAAATAATTGTAAACATTTCCCAATTGGGTGGTGCGGTTGATTGCCAGAATATCCAACCACTGCGGAGTCATCAGGCTGCGCGGCAAGAGAATGCCATAGATCTGTGCCAGCCAACGCAGCGCATAAGGTGGTGCAGAAATAAGCAAGCGCCGCATCCGCGTCACGCGCATGATAGTCAGCAACATATCGTGTAACGTCGTATATTCAGGCCCACCGACTTCCAGAGTCTGATCTACCACATTGACCAGCTCTAACCCGCGCTCAATACACGTCACTAAATCCTGCACATAGAGTGGATGCAGCGAAACTTCACCATATCCGGGCATCAAGTGGAATAGTGGATTAGCACGGAGCATCAGTGCAATGTAATTGATGAAGGTATCATCTTCCCCAAAGACGAGGCCGCTGCGCAGAATAGTGTAGGCAAGCCCGCTATTGCGCACCAGTTCCTCTACCTGTCCTTTGTAGCGGTGCAGCATATAGGCAGAAGATGGTGATGCACCTAACTGACTCAGCGTGATAAGCCGACCAACTCGTGCAGCGCGTGCAGCCGCAATTACATTACGTGTACCAGCAATGTCCAGGCGTTCAAAGTCGCGCTGCCGTCCCCACCACTGAGCGCTCTCCAGATGTATGATCGTATGCACGCCTGTCACTGCCTGATAGACTGATTCTTCATCTAACACCGAGCCAATGATGATTTCCGGAGCATTCGGTGCGTCTGCATCCCAGGGAAGCCGACGAGTACGATTGGCGGGCAGCAAACAGCGGACGGAATATTGAGTCTGCATGAGGCGGCGCACAAGATTTCGTCCAACGAAACCCGTAGCCCCAGTGATAAGGATCATATAGCGACATCCAACGCACCATCAGGTGCGAGCTTCACCTGTGCTAGAATGCACATCGTCATAAAATGAATGGCATAGTATAGCAGAATCCCCTCAACACACCAGCACTTGACGCAACACAATCAGCAACGCGAGAACTCGTCATGGGTTATTGCTAAATGGGGAATAGAAACATCGTCACCGGCTCCGCTGATGGAGTCACCATAGAGGAGGATACCGTGTCAAAAAGCCGCATTGTCGTCACCGGGATCGGCATTATCTCGCCAGTCGGCAATACACTCGAAGAAGCCTGGAGCAATGTCCGCGCTGGTAACAGCGGGATTGATACCATTAAGAATTTCGACTACAACGTCGTCGAGAATCATATTGCGGGTGAAGTGAAAGATTTCGATGCAGAAGCGGTCGTGGGCAAAAAAGATGTACGCCGCACGGATCGCGTCACACAGTTTGCTATCGCGGCCTGCCGTCAGGCGTTGGAAGATAGCGGCCTGGAAATCACGGAAGAAAACCGCTGGGATGTGGGCTGCATTGTTGGCAGCGGCATTGGCGGCATTCAATCGCTGTACGAGACAATCATTGACCATTACGAAAAAGGGCATCGCGGCGTGAGTCCGCTGGCAATCCCAAAGGTACTGATTGATAGCAGCGCGGGGCGAGTCTCGATTGACCTGGGATTGATGGGACCCAACTTTTGCATCACAACAGCCTGCGCAACGGGGAATAATTCCATCGGTGAAGCAGCGGAAATTATCCGGCGTGGGCAAGCAAAAGTCATGCTGGCCTGTTCTTCAGAAGCGGCTATCATCCCCATGCCGATTGCAGGCTTCAATAACATGAAGGCGCTTTCCAAGCATAATGAAGAACCCCAACGTGCAAGCCGCCCATTCGCGCTAGACCGGGATGGGTTTGTGATGGGCGAAGGTTCGGGGACGCTGGTGCTGGAATCACTTGAACATGCCCTCGCTCGTGGTGCAAAAATCTACGGTGAAGTGATTGGCTATGGGCATACGTCTGATGCCTATCATGCAACGGCTCCGATGGAAACCGGAGAAGGCGCAGCCCGTGCGATGGTCAATGCACTGGAAGATGCAGGCATTACCCCGGCAGATATTGATTACATCAATGCGCATGGGACGGGTACACCGATGAATGACACCAGCGAGACAAAAGCGATGAAGGTCGCGCTGGGTGAACAAGCCTATAATATTCCGATTAGCTCCACAAAATCTATGACCGGACATTTGCTCGGCGCGGCTGGCTTGATTGAAGCAATTTTCTGCCTGATGGCAATCCGCGACAACTTCATCCCGCCGACTATCAACCTGGACACACCTGACCCCACCTGCGACCTGAACTATACGCCAAACGTCGGCGTGGAAAAAGAAGTTACGGTTGCAATGAGTAACACATTCGGGTTCGGGGGTCACAACGCAGTGATCGTAATGCGCGAGTACAATAAGAATGGCAGCGAATAATAAGCGCCAGACCAATAGACAACCAGGACTCTATGCTCACATCGTTGGATGGGGTATGGCAGTGCCGGAAACAGTGATGACGAATCGTGATCTGGAAGCCCTGGTCGAAACCAATGACGAGTGGATTCAGACACGAACTGGAATCCGCGAACGGCGCATCGCCAGCGAAAATGAATCGACGGCAACATTGGGTTACAAAGCAGCACAGAAAGCCCTGGAAACAGCGGATATTCTGCCGATTGATCTCGATATGATCATCGTGGCAACATCCACACCAGAGCATGTTTTCCCCAGTACCGCGAGTCTGATTCAAAATTGGCTGGGAGCCACTCGTGCTGGTGCGTTCGACCTGAGCGCCGCATGTTCTGGCTTTGTGTATGCGCTGGATATGGCAACACAAGCGATTCGTTCTGGCAGCAAAAAAACTGCCCTGGTCATCGGGGCGGAAACGATGAGCCGAGTCCTGGATTGGCAAGATCGCAGCACCTGCATTCTGTTCGGAGATGGTGCCGGAGCGGTAGTTGTACAGGCCGGCGAAGAACCGGGGGGGCTACTCTCTTCGGTTCTTCGCAGTGATGGCTCCGGTGGCGATTTGCTTGCGATCCCAACCAGCAATATCCGTGAACTGACCAATCAAAAGCTGCAAAAGATGTCGATGGCTGGTAGTGAAGTTTTCAAGTTTGCGACTCGTGTCGTGGATGAAAGCATCCGCGAAGCAGCCGACATGGCAGGCATTAAGCTGACAGATATAGACATCGTCGTGCCACATCAAGCCAATATGCGCATTCTGCAATCCGCATCGCGCAAACTGAATATCGAACTCGAAAAATGGTTCGCCAATGTAGATCGCTACGGCAATACATCAGCAGCATCCATCCCAATTGCATTGTGCGAGGCTATTGATGCAGGGCGCATCAAAGAAGATGACTACATCGTTGTCACGGGCTTTGGTGGCGGGCTGGCCTGGGCGACTGGAGTCATTCAATGGGTACGGCGCGAAGACGAGCAGCAGATCAGCCGCATCAAGCAGCAGCGCCGTCAATTGTCGTACTGGTTGGCTGGCTGGCGCAGCCGCATCAGCCGCTGGCGACGTAACATCAATCGCATCTTTCGTGCAATCATACCGCGCCCGCGTACCTCTCGTTTACAG
Organism: uncultured Anaerolineaceae bacterium; assembly: GCA_964455365.1. GTDB lineage: Bacteria > Chloroflexota > Anaerolineae > Aggregatilineales > Phototrophicaceae > JAUZRW01. The sequence goes on along the minus strand of CAYVVZ010000001.1, from coordinate 225,774 downwards.
CGCAGGCTGCGAGATAAAGACTTGAACTAACAGTTTTCGCAATCCTAAACGTTGCTGACCTCAATCTGCGGCATAATAGAAGTTGGTCGCACACAACAAGAGGGAACAGCGAATGTCAGCGCGCATTTTGTACATTGAAGATAACCGCCAGAACATGCGGCTCGTCCGCAAGATGCTGGCTTCAAAGGGCTATGAGGTACTGGAAGCATCTGAGGGTACATTAGGCATTGAGGTTGCGCTGGCAGAATTACCGGACTTGATCTTTGTCGACATCAACCTGCCGGATATTGACGGCATGGAAGTGACAGCGCGATTGAAATCGGAACATTCAACCCAGAATATTCCAATCATCGCGCTGACTGCCAATGCGATGTATGGGGATCGTGAGAGATTCTTGCAAGCAGGCTGCGATGGCTATCTTGCCAAACCCATCAGCAAGAACGAGTTGATCAATACGGTCGAAGAATTCCTGGCTCCCCAGGGTTGAACAATTGCCTAATCCCGGCGGCTGACAAGGCTGGCGAAGTACAGCAATTGCAGCACCGAGGTGATGGCAGCAGCAACGTAGGTCAAAGCGGCTGCCGTCAAGACCTGACGCGCCCCACTTCGATCCTGCTCGCTAGACATCAAACCCGCATTCTGCAACATGCTCAAACCACGACGGCTGGCATCAATCTCCACCGGCAGCGTCAGCAGCATGAATAGAACACTGATGCCGAATACCAGCACACCCAACCAGGCCAAACCCGTTACCCCCAGGAAAAGGCCACCGAGGATCATCCCATAAGAAAGCGTCGGGCTGATTTGCACCGCAGGCAGTAAAAAATTGCGTGCCGTAATCAAGAACGAGTCTTCTTTGTGCTGCTGCGCATGCCCTAATTCGTGTGCGACAATCGCCATCGCTGCAACACTGTTTGTACCCGCCACTCCGGGAGACATGGCAATCGTGTGCGTGCGCGGATCATAATGGTCACCGAGTTCGCCGGGTGTACGTTTCAGGCCGACATTCAAGTTTTCCGTGCGCATCAAATGCTGCGCGACTTCGGGGCCACTGTATCCACCACCGTTACGAACCTGGCTCCAGCGGCTGTATGCACGGCTGACGAAGAACTGCGCCGCCCCAGACAAGATCAAGGTTGGTAATAAAACCAGCAGCATATACTGCGGATCAAAGTAGAACATCATCACCTCCGAATTTCCGATTTTTTATGACAATCACTATACGTAGTGCAACGACAGAAAATTCTAAGCGAGATGCAAAATATCTGTTAAATCAACTGAGGATCATGCGCCGAGGGTGCGGGTTGCCCCTTCACGGGTGTTTAGAGATAACGGTAGCAGGCAGTTATCCAGCAAACGCGGCTTGCCCACCTGTGCCGCCAGCGAGATCAACAGCGGATTCTCCGAAGGTTCGCTGATTTCGGCTAGCGTTGCGGCATCCGCCAGCGAAATATAATCTACCTGCGCCAGCGGTTCCGCTGCCAACACATCCGCTGCTGCTCGTCGCAACACTTCAGGATCACGTTCGCCGGACTCATAGCACGCGCCAGCCGCTTGCAATGCCCGGTTCAGCGCAGTTGCTGCGCGACGTTCTTCTGCACTGAGGTAGACGTTGCGCGAGCTGAGCGCGAGGCCATCTTCGGCACGCACCACCGGGCAAACCACAATCGCCAGCGGAAAGTTCAAATCACGCACCATCTGCCGAATCGTCACGACTTGCTGCGCATCCTTCTGCCCGAAGTACGCTGCATCCGGTTGTGTGAGGTTGAATAATTTGCTGACGATAGTCGTCACACCCCGGAAATGCCCCGGACGCTGACCTCCTTCCTTGCCCTGAGTCACATCTTCCACCGTGACCCACGTCTGGAAACGCGGTGGATACATCAGTTCTGACGTGGGTGTGAAGACAAGATCAACTCCCGCTTCTTCCAACAGTTGCAAATCTCGTGGCATATTACGCGGATATGTGGAAAGGTCTTCCCCTTCTGCGAACTGGGTCGGATTGACGAAGATCGTCGCCAGCACGGAGTCACAATCTTCCCGCGCAGCGTTCACCAGCGAAAGATGCCCTTCATGGAGATAACCCATCGTCGGCACCAGCCCCACCTTGCCACGCAATTCACGCCGCGATACCCGTAAATCAGCAATGGTTTCAACGATTTGCATCATTCATCTCCTGGCGCAGTGCTTCGATCACTTCGCCTTTGATGCCAAAGCTGTTTTCTTCTGCCGGGAACTGTCGTCCCAGCACATCAGCGCGGTATTGGGTAATCGCAGCCTGCATCAAACCACCGATGTCTGCATAGCGCTTGGTATGCTTGGGAACGAAGTCATCAAAGAGCGCTAGAATATCGTGGAAAACCTGCACCTGACCATCACAGCCTACCCCTGCCCCAATGCCAATGGTAGGGATGCGCATTTGTTCCGTGATGAATTTCGCCAGCACCGCCGGAACCAATTCCAGCACCAGGGCAAATGCACCTGCTTCCTGAACGGCTAACGCATCGCGCAGCAATTTTCGCGCAGAGTCAAGTTCACGCCCCTGCACGCGGAAGCCACCAAATTGATTCACACTCTGCGGGGTCAGGCCAATATGTCCCATCACCGGGATACCCGCTTCCACAATGCGCCGGATGGTAGGAGCCATTGTTTCGCCGCCTTCCAGCTTGACGCAATTCACACGCCCTTCCTGCATCAAGCGTGCAGCATTCTGTAATGCCTGCTCCTGACTGATGCTGTAGGCCATGAAGGGTAAATCTCCCACGATGAATGCACGCTGCGTCACACGGGAGACAATGGAGCAGTGATAGATCATATGCTCCATTGTCACGGGAATCGTTGAGTCATGTCCCTGAACAACCATTCCCAGGGTATCGCCTACCAGCAGCATGGGAACATCCGCCCCCTCTGCAATACGAGCGCTGGTTGCATCATACGCGGTGAGTACCACGATTGGCTCACCGCGTTCCTTCATCTGCTGGAAATCCAGAATGGTAAAGCGTGTCATTCGCCGTCCTGTAAAATTCTCTCAAGTTCTGCCAGGGGAACACCGCGTTCCCGCAGCATGGGCATGGTGAGTCTGGCAAGCTGCACGTACACTGCACGAATTTCATCGTCATGAATGGCCTGCAAATGAGCTTCAATCGTGCCGACATCGGCCCGCGTCAAAGGCCCTGTGAGTCCCCAGGGTGTCCCCACCTGAACTAGATTTTTGACCGTCCCAAGCATGAGGGCGTTCAGGGCTGTTGCACTCGCTTCTTTGTCTGCACCCAACGCAGCAAGCATGCGCTCTGCGACAGCGTAAAGCGTAACGGTGTAATTGCTCGCCATCACCAGCGCCGCGTGATAGGCTGCTTTGCCACCCGGCGGAATGACAATCTCTGTGCCGTTCAGCGCCGCAACCAATTCACTGAGTTGTAACCGTAATTCCTCATCAGAGGATTCAGTTGCAAAAGCTGCGCCAGGTAATTCCCGCACGGCTTCTTCTACCTTTGCAAACGGGAAGGCCGGATGCAATGACCCTACGTGCGCACCAACTGCCGTGAGTGAAGCAAGTTTATCCAGGCTGGCAGCACCAGAGGTATGCACAACAGAGCGCCCCTGCCAATCGACATTCAGCAGTTCAGCAGCGACAGGAGCAATGGCATCGTCTGGCACAGTGAGGAAAACAATGTCTGCCGCCCTCGCCGCTTCCTGGGGTGAATCCACCACATTTGCGCCGACACGTTCTGCAAGTTGCTGCGCATGTGCCGTTGTCGGACTATATATCGACTCAATCGTGTATCCTGCCTGCTGCCAGAGAATCGCCAGCGTTTGCCCCACGTTGCCTGCACCAATGAAACTGAGGGTTGGTCTCATTGCTGGGATGCTCCTGGTGTTGCATCCGCAGGGCCGGTTGTCGGTGTGGCTGTTACGGGCGGTGGACTGATATAGATATTCACCATGCAAGAGGCAACCAACTGCTCACCCAATCCAAAGACAGTCAGGCGGAAGTTATAGACCCCCTCTTCATAACCAGCCGGGACAAACTGATTGAAGTCCGAAATCGTCCGCACGGGCGACACGATGCTATCCAGCACCACATACTGCCCCAGTGTGCTTGGCCCTCGGATTTCCAACTTGGCGCTGGTGAAATCATCTGTGAATGCCGACCCACGCACGATGATCGGCTGGAAGACGCGCATGCCATTTGCCGGGATTTCCAGCAGAGCGCGTTCATCCAGGCAGCCTTCGCCCGCTGGTGGATTGGGGACAATTGTTCCGACGGGCGTAGGAGTCAGCGTGGGAGTCGCCACAAAACCGACATCATCATTGCCCGTCAGCGGTTCCACTTCCTGTAAATCCAGCCCTGCTTGCGGAACTGCGGGGGGGGTAGGCGATTCATAAGGCAAATCAGTCGGCACAGCAACAATCGCTTGTACCTCATCCAGGTCGCGTTCTGCTTCCAAAAATGGCACAGCCCGCGCCTGCACACCCAGCAGCAGTAAACAGAATTGCAACGCAAGGATAATGGCTGTGATGGCATTCTGCTGCCGTCGATTTGCGAGGTCGCGTTCTAGCTGAAAATATGTCGCCCGAATTTGGGTACGAATCCGCAGCAAACGATAGCCATACCACAGCACGACCGCCAACATCAAGACAGCAAGCGGTATAGATAACCATTGCAGCAAAAAGAAAACACTGCTCATGAATTACAGCCCTTGCAGAACTCCACGTACAATTGCAGCCATGCGCGGTACCAGCACCTTGCCTGCTTCCAGCACTTCCTCGTGGTTGGTTTCAGCTTCCGAATCCACTTCATCAATTGCGACATTGGTAATGCCAGAGCAAGCCATCACACGCATACCCATATGCCGTGCAACAATCACCTCATGAACGGTGGACATGCCAACGGCATTTGCCCCCATCACGCGCAGCATCCGAATTTCGGCAGGGGTTTCAAACGAAGGCCCTGAGACAGCCGCATAAACGCCTTCATGCAACGGGATGCCCTGTTCTGCTGCGATGACCCTTGCCTTCTCGCGCAGGGTGCGGTCATAGGCTTGTGCCAAACCCACAAAACGCGGCCCCAATGCGGAAAGATTTGCCCCCACAAGCGGATGCAGTCCCGCCAGCCCAGGAAAGTTGATGTGATCGTTAATCAGCATCAAATCTCCGACATGCATATCCGGGTTCAAGCCTCCGGCAGCATTGGTCAGCATAACGGTATGCACGCCCAACTGCTGCATCACCCGAATGGGGAAAGTAACCTGCTGCATGGTATAGCCTTCGTAGAAGTGTGCGCGACCCTGCTGCGCAACGACAGCCTGCCCTTCCAGCTTGCCGATTACCAACTGCCCGCTGTGGCCTTCCACTGTAGAGCGAGGCCAACCAGGAATTTCTTCATAGGGAACAATCACACGATCTTCAATCTCTGCCGCTAACGTTCCCAGACCAGAACCCAGAACCAGACCCACCTGGGGCTGTACCGCAATCTTCTCGCGGACGACTTGCGCCGCCTTTTCAAAATCCGCCTGTGACACGGCGTGTACTCCTTCCTTTTTTGTGTGGCGCGTCAAGCCGCACCTGGGGTGATTATAGCGAAAAGCCCGGGTACCTGAAACGCAGAAAGTTTCTTCCGGCCTATCTGCCCCTTTCGCGTAAAGAACCAGCCTTTGCTATGATGATGCATGAACATTCCGTCATTCGTTCGCAGCGGCGCATCAACTGCGAAGACAGGGCGCAACAGTGGAAGATCTACAACGCCAGATTCGCATCGCTATGCTGGCAGCTTTTATCATCATCCCGGCCGGAATCGTGGGCTTCATGCTCATTGAGGATATGCGATTCATTGATGCCGTTTACCTGACCATTATCACTCTCTCCACCATCGGTTATGGCGATATTCATCCCCGTTCAGATGCGGGATACCTCTTCACCTTGTTCCTGGTTGTATTTGGATTGGGTGCTTTCGTCTACCTGGCACAAGTGAGCATCACGCTGTTCGCCAGCCCCGAACTTCGCAAACGCCGCCAGCGAATCCGCACCCGCCGCGCAGTTGCTCGTTTGAACCAACACTATATTCTGTGCGGGATGGGTGAAATCGTGGATCGTACAATCGAATATCTGCGGCAAGATACAGGCATCACCAGGCAAGGGAAGCGTGACAAACACTATTTGCCGCTGGATCAACGATTGGATCGCTGGTTGGGCGATGACGATGATGGGCATTATCTCTGGCTGCGCCGTCCCATTCGCGCCCTTGTTCATCTCTATACTGATTTATTCCGACGTGAAGAGAGCCTGTTGGATACGGTTGTCGTCGTCACAACCGATGCGGAATACGCAGAAGCCTTGCGGAATACGGGCTTACTCGTCGTGGAAGGCGCTCCCACCGATGATGAAATCTTGCTGGAAGCGGGTATCAAGCGAGCGCGTGCCATCATGGTCATGCTCGATAGCGATATGGAAACGCTGCTGACGGTACTCACCGCGCACAACCTCAATCCGCCGCTGCGCATCACTGCTACAGTCTTAGATGATGAACTGAGTAACAATCTTGCTCGCGTGGGGTCAAGTTCGGTGATCACGCCCTATGGCACAGCCGGGCAGTTCCTCAATAATGCGACCTTCCGCCCCGCTGTAAATGACTTTTTCAATGGGTTGCTGTTTGAAAATGCCCACAGTTACACGATGATTCAGCTTGATATTCACGCCGAGTCACCCTGGTGCGGAAAGAGCATCGCATCGCTGAACTTAAGAGAGAAGTACGAGGCTGCCGCCATTGGCATCCGCTATGAAGATGCCCGTTTTGATTATGTACCGGGAGATTTTCATATACTCGAAGCAGATGAACTCCTGATTGTAGTTGCGCCTTCACAGATGAGAGTGCGCTTGCAGGCGGCATGTCAGGGCAATGCACGCGGTGGCGTGGAGCATCTGGCTCTGTGGCAACCTCTGCCGCATCGGCAGCCGCAGCTTATCTCTGAGCAACAATCACAAGATTCCATGCAAGCATCCATTGATCGCCTGAGCAAGCATTTTGTCATCTGCGGGAATGATCGCGTGGCACGCAGCGCCATCGCAGCCCTTGATCCATCCCGGCCTTTTGTCATCATCAGCGGCGAACAGACCTTCAGCGAAGAACTACTCGCACGGGGTTTCCGCATTGTACAGGGTAATCCGACTGAAGAAGCTACGCTACGCCGTGCCGGGGTTGAACGCGCACAGGCCATCATGGTTGCGCTGGAAAGTAACGCCGACAGCGTACTAACGATCCTCAACAGCCGCCGTGCCAACAAGCGCTTGCTGATCACAGCAACAGCTAACACGGACGACATGATCTACAAATTGCGCCGCGCTGGGGCTGACCGCGTCGTAAGTCCCTTCCACGTTGCAGCCCGCTATACCTTGCTGACCACCATGTATCCAGAAATCGCAGCTTTCCTGAATTACGTACTGTACAACTATTACACCGGGCTTGAGACCACCGAGATTTACATGGAAGATGAATCCATCTGGATCGGGCAGGCCATCAGTGCGCTCAAGCTGCGCAAGACGTACAATGCCGGGGTCATCGGGCTGCGCAAAGCAGATCGCAAAACCTTTGTCTACGCACCACGCCCGGATTACATCGTCCAGAAACATGAGGTGCTTATCATCGTCACCCCTATGGAACACAGTGATACGTTGCGTGACGCGGCCTACGGTGGTTCCGAACGCCGCCCGAACACGCTGCGTTCAGAAATGTTGCAGAGCGCCCGCTGGACACCGGAACAAATTCAGGAACTGCTGCGCCGGAACAAAAAAGATTGACTCTTGCTGCAAAGGATTTTCGCAATGCCTCCAATTATCGGGCTGACTACCTATGGTTTCCGTGAAAAACACAATGCATCGACGTACTATGAACATCACTACGCTGTGCCGAAAGAATATGTGGATGCAATCACACGGGCGGGTGGAATCCCGCTGCTGATCCCTGCGAATAAGAATGATTGGCAAACATTATGGTCAGTGCTGGATGGCATTGTCGTGACAGGTGGAACGGATGTTGATCCACGCTTTTATGATGGCGTAGTGGATAATCCCCATATCCACGCCGATGATGTAGAAAGAGATGACACTGAAATTGAACTCATCCGGCATGCAGTTGCGGCGAATGATAAGCCTGTGCTGTGCGTTTGCCGAGGCCTACAGGTGCTGAATGTCGCACTAGGCGGCACTCTGCACGCACACATCCCTGAGATTCGGGAGCAAGATATACACCGCAATCACGACGGCCTGTGGACAACACACGATTGCTATATTGACCCGGAGTCAGACTTAGCACGAATTATGGGGGCAGAAATTGTCCATACCTACAGCGGACATCATCAGGCACTTGACCAGGTTGCCGAATGCTTGCAGGTCGTGGCAACGGCTCCTGATGGCCTCATTGAAGCCGTGACGCTGCCCACCCATCCCTGGCTAGCTGGTGTGCAATGGCATCCCGAAAAATCTGCCGCAGATGACCCAACACAGCAGCGCCTTTTCGATGAATTAGTGCGGATTTCTGGCGAAAAATAACTCAAGAAGCATCTGGTTCTTGATACTGGCTCAACAGAGGCGGTAACCCTGCGCGATTACGCTCCTGCATGTATTGCGATGGCGTATCGACATCATGCAGCACGCTGTCTGTATCTACCTCTACATAGTAGATTTCATCTTCATGAGCATTCAGTACATCACGCGGAGCCTGACTATTTCGTAAACTGAGGAATTCAGGCCAATAGCGCCGACTGATCAAAACCGGATGACCGCGTTGGGATTGATAGCGCGGCGCAATGATTTCGCCTTTGCCTTCGGAATAGGCTTTGAGGATTTCGTAAATCACCTTCGGCTGCAAACGGGGCTGATCTCCCAGAACAATCAGCGCCGCAGACATATGATCCGGCATCGCACGCAAACCAGCCTTCATCGAGGAAATCATTTCCCCCGTGCGATACGAACGATTGTGAACAACCTGCACACCTAGCGGCTTGATACGCGGCTTCACTTCACTGGCGTAATATCCGGTCACAACGTTGATGCGCGGCACACGCGCCCGCAGCAATTGCTCAATGATATGCTCAATAATGGTCTTGCCATTTTCCCAGGGTAGCAAGACTTTCGGCTCACCCATTCGGCTAGATTTACCACCAGCCAGAACGATTGCGCCAACCGTTCGCTGGACTTCCAGCACCGGTTCTGCGCCGCGCACCATGCCAATCGCAACAGCCTGAATGCGTGGAGATCGCAAAGCCAGCCGCGCAATCAAGCGCCCTCGGCTGCGCCAGTAACCTTCTTCCGGGGTTTGATTGACATAGGGAATAACCCGGGCTTTTTCCGGGATGCCATACAAGCCCATATTGTCATCGCGCAGCACCTGCGCCACCCAGGGCGAACGAATCAAACTACCCGGTTGGAAGCCAAATTTTTCGATCATCGGCTGCGGATTATAGACATGTTCGCTATCCAGCGGTTGATCCAGCACCGCAAGCGAAACCACTGGAACAACCAACGACGTTTCCGCAGGAATGTTGGGTTCATCAGGATGTGGAACCTTCAGAGGCAATCCGCCTGCCGTATCCGCTTCCACGAGCAGCACATCGCTATCGACATGATCCAATACGGACTGCAACCAGTGCTGCGGAGGGCCGTACACGCGTCCGTCGGCGATGTGTGCATAGACGAAGACAAAGCCGTATTCAGAGAGCGCCGCGGAGATATTTGCGGTTCCGGCACTATAGGGCATCGCATGCTTCATGAATTGCAACTGTTCTGCATCAAAGTCCATCGTGGTTGTCGCCAACACACGCCAACCCACATCCAGCAATTCATATCCTAATCCAACGAGCAGCGAAGTCTTCCCCCCCGCCCCGATGAATGCGACTGTATCACCACGTACTATGCCCAAGGCTTCCTGTAATTTCATCGCGCAGCTTTCGCACCGCTATCCTGCCATGTGCAAACTATCATAGCATTTTTTCAGTACAATCTACATGAAACCATTCCAGCAAGGAAACACCCCGCTGAAACATAGCTGATGAAAACATCATCGCACGGGCTGCGCTTCGGTTTTTTCGGCCTGCATGCGCTGCAATTCCCGCCCAAAAATCCGCCGCAAAATGGCAATTGCTGCTGCATACGTAGGCTCAACACCTGTGTAGTTCAGGCTGCCTGCCCCAAGGTTTTGCCCCTGCTGCATGGGTGTATCCGACGCATAGTGCAAGAAACCAATATCGAAGCGGACTTTGTAGAGATTCACGATCTCGTTATAGGGGTGGCGCGTAGGGCGATACGCTTCATAAATTGCAGAGAGATAGGGGCCGCTTTCCATTTCGATGTCGGTATAGCCTTCGCGGTAGAAAACATTCATGTACACCGGATTTTGCAGGAACGTCCCCAAAGCCGTCACCGCTTTCTGGTTATCCAGCACATTGCCGAAGCTCATATACGGGCTGACATCATAGGCACTGAAGCAGTTATCAAACAGGTAGGTGTTTTGCGAATGCTCATCGTGTACCACATTGGGAATCATCACATCCCCTATGCGTCCATTAAGCGTTGCCGACTTGCCCATGACATAAACGCCCTGTAGCTGCGGTGTCGTTCGTTCGCTGATACGACTGAGCATTTCATAGGCTGCCATACCCAGAGGGTAGTCAATGTTCAGAACCAGCGCATCGCTCCTGCGCAATGCATCCATATCAAATTGTGCAGCGAGACGCGAATCCATCCAATCGGGGTGCAAAGCCCCCAGGTCGATAAGCTGTGCCTCAATCTCAAAACCATGCTTATTCGGTACACGATAAATCCCGATACTGCGTGCCTCATCCTCCAATTCTTCCGTGCTGTGTAGCTGATCTTCCTTGAGATATTTCCCCAGGACGTAGTACAGGAAGTTCTCGACACGCTTGGTGGGATGGTTGCGGATGTCTTCATACTCTGCCAACAGCGACTCGTAATTGTGTTCTTTGATGAACTTCACCAGGCTTTGTTCGTGCCGATGTGCGAAGCCCGTGAGCAAATTGATGAGCGAATGGGTATTGCTGGAAACAAAATAAATCGGATGATGCTCGACATCCGGGCCACCTGCATCTAGCACATACTGCCGCATTTCCTCCCACCAGGAAGCCGTCGCCCGACGATAATCCGCCAGCGATCCTGATAGCAGCATCACACTGATATTCTTCGGCTCTTCGGCGATTTGCAACATCGTCTCCACAAATGCCTCTTGCCAGACAATTTCCAACCGCTGCATATCCTGGCTGTCCATCTTCAACTGCCTGGCGAGAATGTCCATTTCCTCTGCTGTCAGTCGCTCGCGTTGTTCGCGGCGCTCTTCCAGGAAGGAACGCGCAATGGTATCCCGCAGCAATAAATGCAGCTTATTCCACTCAATCTGGTATGCCGTGAGTATCGGCATCAGGTCATCAATATCGGAACGGCTGACGATATACACCGCAAGCGTCGAATCTCCGTCAAAGAGCATACGACGACGACGACCCGGCGCAAAAACACGCTGCCAGCCAGAAATATCCGACGCGCTGAAACGCCGGAAGGATGCGTCTGTTTGACCGATGACGACACGCTGAACTTGCTTGATACACGGCGGCAACCGCAGCGCACTGTAAAGCAATGCAGAGACATCCGATTCCATCTCCCCTGCTCCCACATGCAGCGATGACTTCATCGCAATGTGGCTTTCTTCCAGCGTCTGCACGCGAATCATCTCGCTAGAGCGCAGCAGAGAATAATACGTGCGCATATAGAGTTGAATTTCTTCGCCGCCTGTTTTCGGTACTGTACGATCCATAAGCCTCACTTACCGGGGCAGTACATGCCCGCTTTAAATCTCGTCAAAGTCTTTGTTCGCCTTGCGCATCTTCTCGCGCATCGAGCGCTGGCGCTCACGCGAACGACGGATCTCGCGCTCCTTCTCTTGCTTCTCTTTCAGCAAGGATTGTTCCGATACTTGTATGGTCTTTCTTGGTTGGAACGCAGCAAAGATCAATGCAAACACCATCACGATCACCAGGAAGATCATCACACCGACCAGTAATTCCATTTGCTCTGGCTGCGGCAATCCCGGTGAGTTCTCCAAAAGTTCGACACGAATTATTTCATAAAGGGGTGCAGCGCCAAAATACGCAGCAGCTCCGGCAATCGCTGCGACAATCAACCCGATGATTGGATAAAAGGGACGCAGCCGATTTTTCGGCTTGGGCGCATATTTCCCGCCATATTGTTCTTGATTACGGCTCATGGCAACTTCTCCTTCTTTAAGAGCGCGAATAGCAATACGCTGTATTGATTTGCAAATCTGAATTCATCGCACCAAAAGTACATCGTAGGCACATTGTACCCAGCACCTGCTAAGAAGGCTATTTGAATCAGGCACAGTCCGCGCCCACTTTCACGCTAGAGGTTCAATTTCCATGACAGTATACGGGTTGATATTCATAACCATTGTGTCTTTGTATTGCGTCTCGGTAGCATTGCGCCGATCCCAGGTATGCACATGCCCATGCACCATATAGCGGGGGCGATACCAATCCATGAAGTTCAAGAACGCATCAAAGCCCCGATGAGGATAGTCATCTTCAATATCGTGGATTCCGCGTGCGGGAGAATGCGCGACAAAAACATCCACGCCATAGCCTTTTCGCATCCGGCGCAGGCGTAACCGTGGGGCAAACCCCAACACCATTTTGTGCATCTCGCCCTGCGTATATTGAATAGTTCCCTTGTTATAGCGGATACAACCTTCCAGTCCAGCGAACGTCAGCCCGCGAAACTCGAAGAAATTACGATGCAAATCAATGCCCCCCGGTGGTTGTTCTTCATATCGTTCATCATGATTCCCGCGCACGTATAGCAACGGCTTTCCCAGAATAGTTGTGATGAAATCCAGGTATGCAACAGACATATCTCCACAACTCACAATCACATCAATATCGTTGTAACGCCGCCGCAAATTCGCCGCATTTTCAAGCTGGGGCATTTCTGTATCGCTGATGAAAAGAATCTTGACCACTACTACACTTTCCTATGCGGTATGAAATTCAGGATTAACAATAGCCAACGGAGAATCCGCCGCATACCGAGCGGGCATCAGGTTCGTTTTTCAGCGTTCAGCGGGGAGAATAGCGGAGGGAGGCAGTGATGAACGCTGTGGTTTGACTGTGTGTTTCTGCGTGCGATGATACCACACGGTCAACAGATTGACGTTATCGCCCTCCAATGCGAACATTTTCCAGCCATAGGCGACCATCCTCTGTTGTTGTGTATTCATCGCTCATTGGCAATAAGCGATCTGTGGGATCATTTGGATTATAGAAGCCAATCGCAAGCTGATACTCACCCGCAGGTAGATCAGACGTAGGGAGTACAATATCTTGCTGAATGATGCCAGGAAGCCAATTGCCAACAGGCATCCCGCTGAAATAGCCATCCCATTGTGCAACAGGCGGCAGATTCGCATTGTCATACAAGTGTACGAAGAAACGATAATCCCCGGCAGTCGCAAGCTCTGCCTGAAAAGCAACATTTAGCACCAACGAATATTCCTGGCAGTCCTCGCAGCGTTCCGCCATCACAAGTACAAATGCGCCACCCTGGTACACAGCCAGTGGATCAACCTCTGGCAAAGACTCCTCCTCCGCTATGCGCAGCGTGTGGCACGCAGGCATATAGAATCCGTCCGGCATAGCTGGCACAATACGGATTTGCATCTGTTCATGCACAAGCTGTGCGGGAATCAGCGTTTCAATCAAGAACCATTCGCCAGGAATTGCAGGGATCCAACGAGTAGAGATAGCCTGCTCATCAACAAAAACCGTAATCGCACCAGCGGTTGCAGCATGGACGCGAGTACTCAAAACCAATGCGGACGAAACATCCTCTGAAGATAATTCCGGCATGAAAGATTCTTCCCGATTGATGAGGCGGTAGCCATCAACGACATCGCCAACCTGCCGCACTTCGGAAACGAAGCCCGCCCCAATGCGGGTGTCCCAATGGTAGTTTGCTGCTCCTTCACTGGCGAGTTCAGCCACCTGCAATGACCATACGACTGCTTCAGGATCAGACGAACACTGCTGCACATCATGCGCTGCGACGATGGTTTCCCAATCCGGTTGATAGATCGCCTGGCTATCTGCCGCCAGTGCGACGTTGCTCCAACGCTGCCAATCGTCAATCGTGAAGATTTCCAGCGGTTCCCCGTAGACCGCCGTATCCGCCAGATATGCCAACCCGTAGCCATGCCCATAACCATAGCTGGCAATATAATCCGGCTGGCGCTGAATGAGGAACTCCGCGACACTACCGGGGCCGTTGCGCCAGTAACCTGCCGCACCGGGAGTCGTCAGGCCAACCATATCCAAGGTCGTACGTTCACCCATGTAACGCATCAAGCCAACATCATGCACTGCAATGACCGCCCCGCGGGGCGTATTCTCGCGCAGCCAGAGCGCCATTTGATAGGGTTGCTCGTACACATAGTTCACATTGGTATGATGAAAACCCCAGAATTGCGCCAGTAGCGCCAATGAAAACGCCGGAAGCACAGCCAGCAAATAAGCTTCTGGGGCAAATCGCAGCGGGGATTTCTGCAAGCGGTTCAGCATCCAGGCAAGCCCCCAGGCCGCCAGCGGAAAAAACAAAGCTATCAAGGGCATCTGGTAGCGCTTGAAGTGCCAGAAGGCTGTATCCAGGGTGGAAACAGCAGCCGTGACCGATAGAAACCAACCCAGCAGCATCAAGCCAATCAGCCGCCAGCCAGGTCGAAAAAGCAACAATACAGCCGTAATCATCGCAATCAGTGCCAGCAGTGGCGCAAGAAACCAGCCTTCCTGCCCATAGCCTGTGAAAAACTCAGCCCACATTCTGGCGAAGTTTTGCAGCACCTGCGGGATGATAGCAGCCCAGTCACGAGGGACGGTTGCGAGGATGGATTTCGCCTGATTACCCGTCGCTACCGATGACCCGGTAACCAACCAGTTCACAGCAGGCTGGACACCCAGCGCCAGCACCGGAAGCACCAGCCACAAAAGGTGGATTTTTCGATCCCTATGCTGCCAGAGACGCAGGAACATAATGGCGGCGGCAATCGCTGCCAGGATGCCACCTTCGGGACGAGTGAGTGTTAGGAGCGTGGCGGCTCCAACAAATAGCCACACGCGCTTTTCTACTACGGTCAGCAGTACCCAGAGCGTGAAGGCCACCATCAGCCCAGTTTCCATACCGCTGAAGAAATGCCAGTTGATGCTCCCGCTAAGGCAGAAGAAAATAGCAAACAAGAGCGCCAACCAACGCGGCAACCCACCGTTCTCGCTGAGGCGGAAAACTGCCCACATCGCAGCCAGCAGCGCAAGCACACCCACGAGCATCGCCCACAGGCCAAGCAGCAGTTCTTGAAAACCGAGCCGCCAGCCAAGTGCCAGAATAAACGGATAAAGGAAACTGGTTGCACCAGAAGTTGCGGATTGCCCCGGGTTGTAAACATTTGGCTGTCCCTGGGCGAGCTGCTTCGCATATTGGAAATGAATATAGACATCATCCAGCGGCATCAAAAAATTACCTTCACCGCCATGCAGAACCGCCACCACATATAGAGCAAAAGGCAGGATTGCAATAGCTGCGAATAATGATAATGGTGCGATGAAGCGTCGAGTTCGCCAGAATGAAGTCATGGAGCCATTACAGTTCAGCCGGAAAATTGCTGACCACTATAGCAACCGAAACAAAGCCTGAACAGCATCGTTCATCGGTAAACGACTAGTACGCACGGTTGGGAAAGAACGGTGGCAGCAGCGCATATTGACCATTATGTACGATACGATTGTATTCTTCTAAATCTTCCGGCACATCAATATCTAACTGCATCGTCTCAGACTCATAAATCTGAACTTCCGCACCGACAAGAGCCTTCGCCGCCTTCAGATGCTTCTGGTAGCTACCATCGCCGTATTGATATTCCAGAATACCAGGAGGCCGAACGAGCAGTGCATTGGTACCATCGTGATGCTTATCCGTTGCCAGCACAACCGAAGACCCCAGGCCGCTGAGGTGAATCACCGCCGAAATATCTTCCTTTGTCACGAATGGTAAATCCGCGGGGAGAACCAGGACAGCGCTGGCATTCCACATCCGCACGACTTCCGTTGCGCGGGTGAGGGCAGCATTCAACTCTGCGGGGTTGCTCTCCTGCAATGTACGCGCTCCATAATCCCTGGCAATAGAAAGCGCCTTTGTGTCGCGGCTCACCACCAGTGTACCTGCCACCTGGGGTACTGTCGTTACTGCAACCAGCACCTGCCGAAACATGGCAGCCGCCAGGGCATGGCGCTGTTCAGGGCTGAGTACATCTGCAAGACGACTCTTTGCCCGGTTCAATGGCTTCACGGGGATAATCGCCCACAAGCTCATATGGCCTCCGTTTCGCGCACCCAATCCAGGATTTGCTGTGCCAACCGCGCTTTGTCTTCAGTGGATTTCATGATGGTATCAAAGGCTTGCAGTCGCAACTGCCCAACATGGAAGGGTGTATCGCGTTCATCGTAAATAAAACTATTTATGGCATCGCCATAGTACTGCGCTACAGCATACGCCGAAACCTCGTACCCCAATTCTCCCATCAATTTTGCAGCAGGTCCCTTCAGAGCGCGACCCTCTACAATGGGTGTAATCGCAACACGCGGAACAGCACGATTCGAGAGAAGTTGGCGTAACCCCGGAATGGCTAGAATTGGCGCGATAGACAACCAGGGGTTAGAAGGACCTACCAGAATAACATCGGCTTCTTGCAATGCATTCTGTACGGCGGCTGGCAGCGTCGCATTTGCCGCGCCCTGGTAGCGCAGGCTTTTCACAACAGGCTGCCACCGATGCCGAACGAAATATTCCTGAAATTCTAGTTCTCCGTATTCTACAGTATTTACGCGGGTCGCAACCACGTCATCAGTCATCGGTAGGATTTTTGGCTCTACTCCCATCCCCTGCGCCAGCCGCTCCACGACTTCGCTCAGGCGGTATCCCTCACGCAGCAAATGGGTACGCAGCAAATGAGTAGCAATATCACGATCTCCCAGGCCGAACCAGGGGTCTTCACCCAGGTTTCGCAATGCCTCTAGCGTCACGCGGGTATCATCCGCAACGCCCCAACCATTTGCCAGATCAACGCGCCCGGAGAGGGTGTACAGAACCGTATCCAGATCAGGGCAGATGCGCAGCCCATAGTGCCAGAAGTCGTCACCTGTGTTCACAACAACTGTAAGGTTTTCTGGTGGTAACACTTGCTGAAGGCCAAGCGCTAGCTTTGCCCCGCCAACTCCCCCTACTAGAACGGCAACTTTTGTATTTTGTATCAGCGCCAAAGCACCCTCGTTTCCAATGGTTCGCGTGTCTTTTCGCGTTTCTGCGCCGGATAACCCAGCGTAATGATTCCCTGTGGCTGCCAATCATCCGGCAATTGTAAAGTATTCACAACAACGTCCTGGCAGAACAACGGCGCACACATCCAGCACGCACCCAACCCCAGGCTGTGAGCTGCCAGCAATATATTCTGCCCTGCCATCGCCACGCTCTGCACTGCCATCGTGTGTTCATTTTCGCTGCGGCGGTCATCACCATAAGTATCCATGTCCACCAGTGTAAGACATAGGACGAGCAGCACAGGTGCAGAAGTCAGACGATCATAGGAACGCCGCACATCATTTTCAATCACGGTTTGCGGCACATGGTCGCGCTCTAAATCTGCCCGCAGCCTTGCCCCCATCGCCTGCGCCAACTGCGCTTTGCTCTCCCACGATTGCAAGACGACGAAACGCCAGGGTTGGCGATTATGTGCAGAGGGCGCATAGATCCCCGCCTGCAAGATTTGCTCCAAAGTCTCTTGTGGAACAGGGCGAGCCTCGTAGCGCCGAATTGAACGCCGTTCCCGGATTGCTCGCAGCATCGGCACGTTTAGTAAATCGACATTCGACACAAAAAAGCCTCTTTGTACCCTGCCAATCATTTGCAGAATCATAGCACAATGCCGTAGAAAGATCGTTAACGGTAGAGGTCTAGCTCGGCAGGTCGGTTCAGATGCGCAGCGCTGCCATCTCCTGCTGGGTAATCCAGGCCGCGCAGCAAGATCACAGGCCGCCCCTGTGCGCCTTCCCCACAGAGCAAATGAGCAGCAGACGCTGCGAGATCAGCATAGCCTTGCACTGTCGCCACTAATTCTCGCCCGAACAGATCGTACTTGCCACGTTCATCTAGCAACGCATTCATACCAGCAATGCCAACCGCCACCCCAACATTCCCCAGTCGGAAGGGTCTGCCATGTGTATCGCTGATGATGATTGCTGGCGCTATCCCTGTACGCGCTTGCAATTGTTCGCGGATACGCTGTGCACTGGCATCGGGATCACGCGGCAGTAACAAGACATGCTCTTGCGTTTCATCCACATTGGATTGATCGACAGCAGAATTGGCAGAGATAAACCCCAGGCGATGTTCCGTCACCAGTACCCCACGCGCTACCCGTGAGACAGACTGACTCTCTCGCAAGATCACTTCCACCAAACGCGGGTCTTTGCCCGTTTTTTCCGCATATTCGTTTGCCTGCTGGCTCGGCTGCACATCGACTATCTGAACAAAACAGCCTTCCACCTTGGAGATGATCTTGGACGAAATCACCAACACATCACCATCTTGCAGGGCAGTCTCAGCGCGGGCGAGCGCATCAATGATGAATTGTGCGACATCATCGCCTTCACGAACCAGTGGGATTCCGGGCAAAGCCAATGCTGTATAGGAGGCACTTGCCCCGCTCATTCCTCAATCCCCGTAATGCGAATCCCCGCACCCTTCACCTTGTACTGCTTGTTGAGGTAGAGCAAGACAGGAGTCAGAGATTCTGCAACGATGGCATTTGCCAGCGGCCCTGCATCAAAGCCGCGCATCCCGGCAGCACGGATCAGCGCAATTGTTTCGGCCTTTGCTTCCGCGTCATCACCCGTGACCAGCACATCGCAGTCCACATCGGTATCTGGATCTTTGAGCTTGACGTAGCTCACATTCTGGAAGGCCGATACAACGTTAACGTCGTCACCTAACAATGCCTGTGCCTCTTGCGCAGCAGATAGACCATCTGGCACAGATACGGTTGATACCGCAGGCGGTTGAATTGGGACAGTAATATCAATGAGGATTTTTCCAGAGAGGTAGGGTTTGACTGATTCGAGAGTGGGTTGATGAGCGCTATACGGTACGCTGAGGACAACAATTTCGGCTGCGTCAGCGGCTTCTGGATTCGCCATACCCAGCACGTAGGTTCCGCCCAATTTCTCGTTCAATTCCGCAGCCGCTGTTTGTGCTTTCTCCTCCGTGCGCGATCCAATGATAACTTTGTACCCGTTCAACGCCCAGCGGTGCGCCAGCGCCGAACCTTCCTTGCCTGTACCGCCCAGAACAGCAATGCTCTTCACCAATGCCGAATCGTGTTCTTGAGGGTTTGTCACAGCCCCATCCTTTACTTTTTGTTCTAGTAATCCAAAACAGAATGTACGCCCATCATATCGCATCTATACAGGGTAAGGAATAGGGGGTGAGGCAATTTTAGAGGACTGGGGGTGTGGGAAGCGTGACTGGCCCACCCATGCGTTCAATGCGACTGACGATTTCACGTAGCATTTCATCTTGATCGCGGTCAGGGTCAAGGTAATAACCACCATCTGTTGCTTGCTGTGTTTCGGTATAGCCCGTGAAGATGCCATTCTCACAAATAACACGCACGGCAGCACCATAGCCGTATTCGCGTTTTTGCGCATCCCAGGTACGTTCCGGGCGCAACCGGCGGTCTTTCAATGCATGGTAAATGCGATCTACGTAGTAATCAGCCTTGCTGTATAACTCCGGGATGGAACGGGCATTCACGAAGCGATCCCAGGTGGTGAAGACGAAGCTGATAGGACGGCGCGTAGGGTTCGTCACCACAGGCAACTTTGGCGATAGTTCGCTCAGTTGCACTTTGTAGTAAGTTTCGTTTGCATTGCGATGATCGGGTTCATCTGGCAGCAAATCCCGGCGGTACAGTAATTCCACACCACGAACCTGCGCATAATAGTGGATCCCGCTTTGTTCCAGGCCACGTGCCGCACTGCCACTGATATAGAAAGCCAGGTATTCGGTATAAACACCACGCGGCAGCCGCTTCTGGGGGATGCGATACCAGCGTGATTTCAGCAAAGTTTGTAAGTCGCGCTTGCGATTGAGGACACCGATTAAGACGCGATCATCTGGGAACATCTGACTAGCTTTTCTACCAGTAGGTCACCTGTCCGCATGATAGCAGAGTACACCTTACAGCAACAATTCCGCCTAGCTCTCAGTGTCATCATCCACAAAAAGAGTCTGTTCCATTTCTCGCATTGCATTATGCACTTCATCCCGCTGACGCGCCAATGTGCGATAGTGTTTCATGGCCTCTTGGTCCATATTTTCCGTATGGCCTTCGTGCGCTGTCAGCAGGGTATCAATTTCCTCATCCAGGGCATGGTAGCGCTGCATCAATTCTTGATAGCGCTGTACCTGCTCCCGCAGTTCATCGCTCATGGATTCCTCCCAATCATGGTATCTTCCGGGGTGAACTCAGGCTGCCTGCGCGATGGACGCTCCGCATTAGGTGGACGAGTATCTTCGGAATCGTCTCGTGCTGCATCTACAAACCCCCCTGTGGAAGCGACCACATACAACGGGCGACCCCGTGTTTCATCGTAGATGCGGGCAATATACTGCCCCAGGATAAACAAGAAAAATAACTGAAACGAACTCAGGAGCATCAGCAGCACGATAGTTGTCGCCTGCCCACCGAAAAACTCGGAGCCATAGGCCAGTCGCAGCCCGGAAATCACGAAGGACACAACAATCGCCAGGATACCCAGAATGCCAGCAAGGTAGACCATCACCTGTAAGGGGAAAAACGAAAAACCCGTCACAGCGTCCAGGCCAAAGCGCAGCATCTTGCGCAGCGGATATTTTGTTTCCCCGGTAAAGCGTGCTTCACGAACGTATTCTACGCCCGTTTGCTTGAACCCTGCCCAGCTGGTCATGCCCCGGATGAAGCGATTGTGTTCGCGCATATGGCGCAGCACATCCGCGACTCGCGCATCCATCAGCCGGAAGTCCCCCGTATCCAGCGGGATATCGACATCCGTGATGCGGTACAACATGCGGTAGAACATGGATGCGGTGAAGCGCTTGAAGAAGCTTTCCCCCTTGCGTTCTGCCCGCACCGCATAGACAACATCATAGCCCTTCAGCCAGCTTTCAATCAGCTGCGGAATAACTTCCGGCGGATCCTGTAAATCCGCATCAATCAAAATAACAGCGTTGCCCTGCGCATAATCAACCCCGGCTGTCACAGCAGTCTGATGCCCGAAGTTCCGCGCAAAGTTCACATAGCGCACATGTGGATCTTTGGCTGCTAATTCCTGCATGATCTCCAGCGAAGTATCTTTGCTGCCATCATTGACCAGGATTAATTCCCAATCATCGGTAATCTTCTGCATGACATTGTGAACGCGCTCATAGAAAGGGCGCAAATTGCCTTCTTCTTCGTAAACAGGCGCGACAATGGAGTAAATCGGTTTATTCATGGGTGCGTTTTCAGCCGTTTCCAGGTTCATGTTTCCCTGCTCTTCAACACTGAGTTTCATCTATCGGTGCGCAAAGCGCCAGTACGTTGTACAACGATAGACGTGAATTTCCTCAGCGTGTCAGATGATGTAATGTTGTGGCAACAATAGTACGATTTCCATGCTATTTTTGGTAGCGCCAATCGAATGCAGCCAGATCCACTGCACACTTGCAACCTTTCGTGACCCTTTGTATACTTTTCGGTCTCTCTCTGCACCAGGCGAAAGACAACCGAAAAAGGAGGCCAACGGTGATCGTCGGTATGGATTTCGGCACCACAAATTCCGGGATGGCAGTCTATGATGGGAAACAATTGCACCTCGTGCCATTAGACCCCGCCAATCGCAATCCACATGTTGCACGAACCGCCCTCTACATCACGAATGATCGCAGCATTTACATTGGGCGTGATGCCACCAATACCTACTACGAGCAAAATCTCAACCGCCCCTCGAAAATGGAAATGGTACACGTCGGTGAAATTGAACTGACCTTCGCCGAATTGCCAACCTTCGTGCGGGATGTCTATATCGAAAAAGACATCTATTCACCGGGCAGGCTCTTTCTCTCGTTCAAGATGGGCTTGTCTTCGCAGAATTACCTGGGAACCATCGTCGGGCTGCAATACTTCTTCCTCGAAGACATCATCGCCACCTATTTGTATGTGACACGGATGCGGGCGCAGCGGTTCCTCAACCGGGAACTGGATGCGATTGTGCTCGGTCGTCCAGTACGCTTCTCAGATGATCCTGAACAGAATGTATTTGCACAGGAAAGGTTACTGCGGGCAGCATTCCTGGCGGGATACAAAAAGGTCTATTTCCAGTACGAGCCAATTGCAGCGGCCTACTTTTATGAGATGCAAATTGACCATGAACAGAATATCCTGATCTTCGACTTCGGCGGCGGTACGCTTGATCTTAGCGTGTTACGGGTAGGAAATCCGAAGACACGGCGCGTGCTGGCAAATGGTGGTATTCCCATCGCGGGGGACATCTTCGACCAGCGCATTGTCCGGGCGAAGTATCCGCCGCACTTTGGTGAAGGTTCCACCTACCGCAGCATGAATACCCGGCTTCCTGTGCCGCCGAGCTTTTACGAAGCATTCTCAGATTGGCAAACCCTGCTCACCCTGCAAGGGTTGGATAGCCAGGAGAAGCTGCAACAAATCGCCCAGACTGCCGACCATCCGCATAAATTACAGGCGCTGCTGAAATTAATCTCCGGGCAGTATGGCCTGCGCATGTACGATGTCGCAGAAGCCGCCAAGCGCCAGCTATCCGATACCCCAACAGCACGGCTTGATCTGGAAGGGGATGGCTTCAAAGTTTTCGACACAATCACACGGTCAGAATTTGAACGCCTGATTCGGGCGGATGTTCGGGCAATCTCCGAACGGCTGGACGATGTGCTGGAACAAGCCGGACTGCGCGAGAGTGATATTGATGTCGTCATTCGCACCGGGGGTTCGGCACGGATTCCGGTCTTCATTGATCTGCTGGAAGAACGCTTCGGCGCGGATAAAGTGCGTGACCTGGATGCTTTCAGCAGCGTGACTTCCGGCCTGGGTGTGATTGCCCATCGCATGGAACAAGGTGAAATCGACCTGCCAGCATACACCGTCGAAACGTATATCGGGCGCAGCAGCCTTTACCCGGATGCGAAAACACGGGTTCCGGCGGTGGATTTGCAGGTAGTGCAGCGGGTGATTGATGTGCAGGAAACAGGGGGTGTGGCACGCAGTGACGCGGGCAATCTGGTACTGTTGGGGCTGGATACAGACTCCAGGATTATGGGGGTGCGCGTCAATGAACTGAAAGAAGAAACGTCGCTGGATGCAGTCGGCCTGGGAAATGCTGCCGATGCGTATCTGGTCGCACTGCCAGCCGAAGAAGACGTTCTGCTGCTGACGACAGACTACCGCGTACACCGCAGGTTATCCGGTGAACTGGCTGACCTGTATGCAGCAGGCTTACGCATTGAATCCCTGGAAGGTTTCCGGGCAGATCAATTCAGCAGAGAGTATGTTTATAGTGTCACGCCCTGGTCAGTGGTGAAGCAAGCCAATTCAATTGTTACGGTAAGTTCGCTGGGATACGCGCAGAAATTCGTTGGTGCAAAGTTGGCTGAGAAGCTGGCAATGCCCGTACCGTATCAATTGCAGGAATCTCGCGGCTACCTGGCAGGAATGACCGGACTGAACGAACAGCAGGATTATTTGGTGATCTCTCATGCCGGGCGCATTGTGCGCATTCGGGCGCAGCAAGTTTCCTATCGGGAGCAGCGTGTGATGAATGTACCGCTGAAAGGTCGCATCATCAGCGCCTTCGCCGCAGCAGCGGCTGACGAAGTGCTATTCGCCACCGCCAATGGCTACGCCGGAAGACGAAAAATCGGCACCATTCCCTACGCCGAACCCAAAAACGATACCGGGCAGAAACTGACAAACCGCAGCAATTGTGTCACTGCCCTGCCCTATCAGGCAGATGCGCCATATTGGGCGATGACGAACCAGCGTCTGCTGCCAATTGCTCCTGATACGATCCCGTTGCAGCGCGACGAAACAACAGATTATAAGTTGATCTCGCTGCGCAAAGGCGAACAATTGGTAACTGTCTTCCCAATACCTCAAGCGGAAACGAGCGCATCCAGCCGGATACGCCCATTCTCATGATTGCTGCCTGCTTTATTTAGAGCAAGGTCGCCAGCATTTCGCGGACTGCCTGTACTTCATCGTCGTTGATGGTGTGACCCATGCCGGGATAGATGCGCTCATCAACCGTCGCACCCATGCGCTGGAAGATTTCCGCTGTTTCATGGACGCGCTCCAGCGGAATGTGAAAATCTACGTCGCTGCATCCCAGGAAGACGGGCGTGCCTTTCAGCAAACCCACGTATCCGGTCAATTCCCCTTCTGCGCCAATTAAGCCACCGCTGAGTGCAACGATTCCGCCGTAGCGCTGTGGATTCCGTGCGGCGAATTCCAGCGCGAGGCAAGCCCCCTGACTGAAACCAAGCAGCATGGTCTTCTCTGGGGGGATACCTGCTGCTTGCACTTCACCCAGCACTGCGCCAATTTTTTGCAAAGCACTGCTGAGATGCGGTTCATTGCGTTCCCTCGGCTCAATGAAGCGATAGGGATACCAGCTATTCCCGGCAGCGGACGGCGCAAGATACGCTACACCGTCCGCGCCAAAATGGTTGGTCAGCGGGAGGATACCCCGTGCATCTCCGCCACGTCCATGTACCAGAATGATCGCCGCTGTTGCCTCTGAGAGCGGGTCGCCATGCAGGGTAATCGGTTGTTCTTCGTGAATCATCGGTACTGTCATGCTTCCTCCGTTTCCAGTGGATTCACCCACTCCGGGATCACCAGCGGCGTTAGGCTGTTCTCAATCTGCGAACGATGCTTTTCCAGCCATTCAGGAAGTTGCAAGCGCTGCCCCAATTCCGCCGGGTCTTCATCCACTGCAAAGCCAGGGTCAACCGTTGCCAACTCAACGATGTGTCCGTCCGGGTCATGGCTGTAGATGCTGCGGAAGTAATCCCGATCCATAATCGGTGAAACCCGATAGCCAGCCCCCGCAAGCCGTTTACGCCATTCGTTCTGTTCGTCTTCATCCTGTACAGCCAGGGCGAAATGATGCGTCAAACCTGTACCCATGCGGGCATAGCGAGTATTCTCCGGGCTGTGTTCAAAGTAAGTGATGAGCGTCCCAGGTCGCCCGTTATCCACGCCCCAATACCAGTGCGCAGAATTTGGCTCATCGAAGTTGCCCTGCTTCTTCACGCGCTGCATTCCCAGCACATCCCGGTAGAAGGCATCCGTCGCCTGAATGTCGCTGCCAATGACGCTGATATGATGCATACCATACAGCAGCGCCATATCCGCTGTAATGCGTGCAATGGGTTCGTGCCAGGTCTCAGCTTCGATGCTCGCTTCATCTCGGCTGCCGCGTGTGAGTTGTTGCGGCGGAGTCAAAACAGCTTGTCCGAGTGTGGCCTCATCTTCATCAATCAGCATCCCTGGCCCCATCGTGGCAATTTCCAGAATGACCCCATCCGGGTCGGTGAAGTAGATACTCTGGAAATAGTGGCGATCATAGGGGCCACTGACCGAAATACCGAGATCTGTCAGGCGGCGCTTCCATTTCAGCAGGCCATTATAATCCTGCACCGAGAGCGCCAGATGATGCGTCCCACCGATGCCGCGCAAACCTTTCGGTGCGTGCTTCCACTCGAAGAAGGTAATGGCGGAACCAGGTGAACCAGTGGCATCGCCAAAGTAAAGGTGATAGGCCGATGGATCATCGAAGTTCACTGTCTGTTTGATGAAGCGCAGCCCCAACACTGTGGTATAAAAATCAACCGTGCGCTGCGCATCCGACGATACCAGGGTGATATGGTGTAATCCTTGAATTTTCATGTTCACTGCCCCTCTTTTCTCGAATGTCCACACTGTAATGGATGTTGCTGAGGAACAGGTTATTACCCCATAAACGGACTATAGTCCATTTATGATATTTCTCTAATGTTTGTCACCCTGTGAAATTGGTTTACGCGAACGCATCTGATCCGATAGCTGCTGCGAGAAAACGAAAATGCCAGTGCCTTCAACAGCAATGGAACCATCTGGCAAAGCGGCAGAACACGCCGCGAAAATTTTGCGTCCATCTATTTTTTCCACCCAGGCACGGATGAGAATTTCCTGGTGCAGCGGGATATGGGATTTGTAGTTGTACGTCATGGTGACGGTGTAGCCAATCTTGTCTAGCTCAAAAGCTGCCGCACCCATCGCTTCATCCAACACAGCGGCAATCGCCCCACCGTGCAGGATGCCGTCCGCGCCCTGCTTGCTTTCATCAAAGACCACCCGTGCAAGAATCGATTGATCTTCTTCCACGAAATAACGGATGCCAAATCCGGCGGGTAGTGCGCCGCCGATGAAATTCGTACCTGGAAAGCGGGAAAATCGTTCAGACATTCAGGCTTCATCTCCTACAAGCATCATGGGTAACAGCGCATACCATTCTGTTGCTCGTACCAAATCATCGAGCCGTACTTGATCCAGCACCGTATGCGCGTATCGTTCTTCACCGGGACCAAAACCAATCGACGGGATTTTGGCTTTTCCTGCCCAATACACGCCATTGGTAGAAAAATCCCACTTCTTGGGCTGAATATTCCAGCCGAGCGCCTGCCCGACTTTCAGCCCTGCCTGCACGAAATTGTGATCTTCCGGCAGCACCCAGGTCGGATAAATTTTATCCAGCGGGAAGACGAAGCCCGTATAACTTGGTTCTTCATCGACCGGAATCACCACCTCGACATCATGCTCGCGCAGTAATTCGCGCAGGGCATCCGCTTCGGCATAAGCATCCTCGCCAGCCGTCAGCCGACGATCTACGACGATGGTCACAGCACCGGGAACCACATTGCGGCTGCCTGCCTGCACCAGCACATCCGTCACAGTGATACGCCCCTGCCCCAGAAATTCGTCATTGGGCAGATCATCCTGCCGCGCTTTGATGGCTTCGATAACGGGCAGCGCTTTGTAGAGGGCGTTATCTCCGAGGTGGGCGCTGGCAGCATGTGCCGCTTTGCCCCGCACGGTGATTTCATATTCGGCGCGGCCTTTCTGCCCCCGGCTGAGGTTCATGTCGGTTGGCTCACCGATCACCACGAAATCCGGGCGGATGCCTTCAGTCATCACAAAGGCATTTGCTGAAGCGCCTTCATTCACTTCTTCAATGTTGCAGAAGAGATACACCGCCATATTGTCCGGCAGCAAACCCAGATCACGGGCAATCGCTAATCCGTAGAGCATGCCCGGCGTGCTGGCTTTTTCGTCGCAGGCTCCCCGCGCATACAGAATCCCATCTTCAACCCTGCCCTCGAACGGATCCCAGTCCCATTCAGCGGGATCACCAATGCCGACGGTATCCAGATGGCTATCATAGAGCAGGATCGTATCCGCATCTTCGCTGCCAATGCGCCCGATCAGATTGCCCATCTGATCCCACCAGACGGCATCATAGCCGAGCCTTTCCATCTGCTGCGCGACCCGTTCCCCCACATTGCGAATATGGCTGTCCGTGCTGGGTATGGCCACAATTTCGCGGAAGAAGGCCAGTATCTCCTCGCGTGCAGATTCGACTCGTTCTTGTACTGTTTGTATTGCTGCTTGATCCATAACCTTATCTCTATTCCGTAATCAGCCACACATCCTTACTGCGTGGCTGTTTTGTATACAAGAGATGCTGTTCATTCTCTAAATTCTGTGGTTTCACCCACGAACTTGCCTCAAATAAATCCCGTGATTCCAGGATAAAATCCAGCCGATTTTGCGCCGGATTCTGGTACAAGCCAATCCATTCCCAATCTAGCTTCTGATTCAATTCCCGGTTCAACACAGTATCCAACGCATGCCTGCCACTGCTGCGGACTTCAGGGAGTGCATTTTCGTGCAAGGTCAGTAGATTTTCACGCTGTTCATCCCAGACCATGCCCACCGCCCGTACATCAAACGGCACAAAAGCAGGTTCCGGGCGACCCGCCAGCAGGTTTTGAATCCAGCGCTGCCGCAACCTCATATCCAGCTTGAATAATTCCCAACGCGGCGTTTTCTGCGTATGCAAATGCGTCCCCGCGCTGAAAGCATCTTCAATGTAGAACTCCCCAAATAGGGGTTCCGGCAGTGCATCCGGCGCGAAGAAACCATTTTCCAGGGTTTCATCCGTCTTGCTGAGGAGTTCCCCGCCGATAGGTCTTGCATGGTACAGCACATTCATGCGGCTGCGCCCTTGCTGGAAATACAAACCCACCGGGCGTTCAATTTCCACTAGCAGCCCGGTTTCTTCCAGCACTTCACGGACAGCGGATTCGTGCAGCAGTTCGCCGCTGTCCACCCGTCCACCGGGCAGCGCCCAGGTTCCGAAGTCTCCACGCCTGGAAAGCAGGATTTTGCCTTCATCGTCAATGACCGCGACCCGCGTCCCTAACCGCATGAAGCTCATAACATACTATGCCTCGTTGATGAGTTGACGCGACAGCTTGCCATGTTCTTCAATCAGCACAGGCAAATCAACGGTGAGCAACTGCCCATCCTGTACAACAATCTTGCCGTTAATCACCGAGAAATCAACGTTCTGCGGCTGGCAGAAGACAAGCGCCGCTACCGGGTCATGCAACGCGCCGGAGAAGGCCAGCGAATCCAGACGATACGCCACAAAATCCGCTGACATCCCTGCTTCCAGATAGCCGACATCATCCCGTCCCAGGACTGCCGCGCCACCGCGTGTTGCCATTTCCAGGGCTTCGCGTGCGGTCAACGCGGCTGGATTTTCCTGCACACGCTGTAAGAGCATTGCCTGCCGCACCTCACCGAGCAAATGCCCGCTGTCATTCGAGGCAGAACCATCTACGCCGATACCTACGTTTACTTTTGCATCAAGCATGGCACGAACAGGGGCAATCCCGGAAGCAAGCCGCATATTGGATGAGGGGCAATGACAGACCCCGGTATGCGTATGCGCGAAGAGCTTGATTTCATCGCCATTAAGTTTGACGCAGTGTGCGTGCCAGACATCCTCCCCGACCCAACCGACACTCTCCGCATATTCACCGGGACGCAGGCCGTAATGCTCCAGGCTGAAATCAATATCCTTCACGTTTTCAGCGAGATGCGTATGCAGATGGAGGCCATAGCTGCGGGCAAGTGCTGCGGTTTCGCGCATCAAATCCTGCGATACATTGAAGGGGGCAGCCGGAGCCAGCAAAACCCGCAGCATACTGTGACGGCTGGCATCATGATACTGCTCTGCGACACGCTGCGAATCTTTGAGGATGAAAGCTTCATCTTCTACGACATTATCCGGCGGCAAACCGCCCTTGCTCTGCCCCAGGCTCATCGAACCGCGTGCAGCATGGAAGCGTATGCCCAATTCCTGCGCGGCACGAACCTGGTCATCGACGGTACAGTCATTGGGGAAGATGTAGAGATGATCGCTGCTGGTGGTGCAGCCCGAAAGCAGCAACTCTGCCATTGCCAAGCGTGACCCGGTGTAGATATGTTCGGAGCGCAAATTCTGCCAGATGGGGTACAGCGTCAACAGCCAGTTGAACAGTTCGTTTTCCTGGGCGAAAACACGGGTCAGGCTCTGGATCATGTGATGGTGCGTATTGACCAAGCCCGGAAGCACGATATGGTTGGACATATCCAGCACGGTATCAGCAGTGGTAGCGGGCATATCCTCCAGCGTGCCGACAGCCTCAATCACGTTATCACGCACAAAAAGCGCACCGTTCGCTATCTCGCGGCGCGTTGCATCCATTGTTACAAGCATTGCGATATTTTTAAGAAGGAGTGTTGCCATCTCGCAGCCATTCACTAAGAAAATCAATCATGGCTGCGAGTGTAGCGCGATGTAGCACGCATCTCAATGGGAAGTGCATTGATGTTTCTGGCACTTCCCTTATTTTGAATTTAGGAAGTAACACTCAATCGTGCGGCTTTCATGGTGTTTTGCAGCAGGGTAGCAATGGTCAATGGGCCTACCCCACCCGGCACAATCGTGATCGCTCCGGCAATTTCCTTTGCGCCTTCAAATTCCACATCCCCTACCCAGCGATAGCCGCGCTCGTCAGATGGATCATCAATGCGATTTGTGCCCACATCAATCACCACCGCACCGGGTTTGATCCAATCCGCTTTCACAAACTCCGCTTTGCCGATGGCGGCGACGAGAATATCCGCTTGCTTCACGACATCCGGGATATTGGGTGTGCGGCTGTGGCAGATCGTTACAGTAGCATCCGCATTGTTCAACAGCAGTGCCATCGGAATGCCGACGATGTTACTGCGTCCCAGAACAACCGCCGTCTTGCCGGATGGAGTCACGCCAGCTTCCGCAATCAGAGTCATACAGCCTGTGGGGGTTGCAGGCGTAAAAGTTGGTTCGCGGCCTTTCATAGCAAGATAGCCCATATTGATCGGATGAATTCCGTCTGCATCTTTTTCCAGGCTGATCTCACGCAGCACGGCTTCTTCATCAATGTGCTTGGGCATGGGAAGCTGCACCAGAATCCCATGAACTTTGGGGTCGTGATTGAACGCTTGAACCTGGGCGATAACCTCTTCCTGCGTGGCATCATCCGGGAAAGTCGCCGTATGATCCGCGATTCCGGCCTTTGCCGCCCGGTTGCGCTTCATACGAACATACATCTGCGATGCGGGGTCTTCCCCCACCAATACCACCGCCAACCCAGGTGCATAGCCGTGTTTTTCAGCAAATGCATCTGCCTCTACCTTAATTTCGTTCTGAATACGTGCAGCAACCTCGCGCCCATTAATAATTTGTGCAGTCATGCCAACTACCTCCCATGTTTATTTGTAACAATGCGACCATGTTGCCCGAAGATACAGCGCTTGTCAAAAGACGAATTGCCCTGTAGAACCCTGTATATTGACCTGAATCAGCGAAAGAAATATTCATGAGCGCATATGACTTCGAGATGTACACGGACGGCGCTTGCAAAGGCAATCCAGGAGCAGGCGGCTATTGTGCGATTTTGCTGGCCTGGAATAAACAAAGCCGCGAACTTGCTACTGAACCGCGCATCATTCGGGGAGGAGAAAAGCATACGACCAATAACATCATGGAATTGCGCGGCGTAATCGAAGGGTTAAAGGCACTGAAGCAAGAAAATGTCGCCATCACCATCGTGACGGATAGCACCTACGTCCGCAACGGAATCACGCAGTGGATTCACAATTGGAAACGCAACGGTTGGAAGACTAGCAAGAAAGAACCCGTCAAGAATGCGGACTTGTGGCGAGAACTGGATTCACTGGTGAAACAGCACCAGGTAAGTTGGCGCTGGACGAAGGGACACGCCAATGATGAATGGAATAATCAGGCGGATAAGATTGCGTCCGATGAAGCGCTGAAGCATAGCAAGTAGCGTGTTCTTTCATAGATCGTTCACAGATTGCTATAGCTTCACTCGTGGCAACTTGCTACACTGAAACGACACAATACGCAATAGTTCCAGCGCAGAATACGAGGTGCGAAGGTGATGACATTCGGCGAAAAACAGCGCGGCCTGCTCTTTGTGATGGTTGGCCCCGGTGGTACAGGCAAGAATACCCTGATGAACCAGGTGATGGAACAACTATCGTTGCAGCAGATTGCAACAGCAACCACTCGTTCCATGCGCCCCACTGAACAACAAGGGCGTGAACATCTTTTTGTGTCGCTGGAAGAATTCCGCGACATGATCACGAACAATGAATTGCTCGAGTATCAGGAAGTCACCAGCGACAAATTCTATGGGATTCCACGCGCTGCCGTCGATGCCCCACTGGATAAGGGTACCAACCTGATTGCCGATATTGATGTGTTGGGTGCGAAAGTTCTGCGGGATACCTTCCCCGACGATGTGGTGCTGATCTTCGTTACGGTTCCAGGGAACACAATGGAAGAACAGTTGAACACCCTGCGAGAACGAATGATGACTCGGTTGGAGAAAGAACCCACCCACTCAGATATAGCACACATCAATGAGCGCCTGGAACGCGCCCGCACGCTGGAATTACCCTTTGCCAGAGAATGCAACTATGTCCTCGTCAATGACGAACTTGAAACCACAGTCCAACGACTGAATGAAATCATCAATCAAAAGTTACAAGAACGCAGTGCTTAATAGGATACAGATTATGAGCATAGAGGAAATCCATCAGTCACACGGCGCAACTCTCGCACCGGATGGTATCCCCCTGCATTATGGCGACTTACTGGCAGAGTACACCGCAGCGCTCAATCAAGCAGTGCTGCTGGATCGCAGCCATGAGGGACGAATCCAGGTTTTCGGGAGCAGTCGGTTTGAGTTACTGAACCGCATGTCTACCAACAAGCTCATTGGTATGCAACCCGGCGAAGGCCGCCCGACGATCTTCACAAATGCCAACGCCCGCATCCTGGATCGCGTACTGGCATATAATCGGGATGACCATCTACTGCTGATTACCGAACCAGGACGTGGCGAAGCGGTGCAGAACTTGCTTCAGCGCAACATCTTCTTCGGGGATGATGCGAGGCTGGTGAACATCACCGCGCAAACACATCAATTTGCCCTGCATGGCACACAAGCAAATGCCATCATGGAAACGATTGCCCCCGGCGCAGCAGAAATTGCAGACTTGCACAGCCAGGAAATTTCGCTGGGGGATACAACCTTTTTCGCTGGCAGACGTAAAGTCATCAGCGGGAGTCATTGGGTGCTGGTGATGGCAGAAGAAGCTGCCAGCAAAATCTACGAGGCCGTGCTGGAAGCCGGAAAGACTTTCGGCCTACGTCCAGCGGGATCACTGACGTATAACACGCTGCGAATCCGCGCCGGACGACCTGCACGCCCGGAACTGAGCGACGAATTCATCCCCCTGGAAATTGGCCTTTGGGATGAGGTGAGCTTCAACAAAGGGTGCTACACCGGGCAAGAGATCATCGCCCGAATGGAAAGCCGGAACAAGCTGGCAAAAACGCTGGTATGCCTCACGCTGGCACAGCCGGTACAAGCCCCGGCGGAAGTATTCCAAGCAGGGCAAGCCATCGGCACGATTACGAGCAGTACCGAAGCACCGACAGGCGAAGTCTTTGCGCTGGCAATCTTGAAGACCCGAAATTTACAGATGGATCAACCGCTGCATGCTGGAGCAGAGAAAATCAGCGCTTCATTTGTGAAAGTTGCAGGTGTGCAACCATCAACGCAGCAGGAAGAAAGCTAGCCCCAGCCAACCAGAGAGGCAGTCATGCGGATCATCAGGCAGTTCTTTGCAGGGATCATCCTTCTCGTCGCCATACCCTTGTTCATGCTGGCGGCGTGCAATTCTGCGCTGAATGCGGCTGTCTTCAACCCGAATACCTACGAAGAAGCCTTCGCAGACCCGCTGCTATTCGATGATCTACTGAACGTTGCGCTGCCTGCCATCTTACAAGCGGCAGAAGAAAATGTCCCTGAAGAAATGCCTTTCCAGAACAGCCCGGTACAGTTGGCGGAGTTGAGCGAAGAACTGGATGAAGCAACCTGGCGCGAAGTGACAACCCTCTTGATTCCGCCAGCGTGGTTGCAGGCGCGTGCCGATCAATTGCTGGAAAGCCTGAGCAACATCGTAACGGGAGATTACAGCACCCTTGAGAATTCCTTCGAGCTTGAAGTCATCCATCAGCGACTAACCGGGGAAGAAGCAGCACAAGCAGCCACATTAATTATCACCGAATCGACTCGCTGCTCACGCACGGAAGAAGCAGCATTAGAAGCATTCCACACTTCCGGTGAGGGTACATTGCCCATCTGCAACCCATCTACGGATGCCCTACGCGAGCGCAGCATCACCACGCTGATCCAGTGGCTTAACGCTATTGGCACCAATCTTGAAGCCACTTCGCCAACGATAAGCACTTTCTTCGACTTCACCGCTGCAGATGCCCGTCAACTGACATTGCTGGCACAGCTCAATCAGCAACTTCTGCAACTGATGTATATTCTCCCTGCGGCTCTGCTCGCTCTAGTGGTAGTGCTGGCAGTACGATCTTTGAGAAGCTTCTCGCGCTGGGTTGGAATTTCGCTGCTGGTAACAGGCATGCTGATCCTGGTTTTCCTGTTGATCTTGCAGGCATCAGTCATTGGAGCATTCGGGGATTTAATCCGGCCCACAAACCAGCTAGAGGCATTTGCATCACGCCTCTTGTTGCCTTTGCTGCGTGCTGGTCTAGCCCAGGCCAGCGGTGTGCTGCTGCTTCAGGCAGTCATCTTTGTGGGAGTTAGTTTTGTGATCATGGCCTATGCATGGCTGGATCATCGGAATGAGCCGGAGTCGCAGGATAGTGGGGAATACGTTTTGCTCACAGCCGATGGTCGTGTGATTTCATCTACACAGCGACAGATTGGCACCATCACGCCAACGGATATGCAAAAGAAGTGACTCATTGCCCGAACTCTGGTGGAGATGAATCGAAGAACAGCGCCCACCATAGCTGCCAGGAAGCTGGTTCCGGGAGGGTGGTTTCCAGTTCTTCCGGCGGAACGGCTGGCTGTGCCTCCTGCGCAGTCGCCTGATCTTCTGCCGCGACTACCACAATTAACACTTCCCCTTCGCGCACCATGCGACCTTCGCTACGCGCCCAATCTTCCACATATGTATCACTCTCGACATAGGCCAATTGCTCAATCAATTGAGCTTGTTCTTGCCGCAGTAGTTCGATCTCATCGTCAATTGTGTCACGAATGCGGTTCAAATCGCGTTCGCCACTGATCCGGCTGCTGAACTGGATAGCGAGCATCAACCCAACAGCGAGAATGACAGCGAATGTCACCTGTGTGCTGGAAAGGCGGCGTGGCCTGCGCGACCTGCGCTCGTTTGGTGGGGGTGGTTGTTCTGCGTTGCGTTGCGTCATAGATCATTTTCCAACGGTGTGACCAACCACAGTATACAAAAAAAGCCCGGCAACTGCCGAGCTTTTTTCTGTGCCGAAGGTGGGAGTCGAACCCACACTCCTGTGAAGGAACTACGCCCTGAACGTAGCGCGTCTGCCAATTCCGCCACTTCGGCGCTTTGTACTGACAAGATTTAATACTAGCAGAATCAGGCACGAAGTCAAGCAGGAAATTGGCTGACTTTCGGTTCTGTGCGTCAGGGAATAGCAGGTTTGCAGCAACCTGTGCCATGCTATAATTCGCCACGATTTGGTCATAAAGTCAGGCTGGTGTATGAAACGATTGATCCTTCTGGCAAGTATCGCCGCATTGCTGCTCATCTCGCTGCCATCAGGCTTCACCCAACAAGAAAACACCGTCACAGCAGAAGCACAAAACACCGTGAATCTACGGGCAGAGCCAGGGATTCAAGCGGAGCAAGTAGGGCAGATGCAAATCGGCATACCCTACCCTGTCATTGGACGCAGCGAACTGTACCCCTGGGTACTGCTCGGTGATCCCGCAACGAATCTCCCAATTGGCTGGGCATTCCAGGAAATAGTGGTCATCACAGGCAATCTCAATAACGTGCCGTTTGTGAATACCGTTGTCAACTCTGGCGCATCACTGCCGCAGGCTACACCGAGTACAACACCTCCGCCAGGCCAACCAACCTCCGCAGCGACACCATCCGTCGCTACGCCTACCAGCACGCAAGCCTTCACTGTCGCTGGTACGGTGCTGGGTGAAGTGAACATTCGCTATGGCCCTGGCATTGATTACCCCCGCGTGGGTGTTGCCCAGGCCGGGGATCGCTTCCAGGTGACGGCATGGCACACCCAACTTCCCTGGCTGCAAATTCGCTATGAAGCTTCCCCAACAGGAAATGCATGGATTGCGATTGACTTGCTGGAAGTCGAAGGGGACATCTATACGCTGCCTTCCATCAGCAATACTATTTTCAACCTACCAACCCTGACTCCGACACCATCCGTCATCCAGAGCAGCTCGTTGCTGAGTGATGAAACAATCACCATTAGCCCAGAATTTGCAGCACTTGGTAATCGAATCTGGCAGCAAATGCTCGCCCTGCGCTTTGACCCGGCAACCAGCCAGTTCGGGTCACTCTTCTTGCTGGATCTGCAAACTGGCGAGGCTATCACCTTCGGGGATGACATCGTCTATCGTGGCACGAGCATCAACAAGATCAACATTCTGGCAGCATTGTACGGTGTATTGAACGCTGCACCCAATGAAACCGTCGCTACAGACATCGCCAATACCATGATTTGCAGCGAGAATGCCTCTACCAACCGTCTGCTGTCCGTCATCGGCAGTGGTGATGAATGGCAAGGGGCACAGCAGGTTACAAACTTGATGCAGACGATTGGCTTGCGCGATAGCTTCTTATTAGCACCCTACACGGTTGACCCAGAAAACCCTCCAATTCCGCCATATGCAATTCCCGTACCAGAAAGCGATGCAAACAACGAAGTTGCACACCCAGAGTTCTATAATCGCATGACTGTGGATGATACTGGCTGGATGCTGGCGAGTATTTATCAGTGTGGCTACCAGCAAAGCGGTCCGTTGATTGAAGACTTTCCAGCAGGGACATACGATCCGCGGGAGTGTCGCCAGATGGTTCATGTCATGGCGAGTAATACTGTAGATGGGTTGCTCAAAGCCGGGGTTCCAGCAGGCACACGAGTCGCGCATAAGCACGGCTGGGTCAATGATACTCATTCCAACGCGGGGATTTTCTTCACCCCTGGTGGCGATTACGTGCTGGTGATGGCTTTCCACAGCGCCCAGGTGGATGCCACGGGCGAACGCTACCTGGCCTTCCCCAATACACTGCCTGCCTTCGCAGAAACTTCACGCATGGTCTACAACTATTTCAACCCGGAGTCTCCGCTGGAAGCGATCCGCGAAGGGTTTATCCCGGAAGCGCCTAGTTGCAACTTCACAGGTTCGCCCCTCGTTGAGGATTTGCAACAATCCATCTGGGATGAATGAGCCTCAGAACAAAAAGGAGGGCATGGCCTAGCCGCTACCCTCCTGAAGTTCATATTCAGTTGTATCTAGCTACCGGGATGCCTATTCCGCTTCTTCGGTAGTTTCCATTTCCTCGGCGGCTTCGGTCTCTTCTACCTCAGCTTCTTCTTCGGCTTCTTCCGTCACAACTTCTTCCACCGGAGCTTCTTCCGTTGGTTCTGCATCTTCTGCGGGTTGGCAAGCTGCAAACACAAACACCAGCAGAGCACTTGCGATAAAGGTGAGCAGTTTACGCATCATGATGTGACCTCCCAAAGATTTGGTTCTGTCCAATAGGGTAGAGAGACATTGCCTGTTCTCACCCATTAGCTATCTTATCACGATCCTGAGTTCGAAGGGGATGGTCGGGTGGAGCATTTATCAGAATTTAACTTAGAAAACAAAAAACAGGCCATAGAGTGACCTGTTTTCTTGGAATATTAACTGTATGCGCTAACCTTTGACTGAACCAGCCGTCAAACCCCCGACGATTTGATCCTGCAAAGACAGGTAGACAACCACAACCGGAATTGCAGCGACCAACGCACCCGCCGCGAATTTGCCCCAATCTTTGTTGAGGTCACCATTGATGAAGTTGAAGAGACCAATCATCAATGTCCAGTTTTCTTTGTCGCGCAGCAGCACACGCGCCAGCACAAATTCGTTAAATGTGCCGACGAAGGCCAGCACGCCTACCACCGCCAGAATCGGACGAACCAGCGGGAAGATCAAACGCCAGAAGATTTGCCAATCCGTAGCACCATCAACCTTAGCTGATTCATCAATCTCACGCGGGATCGAGTCGAAGAAGCCTTTCATGAGCCATGTATTGATGCCCATCGCACCACCCATATATACGAGAATCAACCCACCCAGGCTGTCCAGGCCAAAGAGCCTCAACCAGCCCCAATCAATCCCAGAAAGGAATGGCAGCGCTACCGGGATCAAATCCGACAATTGGCTAATCTGCTGCAATATCAGGAAGATCGCAACCATTGCCAGCAAGTTCGGGAAAACCTGGATCAGCAAGATACCCACCAGCATGCTGCGCCGCCCACGGAAGCGGAAGCGAGAGAACGAGTACGCACTCAGCGCCGTAATCAGCACCACGAAGATGGTACTCGTGGAAGCGACGATGAAGGAATTGAGCAACCAATTCCAGTACGGGAAGATATCCAGATCTTCATAGAGGATAGCACGGAAGTTCACGATCAAGTCGCCGGGTTCATCTACTGCACTGGGGATAAACCCCTGCGTAGAAAGCTGCCCAGTTGGATTGATTGCCGAGGAAATGATGAACAGCACCGGGAACAGGGCGAAGATAATCGCCAACCCCAGCACGATAGTCTGCAAAACACCATATGTCCATTTCTGCTCAATAACATTGATGGGCAGGCGCGGACGTGGAATAGCAATCTGTGCGATCAACCCGATTGCAACAAGCAGTGCCAGCCAGAAACCAACCGATACTGCACCAACGTCGAAACCACCAGAAACCTGGGCTGCATTACCAAGCACCAGCAAGAAATAGAACAGCGTGACTACGCCGGAGAAAGTACCAACACCGCTAGCAATGGACCGCAGGCTGCGCAAAAAGATCGCAATCCCGCCGAAGATCACTGCTAACGCCCCTGCAAATGGGATGAACATCATAGCAGGTTGGGCGCTAGATGGCAGCACAGCCGAGCTATTCACCGCCGTCTGCATGATTTCCAGGCCGTTGTACGTTGCATCATTGACCGTTGCCCAGGGCAGTACATAAAACGCCACCAGCAAAACGATACCCAGAACGAAGATGACAGGTTCGCCAAATGAGAAGGCACTGTTTTTCCGCTTCATCTCAGACATTTTCGCCAACCTCCTCCCAGGTCTTGGTGTATTGATATTGGAACAGCGTGACCAGCGCTACGATCAGGAAGATCACAATCGTGATCGCAGAAGCGTAACCGTAATCCTGGGTGGTGCTGAAGGCCGAGTTATAAGTGTAACTGATGAGAATATCGGAGTACCCTGCCGGGACAACCGACCCTGCAATGGGTGGATCACCTGCCGTGAGCGCTTCAATGATGAGATAATTGTTGAAGTTGTAGACGAAGCTCGCAATCAACAACGGCCCCACCGCCACTAGCAGCAGCGGAAGTGTAATACGCCAGAAACGATCAAAGGGCGAAGCACCATCAACATCCGCCGCCTCATAAATGTCACTGGGAATAGCTTGCAGCGCACCACTACAAATCAACATCATGTAGGGATAGCCAAGCCAGAGGTTCACCAGCAAGATTGCGATACGCGCCCAGGTTGCATCTGCAAACCATGGAACCGAAACGCCCGTTGCATCACGGATAATATCGGAGACAATGCCGATATTGGGGTTCAACATCCCACGCCAGATCACAATCGCAATCACACCGGGGATGGCGTAAGGGATAATCAGCAGCGAACGAACCAATCGCCTACCAATGAAATCAGAATTATTAAGTACAATAGCGATGAACAAACCCATCGAGAATGTGGTCACCACGGAGAGTAATGCAAAGACTACAGTCCAGATAAAAATATCAACCAATGGGCCGCGCAAACTGGGATCATTGATGAGGCGGTCAAAGTTCTCAAGTCCCACATTTGTGCGATACCCTGGAATCAGCGGCTCACCAGTGGCACTTTCAAAGAAGCCCGTATCATCATTCGCGTAATAGAGGATGTCCGTCTCTTGATCCAACAGCGCGTCCTCTTCTTCGATGTAGACATACTGATTCACAAGGGGACGTGCAGCCGCTCGTGAACTCAGGATCTGCGCAGTATCTTCACCCGTACCAAAAACAAGGTCTTGGATAAGTTGAAGCGCCTGGGTGCGTTCGGCACGGCTCAACTGCACATAGCCGTCGTAGGTTTCAGGCGCTTCTTCGGGAGATTCGTCCACCTCGACAATTGGCTCATCGACTGGCGCAAAGAAAACTTCCGTCTCGCCCTCGTCATTTGTACGAGTCAGCCAAAGCGCATAGGCATTTTCGTCCGTTTCAGAACGGAACAGCGCCCAGCTATAGGTCGAAGCATCTTCTGGGACGAAGCGATACTGGCGGCCTGTGGTATACCGAATGACGACTTCCTGCTTGCTCTCCCGGTGTGAATCGCCAAAGTTTGTGAACGCTGTGTAGACCGTGTAGAAAATGGGGTACACCACAAAAAGCGTGACGAGGATCAGACCAGGATTCATCCAGCGGATGGGATACAAAGGAGGATATAGAATGATGATATTCGCGCCGACCGTAACGATACCAATCACAGCCGCAAATGCTAAATTACCTGTGTAAAAGAAGGTATATACCAGTACCAGCGCGAACGCATCAACAACAATAAGAGCTATATATTTGAGCACTGTAGAAAGAATTGAGTCCCCTCTAGGAGGAGACTCAACTTTCCGCTGCTCGACATTTGCAGCAGTCATGGAGTTTATTCCGGATTATTTACACTATCGGTGATGATGTTGGTATTGTCATCATAGGTGAAGGTGACTTCAGTTTCTTCTTCCAGCACCAGCACGATGTTTGCACCATCGCGTTCGCCATCAACGCCGTAGTTCTCATCCCACGCACCGTTCATAGCGACTTTGTATTCATATTCGCCAGCCGGAATGGTGACGGTCAGCGTGTAGATGCCATCGCCCTGGGGTTCCATGAAGGTCACTTCGCAAGCCGGGTTCCAGTCCGCTTCGCAGCCAGCAGCAGCCTGGTAGCTACCAGGTACGCCGACAATACGGTCTTCGGACTGCACCAGTGCAATCGCTGCGATGATCTGTTCATTGGCGTTTTCGAAGGTTGCAACCGGTTCGTCGCCCTGGCTGATGAGGTTCAGCGCATCGCCTGCTGCTGCCCAAACAGCGCTCATTTCCGGGATCGCAGGCATCGGGATTGCATTGGTGCCTGCTGCGAGGAAGGCCTGTGCATTCGGGTCGCTGCTGGTATCAACAGCCGCCCATGCCGGGATACGCGGGTCATTGTCGTAGATAGCCTGCATGGTATCCAGGGTTGCGAAGAAGCCATAGACGAATTCTTCAGCCAGCAGTTGGTTGTCGCTGAAAGCACTGATGAACACGCCCTGAGCGCCCAGGAAGGGAGCACCCTGTTCGCTGATGCCTTCAGCACCCGGCAGCGGGTCAATGCTGTAGTTCACGCCAGTTTCGACAATACGCTGCG
Organism: uncultured Anaerolineaceae bacterium; assembly: GCA_964455365.1. Taxonomy (GTDB): domain Bacteria; phylum Chloroflexota; class Anaerolineae; order Aggregatilineales; family Phototrophicaceae; genus JAUZRW01. Next base: position 184,384 of record CAYVVZ010000001.1, on the reverse strand, counting down.
AGAACCAGGGGCCGGTAATCAGCATAGCAGCATCGCCTTCTTCAAACAGTGCGAACGCGACATCGCTGTCAACATTGGTCGGCATCAGGCCATCGTTATACATACCACTGAGCCATTCGCCAGCAGCCAGGCCACCTTCGCTTGCGATACCAATGTCACTGACATCAAAACCGCCTTCTTCGGTGCGACCAAAGACGTAACCACCAAATGCGGAAATCACGGGGAAGTTGTGGTAGGTATCGCCAGTCTGCAATGCCAGACCATACTGTGCTTCACCGCTCGCCTGGAGTTCTTCAGAAATCGCACGGACTTCTTCCCAGGTAGCCGGAGCTTCAGGAACAAGATCCACGTTGCGTACCAGGGCAACATTTTCAGTTGCGTAGGGAACACCCCAAAGCGTATTTTCGTAGGTAAATGCGTTCAGTGCAGGTTCGGTGAATTCGCCTTCGAGTTCAGCCAGTTCAATCGGAACGACTGCGCCATTCGCAACCATCTGACCCACCCAGTCGTGAGCGCCGATGAGAATATCGGGGCCTTCGCCAGCGGGGCCAGCAACCAGGAGCTGGTCACGGATGTCGCCGAATGCGATTTCTACAACTTCTACCGGAACACCAAATTCTGCTTCAAACTGTTCGCCAAGATCCTGGAAGACTGGGGCGCGGGTATTGTCCGCCCAGATCAGAAGACCTTCGTCCTGTGCCAGCACACTGCTGAAGCTACCCAGGAGAAGCGCGAAAACGAGAAGGACAAGCAACTTGCTGCGGTTCATGAAATACGACCTCTCTTCAAGTAAACCTATCATATGGGTGCAGGCTGACAATCGCCCAGATTCTGTGCAGAAATTGCCAACATGCGATGGACATGTAGTTATCCGCCGCTCACTATAACATGAGCGAGCAATTAGCACAGGCATATGTTAAGCACAGACCATTAAAAATGTGAGGAACTTCATGCAATATGCCCAAATGAGGTAAGAATTACAGCATAGGACTCGACTTATTCAGTCGTTTCGTCCGGGGGGCACAAATAGCGTAGATATTCCCAGGTATAAATGCCCGAAGAATGTCCGTCATCCCAGATGGGCTGCAACGCATAATTCCCGACGGGAACCAATTCAGACATTGCATAGGAGCGAGCAGGTGTGAGCGTCAGCAGATTTTTGGGTGCGTGCGCCATTCCCATGTACTCATGCCCTCCCCGGCACTCTGCACAGGGACAGGCTTCCCGAAGATGCGACAACGGGTATTGGCAAGTTTCGCCATCTGCCCAGGAAATTTCCAGATACTGGTTCTTTAAATCCTTCTTGTTCAGGGTGATGGCTGTCGGACGCGGTTTTTCGTTCATTTGTGGATACCAAACCAACTTCGTTGAAAATAGGTAAAAGTGATAGTAAGAGTGAGTGCAGCCAGGGTGCAGCGCACATTCCTGGCTAGCAATATCACGCAATTGCCATAGTACTCAAAATCAGCACACCAATAATCAGCACCGCTACGAGTACACCAATACAACCCACAGTCCCCAGCGGTACTGCGAAGATCAATGCATTGCTACATCCTTGTTGTTCTTCTTCCACCGAAACACCTCACTTTTGCATCGTAATCATCAATTTCAACGTACAGCATTGTAACGCAAAAAGGCCGCAACGCGCAGTGCTTTCACAGGATATTTCCAGGTTAGATGACGCTTGCACTACGCGGTATGGAACACATTGTCTGGTCGGTCGTGTCTGTTACAATACGGCACGATGTTTGAACTTAACCAGACTCGTCGGAGCGATCAAACTATGAAAATCCGCTTGGCTCTCATTGCCATGTTCATCAGCACTCTCATTGCAGCTTGCCAGAGTGGCCCGCCGCCGACACAAATTTTGATGGAAGTAACGCGGGTAGTGACCGTTATCGTCACGCCGGGGCCAGCCCAGGCACAAGGAGCAGCAAATACACCGGAGACGACTGCCACAGAATCAGCGTCAGAAACTCGTGCGACAGCAACCTCTATCCCAACAGAAGCATCCAGCGCCACACCAACGGAAAGTGCGTTCCCGACTCCTATCGTAGGACAATTCCTCGTGGCGGAGCAATCCTTTGAAAATGGCCGCATGTTCTGGCTCAGTCCGATTAACCAGATCTGGGTGCTGACCTTTGATGAAGACGGGAACCAGGTATGGGAAGTGTACGAAGATACTTTTGTCGAAGGCATGCCAGAGAGCGACCCGGCTTTCGAACCAACAAACCCCGACTTGCGCCAGCCGATTCGCGGCTTCGGTTTACTATGGCGCGAGAACACCCGCCTGCGGGAGAGCATTGGCTACGCCACGCAGGAGGAAGTTGGTTACATGGCGAATTACCAGTATCATTATGGTGGATTTGTGGACGAAGATGACAATTATGTCCCCGGTCCTGGGTATCACCTGCTGGAGTCCCTCTCCCGCGAGGTGTACCGCTTTAACGAAGAAATCATGACATGGGAAGTGAGCAACGGAAACTGATGAAAACACTGCGACGCTGGCAACTTTCTCCAACTGACCCCTACGCTCTGCGCCTCGCTGCGGATGGGCGATTGAGCCAAACCGACTATCTGGACGATCAAGTTTGGGAAGTCGCCATTGGGCAAGGAGACGAGCCAGCGCTCGCATTGCACACAAAATACGGCAGTCGCGTCGGCCTGGCGAGTCTGGTACCCATGTGGCTGCACGCCAATCGCGTCATTTACCAGGCACAGACCTACGTTCAGCCGCCGCAGATTACGGTTTTCACGCCAGGCTATATCGCTGCTGAAGCGAAGATCCTCCCGCAGCTTTCACTCACGGCAGAACACATCGCGCTGGACTCACACACGCTCGGCGCATTGTATACCCTGCACAACAGCAGCGACCAGGCCATCAGCCTGCGCATGGAGCTGTTCGCACAGGTTGGCATGATGGGTAAACCGCAGAAACTCGCAGTGGTCACGATTGCCGAAGGTGGACATGCACTCTCCCTTGGAAATCTGGATCGCTTGGCTCCGGTTGTCATCATTGAAAACGGCGGTGTAAGCAGCAATCCCGGCAGTGCCACCAGCCCGAAGATCGGCGTGGATGTCATGGTTCCAGCAAGAGGCGAAGCACGCATCCGCTGGGTACACAACGGCACGCCGGAAATTTTCCGCAGCCTGAACACCGCACAGCGCTGGCTTGCTCAAGATTGGCAGCCCATGCTGCTGAGTATTGAGGCCGCAGCCCACGCCATCCCACGCATTGAAACGGGAAATGCAGCATGGGATGCGGTCATCGCCAGTTCATACAATCAGGCGGTGCAGTCCTTGCTGCGGCCTGCGGGTATCTTCCCCTATGCAACCCTCGTCAGCGGGCGCTTGCCGGAATTGGGTTTCAGCCGCCGGGGAACAGGCAGCGATCATCCGCGCATGTGGGAAGGCCAGGATGCACACCTTGCCCTGATGCTGCTCCCGGCATTGGCTGGAATTGCCCCTGCAATGGCAGAAGGCGTTCTGCGCAACTATCTGGCGATGCAGCAAAATGACGGCTTCATCGACATGAAACCAGGGGCAGGAGGTAACAAAACTGGGCTGCTCTGTCCGCCTGTACTCGCTTCGGCTGCCTGGGCAATCTATCAGGAAACAGAAAATAGCAACTTCCTTGAAGAAATTTTCGACGGCTTGCGACGCTTCTTCGCCTATTGGCTGGCGCAAGACGCAGACGGAGATGGCGTTCCTGAATGGCAGGATGATCGCCAGACGGGATACGCGGCTTTCCCGATGTTCGCACCGGGACGTGATTGGGCGCAGGGGGCATTCATCCGCACTGCCGAAACACCGGATTTGCTGGCGTATTTGCTGGCAGAAGCGGAAGCGCTACAACAAATTGCAACGACAATCCGCGAAAAAGATGCGAAGAAAGAATATTTCGCACACGAAAAAGACTTGCGTAAGAAGCTGGCGGATTTCTGGGAAGGCGATTATTACGCCACCCGTGACCGCGATACAGACATCACCACCACAGGCATGACCCTGCTGGAAGAAGGCCAGGGAGATCTGGAACATCTGCTGAACCAATCGCTGGCTGCACCCAATCGCCTGATCGTTCGCATCGTCGGCGGCGTGAAGCATGTACCCACTGTTCACCTGACCGTCGAAGGGCTAGATAGAGATGGTAATGCAATCACAGAAACTGCCCGTTCAGAGCAGTTTGTATGGCAGAATCGCAACGGTGTTTACACAACGGATGCCGTTTTCTCGCAGGTAAATCGTGTTTTCTGCGAAGGTCTGAGCCGTGTCTATACCATTACGGTTACATCAATGGATACAACCGGGTTAGACATCAACGCATTGATGCCCCTGTGGGCGGGTGGATTGCGCAAAGCGCAGCGCACAAAATTAGCAGAACTGGCACTCAGTGAACAATTTTTGCGCCCCAACGGAATCACAATGACCAGCACAACGGGTGACCATTTTGATCCATCCAACGCAGAAGGTGCGGGGGGAGTCTGGATGTATTGGCAACACCTATTGGGTCAAGGATTGTTGCAGGCTGGCTACCCGGAAGAAGCTGCAAAAATTGCACTGCGAGTGCTGGATTTACTGTCGGCAGTGTTACGGGAACAACATCAATTTGCGCAGTTCTACCACAGTGATGAACCGATTGCACTCAGCGAACGAGGCCATACCAGCGGCATCGCTCCCTTGCATTTTTTGAACGCGCTCTTTGGCATTCGCATTCATTCGACGGGTCATGTGTGGATCAGCAAAGGGTTCGCCTGGGGGCAAGCTATAACAATTGTCCAACACGGTGTGCGCGTTATGCGGAATAGTGATACGATTAGCGTAGATTTTCCGTCAGGGCATGGTGTGAAACTTGAAGCACCCCTGGAGAAAGATCAGCGAATCGAAGACCCTGACGCAGCCGAGGCACTGAGCTTTGCTGAAATCAAGTTGGCGCAAGCACCAGCACCACATACAGCAAACTCACCCGAGGCAGCCGAAAATGTGGAAGCGCCCAGTGCGCCCCGCATCATTATTGAGGTAGAACGCGAAGAATAAGTGGTGAAAAATGCCGCACATGGTTCTTGAATCTGCGACTGTCTACGACTTTTTATTCCGCACCACAGCGGATGGCCTGCTCATTGCTGATACCAATATGAAGCTCACGCTGCTAAACCCGGCGGCGGCGGCGATGCTTGGCGTTACAGCAGAGGATGTTGTGGGCAAATCTCCGAAGGAAGTCTTCAATAAGAACCAACTGCTGCTCAACCTGTTTCTGCGGGAAGGAAATCAGAAGCTCACGGTACGGATGCCGCGCCGACGCATTGCTATCGGCATTGCAGAAACGCTAGAAAGCGGTGAACGAGTTGTCTTGCTGCAAGATGTGACGGAGAGCCACAACCTCGATACCCGGCGCGAACAACTCAGCAAAACCATTGCGCATGATTTGCGTAATCCACTGGCGGCAATAGATGGCTTTGCCGACCTGGTGGCACGCTTCGGAACCCTGAACCCGCAGCAGCAGAAATATTTGCTTCGCCTCAAACAAACCAGCAGTAAACTTCACGATATGATCGGCTCGTTGGTCAACCTGGCCTGGATTGAAGCCGGGATGCCCCTGGAACACAGCCCCATCCGGCTGGACGCTCTGATCCAGAAAGCAGTGAAAAACCTCGAAGACCTCGCCAAGCAGCACAAAGTCGGCATTGCGGTATCGGTACAGACTCCCCTACCTGTCGTCATGGGAGACGCAGAGCGTTTGCAATTGGTGGTGCATCACCTGCTGCATAATGCCATCCTCTACTCCGACCCGGAAGACAATATCGCCATCCATGCCTGGGGAGATGTGCATGAGATTTATTGCAGCGTTGCTGACCAAGGAATGGGAATCATCGACAGCGAAGTTGAATTGATTTTTGATCGCATGTATCGCTCACGAGATGAGCGCGTGCGAGATATTCCGGGTGGCGGCCTCGGCCTCACAGTCGCACGTACCATCATCAAGCGGCATGGTGGCGATATTTGGGCAAGCAGCAATTACGACGAAGGTAGTACATTCACATTTGTGCTGCCAGCCGTCGCCGCATAAGGTCGCCCTGTGCAGAAGATCAAAATACGGCTCCCCGCCACCCTCACAGATTTTGGCCCTGTTTATCACAACATGGGGTTGGCGATTAGCCTGTATACCCATGTGGAAATTGCACCCCGCGAAGACGAACACCTGATTGTAGACACGGAAGGGCGCGGCGCAGGCCAGTATGCGCTTGGGCTGCGGCATCCGGTGGTGCTGGGCATGATGCGTTTCTTCCAACGAATCGAGCAAGCCCCGCTGGGAATCACGGTACGCGTGAAGAATGAAATCCCCCTCAACAGCGGCCTCGGCGCAGAAATCGCGTTCATCACCGCTGGGGTCATCGGCGCAAACAATTTGATGGGAAACATCTACAATCGCGCAGAATTAATCGAACTGGCGGCAGACATCAGCGGGGAACCAGCGAACGCAATTACTGCGATTCTTGGGGGCTTGACCACCTATGTCCACAAAGACGACGTGCTGCATTACCGCTCACTTCCGCTCACTTCTTTCAAGCTGATCGTTGCAGTACCCAAAATTGAGGAGTATCAGCACCCAATTTTAGGCGAGAACCTACCCCGCAACCGTGTGCTAGAAAGCATGAGCCGGATCCCCATGCTGCAAGAAAGCTTGCGTCAGGGGGATGTTCGGCTGCTGAGTGAGCTGGTAGACGTGAATCTGCTGCGCGAACCCATCCAGCAGCGCATCAGCGGTTTTCGGCATGTGGCGGAAGTAGCGCGTCTGGCGGGAACACTGGCTGTCACCACCAGCGGCGGTGGCCCTGCCATGGTCTTTTTGACCGAAGAGCGCCATGATCGCATCGCAGAAGTGATCGAAACGGCTTTCGGTAATCTGGATATTGCGGCGGAGGTCTTCGTTGTACCGCTGGATACGCAGGGTGTCGTGATTAGTATGATGCAAACCCGGTCATGAAACGCTGGATTTTTTCCGTTTTCTTGCTGACGATTTATCTTTCCGGCTGTGCGCAACAGGTCGCCAATCCGTCCACACTGCAACCCGCTACAGCCGTCCCCACCGCCAGCACAGATGAAACCGCAGCCCTGTGTGAAACAGCTTCACTCCGCGCTCGTGATTGGCAGGCAACCATTACTGCGCTGGAAGCCCTGCTCACTTTAGGCCAGACATGCCCGGATCACGACCTGCGAATATCACAGCAATTAGCCAATGCATATTTGGCGCTCGGCACACAGCGCGAAGCAGGGGGGGAAGAAGCAGGTGCTATCGCAGCGTACGAAGCGGCATTATATTACGAGCCAACGATGCGCGAAGCACAGGAACGGCTGAGACTGCTCCAGGGTGAAACCACCCAGGAAGGCGGCTGCCCTGTAGCTCAGGTCATCGACAATGCAATACTCGCGCCCTATGAAGCGACGAACAGCGCCTTCGCTCGATTCACGGATGCAGGGTTCACAGTCAGCGGAGAAACTTATGAGATTCATGGCGCGAACTATTACCCGCGTGATACACCATTCGGATATTTCCTGACGGAAACAGACATGGAGGCAGTCCAGCAAGAACTCACCCTCATGCGGGAGTCTGGGCTGAATACACTGCGAGTATTCTTACTCTACGAAACGTTATTCACCTGCACCGAACGCGGATTGCAACCAAACGCCGAATCCTTTCAGCAGTTAGATGCACTGATTGCCGCCGCTGCCGCCGCAGATTTTCGAGTAATTCTGGTACTGAACCATGTACTTGATTCAACACAGCCGCCAGTACTGAGCGCATCAGCACACACTGCACAAACACGTTTCATTGTGTCGCGTTATGCGGAAGAACCCACCCTGCTCGCCTGGGACTTGCGAGACAACGGAGACCGAGACTACAGCGCCAGCAGCCGACAAGCGGTACTGACCTGGTTGGCGGATATGGCTGTGCTGGTGCGTTCACTGGATTCTCGCCATCCGATTACAGCGGGATGGAAGCGTTTCGCGCAGGATACCGCGCCACTTGTGGACTTTGTGAGTTTTCAGCACTTTGGCGAATATGAACAACTCCGGCAGGAAATCGCCAACTTACGCGGGAGTGTGAACAAACCAATTCTCCTGGCGGCAATCGGCTACAGCACCTACCAACTGGATGAAACGAGCCAGCGCAATTTGCTCTATCAAACTTTTGAAGAAATCCGCCATAATGACCTACTGGGCTGGATCGTTTATATGGCCTTTGACTATCCGCGCACAGTGACCTGCACCCCGCCAGATTGCCCCGGTGAAGCCCGACCAATTAATCACTATGGTCTATGGAATACCAGCTATTTCCCCAAGCTAGCTGTCGATGCCGTTGAGCGCGTGACAGGCGTGGCGGACGACTAGCGAGCAACAAACTTGCCCCTTTCCCGTACACGGTTACAGACAGGTTTCCCTGGTATCAAGCACTCACGAGTCCTAAGATGTGCCGATGCCTGTGTGTCAGATGCATCGTATCAAACCGTAGTTGTAGAGGAAATTTGCACCAATGGGTATGAGATCACGCCGTCGTGGAAGACGACAAGCCCCCAATGAACAAACCGAAGAACGTGAAATTCCCGATGTAAATGTCCGTTGGCAGCGACTGTTCGGCTACCTCAGTCCGTATAAATTGCAGATTGCCATTGCGACTATCGCGGTGCTGGCTACCGCTGGCCTGGGTCTGGTCTTCCCGGCAGTCATTGGCGGCGTTGGGGATATTCCTGGTGTGTTGAACAGCGTCCTGGAACAGGACAACCAAACGTTGTTGAACAACATCACCATTGTGCTGTTGGGTGTTTTCCTGTTATATGCCCTCACCACCTTCATTCAGACCTACGCCCTGAATTATGTGGGCGAGCGCATCGTGGTGGATTTGCGCAAGCAGCTTTACAGCCAGTTACAGAGCATGTCGCTGGGCTTCTTCACCGAACGCCGCGTCGGGGAATTGGTCAGCCGCATGTCCAGCGATGTTACGGCTATGCGTACTGTCCTGACCAATAACATCACGACCCTGCTGCAACAGGGACTTTCGATGATTGGTGCAATGATTATCATGTTCGCCATCAATTGGCGCTTGAGCCTTTTCATCATCGGGGTGATTCCGGTGATTATCGCGCTGGGTGCAGTGTTTGGCATCTTCTTGCAGCGCTTCAGCACAAAGGTACAAGATCAACTGGCAGAATCGACCACTGTGGCAGAAGAAGCCTTGCAGAACGTGCGCGAGGTCAAGAGCTTTGTGCGCGAAGAATACGAGGTCAACCGCTACAACAGCGCCATTGACCGCGCCTTCGCTGCGGCACTGCGGTTGCTGCAAGTGCGCTCAGTCTTCGCGCCGCTAATTGCCTTCCTGGGTTTCGGTGGCTTGACACTGATTCTGTGGTTTGGCGGGCGTGAAGTCATCGCAGGCCGCCTAACAGGTGGGGAACTGGTCGCATTTTTGATCTATGGCTTGACGATTGCTGCCAGCTTCGGCGCACTGGTCGGGCTGTATTCCGCATTCCAGGAAGGGCTCGGCGCAACCAAGCGTGTTTTCCAGATTCTGGATATGGCGGCAGGGATTCAAGACAGCCCTGAGGCAAAACAATTGTCCACAATCGAAGGACACATCCAGTTTAAGAATGTGAATTTCACCTACGATGGACGACAGGACGTGCTGAAAGACATCAACCTGGATATTGCTCCTGGTGAAATTGTGGCGCTGGTCGGGCCGAGTGGCGCGGGGAAGTCCACAATGTTCAACCTGATTCCCCGCTTCTATGACGTAACCGAGGGGGCGCTGTCTGTTGATGGCGTGAATGTACGCGATGTCACACAGAAGAGTCTGCGCAGCCAGATCGGTGTCGTGCCGCAGCAAACGCTGTTATTCGGTGGGACAATTCGGGAGAACATTCTCTATGGGCGGTTGGATGCCAGCGAAGAGGAAATGATCGAAGCCGCAAAAGCCGCCAATGCCCACGAATTCATCATTGGCTTGCCGGATGGATACGAAACCATCGTCGGAGAACGCGGGGTGCGCCTCAGCGGTGGGCAGCGCCAGCGCGTAGCCATTGCCCGTGCCATCCTCAAAGATCCGCGTATCCTGCTTCTGGATGAAGCGACAAGCAGCCTGGATAACGAAAGTGAACAACTCGTTCAGGATGCACTGGCACGGCTGATGCAGAGCCGTACTACGGTCATCATCGCGCATCGTCTGAGTACCATTCGTGTAGCGCATCGCATTGCGGTACTCAACGAGGGGCGCATTGTGGAACTGGGCACGCATGAGGAACTGATGGCGCTGAACGGACTTTATGCACGATTGTATGAGATGCAGTTCCGCGAAGAAGATTTCCGGCTAATCACGGGCGCAGCGGATTAGCAACAATTGGGGCGAACAAGCTGGTCGCCGAGGATTAAAATCCCCGGCTACAAAAGACCCAAACCCACTATAGGGGTTATAAAGGTGTTTTATCATTCAGAATGGTTATCTAAGCGTCCCTTTAGCGGACGCTCAAACTGGTGTAGCCTGACGTTCAAAACGTCAGGCACAGGGCAGCAAGACATGAATTTACGAGAAAATTGCTTAACTTAACATGCATGGGGGCGAACAAGTTTCGCCCCTACGGAAATTCACGCCTCGAAATCATTCACGAGCAGACGAACGTGTGATACTGTATGGGACATTCTCAGCATATCTTGGGCAGCAGCCCCAAACATTCCCAGGTAAATCACCTTGTCAAAAAAACCAGCTTACATCATTACTGATCTCATTCTGGATAACACCGCTTACGCAGAACACGAAAATGTGCTGCTGATGTCTGCGGAGCAAATCGACTTGATCGAAGCGATTGCGCAAGTTGCAAACGAAGTCCACGTTTACGATGCCAGCTTCCGCGCATTGCAGCGGATGCAGCAGCATATCCGCGCAGAAAATGTCATCTTCCATATGGATGTATACCCCGAACCTGGCACTGGTTTTGATACCGCCCATGTCCTTGTTCCCAAAGGACGGGATTTCGGACGGGCGCAGCTATGGTCAGCAGCAAATGCCCTCAAACTGGATGGCGACTTGTACGTCACCGGGGCATCCAAGGGAGGTGCGAAGACTCTCATCAAAGATGCCGAAGAATTATTCGGCTTCTGTAACACGGTGGCCTACAAGAAAAGCCACCGCATCGCCATTTCAAAACGGCCTGAAACCTTCCGCTATCCGGCGGAATGGGGCGCTGATCCCACGGAGATCACCCACCAAACATTCAATACGCCGGATGGTGAACTGGAAGTCGGCACGATGCCGGGAGTCTTCAGTTGGGAAGAATTAGACGATGGCACAGCCTATTTGCTGGAAAATATGGAATTTGCCGAAGGTGAAACCGTGCTGGACGTTGGCTGCGGGGTCGGCGTAATCGGCGCATTGGCAGCGAAGACAGCAAAATCGGTCACGATGGTCGATGACAATTTGCTGGCAGTTCGCTGTGCGGAAGAAACAGTGACGATCAATCAGCTAGAGAACACAACAGTCCTCGCCACTGATGTCTATTCGGCGCTAGAAGGTCAGCTTTATGATCGCATTATCAGCAATCCGCCGTTCCACAAGAAGTTCGATGTGAATATGCAAACCGCCGAACGCATCATTGAGGAAGCGCCAGAGCATCTCAATCCCGGCGGCGAATTGTGGATCGTGTGCAATGCCTTCCTGAAGTATGAGGAATTGTTAAAAGAAAGCTTCCGCGAGTCAGGTATCGTTGCGCAGGACAGTCGCTACAAGGTGCTGCGGGGGATTCTGTCATGAGCGAAACACTGGCGGGAAAAGTCTGCTTTGTCACGGGTGCAACGGGCTTCCTCGGTGGTGCGCTGGTGCAGCGGTTGTCTGCGGATGGCGCAATCGTCAAGGCGATGGCACGATCTCCCAAAAAGGCGCAAAAATTGATCGGCCTTGAACATGTCGAAATTATCTATGGAGACATCACCGATATTCGCCAGATGCGCGAGTCCATCATAGACACAGAGATTGTCTTTCATGTGGCGGCAACCACACGAGGCCCCCTCGATTTGCAGCTAGAGGCCAACCTCGGCGGAACACGAAATGTTGCCCTCGCTTCGGCGGAAAATGGTGTGCAGCGGTTGGTACATGTCAGCAGCATTGCGACGTATGGCTACAATGTACGCGGCATTGTCAGCGAAGACACGCCACAATATCCCGGCAGCGTTCCCTATAACATCAGCAAATTGGAAGCCGAACGAGTGCTGATGAAGGTCGTGGCAGAAACCGACCTTTCTTACAGTATCATTCGTCCCGGCACGATTTATGGTGCGGATAGTGGTTTCTGGTCAGGGATGATGATGAACCTTGCAAAGCTACAACCGACACCTTTTGTTGCTGATGGCAGCGGAACCAGCTACCTGATTCATGTAGATGATGTGGTAGATTTGATGTGCGTATTGGCGGTGCATCCCGCAGCACACACGCACGCCTTCAACTGTGTCATGGATCCACCCCCAACATGGCGGGAATACCTCAGCGCACTGCAAGAACTCGCAGGCCATGATCGCTGGCTGGCGCTTCCGCTTCCAATGCTGAAGGCTGTTGGCAGGTTGCTTGATGCCGTGCTGCTTTTCAGTAATGAGCCTCAGGATGTTGCAGCGTTAGTGGATTTCGTAGCCGCTGATGTGACCTACAGCATGGAAAACGCAAAAATAAAGCTTGGCTGGCAGCCGAAAGTTTCGCTGGAAGATGGTATGCAGCGCAGTATCCCCTACCTGAAAGAAATGGGGCTGCTGTGATCTGGCTGGCGCTGGTACTTGTGGCGCTGGTTGCCTTCCTCATCTGGTGGCTGATCTTTGAAACGGAAGGCGTATACCTGGGGCGCGGGATTGTCGTCTGGCTCTACGATGTCTACGCCTCACGCTACGATGACATTGTGAAGGTTGAGCCAGTAGAGGAGCATCTGCATCTGGCTGGTCCCATCATGCAGCGCATCGCACCGGAAACGGATCCGTTTGTGCTGGATGTAGCAACGGGCACAGGACGGCTGCCACTGGCATTGCTGAATCACAGGGAGTTTTCCGGCTATATTATCGGTGTGGATGCCTCCTGGAAGATGTTGCAGCAGGCCGAGGCAAAGCTGGAGGCAGTTGATGCTGATGAGTACGTCGCAATTTTGCAAGCCGATGGACTGCACCTGCCCTTCCCGGATAACAGCTTTGACATTGTAACCTGCCTGGAAGCCCTGGAATTCATGCCGTGTCCAGAAGATGGCCTGCGTGAATTGGTGCGAGTGCTGCGTCCTGGCGGTTTGCTGCTGACGACACTACGTATCAATCAGCCCTGGATGCCTGGGAAAATCTGGTCACAGGAGACGATGCATCGGTTGCTGCTGGATTGTGGCATGACTGAGCTTGAATTTGAAATGTGGCAATATGACTACACGAAAGTGTGGGGTGTCAAACAGGGATCATCAGATTTTCTCAGTGCGGCGCGGCTGTGGCAAAACTCCGGTTAACGCGCTGGCTGGATTTTGCTAGAATGTTTCTTCACTTTGTCCTGAAACAGAGACCATAGAGAGCCTACCGTGAAGCTGCTGCCCAAAGAAACTGCAACCCTCGTCACACAAGCAATCCAGGCCGCCCAGAAAGCGGGTGATCTGCCTGCATTTGAAATACCCGTAATTTCCATCAATCCAACCAAGGACGCATCGCACGGCGATTATGCCTGCCCGGTTGCGATGGCACTGGCAAAGCCCGCCGCTATGAAGCCGCGAGACATCGCAGAGAAAATTGTGGAACATTTGCCAACATCTGACTTCATCAGTAAGACCGAAATCGCAGGGCCGGGTTTCATCAATTTCACCCTGTCTGAAAATTTCCTGAAGCAGCAGGTGGAAGCCATCATTGCGGAAGGCCGCGACCTCTCTACCCTGGAAATTGGCACAGGGAAAAAAGCCCAGGTGGAATTTGTCAGCGCCAACCCGACTGGCCCCATCCATGTCGGACGCACACGCGGTGGTGTTCTGGGGGATACAATGGCGCGGCTGCTGGAAGCGGCAGGCTACGATGTGCAGCGGGAATACTATTTCAACAATGCAGGTCAGCAGATGGTGAAATTGGGCGAGAGCCTGAAGGTACGCTATCTACAAGAATTGGGGCAGGATGTTGAGCTTGGTGAAGATCATTATCAGGGTGATTACCTGATTGACTACGCGAAAGAGCTTGCTGCGGAAGTTGGCGATAGCTGGCAAGAAAAAGGCTGGCAGGATTTCAAAGTCTATGTTGAGAAGCGCATGTTCGAGTGGATTCGCAAATCGCTGAAGGCCATCGACATTGAGCATGACAATTTCTTCAATGAAGATAGCCTGTTCCAGGGCGAAGAAGTCTGGGAGACGCTGGAGAAGCTGCGCGAAAACGGCTACATCTACGAAGCGATTCATGGTGAGGGGATGACCGAAGAAGAAATTGCGAAATCGAAAGCAACGGAACCTGCCCAATGGTTTCGCACGATGCGCTTCGGGGATGATAAAGACCGTGTGATGGTCAAGGCAGATGGCATCCCGACCTACACGCTGCCGGATATCGCCTACCACAGAAACAAAATTGAACGCGGCTTTGATATTATGGTCAATGTCCTGGGTGCGGATCACGGGCAGCAGTATCGGACGGTGGCCTGGGGTGTGGAAGCACTCGGCCTCGATCCATCGGGCATCCACGTCATCCTGAATCAGCTTGTGCGCATGGTAGTAACTGATCCCGAAACGGGCGAAAAAGTGGAGAAGAAAGGCAGCACGCGCAAAGGCATCTACGATACGCTGGATGATCTCGTAGAATGGACGAGCGCTGATGCGATTCGCTATCATCTGCTGGCCTATGCACCAACCACACACATCACCTTCGATGTGGATGAAGTGGTGAAGCAGAGCAATGAAAACCCGGTGTATTACATCCAGAACGCGCATGTGCGCTGCTGCGGCATCTTCCGCGAAGCGGAAGAACGAGGTTTCAGCGATGACGGCGCGGATTTAAGCTTGCTAGGGGAAGATGAACTGCGCTTCATTCGCAAGGCGCTTGAATTGGGTGAAGTAATCGAAGCGACTGTGCAGCAATACGAGCCGCACAAGATCGCCTTTTACGCCCTTGATCTCGCCTCAGCCTTCCACCCGATCTATGACCGCGTGCGCGTGCTGCATACGGAAGTGCCGGAAGATGTGGCAAAAGCACGGCTGCGCTTCTACAAAGCGGCGCAGGTTGTCTTCTATCGCGTCCTGCGCTTGATGGGTATGACCACACCCGAACGCATGTAGAATAGTGAATACCGTAGGGGTGCAGCACGCTGCATCCTTCTCCTGAAAGCGACAGCAAAAGAGGGCATCATGGGCTTAAAACCAGATCATTGGATTCGCAAGATGGCGCTGGAACACGGCATGATTGAGCCGTATGTAGATAAACAAGAGCGCGAAGGGGTTATCAGCTACGGCGTTTCATCCTATGGCTATGACATGCGCGTTGCCAATGAATATAAGATTTTCACTAATGTGCATTCTGCCATTGTTGATCCCAAAAATTTTGATCCGAACTCTTTTGTGGATTTTGAAGGCGATGTTTGTATCATCCCGCCCAATTCATTTGTACTAGCGCGTTCTGTCGAATATTTCCGCATACCGCGAAGCACACTTTGTATCACAATGGGGAAAAGCACTTACGCACGCTGCTTCCGTGGAGATACCAGAGTTGCTCTCGCTGATGGAAGTACGCCCACACTAGAAGAAATGGCAGTCAGGGCTGAAGATGGTGAGATTTTCTGGGGTTATAGCATGAACCAATTTGGGCGCATCATCATGACATTGCTCGAAGCGCCCCGCTACATCGGTCAGGATTCTTTACTCGAAATCACCCTCGACAACGACGAGGTCATCCACTGCACACCCGATCATGAGTTCATTCGGCGCGATGGGCGATTAACCCAGGCAATTGACTTACGCCCAAATGATTCTTTGATGCCCTATGATCCTTCGCTGTGGCGCGGTTATACCATGTTGTATCAACCACTTAACGGAACACTGTATCCAGCACATCGCCTTGCCGATGAATGGAATTTACGGCATGGCATCTACGGCGATATACCAGACAGCCATCGTCATCACATTGACCATGACCGACAAAACAATATGCCCTGGAACATAATGCGCATGGATGCGGCAGAGCATATTCGCTATCACAACGAGGAATTCTACAACAGCGAAGATTTTGACCCAACAGAACATGGTTTGGCTGTACAGGCCGCATTGCACGAATTGTATCAAGATCCAGAATGGTACGCTGAATTTTCTGAAGCACAAAGACAAAAGGTACTGAATTATTGGCATGATCCAGCGTATGCCGAACAACGAGAGCAACATGTACAAAAGTATCTCGATTCATGGACGGAAGAACGAAAGGAGCAACTTCGTGAGCGACTTCGCGTGTATTATGCCGATCCGCAGAATCGGATTGCAAAATCCATCGCATCAAAGCAAATGTGGGCAGAAGCATCTGAGGAACGCCGAGAGCAGCAGCGCGAAATTGCTCGGAAAATCCGCTTAAGAGAGGAAATCACTGAAGATGTCGCACGCGAAGCCCTATATAGCACAGGTTCTATTCGTGGCGCAGCACGCAAATTGAATTGTGATAGAGCCACATTCCGGCGTTTTCCCGAATTGATGGACGAATTTCGTGACAGTGAAGCACACATCAAGCGCGAAAAAGACATCACTCCTGAAGAGATTACGGCTGCCCTCCATGAAGCAGGGTCAATTCGTGGTGCGTCTAGGCTCTTGGGGGTCAATCGTTCTGTCTTCCGCCGTTTTCCCGATGCCGTTGCAGCATTCCGAAGCACACCTCGCTACAAGAATCACAAAGTAGTATCCATCCGCGAACTCCCAGGAGACCATGAAGTGTACTGCTTAACGGTTCCTGAAGCAGGGAACTTCGCGCTTGCTGCGGGAGTATTCGTCAAGAATTGTGGATTGATTGTAAACGTAACGCCTCTGGAACCTAACTGGCATGGATACGTGACCCTGGAAATTAGTAATACAACACCACTACCAGCAAAGGTGTATTCCAACGAGGGCATAGCTCAGGTGCTTTTCTATGAAGGTGATGGGGAGCCAGATATTTCCTACGCGGATAAAAAAGGCAAGTACCAGGGGCAGACGGGGGTGACTCCGCCTCGGTTGTAGGTCGGTTGTAGAAATGAGGCAGGGGCGAGAACAAGCATACTCGCCCCGAACTACCCTATCGACGCTGAAACTGCATAAAGGCCGAACCAGCCACACCGACTGCCACGATGACAGCAACCGCCAGCGCTGCGGTATTCACGAGGCCGACATTCAGCGAAGCCAGGATGTCAAATACTTCTGTATCGAAGGGGCGCACATAAATTCCCACCACAGCCCAGACGACAACCAGGGCATAGGCCAGGTCACGCCGGAAATAGAGCATGGCAAAGGCCAGCACTGCCGCAACCGCCAGCATAATGACCGTCCACACATCTGCATTAATTCCCAGCAAGCTCACATCTGCGCCGCTTTCATAGAGTGCCGCCGCGAAATTTGCCACCGTTGCCACACTCACCCAACCCAGGTAGATGCTGAAGGGAACATGTACTGCCCATCGTTCCTGCCAATCAATCTCACGCATACCGATCCCCAGGTTGCGATAGACCATAATCAGCGAGAGCAGCAAAATAACGATTACTGCTGTGCTGATCCAGATCAAATCATAGACGAACAAAATGACCCAGACGCTGTTGGCGATGCTGCTGACAATAAACCAGATGCCAACTCGATCTACTACACCTTTTTCCACCGCTACCGGACGGAACTGGTAGATGACGAAGCCAATCAAGCCGATGTAGATCACACCCCAGATGGCGAAGACGTAGCCAGCGGGTAAGAAAAAGATCGCACGGCTTTCGCCCAACTGCCCGACTGTGTTCGGCACAAGGTCAGATTGCGAGATACCATTCATGATGAGCGTTGCAACCAACACCACGAGATTCAGAACTTGCAAGATTCGTGTACGATTCATGCTGGATTCTCCCCTACTCCAAATAAGTTCTTATACACTGAGTACAGTTTCATCCAGGATGCAACGTGTGGCATTAAAACCGACTTAGCAACTGATGAGCAATCCTAACAATATGACATTACAATACCATGCGAAGATCGACTAATCCCCTGCTGCGCGAAGCCGTTCACCCATCTGAACACGCCACAGCGCCGCATAAATGCCATTGTTCTCTACCAGGTCTTCATGCAGCCCCTGCTCTTTGAGCGCACCATTTTCCAGCACAAAGATACGGTCTGCATTGCGAACGGTACTCAAGCGGTGTGCGATTACAATCGTCGTGCGCCCGACAACCAGCTTTTCCAGAGAGCGCTGAATGGCGGCTTCCGTTTCGTTATCCACCGAAGAAGTTGCTTCATCCAGGATCAAAATTGGCGGATCTTTGAGTACTGCACGCGCAATGCTGACGCGCTGGCGCTGACCACCACTGAGCTTTTGACCACGTTCCCCGACGATGGTGTCGTAACCCTGCGGTAAAGACATAATGAATTCGTGCGCTTCCGCGATTTTCGCCGCTTCCATTACCTGTTCATCGGATGCATCAAATGTGCCGTAGGTGATATTCTCGCGCACAGTGCCATGAAACAAATACACATCCTGGCTGACAAGGCCGATTGCCCGCCGCAAGTCCTCCAGTTTCAAGTTGCGCAGGTCATGCCCATCTACGGTGATGGTGCCACCGGTCAAGTCATAAAAACGCAGCAGCAGCTTAACAACGGTACTCTTGCCTGCACCAGTCGCACCTACGATTGCAGCCGTCTCCCCCGCAGGGATATTCAGCGACAACCCTTTGAGGACTTGAACCCCATTGGAATAGGCGAATTGCACATCATCAAAACGAACTTCGCCCTTCACAGCACTTGTCGGCAGCATTTCCGAACCATCGTCAATCTGGGGCACAGTATCCAGCAGATCAAGAATGCGGTTGGTAGAAGCCATCGCTCGCTGATACTGGTCGAAAGTTTCACCCAGTGTCGTCAGAGGCCAGAGCAAACGCTGTGTCATGAAGACCAGTACACTGTAGAGGCCGATATTCAGCGTACCAGCCAGCGCAAGCTGTCCGCCGAAGATCATGATGGCGATGAAACCACCAACAATCGCCATACGAATCAGCGGCGAAAACATGGAACTCAGCACAATTGCGGAACGATTCGCTTCCTGGTAAATATTGCTCTCCGCGCGCACACGCTCCACTTCATAGGCTTCTGACGTATAACTCTTGATCGTCGCAATGCCACCCAGGTTATTCGATAGCTGACTGTTCAGGTTGCCGACCTGTTCACGAACAGCAGCATAACGCGGAGCCAATTTGCGCTGAAACCAGACCGAACCATAAATGATGATCGGCATGGGGATCAACGCCATCCACGCCACACTGGGAGCCGTCAGCATGAACAAGCCACCAATCACAAGTACGGTCGTCATGACCTGAAGCAAATTGTTTGCACCAATATCCAGGAAGCGCTCTAGCTGGTTGATGTCATCATTCATGATCGACATCAAGCCCCCTGTACTGCGATCTTCGTAGTAGGCCATTTCCAACTGCTGCACATGGGCATACGTCTCTACGCGCATTTCGTGCTGCACAGTCTGTGCCAGATTGCGCCACCAGACGCGCTGGGCAAATTCAAAGATCGACTCCAAAATCCAGACCACTAACGTCACCAGTGCCAGCACCAACAACTGCTGCGCGGGATCAACAAAGCCAAGCTGTGCAAAGAAGGAATTTTCTTGCTGCACCACAATATCGACAGCGGCACCGATGAGCGCCGGTGGAGCCAGGTCAAAGATTTTATTGAGAATCGAGAAAGCAATAGCGCCATTGACCCTACCCTGGAATGGGCGCATATATTGCAGCAGTCTCACCAGAGCATAAGGTTTCGACGATGACTGGTGTTGCATCATACAACGGTGTCCTTTCATGAATTTGCGCTCTATTGTACGGGAAACACAAAATCATGTCTTGGATGAAACCGCTTGCAATTTTGTTGCTCAATCAAAACACAAAAAGTTTCCCGTTGACTTCGCCAGAACAGGCAACGTATACTGTTGAGGCGAGGGCGGTTAGCTCAATTGGCAGAGCACTTCTCTTACAAAGAAGGGGTTATAAGTTCGAGTCTTATACCGCCCACAAAAAACGCCTTGCGGAAATCCATCCATTGCGATGGATTTTTTTGTGCCTCCCTGAGTATATCGACCCAATATAATTGTTAAGGTTTCCCAACTTGTATTCGCGCAATTGGCAGCAATGTATTACAATAATCACGTTACAACTCAGTTATTTGGACGTTTGATTATGGTAACAGCCTTTGAAGAGCAAGATCTCAGTATTTTGATCGTAGAAGACGACGAAGATACTGCCGAAGTTGTCTGTACTCTGTTGGAAGATGCAGGCTTCAAAGCCAGCGCTGTTGACAGGGGTCGGATGGCACTGCAAGAAATTAGCAATCAGGCTCCTGACCTGGTATTGCTGGATCTCAACCTGCCGGACATCAGCGGAATCGACGTATTGCGCTCTGTTCGGACGCATTCATTCTTGCCGATGATTATCCTCAGTGGGTATGGCAAAGACCGAGATCGGGTGCAAGCATTGGAAGCTGGTGCAGATGACTATATGGCGAAGCCATTTTCGCCCGAAGAGCTGGTTGCACGAGTGAGAGCATTGTTGCGCCGGGTCGAATGGACACCGAAACCAGAAACGCACCTGAGCGTGCGGGAACTGGAACTGGATATGCCGCGCCGTCAGGCTGCAATTCGCGGCAAGAAGCTGCACCTTACGCCAATTGAGTATGGCATTCTGGTGATGCTGATGAAAAAAGCCGGACAGGTTGTGAGCCATGATGATTTGTTGCGTTCGGTGTGGGGCGATCAATACCGGGGGGATTATTCCGTATTGCGTGTGAACATATCCAGGCTGCGGCAAAAACTAGAGGAAAATCCGCGCCGTCCGACCTATATCGTCACCGCACCCGGACAGGGATATTGGATGCCAGTTGCGCGATAAAGTGGTGCATTTTGCTGCTCTGTGCTACGCTACAGGCAAGGTAAGTTGAGTCTTGCTTGTACGAAAGAGTAGCCAATGCCAGGCGATTATGAGGTTCTCGCAACCATTCATACCACCCTCAATATGGGGGCTTATGCGCGTACCATTACCCCTCATCTGATTGATACATTGCAACGTAATCACTGGATGGGGCGACAGATCATTGATATTGGTTGCGGTGCGGGCGAAAGCCTCACCTGGCTTGCCCAACATGGGTATATTGTTACCGGGGTAGATCGTTCCCCGGCAATGCTAGCGGCTGCCCGTCGCACGTTGAAGGCTGCCAATGTTGATGCACGCCTCATCGAAGGGGACATCCGCAGCATCAACAACCTCAGCGACTTTGATCTGGCGCTTGCGCTAGATGTGATAAACGAATACAATAGTCTGCGAGAACTAGAAGAAACTTTCCGCAGCATTCATCAACTACTGAAACCAGAAAAACTCTTCGCCTTCGATTTCCGCACAATCGAAGGATTGGTTCAGTTAAGCCTTCTGAGTGATGGTGATGCGCTTGTCCACGATGATGCAAGCCTGACGATCTTCACACAAGATGAATTTGACTACGAACGCCAGGTGCAAAAACGTACTTACCATATTTTCAGCAAAGTTGATGAGTATTGGCAGCGCCAGATTGGAACGCGAACCCAGCGAGCCTACCCCATCCAGGCCATCACCACGCTGTTACAACGAACGGGGTTTGATGTAGAGCAAGTCTTGAACGAAAACTTGCAACCTCACACCGTCAGTGAAAACACAGCCAGGGTTATCATCGTGGGACGGAAACGCTAAAATAGCGACCTCTGTGTCCGTATTGTGAGTAAAACCTCGTGACAACTGACTCAATGACTCTTCAGCCAGAACCAGGCGCTGACTTGCTGCTTCCCGTTGACCGCGAACACAACGGGATACGCACGGCTGGGTGCGGCATTATGCTGCTGGTATGGGCACTGACATTCGCTGGTGCCACCTTGTTGTTCAATCTGTCTCCGCTCTTTGCGCTGATGATTGCGCTCGTCGCGGCTGTGGCTGCAACTGCCGTGGCAGAACGGCTGATGAAAGGACGATGGCCTAGCGGACGTGAAATCATTGCCAATGAACAGCGCATTGTCTTGCAGAAGCACGGGCAAACCGAGCGCGAGATTGATGTTCAACAATCGGTCAATGTGCTGGCATGGTATTTCGTTGTCGAGCGCTCGCGTCGTGTGCGCAAGGGCTGGCGCGTGGTTGGCCTCTCCTTAGAGCAAGAAGGGGATTATCTTCCTGTCTATACGCTGGTTTCCCCGGACGATTTTGAGAAGCTGAACGAACAACAATTCTTTAAGAAGCTAGAAAAGCCCAAAACCAATGATGACAGCAAGCAATCAAGCCTACGCCAAGCGGGAGAACAGCGGCGCTTACTGGCAGCTGAACAAGATCGTGGCTATAACGGCGCAGAATTGATGCTTGAAGACTTCCAGACTTACCTCGCGTATTTGCAAACCCAACACGCAAATTGGATGGTTGGTTGAAGTTATGCTGCGACAATTCGTTGTTCTTACCTTCAGCTTACTGTTGAGTGCGATCTTCGTATATGCACAGGAACAAGGTAGGCTACTGCCAGATACCCCGATTCGGGAAACTTTATCCGCCGGAGAAGCTCAACGCTACACGTTTACTGCGCAAGATGAACAGATGCTTTCTTTCTATGCAGAAGCTATCGACAGCACGCTTGATCCGGTACTGCGCATTTATGATAGCAATAATGCGCTATTGCTAGAAAACGACGACTACAATTACCCGGATACCCGCGATGCACTGATTGAAAGTTTCAGCGCACCTTACGCCGGAACCTTCATTCTGGAACTATCTGGGTATGCAGAAAGCGGCGGCGAGTACGAGCTGCACATGCTGCCAGGATACGGGCAAGCCTTGTATCGCAATGATTTCGACGACCTGGGTAGTTGGGAACCAGCTGCTCTGGAAGCCGAATCTGCTCCCTCGCTGGAAACGCGCAATGGCCTGCTAATTCTTTCGCAGGATGGCATTTCACAACCAGCTATAGCTGCGGGCTTCCCCCTGGATACAGAGCGTTATTACGTAGAAATGTCAATGGAGTCGATCACTGCCAGCGCAGGCTGGCAAGTTGGTCTGGCTTACCAGTATGACGATGCACAGAACTACGCTGCTGTGCTGGTCAACCAACGTGGTGCATGGCAAATTATTCGTGTGGAAAACGGTGCAACCACTACCCTCCGAGATTGGAACACACATCCAGCAATCCCACCCGGAGATGATACTTTTACACTCGGGGTTCTCATCAACGCTGCGGGACTTGAGGCTTTCTACAATGGGCAATACATCGGCAGTGCAATGGATTCAATGGCAAGGAATACGAGCATCGGCGTGATGCTGAGTACGGTGGATGCGCTGGGGAGCAATGTCACAGCCCGTTACGAGGCGCTGTTGATCACTGTCCCTCGCTCCACCGCAGATTCGCTTACCATCCCCCCCTATATCGTCACCTCCGAATCAGCGTTTGTTGCACGCAGTCTGGAACGAAGCAGCATCATCCCGGCTGGTGGCAGCAATGCACTGAATTTGTCGGAGAGTTTTGTGCAATTGGGGACGGTTGGCACCAGCCGCTTCCCGCTCGCTAGCGGGCAGGCGTTTACCCATTTCCTATTTGGTGCAACTATCAACTGGCCTGCGCAGCCAGGGACACTAAACGGCTGTGGTCTGATCTTACAAGATCAATCCGGGGCAGCCACGTACTTGCTTGCTTATCTTGATAGCCGAGGCGGTATCGGATTAGCACAGCGCACAGGAGAAGCGTACACCACCAGCCTCTTCTGGGATGATCGAGAAATTGGAAGCCCGCCGTATCGCATGCTTCTCATTGTGCAGGGAGAAGGTGTGCTGCTGTATGTGAACGGCATGCTAATCGGCACGCTGGAAACCGGAACCGTTGAAGGGGGAATTGGCATTGCCGCTGTAAACTTCGAGCCAACCAGCACCGAATGTCAGTTTGAAGACATCTGGTTGTGGCAGTTACCCTAATTCGCGGGTTTCATCCACTGAGGGTACAATCGGCGTATAGTATTGTGATGAGCCGTTTGTACCCTGGAATAACATCTACTTATGACTTCCCTGGAAGATGCGATCCTGCGCACGCTGATTTATGCTGACGTTTTTCAATTTCCCCTGACTCTACCTGAACTACACCGTTTCTTGATCCACGACCAACCCGCCAGTGAAGAGCAGTTGCAGCGTGTGTTGGAAACCTCAGCGAAGCTGAATGAGTGCATCTGGCAAGAAGCCGGATATATTGGCCTCATCGGAAACGAATCTTATCTGAAACTGCGGCAGCAGCGAGAAGACATCACACAGGCGGTATGGAATAAAGCCGTTCGCTATGGGCAATGGCTAGGCAACCTGCCGTTCGTGCGCATGGTCGCGCTTACCGGTGCGCTCTCTGTGCGTAACCCCGCGAGCCTGCAAGACGATTATGATTACATCCTCATCACGAAACCGGGACGAGTCTGGCTGGCGCGGGCGTTTGCCATCGTGCTGGTGCGCTTGGTGAAATGGCGCGGTGAAATCATCTGCCCGAATTATGTGTTGGCACAAAACCAATTATTGCAGGAAACGGAAACGCTGTACATCGCCCACGAAGTCATGCAGATGGTGCCGATGGATGGCGCTGAAGTATACAATGAGATGATTGCAATCAATCAATGGACGCAACAGTATCTCCCCAATGCCGACGCTTACCCTACACCAGAGCAACACAGGAAACCACTGAAGCGAGCCATTGAGTGGCTTCTTGGCGGGGCTATCGGGGATTGGCTAGAAGGATGGGAATATCGCCGGAAAATGCGGAAATTTGCGCGGGAAATGCAGCAGCCTACCCATGCAGCACAACTCGATGCAGAACACGTCAAAGGTCATTTTCAGGATCACGGATCACCTGTTTTGCAGCGCTACTACGAAGGACTTGCAGCATACAATCTGCTGCCTGAAAAATTTGCGCTGGCTGGGGATTAAAACCCAAAAAGGGCGCTCCATTTCTAACGAAGCACCCTTTTGCAAACCTTTACCATTGTGTGAGTGAACTTAGCCGCCCATCACCGTACCGAGTGTGTCACACGCGGGGCAGGTTCCGTCCGGGCGAATCATCGCATAGCCCCCCATCGGGTCGGTGTCATAGCGCTCAAAGTTCACATTCCAGACGATCATCAGGCGAACATCACCGCGCTGTGCTGCGCGTGCTGCGGCCCCAGCCAACCAGGATGCTTGCTCCGCGACAGAGGTATCTGCTGCCCATGCAAATGCACCCGGCAGCGGGCCACCCATGCCTTCGGGTGAGAGGTAGCCCAGTTCGGTATAGCACACCGGCTTACCTGGGAAGGCATTCGCACCGCGATTGGTCATTGATTCGAAGTAGTATGTTGGGTATTCACCACGCGGATCACCGCTGAAGACATTGGGCGCAACGATCCCTTCGTTATAGTGCAGCCCCACACAATCGAGGTAATTAGCGGCACCGGCGGCAGCCATCTGCTGCATGAAAACATCATCGTTGCAACCACCACTGCCACAACCTGCTGCGCCAAAGAATCCCGTCGGAGCCGGAGCGCCACTGACGACAATGGTATTCGGATTTGCAGACTTGATGGCGTTATAAGCCACTGCCAACAGGGACGTGTAATTCGCGCCGCTGATCTGACCAGCAGGCCATTCACGGTCAATATTCGGTTCGTTCCAGACTTCGATAGCATCCGCACCAGCCGCAGCCAGCGACGCAACAAAATCGGCATACTGCTGTGCGTAGCCGTCCGGGTCAGCGCCCAATGCATCGCGGTCGCCAATCACACCCAGTAAAACGTTGAAGCCATTGGCATCTGCGCTGGAGATGTAATCTTGCCCGGTACCCAGGCCATCACTCAAGCGAACTTGCTTCTTCACCCAGGTCATGCCGGAGCGCTGCATCGCATCGACTGCCGGCCCCGTGAGGAAGGTCACATGACCACCAAGCTCAAAAGAACCACCCGCACCAGCCCCCGCTACAGGTTCGGGCAGGTCACCATCCGTCCCGGCGCTGTCGTCGGAAGCGGGAGCCGTTTCTACCGGAACAGAGAGAATATCGCAGATGGCGTAGTCTTCCAGGTCAAAGCTCACACGCGCTTCATACCGATTGCCATTCAGCGCAGTGATGGTATAAGACAGGCCGAAGTAGATCGGGCGTGCTTCCGCAGTGATGACGGTAGAAACGCAGCTATCAATGCCCGTCGCTTGCTGCGGGTGATTGGCATTCGGTGCGCTCCAATCGCTCTGCACAAAGTTCCAGCTAGCGACGGTGCTGAGGTCAACGCTTTCTTCTTCTTCTATGGCATCCCGGATGATCGAGAAGCCAATCCAATATGGCTGATTCGGTGTTGCGGTCGGCTCTTCAAATTGTGCCTCGACCGGGCTAACGGTCACGACAGACATCGAAACGAACAAACCTACCAATACGAACATGAAACCTGCTGTCAGGCTCCACTTACGCAATTCCATTTTCCCCATGAGGTTACAATCCCTTGCGAACGCATCCATTGCTTGTTGACTTCCTAGCAGCAGAAGACTACCCAAAAACCAGGATTTTGCTAGAGTTTTTCATGTGGGAAGCCTTCTCGCGTAGGGAATTCATCGGCTATGCCAATGCATTTTCCAGCATGACACGGACATCTTTCAACTTCTGTACGATTTGCGGTTGCCCCTGCTCTGTAAAAACTTCAACAGCATCATCAACAACTAGCAGAATTTCCTGGGTAAGTTGATCCTGATTCGATTCGATAACCGCTTGCATGCTGGTTTCGTCCGGCGCAGCCAGCAATTCATTCACAAAGCGGATCTGCGGAGGCATCTGCGCACGAAGCAAATTCATGGCTGTTTCGTAGATTTCACGAAGTTTGCCGCTGACGGCGGCATCGCCACGACGATCTGCTTCCTGGATATTGGCAGTCAGCACTGCGAGGAAGTTTTCGTCTACCACTTCCATGTTCTCGCGCAGCATACCTTCATAATCGGCACTGTTCAACAAAATTTGCAGGAATTGCACTTTCTGCTGCATCAGCGAGCGAGACTGCTGATCCACAGCATCCGAGAGTTCGCGCACCATGTCACGCAGTTCTTCAAGTTCTTCGCGCTCTGCGGCAGGCGCTTTGCTGATGGTTTCACCAAATTGCATGAAGAAATCATCATCCATTGCTGGACGCGCCAAACCGACCAATGCCTGCACACGATCCGGTTCTTCACGGTATTTCAGCAGCAAGTCGAGGAAATCGCTGCGCTGCGGCTGGTCACCGAGGGCGTTAATGTCTTCCATCACTTCCTGGATGACAGCTTCTTGCGCTTCCTGTTCTTTCGCAAGTTCCGTACCGTAAGTCGAATGCTCCAGCAGCAGTTGCTGCACGCCAATTAAACCACCTGCAACCTGTTGCTGCCCTTCTTGCAGCGCCCGCTGCGCCATCATCACCAGAGTCTGGAAGAATGACTCGTCAATCGCTTCATCATTTTCCTGGATGAGCTGCAAGAGTGCTTCTTCGGATTGGGCTTCCAGGAAGCGCTGCAACAACGTCACGCGATTCTTCTGTTCTGCCAACATTTCCGGGGTCACCCCATCTGCTTCCATCACCTGCTCAATCAAGCCCTGCATGGTCAGCGCTCGTTTCGGGTTGAACATATAGGCGCGGAAGGACTCTTTGGGAAGATTCTTCGTCAATTCGTTCATCAAATCGCCGATGATCTTCTCTTCGTTTTGCCCCGGCTGGCGCATGGCAACATCCATCGGAACGAAAGCGATTAGCAAATCTTTGCCTGCATCGTGGTACAGCAGCGGCGTAGATACCTGGTTGGTCTGTCCGCAAGACTGGCATTGGAACGCATTCAAGCGCCCGCCTAATAAGGCCGCTTTCGCATTCGGGTCTTGCTGCACATCGACAACGCGACGCAACGTAACAGGATTTGGTGTTCCGCAGTTGGAACACTGCAAAGTGGTCTGAGTAGGTTGTGACATAAATTCTCCTCTGGGGGATTGGGTTAGCTTCTTGGTAGGGTGAAGAAAAAGGTTGAGCCTTGCCTCGGCTGACTTTTGACATGGATCGTGCCATCATGGGCTTCCACGATGGCTTTCACCAGATACAGCCCGAGTCCAGTTCCTTTGGTGCGATTCGTGAGCCGCCCATCCACACGATAGAAGCGCTCAAAAATCCGTTCTAGCTCTGTCTCAGGGATGCCTTCGCCTTCATCGCGCACAAACAGCGTCACCTGTTCCGCATTGTAGCGCCCACCGATGGTAATTGTACCGCCCTCTGGTGAGTATTTGATAGCGTTGGTAATCAGGTTATCTAACACCTGGCGCAGTTTCTTGGCATCGCCCTGGATCACTGGGAAATCGTCCTGAAAGCCGAGAGCAAATTGATGCCGTGCCGTTTGGGTCTGTTGGCGTTCTACCGTCTGCTGCGCCAATTGATCCAACCGAACATTACTCAGGGTGAGATTGATACGCTGTTCCGCCTGGATTTTGCTCGCAGTCAGCAAATCATCAATCAAATCCGTCAGTCGGTCGGCCTCATCCTCGATTACGCCCAGACTTTGCTTGACGGTTGCCACATCCCAATTGGCATCTTCACGGGTGAGCGTGCTGGCATAGCCTTTGATGAGCGCCACGGGGGTGCGCAATTCATGCGAAATGGTGGAGATGAAAATACTTTGCATCTCCTGCGCACGACGGAAGTTGGTGATGTCACGAATGTTGGCGATGATGTTGGTTAATTTACCTTCGGCATTCAGCAGCGGTGCATAGGTGATCCCGATACTCAGTGTGAGGCCATCGCGCCGCTGCAAATCCCCCTCAACATAGAGGGTGTTATCGAGTTGAGGATCACTTCCAACCAGGGGCCAACCACGCTCCAGTGCATCGTACAAATCTGGCTGTTCAATCTTCTTCCAGACGATCACATGATCTTGATGATAACCAATCGCATCTTCTGCACGCCATGCTGTCATGCGCTCGAAGGCAAGATTGATCTGCAAAATCTCCAGGTTGGAATCCAGGATCATCACACCATCGCCTGTGTTTTGCAAAATTGCGGAAAGTTGCTGGCGTTCGCGTTTATTACGTTCGTAGAGCTGTGCGTTATGGACAGCAATCGCGGCCTGATCTGCAAAGCTATGCAAGATTTGCACATCATTCGGCGTGACTTCTGCCTTGTAGGATCGGAAGACAATCAACAATCCCAGCGGATCTTTGGCGAAGATCAGCGGCATGGCAACGGATTGACGCAGGCTATCATCAATGGATTGCGCGAGTTCACTCAACTGCTGGTTCAGGTCATCATAGCTCACGCCATTTTCCCCTGCCCCGGTGATGATTTCATGCAGCTTGTCGTTAATCAGTGGAACCGTTTCGGGATCAAGCCCTGTGAAGGCACGCACGTAAAAAAGGCCATCTTCGTTATTGCGTAGAACGACGACACCAATCCGCGCCGCCGTCATCACAACCGATGCACGTAGAACACGGCGCAACACCTCACTTAAGTCGAGGCGCTCCGTGATGGCACGCGCAATTTCCAGGAGAAAATCTCGTTGTCGGACGGGATAATCAGGTAAGCTCAACATGCTGCGAATTGTATCATGGTGGCTGTTAGAATTAGATTAGCTACATTGCAAAAGAGCGAGCCACCAAGAATAACTCGCTCCTATGTCAGAAAAATTCATTTCAACCGCAGATGGGTCACAAAATCGGTGATGCTCTCCATACCGCCAGCCGTGAATGCCAGCGCCGCCGCACCAAACAGGCTTACATCTTCACTGATGGAGCTTTGAACGATGATGAGGTCTTCCCAATATGTGCGGTCAAGGGCATGTTTGCGAACGGTAGCGCGGATTTCATCCATGAGCAAATCTCCGACGTTGGTCACACCGCCGCCGATAACCACAGCCTGCGGATTGAAGATATGCAGCAGAGAGGTAACCCCCAGGCCGATGATGTACCCGGCACGCTTGATGATGCGCACCGCAAGATCATCTCCCTGTAAAGCAGCAATTCCAACCATACGAGCATCTACAGCATTCAGGTCACCGCCAGAGAGTTCCTGCATAACGGAGGATTCTCCAGCCTCAATCGCTGCCCGTGCCTGACGAGCCAGCGCAGGGCCTGCGGCTTCCAGTTCGAGGGAGGAGACTTTGCCATTCTCAGTAAGGATGATGACGTGTCCGGCCTCTGCTGCCAGCCCTGTCGCACCCGTGAGCAAGATCCCATCCACAATCATCCCGCTGCCAATACCAGTGCTGATTGTCAGGTAAATCGAATGCTTGTAGCCTTGCGCCGCACCAAGCGCCGCTTCTGCCAGTGCTGCGACATTGGCATCATTGCCCAGATACGTTGGAATATCAAATTCATCTTCAATGATTTGCGCTAGCGGCACTTCATGCCACCCCGGAAGATTCGGCGGTGCAACAACCGTGCGTTCTTCGGTGTTCACCGCACTGGGAGCCGAAATCCCAATCCGGCTGACAAGCGAACGGTCTTCAGGAAATACATCCTGGATTATGGACTTCATTCGCCCAATCGTAGGTTCTAACCCTTCCTGCGCCAGTGTGAGCGTTTCCTTGCGTTCAATTAGGTGTAGCTGTTCATTGACGAGCGCTGCACGAATGCGTGTTCCACCCAGGTCAACACTGATGACGTACTGCGACATACTATCCCTTTCCTGTATCGCTACGAAATGCTTTTCTGAGGCGAACAACTGTGCGCCCCCGTTGAAGCGTCCTTTAAGCCTTGCTAGAATACACCCTACTATACCGGATAAGCAGCCCCACGAACCAGCAAGAACAGGACAAAAAGTATATGGCGAAACTCACGCCCGCCCGCAAGCAATATCTGGAAATCAAAGCACAGTATCCAGATTGCATTCTGATGTTCCGCATGGGTGATTTTTACGAGATGTTTGACGAAGATGCCATCGTCGCAGCGCGAGAACTAGACATCACGCTGACGCAGCGCACGTTCAGCAAAAA
The DNA here is from genome assembly GCA_964455365.1 of uncultured Anaerolineaceae bacterium. Taxonomy (GTDB): domain Bacteria; phylum Chloroflexota; class Anaerolineae; order Aggregatilineales; family Phototrophicaceae; genus JAUZRW01. Next base: position 153,198 of record CAYVVZ010000001.1, on the reverse strand, counting down.
AGGCAGCGATGTACCGATGGCAGGCGTACCGTATCATGCGGTGGACAATTACGTCCACCAGCTCATTGAAAAAGGCTACCATGTCGCCATGTGCGACCAGGTCAGCGAACCCACAGGACGCGGCATCGTAGATCGTGAAGTGACCCGCGTCATCACACCGGGAACCATCACCGAGCCAGAACTGCTGGATGGCGACAAACCCAATTACCTGATGTGTGTCGTCCCGGCTGGCGAAGCAGAAAACGGAACATGGGATAAAGCAGGCATTGCCTTTGTGGATATTTCCACAGGACAATACGAAGCTACTGAACTGGATGGTGACAATGTTGGTGTGGCGGTGCTGGAAGAACTGGCACGACTGACCCCCCGCGAAGTCATCATGCCGGAAAGCTGGGTCGAGCGAGGGGTATCCCTGCCAGACGGAATGCATCTGACATCGGTGCAGGATTGGACGGCGGAATATTCCGGCGCAGAACAACTGCTGAAAGAGCATTTCGGCGTGCGAACGCTGGATGGCTATGGATTGGCACACATGCCGCAGGCAATTCGTGCGGCTGGCGCTGCCCTACAGTATCTACGCACCACCCAGAAAAACACATTGTCACAGCTCACCACGATTCGCACCTATTCCACAAAAAGCTTCATGGTGCTGGATCAATTCACGCGGCGTAATCTGGAACTGACGCAGACGATTCGCAGCGGCAAAATGCGCGGCAGTGTATTGGGTGTGCTGGATCATACCGTGACACCCATGGGAGCGCGGTTGCTGCGATCATGGATTTTGCAGCCCCTGCTGGAAATCAACCGCCTCAATGCGCGGCTGGATGCAGTAGAAGCGCTGGCACACGATGAAGTGCTGCGCATGGAACTGCACGAGCAGTTGAAGAATATCGCGGATTTAGAACGGCTGGTGAATCGCTTGTTGATTGGCAAAGCCTATCCGCGTGATCTCATCAGCTTACGCAACAGCCTGGGACGCATCCCGCACCTGAGCCACCTTGTCGGTGAACTTCCGGCGCTGAATGCCCTGGCGGAACGCCTTGACCCCTGCCAGGAGAGTTATGATTTAATCGCCAGCGCCATTGAAGATGAGCCGCCAGCAACGTTGAACAACATGGGGTTCATTCGCCCAGGTTTCTCCCCGGAATTGGCGGACATCCTGCATCGCACCAAAGATGCGCGGGAGTGGATCGCCAACCTGGAAGCACACGAGCGCCGCCGCACCGGGATTGCGACCATCAAGGTGGGCTTCAATAAAGTCTTCGGCTATTACATCGAAGTCACCCGCGCCAACAGCGAACGAGTGCCAGATGATTACATTCGTAAGCAAACGCTAGTGAATGCCGAGCGGTACATCACACCAGAACTCAAGGAATACGAGACGCTGGTTCTCAACGCTGAGGAAGAAATTCTGGCAACTGAGCGCCGCGTCTTCGCAGAAGTCTGTGAGGAACTAATCCAGCATGGGCAGCGCATTTTGCGAACAGCGAAAGCCCTGGCACACCTGGATGTTTTTCTATCCCTGGCGAATGTGGCTGTGCGCGAAGGCTATACTCGCCCCACCCTCTCAGAAGAAATTGGCCTGGACATTAAAGCAGGGCGGCATCCCGTGGTCGAAAAATTGCTGACCGATAGCACACGCTACGTACCAAACGATACCCGCATGGGAGCCGACTCGCGCATTCATATCATCACTGGCCCCAATATGTCCGGGAAAAGCACCTATATTCGCCAGGTGGCAATCATTGCACTCATGGCACAGATTGGCAGTTTCGTCCCGGCAGACGAAGCAACGATTGGCCTGGTGGATCGCATCTTCGCCCGCATCGGCGCGCAGGATGAAATCCATGCCGGACAGAGTACCTTCATGGTGGAGATGGTGGAGACGGCGCGTCTGCTCAGTGGCAGCACAGAACGTTCACTCGTGATCCTGGATGAAATCGGACGTGGCACCAGTACCTATGATGGGCTGGCAATTGCACGTTCGGTGATCGAATACATGCATAACAACCCGCGTTTGAACTGCCGAACATTGTTCGCCACGCATTACCACGAATTAACCGAACTGCCGAACATCCTGCCACGCACAGAAAATCATAATGTCGCCGTGACAGAACGCGGGGAAGATATTGTTTTTCTGCATAAAGTAATACCCGGTGGTGCGGATCAAAGTTACGGCGTACATGTGGCACAGCTTGCGGGGATGCCGCGCCCCGTGGTCGAACGCGCCCGTGAGCTGCTGACACAGCTCGAAGCAGATGGGAGTGATTTCACCCTGAAACAGAAGAAAAATAGCGATCAGCCTGTACAACTAGGTTTCTTTGATCCACCAGAGGAAAACCCGGCTGTCGAAGTGCTGCGCAATTTGCAGGTGGATAACCTCAGCCCACTGGAGGCGCTGACAAAGCTCTACGAACTCAAGCGGCTGGCGAGCGCTGATTGAAGCAAGTTGTAGTATGCTGGGGAAGAAGTAGTCAGGAGAAGATTCCATGCTGGTCAGCGAGAAGATCTACACACTCGATGAATTTGATGAATACATCACGGAACACCCGGATGCAATTCTGGAACTCATCGACGGAAGGATTGCGGAAAAAGTGACAACAGAAGAACATGGAAGAATTGTCATCAATATTGGTGGCGAGTTACGTGCATGGCAGAAGGAAACGGGTATCAAGGGGCATTACAGCACAGAGCCAACCCTGCGCCTACCAGATGATGACAAAAACTCTCGCCGCCCTGATGTCTCGTTCCGTCTGACAGATGACCGCGTGAGTACCGCCAGCGCTCTCTACACCATGCCGGATTTTGCCGTCGAAGTGAAATCACGCAGCAACAGCTACGAAGAACTGCGCGAAAAGGCGCGTTTTTTCCTGGCGAATGGCACACGTCTCGTCTGGCTGATCTACCCATCTCGCCGGATTGTTGAAGTTCATTATGCCGATGGCAGCAGCGAATTATTCACCGAAGAACACACCCTTTCGGGTGGGGATGTTCTACCAGGTTTTGAAATGGCTGTAGCGGAAATTTTCGCGTAGCAAGGGACGCAAGATGCCTGCGCCCCTGTTGAGTATCGTTTATTCTGCAACCGGTTCCGTGACGAGCGAAGTCAACTCCGTGAGGACATCTTTCACGCTGTAATGATCCTGTCCTTCCGGGATGAACTGCGTGATGTTTGGCAGATCATCGCCAGAGGTGATAATGGCAGGCTCCTGGTAATCCCCTTTGCGCGATTGGCGGAAACCCGCAGCGCTACCCAACTGGTTACACAGGCACATCCGCCCGACAGTATCTTCTTCCGTGCCGCCCTTCTTAACGAAAGCATCCACTGGTTCAGCGGGGCAGCGGAAACCCACTTTGCCATCTTCGCGCTTATAGATCGTGCGCAGGTAGCCTACGTCACAAATGCGCGGACGTTCTTCGTACACGTTGGGTTCGGCGATGGTTCCGCGCAACTGCACCACCTTAAAGGGGAAACCAGTCGGCGAAGCAACGGGATCAGTACGAACATACACATCACCCCTCAACACCGAATCAAGAACCTGGCGGCGCAGCTTGGGATCAAAGCCAGATTCATCGGAGAAGGCGAAGGCCGTCCCGACCTGGATGCCTTGCGCTCCTTCTGCCAACGCTTCCTGGAACTTTTCGGCGCTGCCATAACCACCTGCCAACCAGAAGGGAAGCCCCATCTTGCGGAACTTACTCAGATCCACTGCATCTTTGGGGCCGTAAATCGGCTCCCCATCATCATTGAGTGCATCTACACGCGGCGGCGCATTGTGACCACCCGCCGTCGGCATTTCGATCACGAAGCCATTAATTTCGCCATTGGCTCGTTTGCGCAGTGCCAGCGCCAGCACAACCGAGGAAACAATCGGCAGGAACATCGGGCGCTTCAAGTCGCCAACCAGTTCCGCAATACCGGGGAAAACTTCTTCCGGCTTGAACCATACACGGATGTCGTCCTCTTGATCTGCACCATGGACATCCAGGCGATAGCTGAATGGCTGGTGTGTGGCAAAAGCATCCAGCGCACCAGGAATTTGCATCGGAATCCCCGCGCCCATGATGACATAATCCACGTCCGCCAGCATTGCGCCATACAGCGACGATAGGTTGGGAAGCTGAACTTTTTCCAGCAGGTTGATGCCAACCGGGTTATTGTGGCCTTCTTTTGCCAGCCAGACTTCCACAAAGTTTGCAACGACGGTCAATTCATTGAGCGCCTGCGTGGGGGTCGTCGTCCACATCGTGGCACGCTTATACGGCGTATCCGGGGAGCGCCCACCGTCAACATAGTATTCGTCCAGGATGCGCTGCGCCACCGCTTGCACCGGGAACGCTGCCAGCGCCCGACGAACGTGTCCGCCCTCATCCCCATCCATCAAACGTGAAATCAAAATCAGGCCAATCCCCGTACCGGAGATCACCCCTAACTGACCTTCCCGCGATACTGCATTCGCCAATTCCCAACTGGAAACGGCCACACCCATACCACCCTGTATAATTTGTGGTAGAGCCATATTTAGCCCCTCCTCATTCAAAACTTTCATGCGCTATCAACTGTTGTAAGCACTGTAACGGACGAAACGTTATTCGTGCTGTGACGAAGGGCATGACTTTTCGGGGAATTTGTCACGATTGAGGTAACACAGGCCGACAACCGAGCCGACCTGATGCATAGCAGAAGGCTCATCTGTTAAAAGTGTGAAAACGGTCAAGTTACACGAAATGACGGACATGGCAGGCCATGCCCCTGCAAGAACTTATTGTAGGGGCGCGATCTATCGTGCCCGCTAACAATACCGGAAGCGCTGCCATCAACCAACTCTTTCTATACATGAGCCTGGCAGAAAATCTAGGTTGCGGCAGTCAGCGCCGGATCAATGGCCTCATCTGCCACAGACTCAACCTGGGTTAGCGCATCTGCCGTCCAGACCACCAGGTTAATCCACATCATATCAGCTACCAGCAAATGAATCACTTGCATCCACACCGGAGCCTGCAACGCGATATTGATGAAACCCAGCGCAATTTGCAACACGATCAACACCATCATGCGCGAAGCCCCGTTCTGCACAAAAGCCGAATCAGACCTTTGCTGCAAATAGAACCCCAAGCCGAGCAGGTACACACTGACCACAATGGCAATCACCGGATGCCAGACGCGCAAGTCAATCAAAAAGTGGCGCACAGCATCATCCGGGCTGATCACACCCGATAGGAACAGCGTATCGCCAAGCGCAGTCACTGCCCCAGCAGCGCTCATCACGGCAAAACCAATGATCGCAGCAAAGAACGAAATCCGCAGCCAACCGGGAGCCGTGATGCTGTAAACACCCTTCCCGCGTGAACGCTGCGCACCCCAGGCCGTCAACGTGAGGAAGCTCAGTAAGATCAACGTATTCACAAGGTGGATCGCAATCATCACCGCACGGGCAACAGAAGCATTATCTTCCACCAGTTCAAAACGCACCAGAGCCGCGCCCAGCAAGCCCTCAATGATGACAAAGACTAATGACATGAAGGCCATTCGGCGCACAAACCGCTGCACAGGTAGCAGACGAAACGCCCAGACCACAAGTGCAATCACCAACAAGCCATCAATTGCACTTGTGATACGATGCGTGAACTCAATAACAGTTTCAATACTTTCCGGCGTGGGAACAACCTCGCCGTTGCAGCTAGGCCAGTGATTACCACAACCCGCACCTGCACCCGTCGCACGGACGATAGCGCCCCACAGAATCACGAAGATGTTATACCCAACCAAGAACCAGGCATAGCGCGTAAATGCTTTCATTCGTTCCATAACCTACTGAACCAAATCAACCAATTCATCGCGGAGTAGTGTAACATAGAGCAGTATGATTTTTCACGAGTCTCTCATTCATTCGTCGCAATCTCTAGCCTTCCTGTGAATAGTCACGCTATCATGTGGAAGAAAGCCACCTTGACACCAACCGGGAGCGCCTGCCATGTCTGTACCGCCTGCATCGGAAAAAACCACCGCCCTCACCCTGCTGGATCAAATCCGCGCCGCGCTGGAAGAAAATGATGTATCAGAAGCGATGCAGCAGGTACAGCAGCTTGCAGACCATGTCGCATCCTGGGAGCGTTCACAGCGCATCATCCAGGCACGGCAAGCCCTGGATAGTGCTTTACAGGAAGATGTGCTGGCATTTGATGGTACAGCCGCACAACAGCAGCTAGAACGTTGGGCAACTGCGATAGAAGCAGATGAAGAAGCACCGGAATTGCAGCGCTACCGCCAGCGCATCCAGGAACGAATCCAGGAACGCCAGCGGGAATTGCAGATTGCAGGGGTACAGGCACGCAGCGAATCCCTCCTGGCGCAGGCCAGCGAACTTGAACGCAGCCAGCAAGCCCCGCACCCGAACTTCCTCATGGAGCAGTATTACCAGAAGGCGCTCAATATTGTACTGACAGCACAAGCAGAATATCCCGATTACGCAGCGATTGAGCAGTTGGCGCAGCGTGTTGACCGCGTTCAGCAGCAAAAAGAGAGCGCGATGGTGCTGTATGAATTGGCACTGCTGCATGACAAATACAGCAATGCCCTGCACAACCTGGAACAAATCCCGGCAGATAACTTGATTCCGCGCTTTGCCTTGCTGGATGATGCAACAGGTCAGCGCAACCTGAGTTATCAGGGCATGGTAGCCATCCCAAACGCCAGGAACGAAATTACTGCGCTGGCACGTCGTTGGGCAAGCGCGACACTACAACGCAAGTTGCAGGATGCAGAACAGCATCTGAGCCTGCACAATCCACAGGAAGCGGTGAACCTGCTGGATGTAGGCCAGCACGTGACACAATTCCTGGATGAAGCGCAGCAAGCGCAGTTACAGAACGCGAAAACGAACGCAGCAGCACAGCTCCACAACCTGGAACGGGCGCAAGAAAACCTGGCAAATGCCGAGCGCCTCATAGAGAATGATCCACTACGAGCATGGGAGCAGTTCACCCAGGCGCAGCAGACGTATCAATGGGTTGAAGACTTACCGCAGGTGCGCCAGCAAATTGTCGCAGCGCTGAACAATCAATTGCAGGATACCCTGCGCGAAGTAGATCGCATCTTCCAGCAAGATCGTGAGATGACTCGCGTGCGGCAGATGGCACGGCAAGCCCGTACACAATACAGCGACATTGACGAAACTTTGCACCCCTTGCTGGAACAAATCGCGGATTACGACGTGATGGCACAGGAGTACGAACAGTACATCGAAAATGGTCAGGAGATTATCCAACAGGTGCAGGCTGTGATGCATGAAGACGCTGTTGCCGCCAACGAATTGTTGAGCCAGGTAGAGTCATTCCCGGAATTTGTGCTGGAAGCCTTCGACAATCTCTACATCCTGCGCACACGCATCAATCAGCGGCTGAATGCAGATCAAGCGTACAGCCGCCTCTATCCGGCACTCTTTGCAGAAGATCGCGCAGCAGTTTTGCAAGCCGTAGAAGATACGCGCAGCGCTGGTGAAGAGTACCCGGAGGATGGACGCTTCCCGGCGTTGGTGCAGGCGCTGCAATATCATCAGGCGTTTCTATCAGCACAGCAGCAGTTCGCCAACGGTGCAGGGGAGCAAGCCCTGCAACTGCTTTCCCCTGTCCTGAACGCACCCAACCACCCGGATGCCAAACACGCCAGAGCCTTGCAGCAGCAGATATTACAATCCCGCCAGCAACGGGGGGATGAAAGCAGCAGCGAATGAGGAACTGACGCGGGGAAACATGTTCTTTTTTGGGTCTGTAGGGGCGATTCATGAATCGCCCCTACACAGATGCACACCCTACTCCTAATCACCCGCCGGGGCATAGGCCGCTTCAGGACGCGGTTCCGGGATTGCAGCCTCTTCCGCATCTATCAACCCTTCCGAGAGCAGCACATGTTTGAAAGAGGTAATCGCCACTTCGATCATATCAAGAGTTGGCTGGCGTGTGGTCAGGTGTTGCAGCATCAGATTGGGCTTGACGATGAAGGCCACAATCGGATTATGCAGGTTCTTCGCAGACCAGCGCAGATATTCATAGGAAATCCCCGCAATCACCGGGATCAAGACAATGCGCGAGACAATCAACCAGAAGAACGGCGGACGACCCAGCAACGAGAAGACAATTACACTGACGAAGACCACGGTTAGCAAGAAGGCCGTCCCACAGCGGGGATGCTCAATGGGATATTGTGCAACAATTTCCGGGGTCAGTTCATCACCCGCTTCATAAGCATTGATCGTTTTATGCTCCGCGCCATGATAGCCAAACAAGCGCTTCACATCTTCCAGCCGCGCAATCAGCGAAATGTAGCCGATTAATAACCCAAGCTGAATGACTGCTTCAATGAAGTTAATTGCTGTTGCTTCCCAGCCAATCGGCAGGGCTTCGTAAAAGATAAACGCCTGCCCGCCATCTTCGACGACTTCCGCCGTCTCGCCTTCTTCGGTGACCACCGCTTCTTCCGAGGTTGTACTGGTCAATCCAAGCAAGCTACCCACACCCGTTGCGGCAGTCGTCGGCAGGATGAAAAATAAACCAACACCGATCAGCAGCGAAACCGCCACAGTCGCAAAACCAACTGCCCCGCCGAAAGTGACATCTTCTTCTTCGCCAAGTGCCACATCTGCCGACCACATCAGCGCCTTCGTACCCAGTACCATCGCATCCCACAAGCCTGTAATACCGCGCAAAAATGGTGTTCTGGCGATGAACCCCTGGTACATGGTTTTGTTCAGCGGCTCTTGATGTACAACAATCTGCCCCTGGGGATCGCGCACAGCAATAGAGACATCATGTGCGCCGCGCATCAATACGCCTTCAATAACAGCCTGCCCACCATAGGAAAATTTCAATTCACCGGGGGCGCGTTTCGGTTTTTGTTCTGCCACGATCTATTTACTCCTGCTCGAATACCAGCGGTATCATCTCATCGGTTGTCATATCATAGAGGGTACTGAATTCATCGGGCTGTACCAACAGCACCGGAGTTCCACCCAGGTAACAGCCTTCACCCTCTTCACATCGCGCAGGGGATAGCTGAATTTCGACCATTCCATTGTCAGGACGAAGTACAGTTATAGTCCCATCCAGCGCAATGCGATAGGCTTTGTTACTGGTCGCTTCGATGCTGGCAGCAGCGCTATCTTCCGTTCTTGCCCAGAGAACAACCGTCTGCTGCAAATTCGCATGATGCAACCGCACCGCTTCCACATGCTCCGTTTGGGCGAAATCCGCTGCAATGACGTTATCGAAGTGCTGCGTCACAGTTGACCAGGCGGCAAAGGCCGGACGCGGTGCAGCGCTGGCGGGATTGAGCAAGCCAAACGATTCACCACCAGGGGGTAATTGTTGATCGTAGAGCTTATACGCTGCAATGCGCTCTGCCCCGGCTGCCAGCCCAAGTGCTGTGGATTGCACCAGGAAGGCCGCTTGATCCTGCAAATCCAGCCGGAAAACCGGACGCTCTACAGGCCAATTCGGGTCATCGGTTGGTGCGGCATTGGTTTCATTGATCCAGATGCGTTTTTCTGAAAGGCCGTTCGAATCAAGCATCTGGCGCATTTCATGCACGATGTCGTAGACGCTCTGCGTGCGGAAGTAAATATGCAGGCTCAGTACATCGAAGTAGTAATCGTGTTGCGACGCTGCCGGGTCTTGTAAGATGCGTTCTACGAGGCGTGTCATGTAGGGTTCGCGCCCTTCATTGACATCATGCCAGTAGGTTGTCCCCGCCAGATGGATCACCGCAGCGGGATTGGTTTCTTTCGTCACCAGGGAGGCCACACGCAGCAGATTGAAGTAATCTTCCAGTTCGCCTTCAAATTCGTAGCCATACGTTTCTGAATCAATATCCGGCTCATTCCAGATGATAAAGTGCGTCACACCACGGCTGGCATAATAATCCACCGCACGGCGCACAAAATTCGCCCATAGGTTACCAGGGTCATCAACTGGCAAATCAAGGCCACGCGGAACCCCGACACCCGGCGTGCCGTCCGTTGCCCAGGCCGGGGTATTTTTCAGCAGCGCCACCACTTCCCGGTTGCATTGATCCGCCGCACGCAGCCAGCGATCATCGACGTTGAGCGTGTACCAATCTTCCGCGCCTTCAGGCTGGTGCTGCGACCAATCGAAAATGATGCGCTCCCAGCCAACGCCAAGTTCACAGGTTAGCTCCGGGAACCAGAAGCCCTCAACAATGCCGAAGATGTTGTTCTCGCTGGTTGGTTCATCCTGCGCAAAAGAAAGGACAGGCAGCAGCAATAAGCAGATCAACCACAGGGAACGCTTCATTCGTTGCCCTCCGCAGGGCGAATATCCTGCATATTGAGTTGCAAGTTGCGCCTTCCCTGCCACTCGTTAATTTCAAGATGGTAGGCCACATCCAGGCGTGGCGGTAGATCGTGCGCCCACTGCCCCAGGCCGAAGCCAATGGCATCAATCGGCGGCTGTCCATTCGCAGAAAGCTTCAGCTTGAGGTGGGAATGCCCGTTACCGACGGTACGCACTTCGCGTACTTCCAGATTGCGCGTCATGAATTTCGCCTGTTCGTTGGAATTCCCGGTGGGTTCCAGCACAGTAAGCGATTCTGCCAGATCAATGCTGAGATTGCTCAAGGGCAGTTCCATATCCAGCAGAAGCGTTGGCGTTAATTCCTGACCCGCCAGAATTTCTTTCGCCTTCTGTTGTAGGCGAGCTTGCAGCAGCGGCAAATTCTCCGGCAAGATCGTCAGGCCAGCCGCCATCGCATGACCCCCATGCCGCACCAGCAAATCCGCGCATTCATCCAACGCCTGCGTGATGTGGAACTGCGGAATGCTGCGGCAGGATGCATGGCATTCTCCATCGCTGGCATCCACCACCACGGAAGGCCGGAAAAATTCTTCCGTCAAGCGACCTGCCACCAGCCCAACAATACCGGGAACAACCTGTTCATCGACAGCAAAGATCAGCAGATCATCATCGGAATGACTGAACTCAATGGCCTCGCGTATCCGTTCCTGTGCATCGCGGGTGAGCTGCTGCCGTCTGCTGTTCAGGCGCTGTAATTCGGCAGCATGTTCACGGGCAATTTCGTCATTCGGTGCAGAGAGCAATTCGTAAGCGATGATGGCACTTTCCAGCCGACCCGCCGCATTGATCCTTGGCCCTAAGCCAAAACCGATGCTCATCGCGGTAGCCTGCCCTGATTTGATGCCTGCGACTTCCATCAAGGCACGCACCCCAGGCCGCCGCCCCTCATTGATAACCTGTAATCCATGTTTCACAAAGGCGCGATTCGTGGGCGTATTCAGCGGCATAATGTCTGCAACAGTGCCAATTGCCACCAGATCCAGCAAATCCGTGAGGACTTCCGCATATTTCACAATGTGGGCTTTGCGCTTACCGTTTCGCTGGTACGCATCCAGCAGCAGTGCGCGTGCTACCATATACGCGACACCAACCCCGGCAAGGCTGGTATCCCCGGGGCAGTCTTCTTGCTGCGGATTCACCACTGCCAGCGCATCAGGAATATCTGCCCCAACGGAGTGATGATCTGTGATGACCATATCCAGGCCAGCCGCTTTGCCATCTTCGACTTCCTGAGCAGAACGAATGCCGCAGTCTACGGTGATCACCAGGCTTGTCCCCTGGCGGGCGAGTTCTTCCAGCGCAGGGGTATTCAGGCCGTAACCTTCATCGACACGATGCGGGATATAAGCCTGCACATTCGCACCCAACCGCCGCAAAATCTCGACCATGAGCGTCGTAGAGGTCACACCATCCGCGTCAAAATCGCCATAGACAACAATCGGTTCCCGCCGCTTGATCGCAGCGCGAATGCGTTCGATGGCCTTTTGCATATCCTTCATGTTGCGCGGATCACCTGCGGTGCTGGCGACATCTTTGTCATAGAGAAAGTGGTATGCATCTTCCGGCGTTTGCAGCCCGCGATTGTAGAGAAGTTGCGCGATGATCGGGCTAACGCCGCGATAGGTTCGCAATAAGGAAACAGGGGCTGGGGGTGCAATTTCCCAACGCTTGGCGATCATAGACATTCATCAAACAAGTGGCTATCATTGCTGATGATACTACCACGCAGCAAACAGACGAACAACCTACAGGAAACACTTGTTCATGGCAAAGATCGTCTTCATGGGTACGCCAGATTTCGCCGTGCCCACCCTGCAAGCCTTAATCGACCATCATGAGGTGATTGGCGTTGTCACACAGCCGGATCGTCCGGCAGGTCGTGGCGGCAAAATTCGCATGTCACCGATCAAAGAATTAGCGCTGAAATACGAGATCCCCGTTTTCCAGCCGAAGAAATTACGCAAGCCGGAAGCAATCGAAGAACTGCGGCAGTGGCAGCCCGATGTGCAGATTGTTGCAGCCTACGGGCAGATTCTGCCGCAAACGGTGCTGGATATTCCGGCGCATGGCTCCGTGAATGTTCATGCTTCCCTGCTCCCACGCTGGCGCGGCGCGGCTCCGATTCATGCGGCAATCCGTGCAGGAGACTCCGAAGCAGGTGTAACCATCATGAAGATGGATGCAGGATTGGATACGGGGCCCATGCTCAAGATGCGGGGGATTCCCGTTGCGCCGAATGAAAGCGGGCAAAGCCTGCATGACAAACTGGCACAGCTTGGCGCGGAACTGCTGATTGAGACACTTCCGGGCTATCTCAGCGGGGCGATTCAGCCGCAACCACAAGACGACGCAGAAGCCACCTACGCCCCACAGATCGACAAAGACGAAGGAGAAATTGACTGGATGCAGGATGCTGCAAGCATCGAACGACTGGTACGGGCATTCACGCCCTGGCCTGGGACGTATACCTTTTTCAACGGCAACCAGTTAAAAATTCACAGCGGCAGCGTGCTGGCTGGCAGCGCCGAACCTGGAGAAGTGATCCGGAAAAATGGCAGAGTCGCCATTGGCACAGGCAGCGGCCTCTATGCGCCGGAGGAAGTGCAGCTTGCCGGGAAAAAGCGTGTAGATGTGAACGCCTTCGTGAACGGGTACGAGGAGTTCATTGGGACGACACTACCATCATGAGCGAACTTGTGACCGATTTGGAGCAAATCAAGCAGTTGGCGGCGGCGCGTTATGATGAATTTGAAGTCATGCGCTACCAGCTTGTCGAAGATGATGACCTGACCGACGAAGCAATTGATGCAGTGGTAGAGCGCTTGGCTGCGCCCATTGTTGCCGCAATTGACTGCACCAAATGTGCGAACTGCTGCCGTTCACTGACGGTGCAGCTTGGTATGGATGATGTGGAACAACTGGCGGCTGGCATCCAGCAAACGCCGCTAGATATGCTGGAACATTATGTTGATCTAACAGAAGATGACCCCGACATTGTGGGAACATTCCGGCAGAAACCCTGCGCATTCTTGCAAGGGAAACTCTGCTCGGTCTATGAGCATCGCCCGGAAGCCTGCCGTGCTTATCCAGAATTTACCCCGAATTTTCGCTGGATGCTGGAATGGACGATTCCCGGCGCGGCGCTCTGCCCTATCATCTACAATGTATTAGATGCTGTGACGAATGTCGTGGACGATTTGCAGCGCGGTGCAAAAAATTCATAAATGCCGCAAAAGGCCACAACAAAAATGCATCCGCTGCGTAATAGTCTCTAGAACGAACAAGACAACAGGAGAACACATCCAATGGCAAGCAATAAACAACTTAAGCGTTCAATCACCGACCGCCAATGGGCAGGTGTTGCAGGCGGCCTTGCGGAATACTTCAACGTTGATCCCACCCTGGTGCGGTTGGCTTTCGTCCTCTTCACCTTACTGGGTGGCCCCGGCCTGCTGGTCTACATCATCCTCTGGCTGGTGATCCCGGAAGAGAAACGCGGGGAAGTCTACTACGAAAAGCCCAAGCACGACGACGTATACTAACGTCAGTTTTGGATGAGCCTTTGCAGTCAACCTTTTCAGCTTCGGTGGGCGTAAGCAGTTAGCCATCAGCCGTCAGCAAAACCTTTTTTGCCGGTGTGATGTACTCAAAATTCCCACCATGAGGCTGAGAAGCGAATGAATTGCTCCGCATACCATCCCATTTTCGGGAACCTGTGCGCAACCGACTCTAAACAAAACTCACGTAATTACGAAGGGGATAACGATGGAACAAAAACGACTGTATCGCTCGGAAACCAATCGCCAGATTGCCGGGGTCTGTGGTGGACTGGCAGATTACTTCAATCTGGATGCGACCCTGGTGCGCATTATCTTCGTACTGCTGACGCTAGCAGGTGGCCCCGGCTTCATTCTCTACATCGCAATCTGGATTGCTGCGCCAGAAGAGAGCCAGGTCAAGGGCAGTCTCCTTGAGAAACCCAAAAATGAAGACATTGACCCACTGAGCCTTTAAGCGAAGGTTGGCAGCAAGTGAGGGATCAGATCTTCAGCAGCATAGATCGGTTCCTCACAATCCAGCAGCAGTAGTTTCCCGTTTTCTTTCGGCGCAGCATGGGCATAGCTTGCTAAACGGAAATGCTGGTCTCCCACCAGCGCATAGCCATTGCGTGCGGCAATGTGCCCGGCAACTAATACCCGCTGTGGGTATTCGCTCACGGCTGAGATTGCCCGCAAAAAACGATCCACTACCACGCTGTACGCATCTACACTCCAGCCGTTCTCATTGGTTGTGAACAAGACCTCCCACAAAAAGCGAAACTCTTCTTCATTCTGACTGAGCATTTGCCCGCGCAGATAATGATGCAACCGGGGATCATCCGTCCCGGAAATCGCAAAATAATGCTCGGCGATTTGCATGTATTCCGGGTTTTGCCGCAAGAGGTTCAGATCATAGCCATTGATGATGCGATCATCTGCCAGCTTCAGAAGCGCTCGATGATCAAAAGTCAGGATATTTTCCGCCGCATCAGCGCTGGCAACATCAACCGTAGCGCCCGCATGGGTGATGAGTACCCCGGCTTTGGTGCGGGCGTACAGCGGCAAATCATAGATAAACTCCATCACTTCATCGCGCTTGCCACTTCGGGTGAGCGACTGCTCAAAACGCGAAGTAAATTCCAGATGACCTTTGGATAGCACGATGTTGTATACATGCGGCATCTCGTGATTACCCATCAGCATCACGATAGTGTCTTTGCCCATCTCATGCTGTAAGCGCATCACATCCAGGATCATCCGCAGGCTTTGATCATCGGCTTCATCACCGTACCCGTGAATCAAATCCCCACAGATGATGAGGCGGTCTGCTCTTCCTGCCGCGTGCATCGCTAAAAACGTATCGCGGATGTGGTCATAGGCCGCGCCTTCACCATGCAAATCGGTGACAATCAGCGCCTTACCCACTTCAAAGTCCACTGCGCGGGGATGTTGAATCAAAACAAGTCTCCCGGCAATAAGAAAATCACTGCCGACACAATTTCAAAGGCCAGAATATTGAGAACAACAGGATGGAAAACACGGCGATCCAGCAGCAGATTCACAATGCGAACAACTGCCGTCAGGCCATAGCTCAATCCCAATACGAAGTAAGCATCCGGTGTGCGCAAGTACAACGCCGCAAGCCCCAACCCCAGGAACAACCCACCCCAGGAAGCGCGAATTTCCGCCGCGCCGCGCACGCTTTCGGCATTCAACCCGGCAGCATCCGCCAGCATCTGCGGACGAAACAGGGCAACCAAACCAAAAAGTGCAGTCACTATCGCAGCGATTACCTGAAGAATCTCACCAATTGACATAGGTCACCTGCATGAATCATAAATGGAAGCGAGAGTATAGCGTCAGAACAGAATTTCTCAGAGGGGCAATCCAGGTAAGAAAGGGCGCGGAGTGATTCCACGCCCAGAAGAATGCATTGCAACTAAAGCAGGTCGGTGACAGCTTCGCGTTCTTCCTGGAGTTCGGCTTCGCTGGCTTTGGCTTTGCCGAGTGCATATTCGCTCAATTCCAGGCCACTGACGATTTCATAATCGCCATTGCCCGTGGAGCGCAAGGGGAAGCTGTAGAACAGATTCTCGTCAATACCGTAGGGATTGCCAGCGGAATAGACCGCAGCGCTGAACCAATCACCTTCTGGGGTCGGTGTAATCAGCGAACGGATCGTATCGAGAGCAGCATTCGCGGCGCTGGCTGCGGAACTCTTGCCGCGTGCCTGGATGATCGCCTTACCACGCTGCTGGTTGATGGTCATGAAGTCATTCTCGAACCAGTTACGATCCGGGATCACTTCCAACGCGGGCTTGCCTTCAACCAGAATGTGTTCAAAGTTCGGGAACTGGGTAGCGCTGTGGTTGCCCCAGACACCCACGCGAGTCACATCGGTGTAATTCACGCCTGCTTTTGCGGAAATTTGCGCTTTAGCGCGGTTTTCGTCCAGGCGAGTCATGGCAAACCAGCGATCCGCCGGGACATCCGGTGCATTGGATTTTGCAACCAGGGTGTTGCTGTTGCAGGGGTTCGCCACCGTAACAACACGAATGTCATCCGCAGCGTTGTCGTTGATCGCTTTACCCTGACCCACGAAGATGGAGCCATTGGCAGCAATCAAGTCTTTGCGTTCCATGCCTGCGCTGCGCGGCTTACCACCGACCAGGATTGCCCAGTTAGCGCCCGCGAAGGCTTTGTTGGGATCGTCGGTTGCTTCAATGCCATGTACCAGCGGTTGAGCGCTGTCGTTCAATTCCATCACAACGCCTTCAAGCGCCTGCATTGCCTGCGGGATTTCCAGGATTTGCAGGATCACGGGCTGGTCAGCGCCGAAGATTTCGCCATTCCCAATGCGGAAAAGCAAGCTGTACGCAATCTGACCTGCACCACCAGTGACTGCAACGCGAATTGGAGATTTCATGAGTGTTTCCTCTCTTGAATTGGAGTTTCGTTAAATTAACAATACACACAAAGCGGGGACTGGGTAATCCTACCCAATCCCCGGTGTATTGATAAGGGAAAGTCCCTTAGACTTTGGGGCCGCCGGAGAGAATTTCCGCGCTGGCGCGATCTGCAAATTCTTCAAAGTTCTTCTTGAACATAGCTGCCAGTGCTTTTGCTTTTTCGTCGTAAGCAGCTTTGTCTTCCCAGGTTGCTTTCGGGTTAAGAACTTCATCGGGAACATCCGGTACGCTGGTCGGGATCATCAGGCCGAAGAAAGGTTCTTCCGTGAATTCGACATCATCCAGTTCGCCGTCCAGTGCAGCGTTGACCATACGGCGGGTATACGACAATTTCATGCGGCTGCCAACACCGTGCGGGCCGCCAGTCCAACCCGTGTTCACCAGCCAGACCTGCGAACCATGTTCTTTGATCTTTTCAGCCAGGAGTTCAGCATAGACCGTCGGGTGCAGCGGCATGAAAGGTGCGCCGAAGCATGCGCTGAACGTTGCCTGCGGTTCTGTCACACCGCGTTCAGTACCAGCAACTTTTGCGGTGTAGCCACTAATGAAGTGGTACATCGCCTGTTCCGGTGACAATTTGCTGATAGGAGGCAGCACACCGAATGCATCAGCCGTCAGGAAGACAACATTCTTCGGATGCCCACCCTTGCCCGTTTCACTGGCATTCGGGATGTAGTGCAGCGGGTAGGAGCAGCGGGTATTCTGCGTATAGCGAGTGTCGTCAAAATCAGGCGAACGGTCTTCGCGCAGCGGGACATTTTCCAGAATGGTACCAAACATCTTGGTCGTTGCGTAAATTTCCGGCTCACCTTCCGGGCTGAGGTTGATGGTCTTGGCGTAGCAACCACCTTCAAAATTGAAGATACCATCTTCGCTCCAGCCGTGTTCATCGTCACCAATCAAGGTGCGCGATGCGTCAGCGCTGAGTGTGGTCTTACCCGTACCGCTGAGGCCGAAGAATACAGCCGAGTCGCCGTTGGGGCCAATGTTTGCCGAGCAGTGCATCGGCATCACGCCCTTTTCCGGCAGCAAGTAATTCATGACGCTGAAGATGCCCTTCTTGACTTCGCCGCTGTACATCGAGCCGACGATGATGATGAGCTTTTCTTCAATATTCACACCGATGAATGTCCCGGTACGTGTCCCATCAACATCAGGACGGGCGATCAGAGACGGAGCTGCCAGTACGGTGAATTCCGGTTTGTGATTTGCAAGTTCTTCCTGCGTCGCCCGGCGGAACATATTCCATGAGAAAAGACCATGATAAGCAACTTCACTGACAATGCGGATCGGCAGGCGATGTTTTTCGTCTGCACCAGCAAATGCATCCAGCACGTACAGGTTGCGTGCATGGCTCAGGTGATCCAGCACCTTCTTGTGCATATGTGCGAATAGTTCCGGTGTGGTCGGCTGATTGATGTCGCCCCACCAAATCTTTTCATTTGAGGGAGCCTGCTCTACGGTGAACTTATCCTTCGGGCTGCGGCCTGTGTATTGACCCGTCAGAACGCGGATTGCGCCATCTTTGGTCAGTTCAGCTTCGCCGTTACGGACTGCATGTTCGTACAATTCTGCGGGATTGAGATTCCAATGAACGTGAACGCCTTTTACATCGGCGGGCATCAGCCCTACTTCTTCAAGCCCAACAGCACTGTGAACATGTGGTTTTGCGTACATGGGTGTCGATCTCCCCTCAACTTAGGTTAATTACGCATGTTCTCACTTACGAACTGCCACCATTTTAACCGCGTCTTAAGTTTTTCTGTCGTGTAATGTGTTCAATTCTGAGTGTGATATTCATCACCTATGTGTGAAAAAATGTACAATCTCACAAATGTGTAGAGTCTGCGATGCGATCCACAGACCAGCCAGATTGCCCTGCATATTGTAATATCGTGAGGGAAGTATTTGCAAAGCGCAAGCCGTCGATTTGTGCAGATGGTATAACTCGTCGTAACAACAACCGAATTGTCCCTCCATGTGAGACGAGCAAAATCGTGCGGTGATTACGCTGGGTGATGGCCTCCCAGGCAGCAAACGCCCGTTCCTGTAATTGTATCCGAGATTCACCACCTTGCGGAATATAGTTATCATCGTTGTTCCAGCGATACATTTCATAAGGGTAGCGCTCGTCAATCTCCTGACGATTCAACCCCTGGAAGACCCCGACATTGATTTCGCGCAGCCCTGGCTCTGGCAATACAGGCAGCGCATGAGGAGTCGCAAGGATACGCGCCGTATCCGCAGCACGGCGCAAATCACTGCTGTAAACTGCATCAATTGATTCATCAACCAGGATCTTCGCCAGTGCTTCCGCTTGCTGCTTCCCGGTTGCATTCAGTTCCACGTCTAACTGCCCCTGCCAGCGACGCTGAAGGTTGTAATCCGTTTCCCCATGGCGAACAATCAGCACACGTTCCACAACCATTTCTATTTTGCTCCAAAACTAACTTGACGTACCACCAGCACAGCGGCACAATTTAAACAATATTCAGCAAGTGTAACACTCAGGAGTGAAGAGAACAGTGGCAACCGAAACCCACAATTCAGAAGAGACAAAACAAGAAATCAGCGAGAGCTTACTCGTTGGCTTATCTATGCTCGGCGGATTGGGCATTACCATGATGGTCGTCGCTGCCGGGATTGGTGTCGTCGTATCCGATGTTGATAGTGGCCTGATCGGCTTAACGGTACTGGTGGGCGCAGCATTGCTGGTCGCAGCGATTGGTGGTTGGGTGATTGCTGTACGTCCTTATGAAAATTTTGACGACATCAACGTACCGATGGACACCGGACATCACCACGACGACGACCACCATGAAGAAGACGAACATTCGCACTGATGGGTGCGCCTCGTATTCCGCGTCGTAACCCGATTAGCGATCTATTTACGGGGGTGCTGGTTCGGGTTGATGGTACTGCATTGTTGGCAGAGTCTCTCCCAGCCGAACTGGAAGCAATCCAGCACGGTGATTTTGTGGTACGATACGGCGTACAGTATTTGCAAAAGGCACAGAGTATCGTACCCGGTTTAATCGCCCTCGATTATGGCGATATGCTCACAGGTGAAGAAGCCTGGAATTTCCTCCTCCATCGCAGCAACCTCTACCCGCGTGCCGATGTGGTAGGCTATACCAGTAAGGGTGAGGATGATATGGTTCCGGTGAAGATGCTGGATTTGATGCGCCCGGTGGATGTATTGGTATACGAATCACTTGAAGCCACGCAACCACTAGCACTCATTCACGGCATCATCACCCAAAAACCCGATGATGTACCGGCACGACTGCGCACATACACGAAAACCTACCCAACCATTGAAGCATGGCAAAAGGCTAGATAATGACACTCGATACAATTTTCAATGATGACTGGCCTGATGACCATCGCTCCGGGGTGATCGCGGTCGTGGGTCGCCCCAACGTTGGCAAATCCACACTGATTAATGCGATTCTAGGTCAGAAGATCGCCATCACCACCCCCAAGCCACAAACAACACGTCGCAATCAGCTAGGCATCTATACTGCGGAAAAAGGCCAATTGCTGTTTGTGGATACCCCTGGATTGCATAAGCCGCGCAATACCCTGGGCGAATATATGATGACAATGGCTGAAGGAGCTTTGCGCGATGCCGATGTAATTCTGTGGATTTTGGATGCCAGCGAAGCCCCACAGAAATCAGACGAGTACATCGCCGAAACACTGAAGGAGAAGGCACGTAAAGCGCCAATACTCCTGGTGCTGAACAAGATGGATGCGGCACAAGAAAATGCGGATTTTGACAAACACCTGTCACTGATTGAGCATCAGCAAGTATTCAAGATCAGCGCACTGAAAGATAACGGTGTCACCGAATTAGTGCAGACGCTGCTGAAATTGGTACCAGAAGGGCCTCGCTACTACCCGGTGGATCAGGTGAGTGATTTGAATATGCGTTTCGTGGCAGCAGAAATCATCCGCGAAAAAGTCATCTTGCACACAGAAGCGGAAATTCCCCACGCTGTCGCAGTAGAAATCACTGACTACAAAGAAAAACCGGAACGCACCTCGATTTATGCCACAATTCACGTCGAGCGTGATTCCCAAAAAGGCATCATCATCGGCAAGAACGGCAGCATGATTAAGCAAATCGGTACCGAAGCTCGCCAGGAGCTAGAGCGAAACCTGGGAACCTCGGTCTTCCTGGATTTGCATGTGAAGGTACTGAAAAATTGGCGCAGCAATGAAGAGTTTCTGCGGCGTGTCGGCTATCGGCTGCCAAAAGAGGACGAACGCTGAGGCTCATCCGGGGGACAATAGTTCCCGTCCTTGCTGAACATCCTGGGCTAGCTGTGCTTTGAGCGCATCCAGCCCGGCGAACTTCACTTCGCCACGCAGCCGATGCATGAACGAAAATGAAATTGTCCGTCCGTAAATTTCGCGGTCGAAATCCAGGATGTGTGGTTCCACACGAACTTCTTCCCCCGCGAAAGTCGGGCGAATTCCTACGTTGGCTACCGCCATGAAGCGCTCATCGCCAAGCTGCACATACCCGGCGTATACGCCATTCAGCGGCAAAACCTGCCCTTCCCAGATTGACGTATTCGCTGTTGGGAAGCCTATCGTACGTCCGCGTTTGTCACCGTGGATGACTTCCCCCACCACGGTGTATGGTCTTCCGAGCAAATGCTGCGCCTCTCGCACATCCCCCTCTTGCAGCAAGCGCCGGATTTTCGTGCTGGTGATGATGCTGCCGTTACCATCCGTTGTTACAAGATCAATCGGGCGCACTTCATAATTGCGCGTTTCGCCCAATTCACGGAGATACTGCACAGTGCCTTCACGTTGATAACCCAGGGCGAAATCCGTGCCGACCCATAGGGAGCGCATTTTTAGATGTTTCACCAGACGATCCACATATTCTACGGCGCGAACCTGGCGCAGTTCATCATTAAATGCCTGGGTGATGACATAATCCACACCTAGTTCATGTAGAAGTTGCGTTCGTTGCTGTGGTGATGTGAGGTAATAGCGATGTTGGATATTGCGCAGAACAACATCGGGATGTGGATGAAAGGTGATGACGACCGCATATTGATTGGCTGCGTGTGCGGCCTCGACAAGCTGGCGAATGAGTGCTTGATGCCCTCGGTGAACACCATCGAACACGCCAATGGTCACCCAGGAAGGGCGCTCCAGCATTACGTCCTTGAGGTCAGTGCCTTGCTGCATTGAGTGATCCGGCCTTTGCATCTACGGAGTGGTTCCGACACACATCAATCCCGGATGAATACTTTGTGCGGTTTCCAGAGTGAACCACGTTTTTCCAGGATTGCCAGCAAATGCCCATCTGTCTCTACCGCCACAGCAGTTTCGTCTGCGACATCAACAACTATGGGAATGCTGCGCCCCTGTATGATAGCTTGGATTTGCGCATCCTTCACGGGGACAATCTGCCAATCTTCCAGGGCAGTTAGCGGCGGGAGCAAGTACGGATACAGATTGACATCAGGTTGCAGCAAGGCATCCAGATCAAGGGCATTTTCTACCGTGAAATTGCCGCTGCGGGTACGCTCCAGCCCTGCCAGATAGGCTCCCACACCAAGTGCTTCCCCGATGTCATAGGCCAGGCTGCGGATATAGGTTCCGCTGCTGCATGTGACCAGCAGTTCAAAATCCGGTGCATTCCATGAAACAATTTCGAGATTATGAATCGTGACATTCCGCGCTGCTCGCTCGACTGTTTCGCCCTGACGCGCCAACTCATAGAGCTTCTTACCACCTTGCTTGATGGCGCTGTACATTGGTGGAATCTGTTCGATGTCCCCGGTGAACTGGGGCAGCACATTTTCCACATCAGCCTGTGTGATCTGGCTGGCATCGGTTTCGCGGACGATTTGGCCTTCGGAGTCGTAGCTATCGGTAACTATTCCGAGGCGGATGGCAGCGCGGTACTGTTTAGTCGAGTGCATGGCATACTCACTCAGGCGCGAGGCTTGCCCCAGGCAAATGACCAGCACGCCCGTCGCAGCCGGGTCAAGTGTGCCAGCATGACCGACCTTGAGCTTTTTATTCCCGGTGAGCTTCTTGGCCTTATAGCGAATTTTCGCCACTACATCATGGCTGGTCAGGCCGAGGGGTTTGTTGATATTCAGGAAGCCGTTGAGCTGCTCAGACAATCTCTAGCGTTCCCTTCGCTGCGGCTTCTTGCAACATTTCCAGCACACGGGCGCGAGCTTCTTCCAACGTACCCTGTATGGTTGCCCCGGCTGCCTGGATGTGCCCGCCACCGCCGAGCGCCGTCGCAACGTCCGCCACATTATAGCCACGCTTTGCCCGCATACTGAGGCGAATGCCTTCTTCCGTTTCTTTGAACACGACGGAAATCATGGCTTCTTCCACACGATTCAGAAAACTGACGATACCTGCGGTACTGGTATCTGCCACCCCTGCCAGCGCAAAATCTTCCAGACGGACATAGGCAGAAATCACCTGTCCGTGCAATTCAGCAGTCGGCAGAATTTGCTTCCAGAGGATGAACTCATCGTAGGTCATGCTATCCAGCGTGCGTGCCGTGACTTCCGTCAATGATGCGCCCTGCTCCATGAGGATCTGCGCAACTTGCAGCGTTCGCGCTGTCGTGTTGCTGATGCGGAAGCCATTGGTATCCGTGACCAGCCCCGTGAGCAGGGGAACAGCAACTTCATGACTGATGTCCATCCCGGCGTGATGCCACCAATCCAGCACAATTTCCGTTGCGGAAACAGCCGCCGGAACAACGAGGAAAATGTCGCCGAAATAAGTGTTGGTGGGGTGATGATCCAGGTTAATGACTTTCGTGCTGTGGGAGCGTCCGTATTCGCCCGCATTGCCCGTGCGGATTTCATCGCTGGAATCCGTACTAATCATCAGGTCAAATTCACCACTCGTCACTTCGGTAACGATGTCCGCTGCACCAGGTAACCAGCGCAAAAACGGCGGCACGCCATCATCATTGGCAATGGTTACATCTTTACCCATTTGCTTCAGCGCATTTGCCAGCCCAAGAGAAGAGCCAATCGCGTCCCCATCCGGGTTTACGTGCGACACAATCAGGATGCGTTGTGCTGCACGGATTGCCTCCGTGGCGGCAGCCCACTGCGGTGACATTCCAGCACTATTCGTCATCGGGCAATTCCTCCGGGATGTCCAGCGAATCAATCAATTGGTTGAGGCGTTCACCTTCTTGCAATGTGATATCCCAGTGAAAGTGTAATTCTGGCGTGTTGCGCGTACTGATGCGCGAACCAACTTCACGGCGTAAAAAGCCCTTTGCCCGCTCTAAGCCCTGCATCACATCCTGCTGGCGACTTTCATCACCCAAAGCATTGACGTAAACATCGGCATACATCAATTCACCATCTAGCGTGACTTCAGTAACAGTGACCCCTTGCAAACGCGGATCAGAGACTTCGCGCAGCAATAACTCGCTGAGAACAGTGCGGATTCGTTCCGCAAGGCGTTGTTGCTTGAGACCCATTGATTTTCCTACATATGGAAACAATACGGATGGATTGAATTCACCGAATTTCGTGAGGGCGCGTTCAGGACACGCCCAGTACCGAATGCGTCGCGGCAGCGCACGTAACTGTGTTACTGCACGCGCTCCATAATGAAGAATTCGATGAGATCGCCTTCTTGCAAATCCTGGAAGTTGACGAAGCTGACACCGAACTCGAAGCCTGTTCGAACTTCGGAAACATCTTCATTGAAGCGTTTGAGCGCATCAATCGTCAGATCATCCGCGATCAACTCATCACCACGGTAGACGCGGGCTTTTGACCGACGACGGGCTTCACCATTGCGCATGTAGCTACCTGCAACCACACCGACGCGGGAAATCTGGAACAACTGGCGGACTTCTGCGTCGCCAATGATACGGGGTTCGTAGCGCGGTTCCAGCATACCTTCCAGCGCCATTTCGATGTCTTCGAATAATTTATAGATGATGTCATACGAGCGGATTTCAATGCCCTGTACCTGCGCCTGTGACTTAGCAGAGTTATTAGGGGTAACATTGAAGCCAAGGATAATCGCCCGGTCAGCTTCTGCGTCTCCCGCGCTGGCAAGCATGACATCACTCTCGGTAATTGCGCCAACATCCGCCGCGAGAATGCGAATCTGGATGCCTTCAACGTTGTTGCCGGAAATCTTCTCAAGCCCTTCGACAATCGGCTGCAAGGAACCCTGTACATCCGTCTTCAGGATGATGTTCAATTGTTTGGCTTGCCCCGCCTGGAACTGCTTGAAGATGTCTTCCAGCGACATCGCCTGAGCCGGCTGGCGCGATTGTGCTTCGCGTTCTTCGATCAACTCAGACACGATAGAACGAGCAACCTTGTCATTCTTGACGACTTCGTACCGCTCACCAGGCTCAGGCGGCGTATCCAGCCCCAAGACTGAAATTGGCTTGGAGGGTTCTGCTTTCTTGATCTTGTTGCCTTTGTCATCGAACATGGCCTTGATACGCCCATGTGAGGTTCCTGCAATGATGGAGTCGCCTACTTCAAGGGAGCCATTCATATCCAGCAGCGTTGCCAGCGTACCACGGAATTTATCCACTTCCGCTTCCAGCACAATACCGCGTGAAGTTCCGTTGGGGTTCGCCACGAATTCGTGTTCTTCAGCAATCAGCAATAGCGCTTCCAGCAAATCTTCGATACCTTCGCCTTGCAGCGCGGCTACCGGAACCATCATCGTCTCGCCGCCCCATTCGTCGGTCACAAGTTCGAGTTCAGCAAGCTGCTGTTTCACACGTTCAGGATTGGCATTTTGCTTATCCACTTTGGTGATTGCAACGATGATCGGGATATTTGCGGCTCGGGCATGATTCAGCGCCTCGCGGGTGGTAGGCATCACACCATCGTCCGCTGCCACCACAAGAATAGCAATATCAGCACCCTGCGCACCACGCGCACGCATTGCCGTGAACGCCTCGTGGCCTGGAGTGTCGATGAAGGTGATTTTCTGCCCGTTATGAACAACCTGATAGGCACCAATGGACTGGGTAATCCCCCCGGCCTCTCCACCTGCAACATCCGTGCGGCGGATCGTATCCAGCAGGGTTGTTTTACCATGATCGACATGACCGAGGATGGTGATGATGGGGGGACGGGGCTTGAGGTTCGCAGGCTTCTCGCCCTTGTACATCTGCTCCCATTTGCGCGTCATCTCTTCAACGCGCTCTTGTTCCTGCTGCTCTGCTTTTTCTTCTTCTGCGGATTTCGCCTCGAAGCCCATTTCTTCGATGACGATAGCAGCGGTATCAAAATCAATCTGCTGATTGATGGAAGCCATGATCCCGTTGGTGATGAGGGTTTTCATCACATCAATTGGGCTGGCATCCATGAGGGTGGACAACTCACGGACTGTGAGATAATCCGGTACTAAGATGACTTCTTTCGTTTTTGCCATACCGTCAACACTCTCCAAATTTGCTTGCGTGTGTTTGCTGTGGAGAGGTGCGGCGTTCGTCGGCTACCTATCCACAGGCTGTGTGATTAGTATTCATGGCTGCACATCACGTATGCGCTGGCGATCATCATCGGTCAGGGTGACACGCAGTGCTTTGCCTAACTGCCCTGTCTGTCGCGCACGTTCCCAGCATGGTGGCTGGTCACAAATATATGCGCCGCGTCCGTTGGCCTTCCCAGTTGGGTCAGGGAAGACCCCTTGTCCGTTCGAGACGAAGCGCGTCAACACACGCTTCTCTTTTTTCTCTCGACAAATAACACAGGTTCGTTGAGGGACGTGTTTGTGGCTCATGCCCACTCGTCCCAGTCTTCCGTCCACACGTCATCTCGCTGTTTGCGCCGTGTCTTGCGGCTGCGTGCGGGGCGTGTGTCTTCGAGCAATTCTTCGTCGTCTACCCAGTCTATCGGACGAGCGGAGATTTTCTTCTTGCTGGCCTTCTTTGTCCGCTGTGATACATCCGGGTCAAGTTCTTCATCTGGCTCAAGATCCAGGTTTCGCCCACGACTTTGCTTGCGGCGCAACCGTTCCTGACGACGAAGACGTGCTTCGTCATCTTCTTCATCCCCAGGGAGATAGGCCAACACTGGCACATCATTCGCCAGCACATCCAGTTCGTTGTTGTCGGTGGTTCCCAATATGTTCACCATCGTTCATCAACCTCAGAAGTCCATATCCTCATCATCCCAATCAATACCACTGCTGGAGCCGCGTTTGCGACCACGCTTACGACGCTTCTTTGCTACCACTTCACCTTTATCTTCATCGAAGACCAGGCGGCGACGATTGCGCTTCTTTTCGCGCTTGGATGCTGCGGGTTCCGATGTGTCCATGAGTTCATCATCGGCTTCCAGTTCTTCAATGAGATAATCGAAGTCTGGTTCTGCTTCCGCCTCTTCCTCTTCGGCTTGCGGCGCAGGCTCTTCAATCACGCCGCCGAAAGCATCCAGTACAACATCTTCTTCGGGTTCGGCTTCAACCACTGGAACAACTGCTTCTGGCTCTTCGACTTCAGTTGCGGCTACTACTTCCGGTTCGGCTTCTGGCGCTTCATCCACCACATCCGGCGTGGCTTCCGGTTCTACAACCACAGGTGCAACTTCTGCGACAGGTTCAACAGCCAACGGTTCCTCGTCTGCAACCGCTTCTTCCTCTGTCAATACATCAAAATCAATGTCACCTTCCATGAGTTCATCTAACGCAGCCTGAACCTGCGGAAGCGCATCTTCACTGACCTTACTCAGTGTTTTTTCCAACCACTCTTCATTGGTCAGTGTGTATAGCATAACATTGCCGACGCTGCCGAGTTCTTCCAGGGCAGCAGTAACTTCCTCATCCAGGCCAAGCGCAACAATCGGAACATTGAACAAGGCTTCCGGCAAGGTTGCACGAACAGCATCCATCTGTTCCATTTCGGACTGGCGAATATCATCACGGATGCGCTGCAAGCGTCGCTCGACAACCCCTGCAAACTTGTTCAAGGTATTGAATTCTTCCGGCATCACGGCCTTGTTTGCATCGCGCTTCTCCATGATCTTTTGAACTTCTGCGATCAAGGGGCCATGTGTGCGCTGCAATTCATCCAACGGCGGAAGATCGAGATTTTCCATTGCACCAAGCACCGTTTCGGTAACGCTCTTGATGTCGATGCGCCAGCCCGTGAGCTTGGCTGCAAGGCGAGCATTCTGCCCTTCGCGCCCAATAGCCAGCGATAGCTGGTCATCCGGCACGACAACCACAGCAGTACGCCCGCTGAAGATGTCATCATCCAGGTACACCCCAACGACACGCGCCGGACTCAGTGCCTTTGAGATGAAGCCTTCTGCTTCGGGGTTCCACTCAATGACATCAATCTTTTCGTCGTGCAGTTCTTTGACGATATTCTGGATGCGAATACCGCGCATACCGACGCATGCACCAACTGGATCAATGCCTTCTTGCAGTGCCGCTACAGCGACCTTACTACGGTAGCCTGCTTCACGCGCAATGCTCTTGATTTCCACCTGTCCGTTATAAATTTCCGGCACTTCGTATTCCAGCAGGCGGCGCAGCATATTGCGGTGGCTGCGTGAGCAAACAATCTGCGGGCCTTTGTTGGTACGCTTCACTTCCATGATGTACACGCGCAGCTTTTCATGCTGGCGATAGCGTTCACCAGGAATCTGCTGTGAGCGCGGCAAGATTGCCTCGGCACGATCATTCAGGCGTAGGGTCACGACCTGCTGATTCATGCTCTGCACCGTACCGATGATGAGGTCGCCTTCTTTGTCGATGAATTCATCGTAGAGGGCGTTTCGTTCGGCTTCACGGATTTTTTGGAGGATCACCTGCTTGGCAGTCTGTGCAGCGATGCGACCAAATTTCTTGGTCGTATGCTCTACCTGCACCATAACAGTATCGCCAAGCTCTGCTTCCGGTTCATAGAAACGTGCTTTTTCCAGCGTGACTTCGGTTGACGGACTGAAAATTTCTTCCGTCACTTCTTTTTCTACAAAGATACGCGCACGCCCCGTACCGGGATCAATCCGTGCCTCGATACGCTGGGCAGAGCTAGCACCAGAGTCGCGGCGATATGCCGACACAAGCGCACTTTGCAGCGCATCCAGAACGACATCCGGCGGTAAGGCTCGCATCTCCGCGATTTCATCAAATGCTGTCTTTAATTCATTGACCATGTAAGTCTGTTACTCCCAAACCTCTGGGGAATTATCGTTTGCGAAAGCTGTGGGTATGATCCTGCGATGGCTGGTGTCAATGCCCTATAACACAAGAAGTGGGGGCTGCCCACTTCTCGAAGAAAATATCGTACGTAATTGTAGCACGCAGGTCAGCGTGGGTCAAGGTGAGCGCGGCACATGCGCCAGGGAGCAGAATTGCTACTCCTGCACATCCACTTCTTCGGTTACCAGCGCTTCTACCTCCTGCGATTCCGCCGCGTCCACTTCACTTTCTTCTACCCCATTCACCGCACTGGGAGGAACATACGGGAATGGCAGGAACTTCAGCACGCGCCCGAATTGGTTATCAACCACGTAGATGAAGCCTTCATCATCTACCGCAACACCAGCCGCGATACCGAACTGCCCCAGTGTCGGTGCAGCGCCCGCAGCTTGACCGAAGGAACCGACACATTCACCCGACAACGTATAGACCAGCACCCGCCCCGCGTCAGGGTCAGTGACGTAGAGCAAATCACGGCCTTCATCAATTGCCAGGTATGGACGGTTGCCAAGTTCTTCATACCAACCGCGCACGCTGTAACTATCCAGGTAGTTGCCATCCAGCGTGAAGACAGAAATACGGCGATTCCAGGTGTCAGCAACAAACAGTCTGCCATCATCGCTAACTGCGAGGCCGCTGGGTTCATCCAACTGCCCAGGCGCACTACCACCCGAACCGATGTCATATTGATGCAGGGCAACCCCATCTTCTACTCGGTAGACGCGGACACGCTTATTGCCTGTATCCGAGACAAAGATCAGGCCATCATCGCTGACCGCCACATCACGCGGCCCCCAGAGTCCTTCCGTTGGGGAAACTGGGGCATCAAAGCCATAGGTTCCCGGCTGCCCGAAGAAATCAATCGGGCTGAAATCCGGGTTCAGGATTTGTACACGGTAATTCCAGGTATCCGCAATGTAGATGGTGCCATCCGGCGCGATGCTCAGGCTGTTGGGACGGTTGAGTTGCAGCGTGTCACCCATTGCCTGCGTGCCTTCTTGCCCGATGCTTTCAATGTAAGCACCTGTTAACGGATCAAAGGCGCTGAGGCGATGCCCGAATTCTTCTGCAACATAGACCGTACCATCCGGCGCGATGCTGATGCCAACAGGGTTGGTCATGACATCCGGTGCTTCAAGAACCTGCACGGCACTCATATCCTGCCAATTGGCGTTGCACTGGTTGACTTCGATTTCATCCAGTGGATTGAGGACTGTACCGTCTCCCACACCATAAGGCCAGATTTGCGCTGCGATGTCGCGCCGGACGTAGAAATGCATCTTGTCCGAAACAGGCCAATTGGTCACTTCAAAGTTTTTATTGGTCGCTGCGCCATACGTGCTGTAGTCCCGCGACCACCAGATGTCGAAAATACCCTGGCGAATCTGCGCGGCACTGGGATTATCTGCCGAGAAATCCAGCAGGTTATTGACGCGATCCGGCGTAAGGTGGAAGTAATCTTGCATAGGCCACCACAGCCGAATATGATCATAGCGTACATAGCGATCTTCCAGGATGGGTTCTACTGTACCGAGATGCGCTGCGCCGACCACCACAACAACTGCATCTTGCAGATTTTGCACGGTGGGATTCTCACCCGTATAGGTGACGTTTTCGTAATCGCGGAAGTACCAGCTATAAGGCCAGGATACTTCGTTATCGTAGGCAATTGCGATGTCGTAACCATCGGTAGTACGCAGACTCAATTCTTCGATGTCTTCCAGCACCCACTTAACCCCCGGCGCAGCATGGGCATACACCAGGAATTCTGTCGCGTAATCGTAGTTCACGAAGGAAGCCAGCCACGCGGAACGGAAGGTGACCACACTGAGCAAGCCGAAGATCACCACCACGAACAGTTGACGCACATGCTTCCAACCCACGGATTCGCGCAGGTAAAACACCACACCTAAAGAACCACCGACAATCACCAGCGCACCAAGCCAGCTATAAGTTGCCTGTAGCTGATCCTGGCTCAGACCAGCGAAGGGAGGCGTACCCATCAGCAGCGGCTGAATGACCCGGCTGAGTGCAACCGCAAAGACGATCAACACAGCAAGGATGATCCAACCATGTTCTACAAATTTACGCCATTTGATTTTGCTGATGATACGCCCGAAGTACCACGCACTCAGGAAGATCAAGGGCATGGTTAGGTGAGTTCCCAACCAGGGCATTTTTTCCCCAGCGAGGCTGTACCCCACCAGGTTCAACACCGCCAGCCAGGAGAAAAAGATCAAGAAGGGAATGCTCGTCAGAGCCGTATTCGGGTTGCCGACATAAGCATTGGCGGTCACATGATCGCGGAAAGCTTCTGTATCTGCCATACGCTCATCACGCTTGCGCCTGGGCAATCCACCTTCTTTGATGGCATCTACGGACAAGCCCAACGCCAATTCGCGGTCAACTTCTTCGTTCGCTTCGCGGTTATAGCGCCAGGCGAAGTATGCCAGCGGAAGTGCCAGCAAGCCACCTGGCACGAACAATAGATTAAACCCGGACAACACAAACCCGACCAGACCCAACACAACCAGACCGATGAAGAAGTAGAAGTAAGGGTTGCTCCATATCTTCTGGCGATAGCGCTGCACCACCAACTTACGCCGATCTTTCGAGTCCAACTCGATTGGTTCCCCAAAGCGCAGGTCATCCTCTTCTTCAATACTGCTGCGCAAGAAAATTTCTTCTTCTTCCATGGATGCCGTCGTGGCTGCCGGGAGTTCTGTCGTCTCAATGACAAGAACTTCCTTCGTTGAGAGTTCCACAGGCGATTCTTCTGCGTCTGTTTCATCGACCAGGGCGGCTAGTTTTGTATCACGCTCATCGCTGGCATCTTCACGCGCCGTGCGCCGCCAGCGCCAGAAGAATGTCATCCCGGCAAACATAGAGAGTACGCCACCAATTACGGGCAGGAACTCATAGAACGGCATGATAATCAGCAGGTAGTAATACTGTGGTTGGCTACCACGCCGCACGCCCTGCTGCTCCAGCCAATAGCCCAGGCTGTAGATCATGCCTGTTGCAAGGCCAGCAATGTTGGTGAAGATTGTCGTGAAGAAGAAGGCGAACAACACATGGAAAATTGCGGAAGCCACCAGCCAGCGTTTCCAGTTCCACATCAAGCCCAGGCTGATGGAGAAGAGCATCATGGGAACCCAGGCGTACAGGTGCAGCAGGAACTGTCCGATTTGTTCGGCGGTTCCCACACGCGGGACATAAGTTGTAATGAAGGTGAAAATGGGCTGCGGTAGATTATTCGCTACCTGTGCGAAATCCGCCGGAGTGCCGCGCATCAAATATGGAACAAGCGCCGTCGCCCAGGGTAAGATCAACGTACCAATAACTACAATCAGGTCAAATTCCGGGAACAGATCCAGCGTACCCCAGAAGCCGCGCCCCGGCTTGTCTTTGTTACCATATTGACGGGCATCATTCACACGAGTGAAGAACAGCAGCGAGAAGCCAGCCAGCGCCCCACCCCACACAAGGTACATGGGTGTCCAACTCATACCCGAAACATCTTCAGCCGTTACGCCTTCCGCATTGGGATCCGCAGGCGAAGCGGGTTCGGATGAAGAACTGGGATCCGTGTGGGAGATTTCTTCAACGACTACCAGGGAGAAGCAAACCGTCAGCGCAATCGCCAGCACTGCCACAAGCTCCAGCAATGGCAACCGCGTCAGGCGATCCCGGAATGCCCAGAGCATTGTCCCCACTGTGACCAGTACTACCGAGCCAATCGCCAGGATCGTCCACAGCCAGAAAGTCTGCTGCTCACCCACAGCCAGCGCCGAAAAAGCAGTGGCTTCGGTGGACGAAAGCATATCGAACTGCACAATATCCAGGATGATGTACATCCCCAGGGACATCACACCACCCAGGAAAATGCCGATCATCCCCAGGTAGAAAATTGGTTTGCCCGGTGTGCGCAGGAAGTATTGCAGCAAGCGCACTGCGAAGTAAATCGCCAGGAAAATGCCAACGATGGCAATGTAGATGAAGGCCGTCTCTTTGCTACCCAGATTCCAGATCATGGCAGCAGCGATGATGTAGAGCCAGTGCGCCCTTCGCTGCTGATTTTCGGAGCCTCCCAGGTACATCATCATCGCCCAGATCATCAACAAGGCGGAGAGAATCGAAGGTGTATCGTGCCGGATGTAGCGCCCGTAATACATGATGATCGGCGAAATGAGCAGCAGAAGCGAAGCGAGTATGGTTCCCCAACGCCCTAGCCACCTTCGGAACAGCAGCGGTGACATCACCAGCAGCACACTCAGTACAGAAGTATAGATGCGTGCAGAGAAATCACTATCACCAAACAACGCATATGAGAGCGCCGTGAAGTGAAACAGAATAGGGCCATGCATCAATGGCGTATGCTGGAAGTTCCCGTTTTCGTAGAGGTTCCAGGAATAGCGCGTGTGCAAGCTCTCGTCATGGCTCATCACGCGATCCCCAAGCAGGTAGAATCGTGTGAAGATTGCCAGCAAAAGGATGACGACAAAGGCCACGACTTCCCAATTGAGGACAATCGAGCGCGAGAGGATGCCGCGTTCTTGCTCTTCAACGATGGGCTGTGTACTGGTAATTCTCATCATGATCTTGAATGATCCCAATTTCTATGCAGATGAACGGACATTAGCGACCAGGCGTTTTCGCGGCTGGTGTATTGTGCAAATCACTACGGGCAATTTCGGTACCCTGCGCTTCTGTGCGCAAGGCGACGGCTGTCGGTGTGGCTGAAACGCTCACCGTGAATGTCGGTGCTTCCTCAGTAACCACAGCATACGGCTGAGGCTGCCTCGGTACAGCAGAAGCGGACACGACACCCGCACCCATTGCATAAGGCAGGATCAGCAGTAAGAGTAAGAAACCCGCAGCGATGCCATAGCCCAACGAATAAGAGGGCTTCAGGCGCGACCTCGGCTGCTGGATGGATTCCGACTCCGGGGTTTCTATCTCTGCGCTGATCTGCTGCCACAGAGCATCCAACTGACCGGCTGCCGGTTTGCCAACCAGCGGCAGCGTGCGCCGCAATTCTTGCTGCATCTGTCGCTGTAGCAGATAGGCTTGATAGCAGCGCGGGTCTTCATCAATGATGCGTGCAACAAAGCTGCGCGTTTTTGGCGGAAGCTCACCATTCACATAGGCAGCCATCCGCGCCCGTGCATAGCGATACCACAAAAATCTCACCATGGTTCTTGCAATCCTGAATTTACTCACAACCCATTACTAAATGCGCAACAGGTCTTCCAGGAGTCCTCGCCCTACTGGTTGAAGATGCTCCTTAAGTTTTGCGTGTGCCAACCGTACCCGGCTCTCTGCCGTTTTCGGCGGGCATTCCATCACTTCTGCAATCTCACGGTAGGTTAGCCCGTGTCCGTAGCGCAGCACCACTGCTTCGCGCAACATTGGCGACAAATGCGCCAGCCCCCGTTCTACCGCTTCGGTCAGTTCACGGCGCGTCATTGCCGCTTCTGGCATTTCTGTTGACGGCGCGGGAACTTGCTGGGTTCCCTGATGCGTTAATTCCACCAGGTTCAACTGCTTGCGCCGATGCACATTGCGACTGCGGCTGACAGCAATGGTATACAACCATGTCTTGAACGAAGCTCGCTCCGGTTGGTAGCGTCGCAAATTCCTGAACGCATACACAAAGCTCTCCTGCACCACATCTTCAGCATCTTGCTGATTCAGTAGCAGGCCGTAGCAAAGGCGGTAGACACCTTCTGCATAGCGGTCATATAGTTCTTTGTAGCAAGATTGATCACCTTCGAGTGCGCAGGTAATCAGCGCGTGCGTCTCGCTTTGCTCATCCTGTCTGGCTTGCTCGTTCATAGACTGTCCCGGTGCGGTGGTTGCTACGGTCTATATACACAGGTACTTACAGGTTTCCTCAGCCTTACGGACGCTGATCTGCGGGAATGCCTTCGTAGACATCAATGCGCAACCAGAGAATAGCAAATTGATCGTCATCGGCAGCTTGCGCAACAACTTCACGAGCAGACAGCCAGGAAACCCAGCTATTGAAAGAAATAAGTTGATCCATTGACCAACGTTCCTGCACGGCGAAGCGCTGCCCTACGTAACTCCCGCCCAATTCTGGTTCGGTGGCATCATCCGCAGGAACCGACATCAGTACAATTTCGTCACGGCTGGCTGCGGCAGCGCTATCGACAAAGCGTGCATCTTCGTATTCGCGCACAACCCAGGCCAGCAAGCCATCATCTGTTACGTCCGCTGCATCATCCAGCACAATCGTAATCGGAAGTGCCGGGAAGCCCAATGTATCCCGGCGCGATACTTCCACCAGCGTTTCTTCCAGCAGCGGTAAATCCGGCGCTGTCGCACTGGTGTGCCAGATTTCCAGCGGGTTGCTGGCATTGGCGACAGTCAGGCTCCAGCCCGTGCTGATGCCGCTACCGAGCATGAAGAACAGCAATCCCAGGCCAACCCCTTGCAGTGAGTTCACCATACCCCAGATACTCACCGCCAGGAAAAACCCGACGATGCTCAACAGAGTTGTGAAGAAGAGCAAAAAGGCACTATTGCGCAGGTTCATGTGAGCCGATTCAAACAGTGTTGAAATCGACCCACCAACTGGAAATGTGCTGATGTTGCGCCCGATACTCTGCATGTGCAGGGAAATCATGATGAAAACGCCTATCAGGATTATGCCGAGCATCCATTTAATCCACCAATATCTCGCGGGGTTCTCTTCCCGAGAGCCTCCACTGAAGAAAATCGGCATATGATTCTCGAAGAGCATCAACGCAAGCCGCATCGTCAGCCACATCAGCGGGATCGCCAGCCACAAGCTCCAACCAGATCGCGCAGCGGGGAGCAACAGCAGCAAAAACGCCAACAACGCCCAGGCCACCATGAAGCGATCCAATGACGTATCACGCTCGTTGCGAATCAGAGTAACTGCTCCGGTAATACTCAACAACACCAGCAGCGGGTTATACGCCAGTACAATCGTCAACGGTGAGGTTGAACCACTGCCGGAAAATGTCTGTGCCAGTGTTTCACCAATGATGCTCAACCCGGTCGGATAGAACATGAAGCCAGAAGCCAGAAGCAGCGGCACACCAAAGAAGATCAGTGCAGCACGCCCCCAGGGAAAGTTACCCAACGCCGCCCGTACCCCTAACCACAGGTCATCACCGGGGCTGTCGTAGCGCGTCGGTGAAATCCACGTTGTCCAGAAGAGAGTCAGCAAAAGCGCCAGCAGCAAACCAATAAACAGCAGCAATGCCCCCGGCTGCGTCAGGAAAATCAACGCGCCGCCGAATCCGGCTGCAAGTAATCCGGCTGCCGGATCAGCCGTATCCCAATAGCGTGATACCGCCCAGACCAACGCCAGCGCCAGAATCACCGTCCAGATTGCGGGATCAGCGAAACGAGAAGCGGCAAATGGAAGCGGCAGTAATGCCAGAAGCAAGCTGAACCACAAGGCTCCAGTACGCCCGATATTCTCCCGGAACAGCGCCGGAACCAGCACCAACAGCAGGCCACCAATCACACCGGGCAACCGCGCCGCCAATTCAGTGCCACCGAACAAGCTGAAGCTGGTGGCCTGTAACCAGAAGACAATCGGGCTGGTCGCAGCCAGTGGATCGCCTGGGGCATCCGGGTGGACGAAATGATAGGCGGGAAGTGCCTGCACCGCCTCCGCTTCGTTCATTGGCACAATATCTAAATCCGCCACACGCAGCAGCAGCGCCAGCAGAATCAGTGCCAGATACGCCACAAATTCCAGCGATACAACAAATCGGGTGAATGTTTCTTCTTGTGAGACGGATTGTGTGGTATTCACCGCTTGCATGGTGTTCTCTCTCAACCTGTCATTCATGGCATGGTTAGGGTTGGGCAATGGTCAGGGCATCTTCACCAACATAGTACACACGAGTTGCCCCAGATTCGCAAACTACTTGCAGATTTTCCTGGAATTTCGTTTCTCCAGCGCTGCCATATTGATCGCGTTCTGTCGCGCCGAAGAAGATGTAATCAATGCCGTAGCGTTCCAGAATTGGCAGCGCAATATCCCAGCGCAAATCGGTGTACAATTCGTTGATGTCAGCGGCGCGTGTGCCTGCAATGGCATCATAGGTTGCGCCACGCCACTGGCGTTCATGATTCTCCCAGCCGATCACAATCGGGATTCCGGTGATCGAGCCAACGCGGGCATAGTGTGATCGATACGCCAACTGCACCGCTTCTGCTACGACAGCATCATCCCCTTCAACCAGATTGGCAAGGCATTGAATCGCTGCATAGTCATCGCGTGTCAGCGGCATCCGGGAACTGCCGTCCAGCGTCAGCACAGGTGGGTTATCTGCCCCGCGAGCATAATATCCGGTTTCGATCATAGCGCGGCTGTGAAACGCCAGCACAGGGTACAGCAAACCGAGCAGCAGTACAATTACCAGCACCGCGCTGAAACCATAGCGCAACACAGCAACCGGACGTTCTTCTTGTTGATCCAGCACCAGGGAATAAACCGCGTAGGCTCCCACAATGCTGAAGACAATCCAGGTCTGATAATAGAATTTGAAGACGGTATTGATGCGTACTGCGAAGTTATCGCGCAGGTAGATGAAATCTGGCAGCAGCACTAATGAAAACCCGATGCCGAGCAGGAGCAGGGCAAACCCTGTCGCCGCTGGATACTTCACATTGTGCCGTTCACTGTCAGGATCAGGGATGGTGTCATCGTCTTCACTGTGGCGTTTACGCCGAATTGGTGGGAATAGTCGCGCAACAACCAGCGCAATCCCGACCAGCATCACGAGCGAAGTCAGGCCATAGGTCAGGCGGCGCTGCAACAACTGCGGCAGCACGACTTCCCAGCCGCCATTACGCCCCACAAATCCCAGCACCACATCACGCAGGGATGGCACAAACGAAGCCAGAATAGCCAGCAGGGCAATCACCCCAACCAGAGCCAGCAGCACGCCTAGCGCAGCCTGTACCCCCAGCACCCAATTCATGCGGCGGGAGCGAATCCCGCGCCAGACTTCCATTCCCAGGAAGGGGAAGATCAGCAGCAACAAAGAGCCAAACATGATGAAAAAGCGCCGGAACAAGGTGGGATGCGCGAGGTTAGGCAGGAAACCCGCCGCCTGTGACCGGAAGCCAATCAGGAACGGTAAATACGCGACGATAGCAATCAGCAGCACACCTGCACCGAAGAAAATCAGATCAATCCAATCCCGACCAACCAGCCTACCGCTGACGATCACGCGACGCAGGGCTTCAGCTCCGACCAGTGCGACAAGATAAATCGCACCATCCCAGGTATTGAGGAAGACCAGCCCACCGATCAGCAGCCCGTACCAGAAGATTTCATAGCGATACGGCACTCTGCTGCCCAACACAAGATTGAGCATGGTAGCAATTGCCAGTGCTACGAAAGGCAGCGCCAGCACATGCGGGTGCGCATCCGACAGCACAAAACTGAAAGCCGGGAATTCGTCAATGGGTTGGGCATGGGTCGCCAGCGTGCCATCCAAATTGTAATCGGTCAGGACGCGGCTGGCACGGAACCACCACCAGTTCGGTGTGACCCAGGTTGTGGGATCAAGCACGGAGAAATTATCTTCGCCAGCAACCGGAGCAATATAATTCTCCCCTGTTCGCCCATCAATGCCCCAGAAATCGAGATATTCCGGTGATGCCGCCCGCGCCTGATACGGCAGTTCAATCAGCGGAAGCTGGAAATTGCCGAGCAGCAGCACGAAGAACACTGCTAGAATCCCGGTGAAAATTGCTGGATTGCGTCCGGGGGCTGACTCTCGTTGTTCTCTGGAGGCTACCGTTCGGGAGCGCACAAGATTATAGACCACGCCAAAAACAGTCAGGCCAGTGAGAGCAAACCAGGTTGCAATGGTCATGCTGAAGCCAATCGCGCTGGAAACACCACTGACCATCGAGAGCATTGCCGCCATGATGTAGCCGAAGTGGTAATAGCTGATGGCATATCCTGCCATCCAGGGATCATTCGGCGGGAAGGTTTCACTACGCATGATGCCGCTGATGAAGGCCAGTTCCATTGGTTTTTCGGTGCTGCCTGTATCATTCTGATACGCCCGATACAGTGCCAGGGAAGCCAGCAGCACTACAAAAAGAATCTCAGCGATCAGGATCACGCGGCGATTCTCGCGCCAGTACTGCCGCAGGTTGAAGTCGCCCGTGCGCAGCCGGAAGAAAGCCGCCAGCGAAACAGCCACAACTAGCAGCCATGCCAGCAAAATCCCGCCGACGGAATTTTCCACAAAGCCAAAGACCGCCATGATCCAGTAGACGAAACCCACCAGCAGCAGCCCCGCAGCACGCGCTATTGTATAGCCTTTATCCGGCAGCGCATGAAACAAGCGCCAGCACAACGGCAGCACTGCCAACCCTGCCAGCGTCACCAGCAGCCACCAGCTTGAAAGTATCCAGCCTTCTCGCGCAATCCAATCCAGCATCAGTTTTCCTCATCCAGAACTTCGCGCAGCACTTGCCTATTCACGCGATAAATGCGACGCAGCATGGTTTCATCTGCAATTTCGAGTACGCCTTCTGCTTCCAGCCACAACAACCGGTCATAAGCATCTGGCGCGTACCGCTGCACATCCGCTATATCCATAAAGATGACATAACCGATTTCGCGCTCATCCAGTGTTTCCAGCGCAGAGGCAACATCAACATCTGTGGATGGCTCGTAAGTCGCATCAATTCCCACCATCGAATAGCCATCCGGCAGCAAGGAAGCATCCAGACTGATCGAGTCGAAGAATGCTCTTTGATCCACTGAGAAATCGAGCAGCGCTTCAGGATTCACTTCGTAGACTAGCGCGCCTTCACGCTGGTAGGCTTCTGTGAGGATGCCCATCTGCACCATCTGATCGAACTTCGCCAGCCCAGTAGCCGGGTAAATGGCGCGTTCCATATCGCTGACGATGATATAGCGCACATCGTAGTATCGCAGCATGTCTATCGCAGAAGGAATATCCTGCGTATTGTAGAGATAGTGAACGTTGTTTTCGCGCTGGTTGACGATATTCCCCAGCGGTGACAGCGTGCGCTGCTGTGCCTGATGCCAGCGCCAGCCGAGGATGGTTGGCAGCCCGGTATTGATGCTGATGCGCAAATTGTAGCGGTATTCGCTGGCGGCACTGCGGCCTTCCAGGATGACAGGAGTTCCCACCACATTCTCTTGCAGCCAGCGAATAATGTAATAATCATTCTCCGTCTCAATCGGGATCACGTAATCAATCAGCGTATGCTGCATGTGTTCCAGGTAATCCAGCCCGTTGAGCGTCAGCGGCAAATCAAGCACCATGCGATCCACCGAACGCGCCCGCGTCGCCAATAAGGGATACATGGCAGCAGTCGCTACTAGGAACATCATCGGCACAAACCAGACAATCCGCAGCCGATTTTGCCAGCGATCCGATGCCTGCGCCAGAACAGCAAAGGCAACACCAGCCACCACACTGAAGACAATCCACACCTGCATATAAAACTTGAAGACGGT
Organism: uncultured Anaerolineaceae bacterium; assembly: GCA_964455365.1. Taxonomy (GTDB): domain Bacteria; phylum Chloroflexota; class Anaerolineae; order Aggregatilineales; family Phototrophicaceae; genus JAUZRW01. Next base: position 112,588 of record CAYVVZ010000001.1, on the reverse strand, counting down.
ATTCTGGCGGTTGATGTCACCAGCGATGACGATCACTTCTACACCGAGCGTCAGCGCCAGGGCAAAACCTGCCAGCACAAGAACAACCTGCATCTGCGGAGACTGCCCCGGACGGAAGAAGAGCAGCGCAATCCAGGCCAGCAGCGGCAGCACCACCAGCGCCACCTGATAACCCATCATCGCCAGCACAACGGATACTACCAGCACCGCAGCCGCAATCGCCGCACCAACAGCCAGCCAGAGTCCCTGCCCTGCCAACGCGCCGACCTTCGTCGCACGCAGCCAGCGGAAGGTTTCCCAGGCCAGCAGCGAGACGATCAGAAAGACGAACAGGCCGTGAATATCGAAGTAAGCCCACAGCGGAGTCTTGCCACCTTCCCATGGAGCCACGCTGTTGTAAATCGAGGCATACCAGGAGGTATAGGGGGCAACAGTCCACTGCGCGAGAATGACAAACCCGCCGACGTAAACCAGCAAGTGCAGTAGTGCATCCCGATGTAACGTTCGCACGGCAGCGGGGAAGAACTGCCACAGAAAAATTATCGCACCCAGCAGGCCAATCAATCCGAAGAACAAGAAGCCCACAACCCGCAGCAGCAAACGGACATCTGATGGATCAGCGAGGAAATCCGAACCGAACCAATAAATCAAACCGATGATCGCAGCCACACCCATGATCCCAAGCACGCGAACACCAAAGGACAGTTTCTCCTCAAAGGTATCCATCCAGCGCCGCCACCAGGCATAGCCCAGGCCAACCACCGCCAGCAGCATGAACGAAGGCCAGTCCCAGGTATTGATTGCTCGCATCATGCCGATGGTCAATCCACCGAGGAAGAGCGCCAGCGCCAGTGAAAGCGCGTTGCGCCGATCTTGCTGCGCGTGAATGACTTCATAACTGATGAAGAGCAGCGCAAAGAGCAAGAACGGTAGGTTAATCATGTGGGCATGTAGATCGCCATACAGGAAGGTGAAGTACGGAATCTCCGTAATTGCCCCACCTTCTACGCCGGGGGTTTCGCTGAGGACACGGGTTGGCCCCCAATACCAGCGATTTGACCCGATGGGCAATGTGCTGCCCTGTAGCGTCAAACCCAGGCCACGAAAGAAACTCGTGGTGCGATCTGCGAATGTATTCACTTCATAGGCGATATTGTCCGTAATGCGATTCTGCGCCACACGCTCACTGATTTCCAGAAGCGCTTCACCATCGGGCATCACGCCATATTCGTCTACATACTGATTCACCAGATATTCGCGCAATCCCAACGGGCGCGTGTAGCCGCCCAGCCGCGCAACACCCTCTTCCAGCACCACGCGGGGAATATCCAGGTTGCCGAGTACGACGCAGAGCAGCAGCGCCGAGAAACCCGCCACCCAGGGATTCGCCATCGCAACAGAGCGCGAGACTTTTTCGCCAGCTTCTTCCCGGATGTGGCGTTCCTGCCAACCGGAAACAAAATTGAACGCAACAGAAAAAGCCGCCATCCCGGTTGCGGAGAAAAGAGTAGGAATAATCAGGTTATAGGCAAAGGCCGGGACGATCTTCAGCAGCAGCACCGGAACGCCAACAATCACATAGCCGACGTAGTAGTAATTGATGTAGCCACCCGCGTACCAGGGATCATAGGCCGGGAAGATCGTACTGCGCAGTGTGGCGTTAAAGTAGGCGAAATCCATCGGTTTTTCGCCGCCCATCGGATGATGCCACAAATCCGGGTTCACGAGGCGCACACCAATGAAGATGGCAAACAACACCAGTGCCAGCACTTCGATTGCAAGCAGGCGCTTCCAGTGGTCGCGCAGGTATTCGGTCATGGCCTCACGGCGCAGGTACACAATGCCGCTGCTGATGATCGCCAGAATGAGCAAGAGCAGCAGCAAACCACCCTGCGACCATAACGGCACTTTCAGGCTGCTGGCGAACCACGCCGCCCAACCCGTCAGCATCAGCCCCATGATTTTTGCGAAGCCATAACCTGCATCTGCGAGACGTGGGAAGGCCGCGAAGATCACAGGCCATGTCAGGATGCCAATGCCCATGATCGTCAGCCACCAGACCACCACCCCAATGGGTTGATTGGTGTTCAGAATGCTGCGGCTGTCGAAGCGCTCTGACCATGTGCCGCCTTCCGTTTGCATTTCCTGCATATCATTGGGAAGCTGCAAGGCACTCGGTGCAGCATCTGCTTCCAGGGATGTCCAGTAAATCGCCCCGATAATCTCAGAACCCAATTCACGCAAGCCAAGAGTCAATTGATCGAAGCGAGTCAGCGGCTGGGAGAGCAAGACCTGCACGCGGGCATGATCGTAGTCTGCCGTTTTGCGGAAAATGAACACCACCGGATGATCGTATACGTGGAAGGCTTCGTCCGCTTCCAACTCGTTCAACCAGGCAGGCGAGTCATAAATGGGCAAATGCTGGTCATCCACATTGAAGGGGCCGAACTCGTAACTCTCGCGGAATGTGCCAATTAGCTCATACCCCAATTGACCATCAAAGAGCAGTTCATAGTAGCGTGTCGTCAGCGGGAAACGCATAGGGTTGCGGGTTTCGCTGTCGTAGAAGCGGTTGCTCGTGATTGCCATATAATCGCCAGCGCCAAGCGCATCAACAATACTCTCGCGCTTCAGTTCTTCATCGACTGACCAGGAAAGCAGCATGTCATAGGATTGCAGCAGAGCATAAGCGGAAAGCAGCCCATCGCATTCTTGATAGCTGGCAAGCCCCGGCGCGGGATCATCGGCATAAGTCAGGCCATCCGGCAGATGACAGACCATGACCGTCGTAATGCGATCATCCCATGTGCCTTCGGTTAGCATCACCGCGCCGCTGCTGGTAATCGTCCCCGAAAGGGCTTCGACCTTGAAGATATACGTCTCGCCTTCGACCACTTCCAGCGGTTCATCCAGCGGAATCTCATAGCTGGAACCCAGTAAATTTTCATCACGGCTGAAGTTGCGCGTGAAGATTGTCTCTGTGAGTAAGGTCGGCAGCATACCTTCGGTTTGCGCCTGCGAAATGCTGATGTAGAGCGTTTCCTCGTCCACATCATTCAGCGGGTCGCCCAGATGGGGGGCGTAAATCGTCGTAATCGTCCCGCTGGCGGGAGCCGTGAATTCATCAAAGCGCGGCAACCCTTCATCGTAGCGAGTCGCATAGCCAATCAAATCTTCGGGACGTTCCGCGCTGTTGCCGCTGAGATTCCCCATGGCGATATTGACCAGAGGAGTCCCATCCGGCGCACCTTCGATTTGCATGGCAAAATCGCCGGGGACATTCTCCCAGACCCAGCGACTGGCCTGCACACGCGAGGACTGATGACGATAGATGTTGGTGTACATCAATGCCCACAGCAGCGAAAAGGCCAGCACAAAACCTGTAAGGATCATGGCACGCTGCGGGATCATCGGCAGCACCGCGAGGATCAGCAGCGCCGCACCCAGTACCCCGATAGTCGCCAGGGTGAACGTCAGCGCCAGCCCCATGCTCAGGGCATAAGCTGTAATTCCCAGGAACATCACACCAAAGCCGCCGAGTAACAACTGGGCTAGTGGAAGGTCGCGCCCTCGCTGCCTCCCCTGCTGGATCAATTCGACAAGCGCCCAACCTGCCAGAAGCGCCAGCGAACTGTACAGGGGCAGATAATAACGCATGGTCATCACCCACAGGTTACCGATCCAACCAAAGTAGACCAGCACCCAGACGAAGGGCAACAAACTGCGCAGGGCAAAATCACGCTTGCGAGCAATGCGGTAACCAGCCCATCCCCAACCGAACCAGGCCATGAACCCTGTCGCCAGTCCGAAGCCCCACAGCAGCATATCTTTCAGCGGATAGAAATACCCGATGCGGCCTAACCACTGCCAGTTGGGGGGAATGTCACTCGCGCCGCTAACATTGAAACTGCTGCTCTGCGCATCTGCCAGCCAGCGAGCATTCGGGATGATGCCGAAGAATGAAGGCCCACTGAATGCATACGGATTGAAAATACGGAAGGCCAGCACAGTCATGAAGCCAGCGAGGAAGACCCCCAACACCGCCCGCCAGATGAGCCTTTCGCGTTCAGCCCAGGGAATGCGACCATCCAGCGCGGGAGCTGCATAGACCATTGCCGCCAGTACGACAATTCCCGCCAGCGGAATGACATTGATGCGACCTGCCAACGCCGCCCCAAGTGCAATGCCGAACACAGCAAAATCAAAATACCGTGCGCGATCCTGTACCCGCAGCGCAGCCCATAGTGCCATCGTGACGAAGAATGCCGTGATTGCGTTCACCGTACCGAAGTGCGCCTTCTGAATCGCCAGCGGTGCGAAGGCATACAAGGCAGCCGCAATCAACCCAACCCAACGATTCTTCATCCGCGAGCCAATGAAGATGATGAAGATGATCGCGCCAACATCAAAGAAAGCGGACCAGAAACGCCAGATGAGGGTTTGCCCCTCGAAGGTAATTCCCAGGAAATTGTTCGCGGCTGCTTGCTCTACCCACTCCGATGTGAAATGCGCCAGGAAAACGGGCAGCGTACCATAAGCAAACGCACCAGCATTGGCGTTGTGTGGATTCAGCGGCGAGCAGTCCGTATCAAAATAGCCACCTGCCCCACCCGTTTCGGGATGGAGCGCTGTGCAGCGGATGCGCTGAACCGCTACCGAGTCTAGAGTATCCAGCACGCGGGTGGAAGAAATGCCCAGCAAAGAAGTCGCATCCTGCTGTGCAACCAGCAGCAGCGTCACATCGCCAGATAGCATCCCTTCCAGCGCTGCCGTTGAATTTTCATAGGTTGTCACGCGCTCTTCACTCGCCCACCAACCTGCGAGGTCTTCCGCGAGTGTATGATCCAGCACGCCGATCCGCAGTCCCGGCAAATTGAGCGCATCCAGGCTGCCTTGCAAAGTTTCATCCGCCGGAACAAGCAGCAAATGCGATGGATAACCTTCTTCATCCGGCGTGAATTCCAGCGTGCCACCAACCAGCGGCAGCAAATTGCGCGTCAGGAAACGTTCATCAGGGTGCAAGCCTGCGAAATCATCCCAGTTCAAGCTCATGAAGCGGAAGAACCCACCCACCAGCACAATCGCCAGCAGCAGCGTTGTTGTCAGTATCAGGTTCAATGGGCGTTTCGTTGGTACGACGGGCGCTGTTTCGCTCATCCCGATTCCTTCGTTATTCATCGCAATCCGTTATACACAGAGGGACAATCAATTCCTCAGTTTGTTTCTGGCAAGTATCGTTCCAGCCAGTCCTGGAATGCACTTTCTCCCAAGGCTGGCACACGGTAAATCATGTAGTCATTGTTGGGTGCGTAGGTGAATACCCGCTGTGAATAACCTTCCGGGAAACGTTCCGCCAGATAATCACCTGTTTCGGTATCATCCGGCGAGTAAAAGAACAAAATGTCCTTGTTCGGGTCAAAGTTGAACAAATCTCCGCGCAGTAAACCCGCTTCCAGGAACAGCGGTAACTCATCGCGTGAGACGATCCCGTTAGGCCACTGCATTTCCAGCCCTGCCGCCAGCCCAATCGCACGGTGGCTCCACCAGTGCGGATACCCAACCATGAAGGCATTGCCCCATCCACCGCCACTCAGCACGAAGCCTTGCAAATACGCGCCGGGTTCACTGTACGGATCGAACGATTCCGCGTAAATCTGTGGATACACATCGAAGTACGTAACCGTATTGGCATTATACGAGGGCAAAATAACAAAACCAGCGACAACCACCCCGGCTGTCCATCCACGCCAACCCCTAAACCAGCGAATGACTTGCTCAACGAGCAGCGCCAACGGCAGTGCGGCGAGCAAATAGATCAACGGGATTGCGCCACTGGTGCGCGTATGGCTGGGATTCTCGATGGGGAAGGCAATCGACAGCGCAGATGGCAGCAGCATGATGAATATAATTACCGGAATTAGGCCGATCATTGGATCGCGTGTTTTGACGAATATCACACCCCAGGCTGCCACACCCAATACCAATAATGCGCCACTGACCGTATCCATCGCGGGTTCATTCGGTACGCCGCTGATGGCTGCAACGTCGCCCTTCCAATGGAACATCAGCAGTACATTGCGGGTATTACTCAGCAGCACGGGGATATTCTCGCGGAAGGCGAGCCAGCGCTCTTCCAACGACGGGTCGCGCATGGTGATGCTGCCATCATCTGTGGTTTCCTGGATGACATCATCCCCAAGCAAACGTCCTGCTGCACGCCGCCAGAATAAATCCGGGTTTTCTACCGAGTAATGAAACATCGGGATGAAGATCACAAAGGAGATCAACACCAGCGCAGAGAGATTCACCACATATTTCAGGCGCTCGTGCCAATTCTTCGCCACAAAATAGATCGCTGCCGCCACTGCCACGAGGATTACAACAGGCAGCATGCGCACCGCTTGATACATGTACAGCCCGAAGCCAAGCACCAGCCCTGCCATGATGAAATCTGCCCGGCGATTGTGACGAATCGCTCTCGCCAGGAAGATTAATTCCAGGGCAACAATCAGCGGTGTCAGCGGAATGCGCAGCGCTTGCCGGGTGATCGCCACATGCCAGTAACTGACCGCCAGCAGCGCTGCCGCCAGCAACCCGACGAGCAGCCTTCGTCGTTTCGGCTGCCCTTCCAGTAAGACATAACTCATCCAGAACACGAGCGGAATCGTCAGGAGGCTTTCCAGCGCAGCAACGACTTTGATCGTGTAATGGTCAATGCCCAGGCCGGGGAGATGCGATGCCAGCGCAATCGCGTACATCTGGAAAGGTTCACGCCCACCATTGTTGGCGAAGAAAATATTCCGCGCCCCATCGCGCACGCGCCCCGCATCCAGGATTTTCTCGACATGATCGTCGGTCATCTCACGCGGATGCTGCGCCAGCCGATCAAAGCGGAAGGCCGCCGCAAAAGCCATGATGACCAGCAATGCCAGCATGACCAGCAATACATTGCGATCCAGCTTGAAGCGTCGCCAGCCGTCTATGCGATCTGCCAGCCAGGAGGCAACATCCCAACGCGGCATAATCGCCAGTGACCAGAAAAAAATACTCAGCAGCCACAGGTAGAAAGTCGGTGTGTTGAAGGTATTACCTGTCGTACCAATCCATACAAGCGCACTGCTAAGAACCCCCACCGCCAGAAAAGCCAACCGGGTGAAAATCGTCCGCTGACTCCAGAAAGATTCGGTGGATGTTAAGGATTCTTCGCGTTTTTCTTTTTCGGCATGTGGATTGATCCAAACCGGAATGAGTCCCGGATTGCGCTCTGCCAGGATGCCAATCACAAAACGTGCCGCATCAAGCAACAACCAGAGAACCAACCCCGCCAGCAACGTTTGCACCGCTGGCGTAACCGTATCCAGCACCGCAGCCACCGGAGCCGTCGTCGCTGACCACAACGTTTGCAGACCAATGACGAGCAAAAAGCCAGGGATCAGCCGCAGCACCAACCAGACGCGATCCGCTGGGGTTTGCTCTTTGAACCACTGCCTTTCGGAGTGCCAATTGCCCTCCACTTCAGCGAAGAGCCAGAGACCAATTGCGAAGAAGAAAAAGGGTACACCCGCCGCCAACTGCACACTTTCGCTGCGCCGAGCAAAAGGTTCGGCTGCCATCGTTAGCGTACCGGCAAGCGCCACAAAAAAAGCCAGAATTTGCAGCGTGAAGCGAATCGCCTGTGCTTCTTGCGCCCTGGAAAGGATATTGCGCCAATCCCATTTTCGTTCCGATAGGGTGTTCGCAGCAGCCGGAACATTCAGCACCTGCGACGCAGCCTGTGAAGAACTATCCCGGCTGACCACTGCCCAGAATGCCTGCGCCGTTTCTCCGGGCCGCCGCAAGAAATGACCCAAGACATCTGCAAGCGTCATCTCCTGCACATTCTGCTGTACCAGGCTGTTTGCTGACGTTTCTTCCATTGTGGATTCAATAACTTCAGCGTTCGGCTCGTTTTGCTCAAGCATCCGGCTTACGCCCCTTGATGGCGAGATTGACAGTCGTTCGTCCAGGTGGTTCGTTGATTGTATTTTTGCGGTCAAAATAATTGAAGACCCGCAGCCCGATGTTAATAGGATTTAACAGGCTTCCATCGTTGTCATCAAATGTGATTCGGTTGGCGGCTTTTTCCATATTTCCCGGCAGTGCCCCGGCTTCCAGCAGTGGTTTCCCCAGGCCATACACGATATTGTGAATGAACGGAAACGAATGATGTGTGAAAGATCGTTCTTCTTCCACAACGAAGCCTGCCATTTCAACGCTGGTACGCAGTTCCGGCTGGGTATATAGGCGTACATGGTTCGCCCAGATACCCGCCAGAGGGCCATCCTGGATATGCGTATCAAAGAGGGTTTCCAGCGTCTTATTAATCGGATCCCACCAGAAAGGGTAATTGGCATGAGGAACCGTAATTGCGACCACACCACCCGGTTTTAATACGCGATAGGCTTCTTTCAATCCGGCAACATCATCATCCACATGTTCAAGAATCTCCGATAGGATCACCGCGTCGAAGGTGTTATCGGCATAGGGTAAGTGATACAGGTTGGCGTTGTGCAGCGGAATACCCAGATGCCCGACATTCTGCTTCGCCTTGAGGATGATAGGCCAATCCAGTTCTGCGCCGATGATGGTGCAGTTGCTCACATAGCGGAACATATTCAGGTAGAAACCACGCCCACAGGGCATATCCAGGATGATTTTTTCATCCGTTGGCTGCACCCATTCAAAGATCGTTTGCGCCCGCTTTTTGAAGGCCATATCCGCTTCATTGCGAGTCATGTGCTGGATTGTTTGCAGATCAACCATGTTTCGGCGGCCTCGCATGTTCCCGGAAGATTTCCTCGTAGCGATCCACAGTTTCCTGGAAAGAGAAGCAACTTTCAATATGCTCGCGTGAATGCTGGTATTTTTCCGGCTCATCCAGAATATCCACGACGGACTGCCCGATGGACTGTGGATTGCCCTGCTCCGCCAGCTTACCCATTCCCGTTACCTGTACAGGAACCCGTGCGCCGGGGATGTTGGTGGTCACCATCGGCGTGCCGCAGAGCATGGCTTCCACCTGCACCAGCGCGAAACACTCTGTATCACTGGGCAAGATGATTACATCACATGCGGCATAAAAATCTGCCAACTGTTGGCGATCTTTGATGAGTCCCAGGAAGATCAATTGATCTTGATATTGTTGTACGAGGGCTTGCTGATTTTCCCAGGTGAATTCGTAGGGTATTTCGTATTCTCCAGCGAAGACCAACCGTGCATTCGGGTAATGTTGGTTGATGGTTTGCAGCGCACGAATAGCCAGATCCGGGCGTTTTTCTTCTACGAAGCGCCCGCTATAGCCGATGATGGGACCATCGTTATGCTGCCACTGCTCGCGCAATTTCGCCACATTTTCCGGGTTCGGTTCCGGGATTTTAATAGGCGGATAATTCACACGGACTTTATCTATGAAGGGCTGCAAGTAGTAGGAATTGTTTGCATAATCCTGGCTGTAGGCGATGATCTGCGCAGCATGGCTCGCCATGAATTTGTAGAGTAAGAACATGGTTCCCTGGATAAAGCGGTTCATCAAGCTCTGCGGCAGCACCAGATCACCATGATGAGTCGCAACAACATTCACGCCTGCCAGCCGTGCAATCATGCTCACAAGCGCTGTTTCCATCATGGGCGTATGAATGCTCACCACATCTGCCTGACGCATTGCGAAGTACGCCGCCCAGGGATAAGCCGGCATGATCATTCCCCGGCTGATTTTGAGGGGTGCCCACAGACGAATGACGCGCACCCCATTGTGCATATCTTCATCACGAGGCAAATCATTGCTATAGCGAGCCGTCAATACCGTGACTTCATGCCCACGTCGTACCAATTCTTCCGCAATCTGCTGCACATGGATCGTCAACCCGGTGCGGTGTGGGAAGTAATACAGAAGGCAAATCAGAATACGTAGTTTTCGCCCCGGTTCGGGCGCAGTTTGTTCAATCGTCAAGATACGTTCCTCAGTTTTTTCACGACGCGCATCCACCGCTGAAGGAAAATCACTCATGCAGCAATTCGCGTTTCTGTAATCATCAGGTTAGGTGAGTAGCTTAGTATAGCAGAATTGCAAATTCGGTACTGCGGTACATACAGAGACGTAAGAAGACCGCTCTACGTTCCAGAAATGCACACCAGAAACGCACGCTTACCTTACACGGTCAAGCATGAAAATCCTCATGGCAAAATCAGTATGAACAGCGCACAGCACAGGTACGCCTTGACTTAAGATTAAACTCTGATATGTTTATAGACACTCTGCGAGTGTAGTTCAGTGGTAGAACGTTAGCTTCCCAAGCTAAATGTCACGGGTTCGAGTCCCGTCACTCGCTCAGTCATGCTCACAACATTCCCGTGAGCATTTTTGTTTGTTATAGCAGCATTGACGTATGCATGACACCTCAGTACCATAGTCAAGTTCGCATCCAGAAGAGACAATCCCGCGCCGACGTGCAGCGGGTTTTGGCAAGGAGTTTATGAAGTGGCTAAATACGCAATTACCGCCGAACCGCGCACGGTCATCGGCAAACAGGTGAAAGCACTGCGCCGTAATGGTTTGGTGCCTGCAACGATCTATGGCCCCAGTATTGACCCGGTCACTGTCCAGTTCCCTTACCGCGAACTGGAAAAGTTGCTGCTGTCCGCAGGGGGTACAAACCTGGTCGACATCACAGTCGGTGATGGCGATACGTATGCCGTGCTGGCTCGTGATGTACAGCGCGATGTCATTCGCCGCGATATTTTGCATGTCGATTTTCTCGCAGTTGATGTCAATAAGACCATCCGTGCAGAAGTTCCGCTGGTCTTCGACGGCACAAGCCCGCTGGTCGCTTCCCGTAAGGGCATCATGCTTACAGGCCCCAATACCCTGACCATGGAAATGCTTCCCGGTAAGTTGAAAGACAGTTATGTGCTGGATGTAACCCAGCTAACGGAAATCGGCGCAACCATTACGGTCAAGGATTTACCGCGAGAAGAAGGGGTTAACATCGTCAATGACCCCGATGAAATGATCGTGCGTATTGTGCAGCCAGCATCCGCTCGTGCAGCCGAACGTGCTGAAGCACTGACAGCAGCAGGTGTCTCGGTTGAAGGCGAAGCAGGTGCCGAAGGGCAAGGCGAAGTAGAGGGCGCAAACGAATAATCTCTCTCGCTGCAACAATAAGGATATGTCACACAAAAAGGCAGCCCGTAAGCTGCCTTTTTCGATTCTCAGGTATTGATCAGGTACTATGTTTACCCCATTAGAACCAGGCTGCATTCCCTAACAGCGAGAACGCTTACTCAGTCGCGCCATCATCCACTACATGCCCATTGTGTGATGCCACATCTTCTAGCAGTACATCCTCGTCATCATCAACATTTTCATCATCGACAAGAATCGCGATTCCGGCAACCTCATCACCCTTCGAGAGGTTCATCAATGTGACCCCCTGTGTGCTGCGGCTGCTCTCTCGAATCGATTCAACATCCGTGCGCAACACAATCCCCTCACGCGAGATCAGCATAATCTGATGATCCACACTGACAGCACGAGCAGAGACGAGAGGCCCTGTTTTCTCGTTACGTGCCAGGGTACGTGCGCCGCCACCGTAGCGACCTTGCCGCGAGTACTGCTCTAGCGGCGTGCGTTTGCCAAAGCCGTTCAGCGTGACAACAAGAATATGGGTATGCAGATTCGGGTCAATGACATCCATGCCTGCCACCTGGTCATCATCCATCAGGCGGATCGCATTCACACCGCCTGCGGGACGACCCATCACACGAACTTCGCTTTCGGCGAACCGAATGCTCTGCCCATGTTCTGTGACGAGAATGATGTCTTGATCGCCATCCGTACACTTGACCCAGCCCATTGAGTCGCCTTCATTCAAGCTCATGGCAATCAAGCCGCTGGGACGCACGGCCTCAAATTCATGAAGATGCACACGCTTGATGCGCCCCTGGCGCGTCGCCATGATGAAGTAAGCATCTTCGCGGTCAAAATCGCTGACGGGCAGCGCTGCCGTGATGTATTCTCCAGGTGTTAGTGCCAGGATAGAGTGAATCAACGTACCCCGATTGGCACGTCCAGTTTCCGGGATATTGTAGGCTTTCTCAGAATAGACTTTGCCCTTGTTACTGAAGAGCAGCAGCGTATCCAGGCTGCTCGCAGCGAAAAGATCCCAGAGCGTATCCTCTTCTTTGGTCTGCATCCCGATCACGCCCTTGCCGCCGCGCTTCTGCGCACGGTACAACCGAGCTGGTACACGCTTGATGTACCCACGCGCCGTTAGCGAGATGACCACCTGTTCTTCGCGTACCAGATCAGCCTCGTCAAAGTCCGCATTGCCGAACTCAACCGCGGTGGCACGTTCGTCTCCATACTTTTCAGAAATCTCAGTAACATCTTCGCGGATCAGCGCCAGGATTTTCTCAGGACTACGCAGCAAATCTTCCAGGTAATCAATACGGGATTGCACCGTATCATATTCATCTTGCAGTTTCTGGCGTTCCAGCGCTGCAAGGCGGCGCAACTGCATATCCAGGATCGCATTGGCCTGAAGTTCCGTGAGGTCAAAACGAACCATCAACTGCGCACGAGCCGTTTCCACATCCGGCGAACTGCGAATCGTGGAAATCACCAGATCAATATTGGAGACAGCCTTCAGCAACCCCAACAGGATATGCACACGCGCACGCAGTTTGTCCAATTCGTATTCACTGCGTCGCACAATCACATCGTAACGATGTTCAATGTAGATTTGCAGCGCACGCTTCAAGCCCAGATTACGCGGTTCGTTGTTCACCAGTGCCAGCATCTGAATGCTGTAGAACGTCTGCAATTGGGTGAATTTGTAGAGTTGGTTCAGCACCTTGCGCGGTTGGGCGTGCTGCTTGAGTTCGACGACGAGACGTAGCCCGTCACGGTCACTCTCATCGCGCAAATCACGCACCGCATCCAAACGACCATCACGTACCAGCGCAACGATGCGCTCAATGATGGCGGACTTGCTGACCTGATACGGAATCGAACGGAAAACAATTCGCATGGAGCCGGATTTTGTTTCTTCAATTTCTGCACCCGAACGAATGGCAACCCGTCCCTTACCTGTGGCGTAGGCTTCCTTCAGGTCATCACCGATGATGATGGTTGCGCCTGTTGGGAAATCTGGCCCTTTGACAAACTGCATCAAATCTTCAACGGTGATGTCGTCGATATGCTCATAATTGTCAATCAGGTACGTGATTGCGTCACAAAGTTCGCGCAGGTTGTGCGGCGGGATGTTGGTTGCCATACCCACAGCAATCCCGCTGGAACCATTCAGCAGCAGGTTGGGCAACCGTGCCGGAAGCACCGAGGGTTCACGGGTTGAACCATCGTAATTATCAACCCAATCAACTGTATCCATGTTGATGTCAGTCAGCAGTTCTTCCGCGATATTGGCGAGCCGTGCCTCGGTGTAGCGCATGGCGGCCTGTCCGTCGCCATCAATGCTACCGAAGTTTCCCTGACCATCAACCAGGGGATAGCGCAGGCTAAATACTTGCGCCATACGTACCATCGCATCGTACACTGCGCTATCGCCGTGCGGGTGATATTTACCCAGTACCTCACCGACGATACGCGCACTCTTCTTGTGCGACGTATTGGGGCGCAAACCCATGTCGTACATTGCATACAGAATGCGCCGATGCACAGGCTTCAAGCCATCACGCGCATCCGGCAGCGCACGGCTGACGATCACGCTCATGGCGTAATCGAGGTAGCTGCCGCGCATCTCCTCATTGATGTTGATCGAGCGAATGGTTCCGATATTTCCGTTATCTTCCATAGGCTGTACGGTTTCCCGCACGTCTCCTTTCCAAACCAGGCATGTCGCCCCACCTCGCCGCAAGCAGCGCCATCATGCATCGTAGTTGGCATTTTGCAGACACAGGAATGGAGGTTAGAGGGGCATGGGTTTTGCCAGCGATTCCAGTCACAAGGTCATCGGGCAATCGTCATCTCACATCGGTTCAACAACTGTTAATATTATACCAGTTTTCCCACGAAATTGCGATTGCGTTTCGCAGCCTATGTGGGATTTTTCCCAAGCACGACTTGGGATAAATTTGGGATAATTGGCGTTAGGAAAGAGTATGTATGATACAGTCGATATTACGTGTAGGGATGGTTACCCTTTTCTTTACGTTGATCCTGCCTCATGGGATGGGGCAAGAAACAACGATACTCACCATATTTTGTCAGACTCAAAGTACAGCATTCGCAGCCTGTGAAGAACGAATCGAGGCGTTACGCGAAAGACTTGCACCCTATGCTGTTGATCTACGGGAAACATCAAACGAAGATGCAGCTGTAAGTCTGACAGTACATGAAGATACGTTGACCTTCGCAGGAAGCCAGCGCTCATCAGGGGTTTCTTCTCTCGTTATGGGCTACCTGGAACCTGATTTCTATGTACTGAAAGCAACGACAGAAAACATAGAAGATTTCGTCACAGCCATGATGCTTTATGACCTCGGACGCTGCACGGACTCGCTAGCACTGCTGCGCCAGGAAGAAGACCACAATCTGGCAATTACCTACACAATGGCAGTTTGTGCAATCGAAGCAGCAGATTACACATCTGCACTCGAAAAACTGCTAGAGGAATCCCCAACGACCTCTATCACCTATGCGACAACACTGGCATGGTTGCATATTCAGCTAGGGGAACCGGAGCAAGCGCAGGAGGTCATGGCAATGATTATTCAGCAAAGTGAAACGGAACACTCTGAGGAGGTAATCAGGCTCTATCAGAACAGCGCACAGATTCACGCCCTCACTTTTGACTACACCCTTGCTATTGAAAACGTAGATGCAGCGCTGGCATTGGCGGAGGAGATGGGCGTAGAAGAAAGCAAATTCGCAGAGTTGTATACCCTGCGTGGGGAGATTGTGCTGCTGACGTATGAGTGGGATGCGGCGCTGGCGGATTTCAACACCGCGCTAGAATTTGATGCGAATCACGCCCCGGCCTATTTTGAGCGTGGGATTCTGTACTACACACGGGCAGAGCGTGAAGCAGCCCTGGCAGATTTTCAGATGTATCTTGCGTTAGCACCCGATGGCAACAATGCTGAACTTGCACAGCAGTATAGCGAGAGCATCGAAATTGAACTGGATGCCCTGGACTGAATTGGAAATCAATTGAGGGCGCGGGATTATGCGCCCTTGCGTGCTTTCGCTGGCTTGGTGCTGGTGCGAGTAGCTGGCATCGGTACAACATTGCTGCTTTCCACATTGCGCGAAGCAAAGGCAATAAATCCACCCACTGCCAGGCTGACCGGAATTGAGACCAAAATCCATCCAAGAACAACTGTCATCATTGTTTCCATCATGCTTCCTCCATGAACCTTAAGCTTATACCCACACAATAGCATGAATTCACCTGCGCAAAAATTAAGATTGACAACTCAGCCACAAGTATTCTAATCCATCCTCATTCATCTATCGCTTTGCTCAACAGATTGCGGTACAACAGTGCGACCAAAAATATACAGCTTGTTGTACTTAAGGATTACTCGATGAAAATACTGCGCAACATCTTTCTAGGAATTCTTCTGATCGTTATCATTCTGGTCGCATTCGGAGCCTTCACCTTCAATCGCTGGACGCAAGGCCCTCTACCCCAGGCTGAAGGTACGCTCAATGCACAGAGCCTCGATGGTGCAGTGGAAGTCTTCCGTGACGAGTATGGCATCCCACATATCTACGCCAGCAATATGTATGATCTGCGCTTTGCACAGGGCTATGTGCAGGCACAGGATCGCTGGTGGCAGATGGAATTCTTCCGGCGCACCGGGCGTGGTGAATTACAAGAACTGACCGGGAAAACTGACTCGCTGATGGGAACCGATGTTTTCATCCGCACGACTGGCTGGCGGCGTGCCGCCGAACGCGACCTGGAAGTCTTGCCCGAAGAAGTGATTGCTGAGTTGCAAGCATTTGCTGATGGTGTGAACGCCTACATCGAAAGCCGCCCTGCCTCTGAACTGGCTTTCGAATACAACATCCTCGGCGTTACGGGCGTAGATATTCCCATCATGCCCTGGACACCGCTGGATACTGTTGTCTGGACGAAGGTCATGGCCTGGGATTTGAGTAACACACAGGGCACTGACCGAGCTTATGGTGCAATGGTCGCGGAATTGGGCGCGGAGATGGCAGATACCTACTTCCCAGATTTCCCCTATGGCGAAAAACCAACCATCTTGCAGCCCGAAGATATGCCTGAAAGTGCTTCTACGACTGCCCTGCCCGCAACAACGGCTGCTGCTACAGATTTCTCGTATGCCAATACACAGCTTGCAGGTAACTTTGATGACAACATTGGGTTGATCTTCGGGGATGGGGATGGCCTCGGCAGTAATAACTGGGTTGTCTCTGGCGAACTGACCGAAACAGGTATGCCGCTTCTGGCAAATGATCCACACCTGGGGATTCAAATGCCGTCCATCTGGTACGAAATCGGCCTTCATTGCCAGCCTGTCAGTGAAGAATGTCCAGTCAATGTGCGCGGCTTCACCTTTGCCGCATCACCGGGTATTGTGGTCGGACACAATGACAACATCGGCTGGGGTGTGACCAATGTTGGTTGGGATGTGATGGATGTATACGAGATCACCATCAATCCTGAGAATCCCCTGCAATACGAGTGGAATGGTGAATGGCGTGATCTGACCGTCTACGAAGAAGAAATTCGCTTCGGGGATGGCGCAGAACCGATCACAATCCAGACCCGCGAAACACACTTAGGCCCCATCATCAATGACAACCAGATTGATGAGGAAACCGGGGAAATCCTCGGCTTCAACAACGAAGACCCGATTGCCCTGCGCTGGACTGCATATGAGCCGAGTCGCCTGGTGGAAGCGATTCTACTGCTGAATACTGCCAGCAATTGGGAAGAATTCCGCGACGCGCTGCGGCTCTGGAATGTTCCGGCGCAGAACTTCGTCTATGCAGATGTAGAAGGCAACATTGGTTATCAGGCTCCAGGACAGGTTCCAGTACGTCCGGCTGGCAACAATGGCAAAAGTCCGTTGGATGGAGCCACAGATGAATCCGAGTGGTTGGGTTTTGTGCCGTTTGAACTGCTTCCCAGCATCTACAACCCGGAACGCGGTTGGATCGCAACCGCTAATCAAGCGTTAGTTCCGCAGGAATATTATGATTATCTCGCCAGCGAACTCGCAGACGAATATGGCGAAGATGCACATTACGTTTTCGCGTATCGCTGGGCGCAAGGCTATCGTGGTCAGCGCATTGTGGAACTGCTGGAAGAGAACATCCCCCACAGCTTTGAAACTTTCCAGATGATTCATGGTGATAACAAGATGATCGTCGCGGAAGAACTCACTCCGGCACTGCGCGACCTCGACATGGGTGATGAAACGCTCAATGAAGCGCGGGATTGGATGCTGGATTGGGATTATCAGATGCACATGGATAGCCCACAGGCAGCGCTCTTTGGCATTTTCTGGACGCGCTTGATGAACAATCTCTATGAAGATCAGACAGGCGACATCACAGATGCCAGCGGCAACGGCAGCAACATGCTGACGACCACACAAATTGTGGATGATCCAGAAAATCCCTGGTGGGATGATGCTGCTACGGCGGATGTTGTGGAAACACCCGACGAGATTTTGATCCGTTCCTTCACAGAAGCGCACGCAGAAGCCATTGATCTGATGGGCGAAAACCGTGATGCATGGGCATGGGGAACCCTGCACACCGCAACCTTCGTCAGCAATCCGCTAGGTCTCAGTGGCATTAGCCTGATTGAAGATATTGTGAACTTTGGCCCTGTGGCTTCCAGTGGTGGCCCCGCCATTGTGAATGCCACACGCTGGTCAGCATCATCCGGTAGTTACGAAGTGATCACGCTGCCTTCCATGCGCATGATTCTTGACTTCTCCGACCTGAACAACAGCGTGACCGTTCACACAACGGGACAAAGCGGACACCCATACAGCCCGCACTATGCGGATATGGTCGATGATTGGCGCATGATTGAATATCATCCGATGCTCTGGCAACGCGAGGATGTAGAAGAAAACGCCAGCAGCGTATTGATCCTGCAACCGAACACAGAATAGCAATATGTTCGTAGGGGCGATTCATGAATCATTGCCATCAGGTTTAGCCTCTATTGTCGTGGGCATGGCGGTACTCTCGCATTTTTCACCTCACCCCCCCGTCCCCCTCTCCGTCCGGCGAGGGGGAGCAAAACCTGTCAGGGCAGGCCGGGAAAGTCCCCTCTCCACATGGAGAGGGGATTTAGGGGTGAGGTACATTTGCCCGAAAACGCCTGAAACAAGAACCATGAATTCTTATCTTGATGTGTGAAATTCGCTGGGTCGCCCCTGCACATGATGAACTACAGACCCCAACACTTACAGCGCAAAACGCCCGGTTACAACCAGCAATCCCAGGCCAATCACAACCACATTCAAGAATAGCATCAAGGCCAGAAAAGCCCGCTGTGCAGCCGTCATGCCCAGGAACTTCTGATTCGTTGTGGGTTGTGCCTGCCCAAGTTCGGGGCCTAGCTCGAATGGTAAATCGCCCTCTGCCGGATAGTCATCATCCAGCGTTAAATTACGCAGATCATCCATATCGCTCATATAGCTTGCTCCATTCCCGGATGCCTATTTGCAACCCAGTATACTCAAAGTCACAATCATTGCCCGATACTCAGTTCGCACGTCTCCAGGCATTATCCAACAGAGAGAATGTCACGACGCGCTGCTGCACTTCCCCGTTAGAAAGCACCTGCACCGTAACCTGCAATTGCGCAACACTACTTTCATTCGTTGTGGAAACTACGTCCAGGATTTCCTGGGTATTGGTCGTCAGTCCGGTATTGAAGCGCCCATAGGCAATATCACGCAGTCCAGGATCATTCATGTCATAAAAAGCTTGCCAGTTGGACTCATCCCGTGCCTGGATCAATTCGTCTTCAGTCGCCAATCGCCACGCCACAAAGTCCCGCCAATCAACATTGAGGCTGCTCAACGGGAAGACACCTGTCACGGTGGATAACACGGCGATGCTATCTGCTGGCTGCATAATCGAAAGCAACTGCGGGATGATCGTTTCCCCGTAATTCTGCGTGAGGCTCTCCATCAAATAGGCATCCGTGCGGATTTGCAAGAAACGCCCCGCTAGCCATGTCGCGGTTGCATTGCGCAAATAAAATGCATCACTGGGATATTGTGGCAGGCGTTCCGCAAGTCGCCAATCAACAACTCTTTGTGCCAGTAACACGGCAACATCAATCTTCAAATCTTGATCAAATGGCTGGTCAGCGCGGGCGCGGCCTGCATAGGGTGAAGGGATTACCATCTGCCAGGCGTTTTGCTCATTAGTTGCCCAATTCACCGTAAGCTGTGCGTCCGGGATAATATCAATGGTCAGCATCGGGAGTGTTTCACAGTTGAAAAGAGAACATATATCATCCAACCAACGTTGCATCTGAGACTGCATAGCACTCGCCACAGCCGCATCCAGTTCTCGGTAGCGGATCGTGAGACGTTCTGTTTCCAGGGTAGCAGGTTCGCCCCAGAACGTATAATCCGGTGGAACGTGATGCCAGCCACCATCTTGCAGGATTTCGCCTGTGGTCTCGTCCACAATTTCATCATAGCGCCAGTAGAACCAGGTGCGAACATACGGTACGCCATCAATGATCTCTTCGACCTGCACCCGTCCGCGCTGACCATCAATGGTGGTATCCATGACATGCCCGGTCAATACCACGTCCGATGTCGCATTGAGTTGCTGGTATTGCTGAAATGTATTCTGCTGGGCAAGATACCAATCATCTGAAGCGCTGCGTTGAATTTCCAGGAAGTTCTCAAGATTGCCGATGCGCAGTGCTGCCACTTCAGATTGCACCGTTTGCACCAACAATTCTTCCAGGCGATCATTGACCTGCGTCCAGCGCTGCTGGATTAAGAAGGCTACCAGACCGACGATTGCCAGGAATACACCAACCACCAGCAGCAAGCGAAACACTGTGCGGCTCCGGCTGCGCCGTCCCTTCGGGTTCTCTTTATGAAGTTGGCTGCGCCCTTTTTCGCTCTCAATATCCCAATCGAGCTTGACCATGCTCATCATCCTCGCACAACCAAAAATTAAGCCAGTGACGAAAATACCAAATCGCCCGCCAGCACGCGCTGAATGCTACCATCCGTGATTCGGATCAGCAATGCGCCATCCGCATCCACATCCACCGCTTCACCCACGATTCGGCTGCTGCCTTCCTGTATGCTCACCTCACGCCCCAGGGTGTTCAGGCGGCTTCTCCAGGTGGCGATGATTTCATCCCGCCCCATGCGTCCCGCCCATTCATCCACACGTTCCAGCAAATGCACCAGTAATTCCAGGCGATCCACAGACTTACCCAACGATGCTTCAATACTGGTTGCGGTTTGCGCCAGTTCCTCGTCAAATTCATTGCGCACATTCACACCCATACCCAGTACCACACCGAGAAGTTGTTCCCCATCCCAGACGGCTTCCGGCAAAATGCCCGAAATTTTCTTGCCGCTCACCTGTACATCATTGGGCCACTTGATGCCAACATCCTCCAGCCCCACATGCTGGCAAACGTCATATACCGCCAATGCGCCCACAATGCTGCTGCGGCTGGCGAAAGCCGGAATAGGCCGCAAGATCACCGAAACTGCCAGCGCCACCCCCGGCGGCGTATACCAGATGCGCCCTTTGCGTCCGCGCCCCTTGCGCTGTTCATCGGCAATGATGGCACTTCCGGCTGCTGCACCCTCTCGTAGCCACTGCATCGCCAAATCATTGCTGCTTTCCACCGACTCAAAAAAGCGAACTGCACGCTGATTTGCAAATGCCTGAGCAATACTTTCTGATGCCAGAGTCATCCCCTCACCCTCCCCGAACACTGGATGTTGTCGCAACGACATAGCCAAAAACCCCCAGTATCACGAACAAAAAACCAAAGGCGACAAACGTCAGCACCAGAGCATCATCGTCTGTAGAGGGTTCAGCATCAGGGATTGTTGTTTCTTCGGTGGCTTCCGGTGTTTCTAAGGCTGATTGTGCATCCAGCGGGGTCGCGGTCACTGTGGGTGGGATGGTCACAAAAACCGTTGCACGGGCGGTTGCCTGCCGGATGATCTCCGTTGCCGTCAGAGGAAACGGATCAAACTCCGTAGACTCGGCATCAGTTGCCGGGGTTGTTTCATTTTCCTGCGCAGCGAGTGGTAAGAGCATCGCCACAACCAGCATCAAAAAAGCACAAACAAGCCGTATTAATCGCATCGTTGTTCTACTCAATTCCAAACCAATCTGAAATGCATATAGCCATTGTACCCCACACAGAAAAACGAGGCTCTGTGTTATGATGCAAGTAAATTCGTGCAAGGCTTTTGCATTTACTCATCTCACAATAGAAGAGACATTACAAAGGGTTTCCTGATGGCAGATAAAAATGTTCGTGAACCTGTAATTTTGGGCGCAGCCCGCACCCCACAGGGGAAATTGATGGGTGTACTTGCTCCGCTTTCCGCCGCTGAATTGGGACAGGTTGCCTTCGGTGCAGCCGTTGAACGCAGTGGTATTGACGCGAACGATGTTGATGAAGTACTGGTTGGCAATGTTGTCAGCGCCGGGGTTGGGCAGGCACTCCCACGCCAGATCAGCATCAATGCGGGCATCCCGGATCACGTCGGCGGTGTAGCGATTAATAAAGTATGTGGCAGCGGCCTCAAGAGCGTCATGCTGGCATCCTCCGCAATCAAAGCAGAAGACGGTGACCTGTATCTGGCTGGCGGTGTCGAGAGCATGAGCAACGCCCCACACATGTCTCGCGTGCGAGCTGGAGCAAAATTCGGCGGCGTGACGATGGAAGATGCATTGGAAGTCGATGGTCTGCGCGACACCTTCAACGAATGGATGATGGGCAATGCAGCGGAATTCATCGGCAAACAGCTTGAAGTCACCCGCGAAGAGATGGATGAGTTCGCCTATCGCAGCCACAAGCTGGCGGCAGAAGCCACCGAAGCAGGCAAATTCAAGGCAGAAATTGCGCCCGTGACCATCAAGACGCGCAAAGGTGAAATCGTTGTTGATAGCGATGAACCGATTCGCCCGGATACCTCTGTTGAAGCGTTGGCTGGTTTGCGCCCTGCGTTTGAAAAAGATGGTCAGGTGACAGCGGGGAATGCTCCCGGCCTGAACGATGGTTCCGCTGCTGTGGTTGTCGCCAGCCGCGAATATGCTGAAAAGAAAGGGCATCAACCCATCGCTCGCGTGGTCGGCTATGGGCAGGCTGCGATGGATCCCAAGTGGATTTTCTATGCGCCGGTGAAGGCTGTTCCGGTGGCATTGGCTCGCGCTGGCTGGACTCATGACGAAGTTGATCTCTACGAGTTCAACGAAGCCTTTGCCGCACAGGTGCTGGCGGATATGCGCGGCCTCGAACGCGATGGCATGTCCATCCCGCTGGAGAAGATCAACGTTCATGGTGGCGCAATTGCCCTGGGTCATCCATTGGGTGCGAGTGGTGCGCGTGTGCTGGTCACACTCATTCATGCCCTGCAAGATCGCGGCCTGAAGAAGGGTCTTGCAGCCTTGTGCCTGGGTGGTGGCGAAGCTGTCGCCATGGCAATCGAGTTGGAAAATTAAATTATCTACTGTAGGGGCGATTCATGAATCGCCCCTACGATATACGGCAAGAAAAACCGTCCCCAAGGCCAACAGCAGCCCCGTAATTCCACTAATCACCGCGCCGACATTAAGCGTATCCGACACAAAACGTACCTCGACCTGCTGATCCTCACCCGGATACATCGGCACCCCAATCAAGCCCGCGTAGGTATTGACAATGCCAACAGGTTCACCATTCACCGTCACGCGCCAGCCCGGATAATTCACCAGCGATACAGTCAGCAGTGCATTCTCGCTGGTGGAAACCATC
Organism: uncultured Anaerolineaceae bacterium; assembly: GCA_964455365.1. Classification (GTDB taxonomy): domain Bacteria; phylum Chloroflexota; class Anaerolineae; order Aggregatilineales; family Phototrophicaceae; genus JAUZRW01. The sequence continues at coordinate 89,567 of CAYVVZ010000001.1, read as the reverse complement.
ATACTCAGATGCTCCGGCGAATGAATCTGCAACTCTGTGACTTCGCTATTTTCCGGACGATCTCCTGGCAAATCAAAGGGCAACGGCTGAGTTGTGATCGCCATCTCGCGCAGATCAACCTGTGCATCTGCCATCATCTCCCGTGCGAAGAAGGGGTTTTCCAACGCGACCCGGTAATCATAAATCAAATACGCTAGCGGACGGGAATCGTTCAATTCCAGAAGTTGGTATTCTTCGCCATCGTAATTGCGCCCATAACCGAGTAATTCCAGCGAAACCCCCTCTGGCAGTGGATCACTGACTGTGACATAGCGCACGGCAAAAATCTCCCAGAGGCGATCTACAGGCAGCGAATAGAGTTCTTCCGGTGCTGCCAGTGAAATCCCACCGAGGCCATAAATATCCGGGATGCCGAACAAAATCCCGCGCCCCTGCAATCCGGCTGCCCCATCCACGCGCCAGAAAACTCCATCGGTTGGAATATCGCGCAACGGTTGCAGCACTTCATCCAGCACAATACGATTCTGCGGCGTATCCGGCACAAAATTTACCGAGCGCGTACCCACAGTGAACAAATCTAGCACTATCAGCAGCAGCAACAGGCCACCTGCCAGATGCGTTTTCGGCTGCGCGAAGTGATTCCACAACGCGAAAAGCAGCGCAATCAAGGCCACAAAGCCAAAGACATTCGCTGCTTCCCACAATTCTGCCTGCTGTGAATTCAGCCCCTGTGCGATGCTCACAAGAAGGAAGATCAGCCCCCAGAGAACTGCATAGCCATAGCTCAATCGACGCAGAATTTTTGTATTGCCTTCTTCTGCGAATGATTGCAAACCGTACATCGCCAGCATGATGAGCGCGAAAATCACCAGCGAAACCAGCCGTTCCTGATTGCGAAACAGATCAAAGCCGGGGATGAAATTGTAGACGAGATCGAAGGCAACCGTATTCGCGCCGAAAGATAGCAGCAGCGCACCACCGCCAAGCAGCAGCCAGAAGCGCACTGCCGTCTCTTTCACCTGAATAACAGCCCCTATCGCTAGCAAGAAACCAGCCACACCGATATACAGGGGTGACCATACCTGGTAAAAGCTCGGATGCAGCAGGCCGCGCAGTTCCGCCAGGGCAAAACCGCTGCCCTTATCCAGAAAACCATATTCACCGAAGCGATAAGAATGTACCAGTAATTCCGCCATCGGCAAAAGCTGGATCATTGCCAGCCCCGCCCCCGCCGCAACGATGATGAATCCACGCCAGAGGATGCCGAATAGGGGTACTTTTTGCTGCCACCCCAGAAACCATAAATACAACATCGTCACACTGATTAGGTAAAACGCCGCCTGTGGCCTGCCCGCCAGCAGCATCAGCGCAACAGAAAGTGCAGCAGTCACAGTACCCCACCAGCCCCATTTTTCCCGCGTGATGCTCAGATACACGCCGAGCAGTGCCAGCGGAAACCAGGCTTCGGTGGCAATGGTGCTGGCTTGCAGCATGGGATAACTGGTCATATAGCCGCTGTAGGCGAAAAACACCGTGCCAATCAGCGCCAACCAGCGCCGCCGAAAATGCACCCAGAGAAACAAAAACATCCACCAGCTCGCCAGCCAGTAGTGAAAAGCGGTTTCCGTTTGATAGGCCTGGAAGGTGTAATTGTCACGGCCTGCAATCAGCGCAGATAGATAGCGCAGCGGGTAGAAGCTTCCATTCTGGATATTGGCGGCAGATGGTTCCCCGCCGTAATTGTAGGGATTCCAGAGGGGCACTTCACCATCCCAGAAGCGTTCAACCTGATAGGCAATCGGCGCATAGAAGTGCAGGATGAAATCGCCTTCCTGGTTGAAGATCACGCGATCTTCGGCAGCCGGGGTGAAGATACGCCAGAAGAACAAGAACCACAGCAGCGTCAATATCAGCAGCGCTTGCGGCACCGGATGCGCCACAAAATTCCGTGTTCTCTGCTGCATGGTGTTGAACGGCATCTGTTGCGCCTCTCTCCGATGATTGCGCCGGGAACTATAGTGAGGCTGTAGGGCTTTTGCAATGCGCAACCGTAATCGTACCAAATTCCATAAGGTCGAAACCGTACCAACGCAGAGGCTTGAAAAAACAGAGAAAACAATAAAGTAAACATATTTTGGGCGATCCGGCGGATCGCCCCTACGGTTTTCTTTGTGTCCTTTGTGACTTTGTGGTTCAAATCGTTTGGATGCCATTGACTCATGCGCAAATGCTATGGGCATTGTCACCCCATAGCGTGATTGCTATACTGCCATGCCGTTCATAGAAGGATACGCATGGAAACCACCGCACGCCGACAATTTGATTGGGGCATCCTGGTCGCTTTGCTGCTGCCGCTGATTGCCGCCCTGCCTACCCTGGGGGATGGCATCGCAGCCGGGGCAGATGTCGCTGTGCATGTGCATCGCGTTCATGCGATGTCGCTGGCTTTGGCAGAAGGCAATCTCTGGCCTCGCTGGATTAGCTATTTGCACCTAGGCTACGGCTACCCGATTTTTAATTTTTACGCACCGGGAGCTACCTATATCACCGCCTTGCTGGAACTCACCGGATTGCATATCACCACTGCTTATAATCTGGTGCAGACGCTGGCTTGGTCATTGGGCAGCCTGGGTATGTACCTGCTCTCGCGGCGATTTTTGCCGATTCCGGCGGCGCTGCTTGCAGCCGCACTATGGGCTTATGCGCCTTCGCGCATTTACGAAGTCTGGTGGCAAGGAAGCCTCGCGCAGATTGTCGCCGCAGCGGTGATTCCCTGGTACTTCCTGAGCATCATCGCCACAGCGAAACAACCTACCATGCGCGGCATGGCAGCCATTGCACTGACCTTCGCGGCGCTGATTCTGACGCATACCCCCATGATGTATATCAGCGCACTGTTTGCGGCTCCGCTGGCCTTTGTGCTGTCGATTGGCTATGCGAAATCGAACGGGCGCGAAATCCTTCGCCGCTGGCTGATGATTGGCGGTGGGATGCTGCTCAGTGCCGGACTCGCCGCAATTTTTCTGCTGCCGACGCTGCTCGAACTGCGTCATGTGCTGATCTCTGGCGGGATTGATGAAACGTATAATTACCTCGTCGCGCAGTTCCTGCCCCTGGGTGAAGTCTTCGCGTGGCCTCGCCTGCTGGATCGCACCGATTTGTACCTGGATTTGCCGCGCACCCTGGGACTTGCTGGCGGGATTTTGAGCTTGTTGGGAATTGTTGGGCTGATCCGGCGCAGGCGCTACAGCATGGCGCTGCTGCTGGCAATTGGCCTGGGATTTCTGGTGTTTATGCTGCTGCGGCCTTCGCTGCCCCTATGGTTAGCCATTCCCGGATTCGCAAACTTGCGCTTCCCGGCGCGTCTGCTGCGCGTGGGTGCAATTCTGGTGGGGATGCTCGGCGGGGCGAGTCTCTTGCTGCTGCCGAAAAAATGGCAGTTCGCGGGGATGCTTGCCGGGATGCTGCTGGTGATTGCGCAGGTTTTGCCCATCACCAAGCCCTATGATGCCTGGCTGAACTGGGAGAATATCTCGGCGCTGGATGAAATCCGCCATGAGGAATCCGCCCGCACCTGGGGCACGGTATCCTACAATGAATTTAACCCCGTCTGGGGAGATCGCATTTTCTTAGATGTTCCGACAGACCCGGAACGCTACATCGAAGAGCCGTTTCACCTGCGTGTGTTCGGGCGGGATATTGCTGCGCTGAACTGGCAAGGACTCAGCTACGAGAATATCAGCGCGAATACCTTGCGTGTAACCACGGATGAAGACCGTGCTGTCCGCTTCCGGCAGTATTACTTCCCTGGCTGGCAGGCAACCGTCAATGGTCAGCCAGCCGACATAACCCCTGATGCGCAAATCGGCTTGATTACGCTGGATTTACCCGCAGGCGAACACCTCGTCACGCTGGAATATGTCGGCACGCCAACACAGCATGTAGCCGCGCTGATTTCGCTGGTTAGCGTGATTGTCACTTTGGGGTTGCTGCGCCTGGGGAAACCACAGCCCACACCAAATCATGAGGGAAAACTTTCGCCGCTGCTGGCAAGCGGCCTCATGGCGGGAATTGTGCTGCTGGCGCTGGCAAACCAATACGTCCTTCAGCCCAACGGCTGGCTGCAAATCCAATCGCCACCCACTGCGCCGCACTATATGGAAACACCCATCGGCGCACGCTTTGAAAATGGCCTGACGCTGCTTGGCTATACGCTGCACGAAAATACAATTCGCCCCGGTGAGCCGCTGCAACTTCATCTCTACTGGTATACACCAGAAATGCTGGAGAATAATTATCAACCGATTGTGCAGTTTGTGAACTGGACGCAAACATCGGCCTGGGCAGTGAGTGCGCCGCTGCAACCCAGCGCCGGGGAATTTTCCACGTTTTCGCCGGATCGCTTTGCGCGGGATATTCACCTGCTGGAATTGAGCAGCGATGAACCACCGCCCTATGTGGGACGCATCACAGTACAGCTAAGGGGTGAAGATGGCATTTTGCACCTGGAAGATGGCAGCGAACGGCTCACGCTGGATGCTGTCATACGAATAGATACCAGCGAAGACCGCGCTGCGGAAGTGCTGGATGTGCGCTTTGGGGATGTAATGCAGTTGAACTGCGCTTCTATCACGCCAGTAAATGACCAGTACAATATTGATCTCCACTGGCAGACCATCGGCACAACAGATCGTGAACTGGTGGTGATGGTGCATGGTCTGGATGCCAACGGCGATATTGTGACCCAGGGCGACGGCGCACCCTTCGACGAGAATTATCCTTCGCCGTTGTGGATTGCGGGGCAGCATCTGCATGAAGTTCGCACGCTGCCAGCTTCGCCGGAAATCACGCAAATTGCCATCGGCCTCTACACCCGCGATACAATCGAGCGCCTGCCTGCGACACAAAACACCCAAGCCCTACCCGATAACCGTATTTTGCTACCACTTGAAGAAAACTCATGCTCACCATAAACCCCATCAAACGCCGTGATTGGATGATTCTGGCGCTGGTGCTGCTGTGTGCGGCAGTGGTGCGTTTCGGTCAGTCTGGAATTGTCGAATTTTTCCATGATGATGCCATGCTCTCCACGTTGGCGCAGAACATGGCAGCGGGTGAATATTTCCCTGTGACGGGAATCAATTCCTCTGTTGGCATCCCGAATCCGCCGACGAGTGTCTACGTCATGGCACTACCCTTCTTCTTCGATAGCAACCCCATGACCGCGATTTATTTCGTGATGGGCTTGAATGTGGTTGGGGTTGGCCTGCTGTGGTTCATCGGTCAGCGCTACTTCGGGCGCACCGTGGCATTGGTGGCAGGCTTGAGTTATGCCCTCAGTCCCTGGGCAGCGCTCTACAGCCGCAAAATCTGGGCGCAGGATTTCCATACGCCGTTTGTGCTTCTGGGAATTTTGCTGGGCTTATACGGATTCTGGGAAGCAAAGCACCGCAGCGAAATAGAGCATCCACGCTGGCAACTGACCAGCTATGAATGGGCGCAGGTCTTCACGCTGCCGGTACTGCTCTTCGCCTTTCAGATTCACTTCGCGGCCTGGGCATTGGTTCCTGTCTATCTGGTGCTGGTGGGGATCGGTTGGCGGCGCATCTCCTGGCGGGCACTGTTCATCAGCGGAATTTTCAGCGTGCTGGTGATGCTGCCCTATGCCGTTGGCTTCTGGCAAACCTATCAGCGCAATCCGGGGCAAGTCCGTCCGGGAGCAGTCAGCACCTTAGCGGATGAAACGCAGGCTTTCTCGCTGCAATCCCTGGAATACCTGACCTATCTCACCACCGGGCTTGGATTAGAAACCTGGGTTGCACCGCAGCAGCAAGCCGAAATGAATGCTGTTGTGCCACCCCTGGCGCTCTGGTGGTTGATTGGCATGATGGTTCTCCTGGGAACAGGCTTGCTCTGGCGTAAAAAAGTCCGAATCACTGCGCCGCTGCTCTTCGCCTGGGCATATCTTCCGGCTCTGGCATTGATCCCGCAATGGGCGGGCGTGTATCCGCATTACTTCATCGCCAGCATTCCTGCGCTGATGCTGCTGGCAGGGATTGGCGTGGCATGGCTGGCGCAGGTGGTTCCCGCGCAGCCTTACGGACGCTCGATTATTCTGGCTTCGTATCTGCTGCTGCTGCTCACCCAGGGGATTTACTGGCGCGGGGCGCTGCGCTTCGTGGATGAAGTCGAAATTGCCTATCCCGGCTTCACCGTTCCGCTGCATTACCTGCACAATGCCGAAGAAACCTTATCCAGCTATGATGATGTCATCGTACTCAGTGATGGCATGTCCTGGGATTTGCACCATGAGTCGGCTGTGTGGCCTGTGCTGCTGCGCGATACCGCAAGCTGCGTCCGTACCCTGGTGGGGGATGGCTATGCGGTCTTTCCTGATGGCGAATTCGCGGCCTTGCAAGCGCCGAATATGCCAGAAGATGGCATTGGCAGGCTGTATCTGACGGATGACCCTCTAGTCTTCCCGGCACGTTCGGAAGAAGAAACTTACTTTGTACATCTCTGGGAAGCAGCTCCGCAGTGGGATGGCCTGGAGCCTATCGCTATCGAGCCAGCACACTATGAAGGGGATGTGCAGTTGACCGGGTACGCGCTGGATGAAAATATCGCCCTGCTGGAATGGCAGTTACCCGCACCAAACCCAGGACTGGATTATCAATATGGGGTGCATTTTTACGACGAAGATGGCAATAAATTGGGGCAGGCCGATACGACTTTCTGGCACGGGCGGCACTGGTGCGCAGGAGATCGTCTGCTGACCTGGATGCATGTTCCTGTACCAGCAAACACAGCCGAGCTGCATATTTTCCTGTATCGCCTGGGAAATGCCAACGAAGCCCGTTACATTAACGCAATGGTTATAGATGAAAACGGTGCAGCCATTGCTGACCACACCGTAATTGATCTTCAAGAATAGAGGCGCGAAGGTTACTGTTCTGCGGTGGTTTCGGCTGTTGCTTCGGCATCCTGCGCCGGGATCGTCACGACGGGTTCCGGGATCGTTTCAAATCCCGGTTCTTCCGTGAGTTCATCAATCTCGAACTCTGGCAGCACGATGTCGCCGCCTTCCGTCACCGAGAACTCAAACAGGGTGTAGGCTGATTGCTGCTGTTCAGTATTCGGTTGGATCAACAAACGCGGGAAATCTTTACCGTCGTTCAGATACCACCCCACATTTACCTGATACACCCCTTCTGGCAGCGTGTCATCAAAGAAACGCACAGCGTGGGTGATGACATAGCGTTCGCCATAGCGCCAGTAATGCGTCGGCAAAATGGGGAAAACATCCGACTGCCCCACCAATTCGCCTTCCGCATTCACAATATGCATGAAGGCGGTGTAATCCGACTCAGGGGTCTGTGCTGTTTCCCACTGCACATCAATGACAAATTCTGGCGTGGGCAAGAAACTCAGTAACCTCAGCTTGCCCTCAAAGTCCCGTTCGATTGATTCCACATCGGACAGGGATACACCAGCAATCAAGCTGCCTGCGGTGGGGCTGGCGCTGACCAACGCCCCTACATTCAGCAGCACACTATCCAGCGCAGCATCATCCCGGCTGACAATTTCCAGGCGATCTTCCGGTGTCTCATCGTACCAATTCACCAGCAGCCGCAGCGGATACCGTGCATCGGAAACACGCCCAATGCGGATTTCGTAGGTATCCGCATAGATTGCGCCTTCTTGCCAGGTACTTGTCCGCAGCGTACCCGCGCCGGGGTAGGTATCAATGCTTCCTAGAGGATTACCAACCGGATCAACCAGCACAATGCCCAGGCTGTAATCTTCTTCTGATTGCTCCAACACACGCCAGTAGAGCGTCACGCGAACCGACTCGCCAGGGAAATAACGGCGGTCAATCGTGTCATAGCCGATCAGTTCAATATCTCCGTACCGTGCATAGACCGATGTATAGTCATCAGCCAGTGTCGTCTGTGGTTCGGGTGGACGATACTGCGGCGCAATGGTCAACAGCGGGATCAACAAGGCAAAGACACCCAGGAAACGCAGAGGCCACTGCAATGATTCGCGCAGGACACCTTCCGGCACCGCTTCTTCTGCACGGATGAAGGAACGATCCGGCGGACTGAGCAGGAACAACAACCACCAGATCACCTCGCTGAAGCCAATCGCCAGCAGCGGACTGATGGCTGCCATATATGGGAAGAGCAAGCGCCCCTGCGATGCAAAAGTTTGCGAAGTCCAGGAGAAGAACGCCAGCAGACCGACCAGCAAAATCCCCAGCAGGAATAGAACGCTGGTCAGTTCGCGCCGAGCATAGCTGAAATCGCGGATGGATACCAACTGTGCCACCAGGAACAGCACACCGAAGATAGCCATGAAGACTGCAAAATCCATCAAGGCATAGAAGAAGCCGCTGGTGAGGATATTGAAGCCACCGAAGACTCCCCAGTAGGAGAGCCGGAAGCCCTGAAATTCGTTCAGCAATGTAGCGAAAGTGAAGCCATCACGCGGCCCCGCAACGGCTGCCATCGTCGCTGTGCCGAATAACTCACCGTACAGGGTCAAGTTGCGTAGATACCACCATCCAGCGATCACTGCCCAGAAGATGAGCATCGAAGCACCAAGAATCAGCAGTCCGCGCCAATTCTTATCACGCTGCGCCACCCACAGCGCACCAAGCGCAATCACCGGAACCAGCACCAGGGCGCTGAGTTTGGTCAACGCAGCCAGCGCAATCAGCAAGGCAATCAGCAAACTGCGCCGTGTGTCGAATCCATCACGCATGGTCAGCAGCGCCAGCCAGATAGCGAGGCTGTTCAGCATAATCACCAGGTTGTCATTGTTCACCGAAGCAGCGATGAACAAAAACATCGGATTGAAGGCCGTCAACACAGCGGCAACAATGGCTACCGGCGGACGATGCGGCGCGGCAATCTTCGCCGTGTTATACACAGCCCAGACTGTAACCGCGCCCATCGCCAGACCGAGTATGCGTAACACATAGACTGCCAGCGGCGTGCCACTCAACTCCACGCCCTCATGCATGAACATATTTTTGTTGCCCCAACTCAACGGATTACCCGTCTGTGCATGGGGGTTCACGATGCGGTATTGGTCAGAGTCATCAAGATCAATGGGCAGGGTGATGAGCGCCGAGACCCAGTAGTACAGCGGTGGCTGGCTGGCTTCCTGGCGGTAGATTGTACTTTGCGCGGCCTCCAGGTCTTCCAGGTCTTGCTCTGGAAGTTGGAAATTGTTCTCTGCCAGATGCTCCACCATGCCGAAATGCCAGCGCTCGTCAGATGCTTCAAAGATCGGCGTGGATACCAGGAATAGAATGCCGAAGATAGTATAGAACAGCAGCACCCATTGCAGCGGGGTCAGGGGAATTGTAGGCCAGTTGATACTGCGATACCAAGCCCAAAATTGTTGTAGTAAGGCAACCGCACGCACGACCAGCCGCCCGACTACATCTACCAATTTTGCCAGCCACTTTAATAGCCACTCGGATAGTTTTGTGAGTTGTGCTTGCATGAGCCTCACTCTAATGCATGCCAATCATTCTGTTTATTAGGGTTGTTCTACCATGGAACAACGTCCTTCAGTATATAGCTGAAGCAGCAGGTTGGATAGCCAAACACTTCCCAAAGTGCTGCGGCGTGGCTACTGCCGAATACGAAAAAAGTAGAGAGTGGGTTGCGCGGCAGGGATACAAAGGGGTGGAGCATGACATGGGTCATGCCCCTACGAATATAGATGATTTTTGCAGGCTAATCGCCAATGGCTTTTTGCGCGGATTCTTCGCCATCACTCAGCAAGTCCCGCGCATTTTCGACATAGCTCAACGATTGGTGACGGAAGTAGGTGTTGTACAGTTCCGCGTAATGCCCACCCTGCTCCATCAGTGACTCATGGCTGCCTTCTTCAATGATGGCACCTTCGCGCAGCACAATGATCCGGTCAGCACTGCGGACAGTACTCAAGCGGTGGGCAATCAGAATTGAAGTCGATTGCGCCAGCAGCATCTCAATCGCTTCCTGAATTTGCACTTCGGTGAAGGGATCAATGCTGGCGGTGGCTTCATCCAGGATGAAAATCGCAGGCTTCTGGATCATCACGCGCAGCAAGCTGACTAATTGACGCTGCCCCATACTCAGACGAGCGCCGCGTTCCCCAACATCACTTTGTAAACCATCCGGCAGTGTTTCCAGCCATTCGCCATTGCCGACGCTGCGAGCCAGTTCGTAAATCTCTTCGTCTGTCGCATCTGGGCGAGCGTAGCGGATATTCTCCATAATCGTCCCGCTGAACAAGAACGGCTGCTGCGGCACAATCCCCAGACGCGCACGATATGAATACAGGTCATACGAGCGGATGTCTTTGCCATCAATGAGGATGTCGCCCTTCTGGAATTCATAGAAGCGTGCCGTGAGCTTGGCAACGGTACTCTTACCTGCCCCGGTATGCCCCACAAAAGCAATACTTTCACCGGGTTTGATGTGTAGATCGAAGTCTTGCATGACCCACTGTTCATCATCATAGGCAAAGCTCACATTGGAAAATTCAATCTCTCCACGCAGCCCTTCTGCCGGCTGATTATCATTCTGGATGATGTTGTTTTCGGCATCAATCAACGCGAAGACGCGCTCCGCTGCACTCAGTCCCTGCTGGAACTGGCTCCAGAACGCGACCAGGTTAATCACCGGGAACAGGAAACGATCCACACCCTGGATGAAAAGATACCATGTACCCGCTGAGATCACCCCTGTAATAACCGAATTCGCCCCTGTATACAGCACCAGACCAATCGAGAAACCGATCAGCATATTCATCACGGGGAAGACCAGTGCCAGCACAAAACCACGCTTCAGATTGGTGTTGTACGAAAGGTAATTCACTTCTTTGAACTCATCGTAAATCATCGATTCCCGGCGGAAATTCTTGGCAACGCTGATCCCTGTCACACTTTCCTGGATGTTGTCATTCACAACCGCCATCGCACGCGCTCCTTGCCGGGTCGCACGACGCGCCAGATTGCGGAAGCCAACCGCCGCGATGAAATAGACAGGAACCGTACCGACTACGACCAGCGTCAGCAGTGCCGACTGACTGAGCAAGACAATCAGCAGGAAAAAGACAGAGATCAGCTGCGTAAGAACGTCGCTTGTGAACAGCAGCACATCGCCAAATTCGCGGGTGTCACTGGTAATACGGCTGACGATCTTCCCTGTCTTATTGCGGTCGTAGAATGCCAGGTCACGGTTGACCGCAGAGTCAAAAGAATCTTTGCGCATTTGCGCAACCATGTAGCCAATCGTATAAGACAACCAGCGGCGGCGGCTCCAGTTGGCAATGTATTCGATCACAGCCGAAATGAGCAGGCCGCCCATCAGTAGCCAGATAAAATTGCTGCCGTCCTCAAGTGCATCAATCACTGCTGAGATCAAGATTGGACGCAGAGAGGCCACGATGGAGAGCGTTGTAAAACCAATGACAATTCCGATCAGCCAGCGGCGATACCGCTGCATATAATCCCAGATGCGACTGGCGAGTTTCAAATCACCATATTGGCGATCATATTTATCCGCTTCGAGATTCCCGAAGAAACCCATAGTTCTCTACTCACTTTCTGCTGCATCTGCATGGCTACCATTGCTGGAAGCCGATACAGGTTCGTCGTAGCGGGCGAAGATTCGTTGGTAGGCTTCAGACGTTTCTAGCAGGTATTCGTGCGTACCCTGTGCAGCAATCTCGCCATTGCGAATGACGATGATATGATCTGCCCAGCGAATCTGCGAAAGACGGTGTGTGATGAGAATCGTGGTACGGCCTTCCGCTGCCGTCCAGATTGCTTTCTGAATGCGGTCTTCCGTCGCGCTATCGATGGCGCTGGTGCTGTCATCCAGAATCAAAACCGGAGGATCACTCTCGAAAGCACGCGCCAAGGCCAATCGCTGCCGCTGCCCACCGCTCAACGTCACGCCGCGCTGCCCGATGACCGTATCATAGCCCTCTGGAAAATCGAGAATGAAGTCATGTGCCTGCGCCTTCTTGGCTGCAATTTCGACTTCCTCCTGCGTGGCATGTTGATCCCCGAAGGCAATATTCTGTGCAATTGTCCGGCTGAACAAGAAAATATCCTGCTCAATATTGCCAATCTGTGACCGCAGCGACTCCAATGTCCAATCGCGCACATCGACCCCATCCACCAGAATACGACCCTTATCGGCATCATAGGTGCGGTTGATGAGTTTGGTGATGGTACTCTTACCCGAACCCGTCTGCCCGACGAGTGCAACCGTCTGCCCTGGCTGAACCTCAAAAGAGATGTTCTTCAACACCGGGTTACTCTTGTTGTAGCCAAAGGTCACATCCTCAAAGACAATTTCACCCCGGAGTTCGCCAACATACCCGGCTTCATTCTGGTCGAGATCCGTCTGGATTTTGATAATATCTAGGATGCGCTGCGCACTCGCAATGCCGGAAGCAATCCGCGATAGCGCAAAAAGCGACGTAAACACGGGGAAACCGAATAGATAAATCTGCCCAATGTAACCCACAATATCCCCGGTTTGAATCTCTCCAGCATTGTACAGAATGATCGCGTGTAGCAATGCGCCGACGAAGGTCAACCCCAGGAACAAGAAAGAAATGTAGCGGGCTTCCACCTCACCTTGATGCACATAATGATCGCGCACGGTATTCGCCAGAACCTCGAAACGTTTCACCTCGTTCTGCTCTTGCGCACCACCCTTGACTACCTGTAAGCCTTCCAGCGCTTCAGCAAGGCGGCTGTTCATACGTCCAAAGCTCGAACGAACTTCCTGCGCAATCGGCGAGACGCTTGTCACAAGGCGGTATTGCACAAAAACATGCAGAAATACAAAGATGAGAGGCATCAAGATCAATTGTGGGTGAATGAATGGCGAGACAACAACGGGCAAAATCAAGAACCAGCCAGAGCCAATAACCAGGTTAAAACCTGGATTCATCATGAAATTCAATTCGCGCACGTCATTCGTCACACGCGCCATGATGTCACCAACCGGCTGCATATCATGGAACGTCATACTCTTGCCAAGTAAGCTGGCGTAAAGCTCATCGCGCACATCCCGTTCGATGCGCTGTGCGAAGACCTCTGATGAAAAATTGCGCATCAACTGCAAAACGGCACGCAGCGACTGTGACCCGATAATGGAAAATACCATCAGCAGGGCGAAATTCAGTGCATCCTGCTGGCCAATTTCACCCGCCGTGAAACGCTGAATTTCATCAAATGCACGTCCGATGAATACTGGGACGGCAGATGCCAGTGCCGCATTGCTAAATGCACCGATGATCAACAGCACCAATACCCACCAGTGCCGCCGAACATGTGACCAGATATACCAACCTGCGCTGCGATGATCGCTGTTATAGTCAACAGCCGATTCCGCGATGAACTCGGAAGACATAAACCCATCCTGTGATTCAGTTCTGTTGTTCGCGTCTACAATCCTACACACGACAGTTGCAGAACTGTATAGGCAATTTATGCCAGATAGCGGGTAATACGCATAATTGGCATGAGTATTGCCTTAATTCGCCTCAATACTCACCCAGACTGGAAGGACACCAATTTCACCGTCAATGGTTTCGTCCCCCACAACGGGCAATCGCTGCTGACCGCCACTTCCCACTGCGTACATCAGCACCCAAATGCGGTAAACTCCCAGCGGCAAATCTGTGGGTAGCTGCAAAGCGCGGTTATCGTATACGACCTCACCAGGATGCCAACTCAACACGCTGCGGAAACCTGCATCTGGCACAGAGTCAAACCCCTGTATGGGCGTGGAAGGTTCACCATCTGCCACAAGGAACCATGCTACAACAGATTCCTGTTGCGGTATATCCTGCGCTTGCCAGAACAAGGTGATAGGCAACACATCCCCTGGCGCATAATCTGTACCATTGGGAAGTGTGAAGCCAAGCAAATTGATTGCATCGCCGTACTGTAAATCAGTAGTTTGTTGCGGCAGCCGCAATTCATAGCGGTTCGGAGCGCGAACGGTGCTATACAGCAGCAAACGCACCGTCGGATCATCGGTACGATATTGCTGAACCAGGTAGTAGTTTTCACCCAGGTAGCGTTCAACCGGGCGCACTGCCCAGGGCAAAAATTCGCTGTTGGATGCCAGTAACCAGATCCGCTCATGATGTTCCGCCAGGAAATCAATCGCACGCGGGACATAAAGTTCCAGCAGCTCCGGCGGATAATCCGACACCACACGGGGTGATGCAATATCGCTGGGCGCTTCTCCCGGTTGAAAACCGAGGACAATTGGGCGTGCTTGCTCTATGTCGAAGTAGTTCAGAATGAATCGGCTGTAAGTATCATCCGCCAGCAGCAATGGTTCGCCATCTCTTGCTTCCTGCTCCACAACATTCAAGACATCGAACAGCGCCTGCTTATCCGCCCAGAACAACGGGTCTTCCCCATAGAGTGTCCGCAAACCGACGAAGCTTGTGACCAGCAAGGCAATCCACCCCGCTACAGCTCCCCAGAATGACCAGCGCTGTTTTCGCTGCCAGATCAACAGCAGCGAAAATGTAAGGAGCAGAAGCAGCACGGACGGAATGACTGCATTATTAATTCGCGCCCAGGCCACATCGAAACCCACTGTATTCCAGGTACGCGGCAGAATCAGCCAACGCAAATACTCGACGCTGTTCAGTCCTGGCAGCCATTCATAGAGTCCATTGGCTTCTGGGGGAAGATACTCCACATAATTACCAAAAAACGAAATTGCCCCAATCACCTGAATAACCACGCTGTGAAGCATCAGCAGCAAGACCGTTCCCTTGAGCAAATAGGCGCGTTTCCGTTCTACAAACCAGCGCAGCACAGGCAGCACCAGCAGCAGCGCAAAGGGCAGCACGGGAATCAGGAAGCGTGGAGGCCAGGATAAGCCGCCAAACCAATGCACTCCGGTTAGTACTGCATGCCCTATCGCATACCCGGCTATCATTGCTACGGTTGCCCAGAGGACGCGCCGCTTCCCTTGCTGAACTAGAAGCCATGCGCCAGGTAAAGCCAGTAGCAACACAGGTGACATCGCCCAGAGGCTTCCACCGATGCTGATGAGATAGGTATGCAGCGCTGGACGCACCAACGGTGGAGTGAAGTTAAGCGCTGCGAGTTGGTCATACACAGGCAGAACCAAGGCTGCGTATACATCCTGGCTGAAAATCGCCCCTATCAACATAGCAATCGCCACCAGCAGCACAACATCCCAGAAGCGACGCAACAGCTTCAAATTCGGCAGCCTGGCGGGTGGTAGAGCGAAGATCAATAAGGAAGGTATCGCAAATAGGGCTGAGTTCTTCGTGCTATATGCAAAATAAAACATGACCACTGCGGAAGCAAAACCACTCAAGCGCTGCCAAAACTGACCATGCCGCGAACCTTCGAGCGAAACCGCGCAGCCAAGCAAGAACAGCATCACCAGCGGTTCACGAAATAGCGTGGTTGCATAGACCCACAAACCTGTCCCACAACCGAGCAGCAGCGCCCCCCACATACTGACAGCTTGGTCATATCCCAGGGAGAGAGCCAGCGTGTAAAACAACAACACACATCCCAGCCCAACGAGGATATTCATCAACCAGACGACATGGACATAGCCCACACCCGGTACGGCATCGGCGACTGCGTACAAAAACGCAGCAACTTCAATCGTTAAGGATTCTTTTTCTTCGTAGAAGATGATGGGATAGGGTAAACCACTATCGAACACCTGTGGAGCTTCGATGGAAATCGTTTCATCGCGTGCGATGTCCCCATAGCGAGCGCGGCTGCTCGCAGCATCAAAAATACGCAGCGTATCGGTACTCTGGGGCGTGGCACTATATGTCAGAAGATAGGCTGCTGCCACCAGAAGCAGGCAACTCAAAATGAAACCGGGGCGAACCCGGCTCAAGGATTGTCGAAACATATTCAGCATCTAACCTGAAGTGCTCAGTTGTTCCGGCTTTCATCCGGTTCGTCCGAAGGAGAGGACAACCCGAACCAACGATTTGTGACACGGGTTATATTTGAGCTAAAGAACTTCAACACCCGCTGCCGTGTATTCAAATCATCGCGTCTTTCCAATGCAACTTGATATGTCGCAAATCCCTTGAACAACTCCCCGGCACGAACCTGCAACGCACCAATCGCCATCAAGGTTTCAGAATAGAGTATTTCTTCATCCATATCGCGGAACGTATCTGCCGCCATACGATAGCTCTTATGAGCATTTTCGGAATCCCCAAGTGCTTCATATACTCCACCCATGTTTCCGAGTACCTGCGCCGCACGGAATTGGTCACCGAGTTCCTGAAATGTGCGCAATGCTTCCTGCATCAAGTCCAGTGCTTGCTGCGGTTCATCCAGCTTGCGGTGAACCAGACCAATGTTCACCTTCATTTCGGCGACCATATCCGGCTGTTCGGCCTCTGCATACGCATCTTCGGCCTGGTGAAACTTGCGAGCTGCCGCTTCATAATCTGCCTGTTGAAACAGAGCAATACCCTCTTGTTTCAATGCATCTGCTGTACTCATCAGTTTACCGTTCTCTCTTACTGACAGTTAGCGGGTCTACATCGAGATTTCTAGCAAGCCTTCAGCCGCTTTACGCAGTTCATCAACTGGCATCTGGCTGAACGTCATCGCAATCTTGATGAAAGCCACATTGGAAGGATTGGCAGCAAAGGCGCGTATATCCGGGTCAAGGTCGGTGAAGCGCTTCCATTCTTCATAGATTTGCAACAAAGTACCGACATACCCACTGGTCTCGATGAAGTAATCCGGGTTGCGATCCACAATATTCGCCAGTGTCGGCAGGTGGTGCATTGGGATGGACTCTTCACCCAGTTCGTACTGCTGAATCGACTCAAGAGAAATCCCGGAGCGCTGTGCCAGTTCTTGCTGACTGAGTGATTGTTCTTCCCGCGCCTGCTGCAAGAGCGCTCCAATCATGCGATCACGCAGTTCCGTATATTGTGCCTGCGTATCAATACGCTCAATCCGCGAACCTTCCAGCGTATTCACTCCCCAGAAGTGGCTGATATGAACGCCCAGGTAGTACGCCAGAAGTTCAAGCTGTGGGAGGCTCGGCACATCATCACCAAATTCCCAACCCTGGAAAGTTTCCACTGAAACATTGAGCAATCGCGCACAATCTTCAAGCGAACGTGCTGCACTCACACGCGCATCCCGAATCAAGACACCGAGCATTTTCGCACGCAAGCGATAAGATTCTTCATAGTCGAATGGACGATCTTCTCGTGCCTCTTCTTCCGTGGCGCGAGCCTTTTTGAATCGCTTGGAAATATCACCAAAATCGCTCATGCGCATGTCTCCAGATTGCGTTTGCTCATCTATCGCATTATAGACCGCTCGTACAGTGTGAGCAACTACAGTCCTGAACGGCTACGATCTCCGTTTGAAGTGAGTTAAGAAGACTTCTTCGCTATCGCAAGAGGCGCTTCCGGGTCTATAATGTGTTTAATATGACATCAGATTGCGAAGTTACTATGACAAACCGGGAAGCACTCGAACATCTCACCGCAGATCAGGAATTACAGGGATTGCGTGCGATCCGATCCTTGCAGCAAAACCTGGGTAATCTGCTGACAAATGCAAAGCCCTACGACAAGATTTGCGATACACTCAGCGACATAAGTGGTCTTTCACAAATTGGTCTCTTGGTGCTTGATGCCGAAAATGCCCAGCTTGAAATACAGGGCAAGCACCCCACAAAGGACGAAAGCCTTTCATATACGATCAACATTTTTAACCCTGCGCCAGCATCCGCCGCCGAACAGCTTTTAGATGGCAGTACAGCGTATATCACTGTTCCTGATGAGACGGAACAAGCCGAAGCAACTGGCAGTACGACATTTGCACTCATTCCCTTGCAAGAGGGCAATGCTCTTCTCGGCGCTCTGATGGCATCTGTTCCATCAGAGCAAACCGAATTATCCGAAGATACGCATCTCCTCTTCCTGGCGTTGATACCCAGCTTATCGCTCGCCCTGCGCCAGTTGCAACAGCACCATCAGATGCGCGACCAACTGGAAGAAATCAGGCGAGAAGCCAATATCTTCCGCCAGATTGACGATGAACTGAGCGACATCATCGAAATTGAGTATGTGTTTCGCATGATTATGGATTGGGCGCTGCGTTTCAGTAATGCGGATGCTGCCGGATTGAGCCTCTATGACCCTGAAACAGACACTTTACGATTGATGGCACAGTATGGCTATCGTGAAGGTGCCATGACCACGGGCAATGAAGTTCAGAAGTTGCAGCGGGGAATCACCTACCGCGTTGCCCGTTCTGGACAGGCAGAAATCGTGCCGGATGTCTCCCAAGACAAAGATTACTACTCTGTTGCGGATGGCATCCAGACACAAATGACAGTTCCCATCATGCGCGAGGAACAGGTCATTGCCGTCATCGCTCTGGAAAATCGAAGGCTGAATGGCTTCACCGATGAACACCTGGCTTTCGTACAAAAACTCACTAATCGCGCAGGGGTCGCAGTGGATAACGCACGGTTGTTCACAGAAACCCGCCGCGAACGTGAAAAACTCTCGCATATCGTGCGCAACATTGCTGATATTGTGATTGTGGTCGGCCTGGATGAGCGCATTGTGTTGATGAACTACTCCGCTCTGCTAGGGTTTATGTTATCCGTTGACGGAGATTACGCAGGCAAATTCCTGTTTGATGTCATCAGCCACAAGCAACTCTACACGTCATACCGAGAAGCCATCGAAAGCGGCGAGAATGTCAGCGTGGAATTGGATTTGCCGAACAAGCGAACCTATCACGCACGCATCAGCCTGCATGAGAGCGTAGGCCGCATCATTGTCATGCAAGACATCACGCATTTCAAAGAGACCGACAAGCTCAAGACGGAACTCATCGCCACCGTCTCACATGATCTCAAGCAGCCATTGAGCGTCATGCGCGGTTATCTCGATTTACTGGAAATGTCCAATGAATTTGATGAGCGCTCGCAGCGGTATGTGCGCAGCCTGGAACATTCTTTCAGCAATATGCGCCGCTTGATTGATGACTTGCTGGATATTGCTCACATCGAATCTGGCCTGCAAATGCAGATAGCTCCTGTGAATGTTGCCGAGCTGCTACGGCGCTGTATCTTCAACAACCGCCCCGCCGCGGATGAAAAAGCCATTGCCGTCACGCTGGAACTCCCCAGCACCCTACCCAGGATCAATGGGGATGAGTCCCGGTTGGAACAAGTATTCAACAATCTCATCAATAATGGCATCAAATACACACCACCCGGTGGCTATGTGAAGGTCTACCTGGAAGTGAAACAAAATGTGGTGCGGATTTTCGTGGAAGATAACGGCCTCGGCATCGGCCCGGAAGATCAATCCCAGATCTTCGCCCGGTTCTATCGCGTTCGTCGCCCTGAGACGGAAAGCATTGAAGGCACAGGGCTTGGTCTGGCAATTGTCAAATCCCTGGTAGAAGCGCACCAGGGTAAGATTGACCTCAAGAGTGAACTGGGTGTCGGGTCAACATTCCGCGTAACTCTTCCTACCTGATCATCAAAAATGGCGAGGCCGCAACCTCGCCATTTCTATACCTATCAATCCTCAGCATTTACGCTTCATCGTCCGGCGCGTCTGGCTCATCATCGCCTTCTGGCTCCGTCGCTTGCTCTGGCACATCGTCATCAGGCCCATGCGTATGAATTTCTACGCGCTTCATCCGGTTATCTGCGGTTACCGCCACTAACATTTCCACATCCACTTCCTCTGGAATCAAGCCGAAATCCTGCAACGTCCAGATTGTTGTGATGCGGTCACTGAGGTTAGGCCATTGGTCTTTCGCCCAGCGGTAGCGCTCGCGGCTGAACTGCCAGATGGACTCCGGTAAGCGTTCCCAATTGAACTCACTGTATTGCTGCCAGATTTCATCGTGACCCGTCAGCGGGAAGAGAATATCCAGCATCGCCTGCTGTACTGTCGCTTCATCGCGTCCACGCTGCGAGTTGATCCAGTTCGCGTGGTACTTCTCGATGAAGGTGAAAATGCCGTAGTGCGAATAGTGTTCGATTTCATTTAGCAGTTCACTGCGCTCGTTGTATGCGCTCTGATACGTCGCCTCAATTTCCTGGCTCGGTTCTTCATAACGCTCATGATGTTCATGCCCGTAGTCCAGATTGAAGTACTGTGGTTTCACACTGCGCAAATAACTCACCAGGGTTGTAATGCGGATTGGCTCTACATTGAACTTGGTAAATGCACCTTCTTCAAACAAGTCATGCACCAGGTCAGCCGTACCGCGCTGGCGTGCCTCATCATGCGCACGTTCGACACCACTGTTATAAATTGGCTTGAGTGTCCCCATTGCCGGACGAGCATCAATTTTGACCACACGGCGCGTGAAGCCACCACGAGCAATGACCAGTTGCATACCTGTGATGACTACCCCTGCCACGACAATGACAAACAATGCATCCGTCTTCTGGGTAATGAGAATGAACCCCATGAAATAGCTGGCGATCATACCGCGCAGCCCTGCAAAACGCAGTGACTTCGCCTCGTCAGAATTGGGATCAATGCCACGATCAATCAGCACATCTTCACGCACAAAGAAAACCGTCGTGCTGGTGATGATAAAGGCGCTGACGAAACCAAATGCATAGTAGGCTTCCACCACAACCACTTCACGGATGATGGGGATTAAAACCGCAGCAGCACCCCAGATCACCGCAATACCAATGCGATCATCCTCGAAGAAACCCGGTAATCGCCCCAGGCGTGCCGCATTCGCAGCAACAGCCGCCCCACCTACATAGCCGCCACCTTGCGCCAACAGCAAGATAATCGCCAGCAGCGCACCCGCCACTAGCAAGAAATTTGCCCCTACTACCGACGTTGCCGCTGCCTGCACACGCTCGAAAGCTGCTATCTCGGTCAGAACATTGATGATCTGTTGATCGAGCGCTGCTACTTCCTCCTCGGAGAGCAAATCCAATTCGGAGCGATCCACATGCAGGAAAGCCTCCTGTAACGCAAATAGGCGTTCCGGTGTCAGATTATTGAAATCACGCAGCGCAGCCTCTCGATCTTCTGGCAGCACCACAATGTCTTCTTCAGCAACCCCTGTACCAAACGTTTGTGAGGCAACAATTTCGTACTCAATCAGAAGTGTACTGTAGCCTTCTGTCGCAGGGATCTTCCACTGAGAAGCAGCGTATAGCTGAAGCACACCCGTACCAATCAAGAAGACGGCTGCCATAGTTAGCGCAGTGTTGATGACCTTCCATTTCGGGCGAGCGGCATGCTTACCACTAGCCGGGATGACTTCATATCCAGAGAAACCAAGCATCGCGCTGGACATTGACCGGAAGAACAATTGGAAGAAAACCACCGAACCAATCGCCGGGGCATCCTGCAAAGCACGTTCCACATGGACAACCGTGCCATTGGCTTCTAACTTGGCAACGATGCCTTCTGTCAGGAATGCCCATTCCGGGTTTCCGGCTGCCGTCGCGCCAACAATGCCCAATGCGCCGATGGTAAAAATCGTGAAGGCTCCACCGCCAAGCAAGAACAACGGGACAGCTCGCTTCGGCCCCAGCGCTACCAGCACCACCATGATGAAGAAGGCAAAAACTTCTGCCAGGATGATGCGATATTCCGAAAATTCTGGATAAATCAACATGGTGACATCGGCTGCGGAAATCGAGCTGATGATGATCGTCAGCACTGCATCCAGGAAGAACAAACTCGTCCCGACCCAGGAAGCCCAGCGCATACGCGGCGGGCCAATCGCTTCCACCAGAGGACCGCTACCACCCGCATTTGGGCGTAAATATGCCCCTGCTTTGTAAGCCGGAACAATGCCCAGGAATAGCAGAACCGACAGCGTAACAAACGCCAGAATTGCAATGCTGTGATGTCCACTAGCACCATGAATTGCGAGCAGCGTTTGATAGGCTGCCACGCTGAAGGCATCAGCGGCAATCTCAAAGATCAGCGCCAGGACACCCAGACCAGAACCGCCGAGCAACAACCCCTCACCCAGCAGGCGTGGCAATTTCTTATCTGCGGCTTGCCGCTCTGCGGGATCGATATAACTCTTAAAGATCATGTCCTCTTCCCTACACCTAACAGGACGCAATTATTGAGGCGGTGTTTGTTGAGGCTGATTGTCTCTTGGTCACCGCTTCCTGCTCTATACAGCAAAAAGCGGCTGCCAACCTTCAATCAAGCTCATGCAGCCGTCTCTTCCACGCAATATCATAGCACCAAGTGCCCAAAGCGTAAAATCTGCCCCCTAGTATTTGGGGGGTATGCGCCACACATTATTGCAACCGACCCAGGCACTAGCTAAGATCAAGAAAAATTTGTCATAGAAAAGATTGGACTTTGCAGCATGCAGCGAATTCAGAGCAAGATTCATCCGAACAGCGAAGCCTACAAAGAACAATACGCCCATAATTGCAGCCTCGTAGAAACGCTAGCCGAACGGCAATCTGCCGTGCGCAGTGCAGGAGAACGCGGTAACCAGCGCATGATTGCACAGGGCAAGTTACCTGCACGCGAACGGCTGGAATTATTGCTTGATCCCGGTACGCCCTTTCTGGAACTCTCCACGCTGGCAGCATTCAATATGTATGACAATGAAACCCCCGGCGCAGGAGCCATCACCGGAATCGGCACAGTGGGCGGCGTAGAGTGCATCATCAGCGCCAACAATCCTGCCATAAAGGGCGGCACGAGCTACCCCATCACGGTTGATAAAACGCTGCGTGCGCAGGAAATTGCACGGCAAAATGGCCTCCCAACAATCTACCTTGTGGAATCTGGTGGAGCCAACCTGCCCCATCAGGATCAGGTATTCGTCAAAGGGGGGCGTGGATTCGCCAATCAAACGCAGATGAGCGCATTAGGGTTGCCGCAGGTGTCGTTGGTCTTCGGCAACAGCACAGCAGGCGGCGCGTATATCCCTGGCCTCAGTGATTACAATGTCTTCGTGAAAGGGCAAGCGCTGGCTTTCCTGGGTGGCCCTCCATTGGTAAAGATGGCAACCGGAGAAGAAGTGGACGAAGAAACCCTCGGCGGCACGGAGATGCACGCCAGCATCAGCGGATTGGTGGATTACGTGGCGCAGAATGACGCGGACGCGATTCGCATCGGGCGCGAAATCATGGCAAGTCTCAATTGGCGTAAGAACATCCAGGCAGAATTACGCACGCCGGAAGAACCTTACTATGACCCGGAAGAACTGCTCGGCATCGTTCCCATTGATACGATCCGTAAGCCGCTGGATATGCGTGAGATCATCGCCCGCATTGTCGATGGCAGCCGCATCATGGAATTCAAGCCTGCCTATGGTGATACGCTGGTCTGCGCTGATGCCTACATCAACGGCTTCCCGGTGGGCATCCTGGCAAATAACGGGGTGCTGTTCACAGAAAGCGCTGAAAAAGCCGCGCAGTATATTCAGCTCTGCAACCATCGCCGCATCCCCATCATTTACTTGCAGAACATTACCGGCTTCATGGTCGGTACGCAGGCCGAGCAAAAAGGCATCATCAAGCAAGGCAGCAAGATGATTAACGCTGTCGCCAACAGCAATGTGCCGCAGTTCACCGTGTTGGTAGGCGGCGCGTATGGCGCGGGCTATTACGCCATGTGCGGCAGACCGTATGACCCGCGTTTGATCCTGGCATGGCCTACCAGCCGCACAGCCGTCATGGGCGCGGAACAAGCCGCCGGGGTACTCGGCATCATCCAGGAAGCCAGCGCCCGCCGCAAAGGGGTTGAGCCGGATATGGAGCAAATCGAGATGATGAAGACGGGTGTGCGCATGATGTTCGATGAACAGAGCGACCCCTATTATGGCACGGCGCGAATCTGGGATGATGGCCTGATTGACCCCCGTGATACGCGGCAAGCGCTGACGATTGGCCTGAGTGCATCGTATAATCAAGATTGGGTGAGCCTCGGCGCACCAAAATACGGCAATTTCAGGATGTGAGATCATGACTGAACGCACGCTCGAAAATCCATATAAAGGCATCAACGCGCATTTGCACAGTCTCGCGCAAAATCCACGCGATGGACACCCGACCATCTGGACGAGCATCCACGCCAGTCATATCGGGGATATTATCAATGCGCTCAACACGCATTTGCCCATGAATTATGTGGCGCGTCCTGAACAATCGCTGCAAATTTTTCTGGAAGACGATGACGGTTTCAGCCCAAAACCACACAGGCCGCGCCCGGATGTAGCTGTGTATCGCACGAACGTTACGGATACGCACACCGAGCCAGAAGGCGACAATGCGCCCGTGTTAGTCATTCCCTATGAGCCAGTCGTCGATGACGAAATCTCGATGGCAGGTGTGGTGATTTATGAGGTGCGCGACCATGAAATCGCCGGGAAGCCCATCACGCGGATTGAATTACTCTCTGCCGCGAACAAATACGGCGGCAGTGGTGCGGCGGGATATATGCAGAATCGAACAGAAGCACTCATCAGCGGAACTTCGTTGATCGAACTGGATTACCTGCATCAGAGTGCCTCATTACTTCCCGGCGTTGCACCCTATCCACGTGGCGAAAATTCTCATCCATATACCATCGTGATGACAGATCGCCGCCCCAGCAACGATGGCAACATGCGCGTCTATATCCGGGATGTGAATCAAACGCTGCCGCAAAAACTGGCGATTCCGTTAGCCGGAGAAGATAGTATTATTTTCGACTTTGAAGCGGTCTATCAGCATACTTTCCGCATCGGACGCTGGGGTATTCATATTGACTACAGCGAACTTCCGCGCAATTTCGAGAGCTACAGCGAAAAAGATCAGGCAACTATCCGCCAGATTATGGAATCAACTATTCAACAACTGGAAGATTAGACCATGCCCAACGACTATCATGAAACCAATCGGCAGTCCTGGAATGCGGCGACTCAGCAGCATCACACACATAAGCCGGATTTGATCGAGCGATACAAAAATGGTCACAACAATCTGCATGAGGATGATATGCAACTTCTTGGTGATCTGACCGGGAAGACTGTTGTCCATCTGCAATGCAATGATGGTCAGGATACCGTGAGCATTGCCAAGTATTTAGGCGGAACCGTGACCGGAATTGACATCAGCGATTATGCAATCGAATTTGCACGGAAGCTGGCAGCGGAAACCAGAGCGACTGCCACGTTTGTACGTAGTGACATCTTCGATTGGTTTGAAGAAAACGAAACACAATACGATGTGGTCTATACGTCTTATGGTGCGATTGTCTGGATTTCGGATGTGAATGCCTGGGCGCAAGGTATCGCCAAGACGCTCAAACCCGGAGGCCATTTTGTGATGATTGATTTCCATCCGTTGATGGGCATGTATGAAATTGACTGGGCGCTGGCGTATGATTACATGGGCGGCGCACGAGTGGATAGCGGCGGCGTTGGTGATTACGTCGGGGACGATTACGAAGGCGCATTCCAGAATCCGCACCGCGCTTACGAATTTTGCTGGGGTATGGCGGACATCATCGGCGCGTTATTGAATGCTGGCCTGACCCTGACTCACCTCAAAGAATACGACTACATCAACGGTTGGCAGCGCTTCCCGGAGATGCGCGGTGAAGGGCGCAAATGGTATCTGCCAGATGACAAACCCAAGATGGGAATGATGTTCAGCATCATTGCTACAAAACCAGAGTCATAAAATTGAACCTGAATTTGGTTTCGGGCTGATTTCGCTGTAAAATTGTCCTCGAATAATTGAATCCGCATTTGAATACTGATTCTTTTGAGAGGACTTTTTGCATGGACTCCACAGCACCTGTTCACCAAAACAGCGCCAACCCCTTCACCGAAGAACATGAGATGTTCCGCAAAGCCGTGCGCAGCTTTGTGGAAAAAGAAATCACCCCCCATGCCGAAGAATGGGAAGAAGCTGGAATTGCCCCCCTGCATGAACTCTTCAAGAAGATGGGTGATCTTGGCTTCCTCGGCTTGAATTACCCGGAGAAGTATGGCGGTGCAGATGCAGACTTCTGGTTCACAGTGGCCTTCATGGAAGAACTGGGCAAAGCCCCCATGGGTGGTGTACCGATGGCAATTTCTGTGCATACCGATATGTGTACGCCAGCCCTCGCCAAACATGGCTCAGAATACCTGAAAGAGACCTTTCTCGCCCCGGCTATTCGCGGCGAAGTCGTCGGCGCAATTGCCGTGACCGAACCCGACGCAGGTTCGGATGTGGCACGCATCCAGACACGCGCCGTTCGTGATGGCGATGAATACATCATCAATGGCAGCAAGATGTACATCACCAACGGCACCCAGGCGGATTGGGTTTGTTTGCTGGCACGCACCAGCGAAGGGGAAGATTATCGCGGCATGTCCCTGATTATGGTTCCCACCAACACCCCCGGCTTCAATGTCAGCCGCAAATTGGTGAAGTTGGGCAATCATTCCAGTGATACCGCCGTACTCGCTTTCGAGGATATGCGAGTCCCGGTTGAGAATTGCATCGGGGATGAAGGCAAAGGCTTCTATTACCAGATGGAGCAGTTCCAGGTTGAACGTCTGGTTGCGGCAATCCTGGCTTATTCCGGCGCAGAAAAAGCTGTCCGCGATACCATCCGTTATACCACTGAGCGCAGCACCTTCGGCAAACCATTGATCTCCAACCAGTGGATACAATTCAAGCTCGGCGAACTGCTGACCGAAATCGAAGCCACCAAACACCTCACCTATCACTGTGTGCGGCTGGTGGAAAGCGGCGCAGATAGCAAAGAAATCACGCGCATTGCCTCCATGTGCAAACTCAAGGCAGGGCGGCTGGTGCGTGAAGTCGGGGATACCTGCATTCAGTTCTATGGCGGCATGGGCTACATGGAAGAAACGCCGATTTCGCGCTACTTCCGTGATATGCGCCTGACCAGCATCGGCGGCGGCGCGGATGAAATCATGCTGCAAATCATCGCCAAGCTGGAAGGAATGGATCGGTTCTGATGGCTTATCGTGTTGGTTCCGGGCAGGGTTACTACGGAGACGATGTAACCCGCGCCCTCCCCATGATCCAGGGCGGGCATGTGGATGCTGTCTGCTTTGAGGCGCTGGCAGAACTTACGCTGGCAATTTTGCAGAAGGACAAGCTCAAAGATCCACAGCGCGGCTATACCTTTGATATTGCAATCATCGCAAACAAAGTTTTGCCGGAAGCCTACTCGCGCAAAATCCCCATTATCACCAACGGCGGAGGACTCAATCCGCTGGCGGCAGCGCAGATGGTACAGGGAACGGCGCAGAAGCTTGGCCTCACCGGGTTAAAAATCGCAGCAGTCACCGGGGATGATGTCAGCGCACGGCTGGAAGAATTCATTGATGCTGGCGAACCGCTGGAAAATATGGATACAGGCGAACGCCTTGACCCCACCAGCCACATCCTCACCAATGCCAATGTCTACCTGGGAGCGCAGCCTATTGTGGAAGCGCTGCAAAACGGCGCGGATATGGTCATCACCGGGCGCGTCGCTGATCCTTGCTTGTTTCTGGCTCCACTCATCGCGCATTACGACTGGTCATGGGAGGATTGGGATAAGCTGGCTTCTGGCATTGTGGCGGGGCATCTGCTGGAATGTACGGCACAGGTGGTCGGCGGCAACAGCCTCGCCCTGATTGATACAATCAATCCAGCAGATTTGAGCAATTTGGGCTACCCCATTGCTGAGGTCGAAGCCGATGGCAGCTTCGTACTGACCAATACGCCCGGATTACCCGGAATCGTCACACAGCAGACTGTGAAAGAGCAGCTTCTCTACGAAGTACATGACCCCGCCAATTACATCACGCCCGACGTGATTGCCAACTTCACTACCCTATCACTGGAAGATGCAGGGGAAAATCGCGTGCGCGTCAGCGGTGTAACGGGGAAACCACGCCCGGAAACACTCAAGCTCAATCTGGGTCGGATGGAAGGCTACATGCGCGAATTGATCTTCACAGTGGGTTGGCCGGAAGCCTGGAAGAAGTTCGAGCAATTGAAAGGCATGATCGCAGCTACCTGGGAAGGCTTGCCAATTGAGCGTGTGGACTATCACTTCCTGGGGATCAACAGCCTGTATGGGAATGTGGTTCCCCTGCCAGAAGACCCACTGGAATTGGTGATTCGGGTGATGTTCACCGCGCAGGATGAAGGCACGCTGAAGACCGCCGTCCGCAAATTGATGACGAACGGCCTCAGCGGTCCCGCCGGGATGAGTATCTCCGGCACAACCGTCGGGGCAAAGCCGCGAATTGTTCTTGGATTGTGGCCTACCCTCGTACAACAGGAATATGTTAAGCCTCGAATTGACTATTTGGTTGTATCATAACAGGAGAATAGGACATAGCGCTGTATGAAATGGTAAAAATACCATGCCTCCAATACTCATATCAACGATTTTCAAGAAGAACCTGGACTCGTTAGACTCTACCATTCGTGAACAGGTTATTGACACACTGCGCGATATTGAGCGCGACCCCCATTATTCAGGACTGCGTACCGAGAAACAATCAGTAATACGAGATCGCACGATTCAGCGCTCTCGTGTGAATCACAAGTACCGAATCTTATGGGAGTGGATTGATGGTGCCATCGGGTTGTGGCACGTAGGGAATCATCAGGACATTGATGCCATCCATTGGATACGCCAGACCGACGAAGTAGGTTGGTCTGACCATGAAATAGAGGAAGCTGCCCTTACCGAACTGATTCCCCCATTTGAAACCGACTCGAAGCTCCCCTTCCAAGACTTCCCGGATAATGTTCTGCGCATCCTCGGTGTACCGGACGAATCATTGGAGTCTGTGCATCAGATTACTGGATATGACGACATCTGGGATTTGTCCTTGCCCGAAAACGTACAGAACACACTCCTGGAAATTTTGACCAACCCACGTTGGACGGCTGCGGACTTACTGAGACCAGAGCAATTTCTGTACCGCACCAATCTCGATTTGCTAGAAGGCTACACCAAGGGAAAAATCAAGAAACTGCTTCTGAACCTGACACCCGAACAAGAGGAACTCGTAAGAACATCTACGCGGGGGGCAATGCTCATCAAGGGTGTGGCAGGTTCTGGTAAAACAACCATCGGTATGTACCGCGCCCATGCATTGTTACATGAGATCCAGCAGAACCCACTGCTACTCACTGATGATCCTCACGCACAAAAGATTCTTATTCTGACCTATACCAGCACCTTAGCCAGCGTCCTGCGGCAAATGTTCATCGAACTATACGGGGAGCTTCCCGATTCAGTTATCATTCAGCACCACGATGACTGGATCACCCAATTCTTGTTGACGCATAACGAAGAATTCACAGCACCTCTTTACGACAAACGCCAGGACTTCGTGAAAGAAGCGATCCGAAAAGCGCGTATCAAATTCCCGGAAGATGAAACCATCCTTCAACGAGAACCGAAGTTCTTCCTGGAGGAGTTCGACGATATTTTGTATGGGCGTGCCATTTTCGACCTGGAAAGTTACCAAACCATTCGGCGTGTAGGACGGGGCATCAGCTTACACAAGCTGCATCGTGAAATTGTGTGGGAAGTTTTCACTGAGTATAAGAAACTACTCTGGCAAAGCAAAAGCAGGAAGGGACATCGCTACCTGGATTTCCGTGCCAGGCCGATGTACATCATACATAAGTTCGCGGACAACTTACCGAAGTACAGAGCGGTAATCGTGGACGAAGCACAAGACTTACCACCAGCCTATCTTCAGCTAATCGCCATGCTGACCAGCGAAAAAGCGACAGGAATGGGCGGACTGACCCTACTAGCAGACCCGGCTCAGAGTATTTACTATCGCGGCATCCCCTGGAAAGAAGGCAATATCCAGCTACAGGGCGGCAACCGAACGCACATCCTGCGCAAGAACTTCCGTAATACTGTACAGATTTTGAAAAGTGCGGAACTTGTGCTGGATCAATGTGACGATCTCAAATCAGAAAACGAATATATTCCGCCGGAAACAACAGGTCGCAAAGGGCCGCGCCCTGTATTGGTACAATACCGAACGGAATTGGAAGCAATGGAGTACGTTCAAAATGCCATTGTTCAACTGTGCCAACGACATCACTATCGTCTAAGTGACATCGCAATTCTGATGCGTATGCGCTACAACCCCGCAACCAATCAGAAAATCTTGCGAGATTACGAAGAACAGTTGCAGCAGCATGATGTCCCAGTGATGCAATATCGGGACAAGAAACAGGAGTTTGACTTGTTTCACGAAAGCGTGAAGCTGATTACCATGCACTCTGCAAAAGGACTTGAGTTCCCTGTCGTATTCATCGTCGGCATGGATACGCATTGTATTCCATACATTACCACCCCAGAGAATGCAGAGGAGGACATCCGCCAGGAGCGCAAATTATTTTACGTCAGCATGACCCGCGCATCCGAGCGTCTATTCTTGCTTTATCCACAGGCAGAGCGCAGCCCATTCATCCATGATTTGCTGAACGACACGAATGACACGTTCATGCAGTTATCCGTAGAACCACAGTGAAGTAACGTTCTAGCCAACGAACAATGCAGGTTGCTGTTGTGACAAAATCGCAGCCTGCATCGTACCGCCTGCATAGTCACCGAGCAGGGATTGCAAATCCGCGACGGCTTGTTCGATGTCTATGTGTCCTTCGTCGTGCTGTGCTTCGACGGTGACAAAAATCTCGGACGTATCCAGGCGTGCCGCGCTCTGGATACTCTGCCGCCAACACCAGCGCCGCGCATAAACTTCGCCCGTGTCATCTGCGAAGATCACTTCGCCCGGTTCGGGATGTTTAATTTCATCACTGCCCAATTCGGTGAAGCGCTCATCGCCTTCTGCAAAGCGCACGGTCAGCGCACCTTTCAGGCTGCGAAGATCAAAGATCGCCACAGGCAGCGCATAACGGATGCTCACCAGATTGCCAATGTCCACCAGCGTATTGATCGTGGGAATATCACCCTTCTTGGTTAGGCGGCGCAGGAGCGCTTCACAGGCGCTGCGGGTTTTGGTGGGAGAGACACCGAAGGCGCTGAACGTCCTGCGCCATGCTGCCAACGTTGGTAACTCGCCCAACGAGGTATCCCCAATGCGTGCGAGGGTCACTTGCTGTTCGGCAGCATATGCATCCAGCAACCCTTGCGGACTCGGCGCATTATTTACGCCAGCCACATGAATTACCCCACCCACAACCTGCGGGAATTGTTCCAGAATCTGTTCGTGATACTGAAAAGTAGGCATCGTTTAATCTCCTGCGCTTGGGATCACTGCGGCGGCATTTTCGGCATCTTCGATTTTTTCCAGGCGATTCACCGCCCACACCCAGATCAGCAGCGGAACCAGCGCGACGACAGCCGTTCCCCAGGCAACCGTGAATACTTGCTCCTGCCCCAATGTGTCGATCAACCATCCGTGGACAAAGTAGCTGATGGAGGTTGCGAGTTGGAAACCCACCATATCAATCGAGAACATGCGTCCCAGGTAACTATCCGGCGCGGACTTCTGGATGATGACATTGCTATACGTCCAGTTGATGGAACCACCCATTGCACGGATAAACAACCCAATCGCCACAAGCATGAGCGTAGTCGCGCTGCCCATCACGGGCCAGCTCAACAGCAATAACAAAAAACCGACTGTCACCAATCGACGCAAGCGGCGCACCGTGCCATCATCGAAGCGATTCGTCAGCAGCGGCCCCACAATTGCCCCAAAACCGAATGAACTCCATAAGAGCGCCAGCGACAATTCACCGCGATCCCCTATCACAAATAGCTGAGTCGCAAAGATCGTCAACATCGTGTCGATATTGCCCAGGCTCTGCCCGAATTTTACGAAAATCCCAGCGGCAACTTGTGGCGTTCGCAACACATAACGCACCCCTTCGATGAAGGTTGTATCGTCTTTCTCCGTTGGTTCCACGCCCACGGCCTTCGCCAGCTTGCGCCCCAGTTCAGGATCATAGCGCACCGTCAGCAAGATTCCACCAGCCACTGCGAATGTTGCTGCATCCGCCAGCAGCGCGGCTGTCGCACCAAACACAAAGGCAAATACCCCGCCGACAATTGCACCAACTGCCAACATCACGGACCAGGTCACACTCATGATGGTGTTACCTTCTACGATGTCTTCCGGCCTGACCAGCGCCGGGATAATCGCGGCCTGTCCCGGCTCGAAGACGGCAGAGAGGGTGAACTGTGCAACCGTGACCAGATAAATCAGCCAGAGCATATCCGGCGAATCTGCCAGCAGGAACAACGGCACAATCAACGCCCGCAGCAGATTGCTCCAGATCAGCAGATTACGACGATTGAAACGATCCAGCAGCACCCCGGCGAACGGACTCACGATCAGTGGTGGAACGGCTCGCAGCACAAGGAAGATGCTGATAGCAATCCCAGAGCCGCTGCTATATTCCGCAACCAGTCCCAGCAGCACAACCGTATTAAACCAATCCCCCGTCAGGCTGATGACCTGTGCAATCCACAGCTTGGAGAATTCAGGATTGTTGCGTAGCAAACGCCAATAACGTGTCATGTAAAGTTCCCTGGTATCAATGATAGACTTCGCATGATACCGGAAAGCCCTTCGCTTGAGCAATAACCGGAACACGCCAAAAACAATTGACTTTGCCGTTATACAGCGTTACATTGTTCAGGTTGCACTGAAAACACCATAGGATAGGTTCATGTCTCTACAGGCATTCTTATACGTTGGACTGGGCGGATTCCTGGGAGCGAATGCACGCTACATTCTTTCGCTGCTGATTACAGAACGTGCAGCCAGTGCCACCGGATTAGCGATCCCCTTTGGTACGGTATTCGTCAATGTCACGGGTTCATTTCTGCTGGCGTTGTTCAGTGCCTGGATCACGCAGCGCAGCGGCATCCCGGATAGTATGCGATTGCTGATTGGTACGGGGTTTTTTGGGGCATATACAACCTTTTCCACCTATGCCAACGAGAGCATCAACCTGTTCAGCAGCAACAACAGCCTGCTTGGTTGGGGCTACATCATCGGAACAAATCTGCTTTGCTTATTCGGTGTGCTGCTGGGTTTATGGCTGGCGGGGAAACTCTGGCCTGCATAGCAAACCAGTTAAACAGGGAGAACATATAATGTCGGAATGGATCAAAGTCATTCTGCTGGGCATTCTAGAAGGTGTGACGGAGTTTCTGCCAATTTCATCTACCGGGCATTTGATCGTCGCAGCAGAGTTTATGCGCTTGCAAGATAGCTTGCAGGGAACGTTCGAGATTTTCATCCAGATTGGGGCAGTAGTGGCAGTGATTGTCTACTACTGGGGAGATTTGTGGCAGCAATTCCAGAACGTGACACGCCCCAAAGGACAAGATGCTCGCCAGCTCTGGCTAGGGGTTCTGCTTGCTTTCATCCCGGCTGCTGTCATCGGCTTGCTAGCAGGCGACTTCCTGGAAGAAACGCTGTTCAATCCGGTAGTAGTTGCCGGGGCATTGATCGTCGGTGGGCTGATGTTCATTTTCATTGAGCGCTTCTTCACAGGCAAACATGAAAACCCCGAAGACAGCGAAATCAGCGATGATCCCCTGACGCTGCGGCAGGCACTGATTGTGGGCTGCTGGCAGGTGCTGGCACTTGTACCAGGCATGTCCCGCAGCGGCATGTCCATCATCGGTGGGATGCTGGCAGGGTTGGATCGTCGGCGTGCAACACAATTTTCGTTCTACCTGGCAATTCCTACACTCGGTGCAGCGACGGTCTATTCCCTGCTGCGCGATCTGAGTGAACTGAATTCCAGCGATTTGCAGTTTCTCCTTGTTGGCGCGGTAATCTCTGGTATTGTCGCCTGGGTTTCCATCGGTTGGCTGCTGCGCTATGTGTCAAAAAACAACTTCATCCCCTTCGGATACTACCGAATTGCACTGGGAATCGTGATCCTTGTCATCAGCTTTGTATGACAAATTTGCCTTAATTGTTACACCGATGAAACACCCGTATACTGGGTTTGTATGTAAGTCGTTCGATGCATGAGTGAAAAGCAAACCCAATGGAAAAGATTCTGGTCATTGAGGATCAGGTAGATATTCTGGACGACGTTGTAGATGCGCTTGACCTCGAAGGATATAATGTACTTCGTGCAGATTGCGGGGAAGATGGGTTGCAACTTGCCCGCGAAAACCTCCCAGATTTGATTGTCTGTGACATCATGATGCCCAATATGGATGGCTATCAGGTTCTTGAAATCCTGCGCAGTGAATCCGAAACTGCAACCATCCCCTTCATCTTTCTCACCGCCCTGGCAGACCGACCCAAGCAGCGCCAGGGAATGGTGATGGGTGCGGATGATTACGTGACAAAGCCATTCAAGCTGGAAGAACTGCTGGAAGCGATTCAGACGCAGTTCCGCAAAAAGGGCTTGCGCCTGGATGAAAAAGAACGCGAGTTGGAGCGGTTACGCAACAGTATTGTGCTGGCACTCCCCCACGAACTGCGTACCCCGCTGAATTCCATCATTGGCTTTTCGGATATGCTGGTCAGTGATGTCGATAGTTTGAGTACAGAGCAGATCAGCAATTGGGCGCAGCATATTTCCAAAGCCGCAGAACGCTTGTATCGTCTTGTCGAAAACCATTTGTATTATGTTCGCCTGCAAGTTGCCGTCCAGCGTGGCGCAAAGCTGCAAACCGAAGACCCACTCATTGACCTGGGAAGTGCGATTGCATCCGCAGCAACACGTCTGGCTGAAGAAATCCGCCGCAAGGATGACCTGATCCTGGAATTAGAACCAGCGCCAACCATTTACATGCAGTTGAACGATGCGCAAAAAGTAGTCCATGAATTGGTTGATAACGCCTTCAAGTTCTCAGAAGCTGGCAAGCCTGTCCGCCTTTCTGGGGTCGTCACAGACAACGGCTATGAATTCACTGTGTCGGACGAAGGACGCGGCATGAGTAAGCAAGACATTGACGAGATTGGCGCGTACTTACAGTTCGAGCGCTGGATCTACGAACAGCAAGGAATGGGAATCGGGCTGACCATCGTGAAGCTGCTGGCAGCCGGCTACCACACCGAACTGAACATCCAGAGCCGCAACGAAGAAACTCCCGGCACACGAGTGACATTCATCTACCCAACGACGGAAGCGTAACCGCAGCCCCGTACAGACAAGTACGGGGTTTTCTTATTTCAACAAGAGCCTTGCACCCTCCTGGGCGGAACATCGGTTGCTTTGCGTGAGACGTGACCAGACGAAATCACGTCAGTAACTTGCGCACAACCTTTTGGCATGTTTGGGCAATAAGCCGTATAATAAGCGGGGTAAGCTAGTATTTGGATTCACAGACGAATAGAGGGTTTCCTACTCATGCTTAATTCGATCCCGCGTTGGTCACTGCTGATGAGCCTCGCACTAGTAGCTGCCATCACAACAGGTTGCTTTCAATCTGTAGGCGACCCGGCAGAACCCACGGTTATTGCAGAGCGCCTGACCGAAACGCCGACATTGCAGCCTACAGATACCGAAACACCACTTGCAGAACAAACGGGTGAAGTGACCGAAGAAACGGAAGATGCATCTCTTCTGCTCGTGAGCGCTACTGCGTCGGATACGGCAACGGCGACCCTCTATATTCCGACGGAAACGCCTACTGTAACCAATACCGCAGCGGATGTTGCAATTGGTCAGGTTGAGGGAACATCCGTTGCGCAGCTAGAAACGGCTACGCCGGATGATTTTCAGCTAACTTCAACAGCTCTCATTCAGCAAGCGACAGATCGAGTGAATACGCTGACGGCAGAAGCATTAGGCCCGACGGCAACCTTCACCGAAACAGCATCTCCCACGAGCGACCCGGCGGTATTTGTCAGCCCAACCACGGGTGTTGTAGTAGGCGTTGGGGACTGCGTACATGAAGTGCGCCAGGGCGAGACGATGTACCGTCTGTCCGTCAATTATGGCTTGCCTGTGAATACCATCGCAGCCGCCAATGGCATCGTGAACCCGACGCTAATTATTGTGGGGCAGCGGATCACGATTCCGGGTTGCGGTACGACAGGTTTTGTTCCCCCGCCAACGTCAACTCCGTTTGTGACTGCGACCTCGCAATTTGGCACGGGGGGACAGTTAGGCCAGGGTGGCGGAACAACGCCAATCGCTTCCACCAGCACTTGCGGCGGGCAATACATTGTTCAGCAATATGATACCTTGTTCCAGATTTCGCTGCGCTGCAATGTCCCGGTGCAGAGCATCGCCAATGCGAACGGGATTACAAACATCAATTACATCAAGATGGGTGATGTTCTGACGATCCCGTAAATGCAAAACGATTTTGCATACTTCAAGAGGCGGCACACCTGACCGCCTCTTTTTATGTTCAATGCAAATTTCACAGGAAACCCCCATGCAAGAAGACATCCTCAGCACCCAGCATATCTTCAGAGGGCGCGTCGTCACATTGGATGTGCATACTGTGCAGCTACCCGACGGCAGCCAATCCAGCAGAGAAGTCATCACGCATCCCGGAGCCGTTGCAGTTGTCGCTGTCGATGTCGTAGAGGATGAATACTATGTGCTGCTGGTGAAGCAATATCGTACAGGTGCGGGCAAGGTGACGGTTGAAATTCCGGCGGGATTACTAGAAATAGGCGAAGACCCGGAACAAGCCGCAATCCGCGAATTGCGCGAAGAAACAGGCTTTCGCCCTACCACATTGCATAGGCTCGGTGGCGTGTATGTCGCGCCGGGGTATTCAACAGAATTCATCCATCTCTACTACACCACACAGGTCGAACCCGCACCATTGAACCAGGACGATGACGAGTTTGTGGAGGCGCTGCGTGTGCCGCTGCAAGATGCCCTGCAAATGATCGAAGACGGCGAAATTGTCGAAGCAAAGTCTGTCGTGGCGCTGCTGCGGATTGCACGTCTTCTGGGAGTTTGAGCGGCGGATGCACCCTTTTGCACGAGGGTCGCTCATGTTACACTACACCTTCTATAAAACTGAAGCCTGACAGTATATGTGCGCTCGCCGAAGCGCACTGTTTGAGTAACCAGGAGTGAGCAAATCATGCATGAATTAATTCAACATTTGCAGGCCGCAAAACCGGATCGTCCGACCATCGAAGTTGGTGATACGGTGCGCGTCTACGTCCGCATTATCGAAAGCGGTAAGGAACGTGTTCAGCCGTTTGAAGGGGTTGTCATCCGCGCACGCAAGGGCAACAACAACGCAAACTTCACTGTGCGCCGCATTGCATCACATGGCGTTGGCGTGGAACGTACCTTCCTGGTGAACAGCCCGCGCATTGATAGAATTGACATCAAGCGCCGTGCCAAAGTTCGCCGTGCCCAACTGTATTATCTGCGCAACCGTCGCGGTAAGGCTGCCCGCCTGAAAGAACGCCGCCGTTAAGCGTCAGGAGAACCCACGTTGAACAAGCCGTTCATCGGAATCCCGGCTTCGCCTTATAACAAGCCGGGACGTACCTGGCAATACAATATCGCCTATGCGCCAAACATCACCGCCATCGAACAGGCTGGCGGTTTGCCTATTATCATTCCAGCTTCGGTTTCCATCCAGACGCTTGATGAAATCTATCAACGTCTGGATGGTGTCTTGCTACCGGGTGGTGGCGACGTGAATCCGCAGATTTATGGGCAAGAAGCGCATCCAACCCTGGATTCTGTAGATGATGTACGCGATGCGCTGGAAATCCGACTGACGCGCAAAGCAGTCGAAGACGACCTGCCGCTATTCGGCATTTGCCGAGGTATTCAGGTGATGAATGTTGCGCTCGGCGGAACGCTCATCCAGGATATTCCTTCAATGGTCGAAGGGGCAGTACGCCACACAATCGACAAAGAAAAAGAAGGACGGGGCAAACGCCTGCACAGCGTGCGTATTGAAGAGGGAACCCACCTCGAAACCATCTTCAGCGAGCCAATTCTGCCAGTGAATAGCATTCATCATCAGGCCTTGGGCGACGTTGCCCCTGGCGCTGTGGTCACAGCTTATTCAGAAGATGGCCTGAAAGAAGGCATTGAAGTACCAGATAAGCATTTTGTCGTTGGTGTGCAATGGCATCCAGAAGATATGCAGGATGACCCGCATATGCGTGAGTTATTCAAGGCATTTGTGGATGCTGCCCGTGAGCGCACAGCAGACTAGGCAGATCAACAGCAGCACAAATGAAAAAGGGCTTTGAATGCCCTTTTTTGATTCTGTACAAGTGTGCTACTTTGCTTGTGGATTGGCAGATGAACTCAGCCGAGGGTCTTCGCCCGATGCGAAAGTCAATACACGCAGCGAACCTTCCGGCGGTTGTAGCGGCAACCGAACGAAGAACGTCGCGCCTGGCATTTCTGTCATACTGTGACCAGGGCTTTTCACCCAGATGCTCCCCCCATGCCCTTCGATAATGCCCTTGGCAATCGTCAAGCCGAGGCCAGGCCCCGCACCCATGAATTTGTAAATCCCTGTAGAGTGCAGTTGCGTATCGAAGCCACGATAGAATTTCTGGAAGATGAAGGGAATATCTTTTTCTGCGATGCCTACACCAGAATCCTGGATTCTGAACAGCACTGCTTCTGGCGCATTAGAAGGTGTTTCCAGGGTCGCGCTCACCTCAATGCTGCCACCATCCGGCGTGAACTTGATGGCATTCATGAAGATATTCCGCAGAGCTTGGGTCAGACGCTGCAAATCCGCTTCTACGTTTGGCAAGCCTTCCATGTCGCCAACAGTGATTGTGATGTCGCGCTGTGCAGCCGGATCACGCAACGGTTCCAGTGCTAGCCTGATGAGTGCGGCAGGTGTGGTGCGGATAAAGCGCAAGTCCATCGAATTGACATCTAATTGGCTCACATCCAGCATGGCGGAGATCAATTCTTCCATACGCTCTGTCGATTTACGCAGGTTATTAATCATCTGTGCCGTGCCGGGATCTTCACTGAGCATGCTGTCAATAATATCTGTATAGCCTCTTACCTGCGCAAGCGGCGTGCGTAGTTCATGACTGGCAATTGTGATGAAATCGGTCTTGATCGCGTCCATTTTCTCTAGCTCGGTGTTGGCATTTTCCAGCCGTTTATTGAGGACACGCATCGTATCGTTCAAGTGCTGTAAGTCATCAATCAAGCGGGCGCTGCGCAGTGCCGTTGTCACCTGATGCCCAATAGCAAAGAGTAATTCCATATCGGCTTTCTGATACAACGAGCCGTTCAGCTTCGGCCCCCCGGCTAACAGCCCCATCAACCGATCTTCTGCCACCAGCGGCACATAGGCGCTCATACCCAGGCTGCGGAATAAGGTGCGTTCTTCTTCCGACACCGTGCGATAGGCCGGGTCATCAGCAATGTCATATTGAAAAAGCCCTTTTTTGTCAACAACGAGCGTGCGATAGATCGGACTTTTTTTACCCAGATAGCCGGATGCTCTTGGGCGATCAATGCTGCTGCTGCCATCCAACACAATTAACTCAACCGCATCTGGCAAGCGGAAGGTGCTGTTGATGAGAATGAGTGCCGAGCGGCGCAACCCCAGGACTCGATTGAGTGTTGTTGTCGTCGCACTAACGACTTCATCCAACGTGGCAGCACGAGCAACATGCTGGCTGTATAGAGAAATGGCATCTGGCAAACTCGGTTGATTTCGTGCCATGATCGCACGAAATAGCATATCAATCACAATACGCGCTGGAACAATCAAGGCAGCCAACAGAAGGGCAACACCTGCAATGGCGACAATCAGCAGCGATGGGCTGGAAAGATCCAGCATTTCAGGCAAATCATTGCGTGTGACGTAGTACAAACCAGCAAACATCAGCACCCAGGTAACCGCCATCAGCGCCAACGACCGCGCCCCAATGAACACCAATGAGCGCAAATCTGGCAAATGCTGCCGAAGGATGCTGAGGGTCGTCAATAAGACGGAAATCAGCAATACCGCGATGCCCACAAGCTGCAATCCAGCAGTTCCACTGGTGAAGAGAAAGCTAGCCAGGAAAAATAGCGATGCACCGATCAACCAGTATACGGAGCGATTCGCAATCTCTGGGATGCTAGTGCGCGAAAAACGCAACAACAACAAGATTCCAAGCCCGAAATAGAAAAGAACGATCCCCGCCAACACCACAACAACACCCAAGATGGACACCCCATCACGCCAACTCGTCCAGCCAGCCAACGGCACACCCGCAATGAAGAGTGTCGCCAGATAACTACCAAACCAGATCACACCGAGGGCAAGCCAGATGCGCACGGGTTGCTTCCAGCCGAGGTCTTGTAAGGCCAGCAAGCCATAGAGAATCGTCAGGAGAATAGCGGCTGCCCAGAAAAGTGAGGCGGAAGAGCGTTGTGCAAGAAAGAGAGAATCGCCCGGAAGCAAGGGCAAAGCAGTTGTCGCCATCGCAACAACTAGCAGCGCTGCCAGGGTAACAGTACGCTGCCCCCGGCGGCGCACAAGTGCAGCAAGGAGCAACGCCAACTCCACAAGGAGCGCCAGCGCGATCAAGATGTTCGGTGCATCCAGGATCATGTTCCCGCCCATCGTGGACTACTTCAGAATATAGTGTGTACCCTTCTTAGAACCCACCTTGATGAGAATGCCCTTTTCCACCATATCCACCAGATCAAGGCGCAAAGTTTCCGCAGAGACTCCTTCGCACAACTGGCGATATTCGCGGTTTGTGATGGAGCCTTGTTCACGGATATATTGCAGCGCCTTGGCCTGCCGATGGTTGGTATTGCGCATCCAATCCGGCGGCTTGGGTTTCTCGCGCTCATTGAAGAGTGTTACTGCAAAGCTATAGGGACGAGCATCGAAGTGTGGTGGTTGGTGGCCTGCTTGCTCCATGACTTCGATCATGCGATCAATACCCAGCCCCAATTCTTCAATATAGCCCCATTGGAACAGACCATTCACAATCCGTGGATTGCGGCTGAAGTGTTCATCTTTGATATTCTCTACCGTGATGAAACCCGGCAACCCACCAGGAGAAATCACTTCCAGGCGATCCGAGTACATGCGTAGTTC
The DNA here is from genome assembly GCA_964455365.1 of uncultured Anaerolineaceae bacterium. GTDB lineage: Bacteria > Chloroflexota > Anaerolineae > Aggregatilineales > Phototrophicaceae > JAUZRW01. Next base: position 48,491 of record CAYVVZ010000001.1, on the reverse strand, counting down.
GATGCGTCGTCCGCGCAGGCGATAATCACGGTGGCAAATGGCGTTGACGATGGCTTCACGCACAGCAAATTGTGGGTACTCAGTGCGTTCTTCGCGCTCTAAACCCTTCACCACAGCGCTCACAGCCATCTCGCTCCAGATCAAATTCCACGCGGATTCGATCAAGCGCGGCAAAGGCCCGGTGAGTTCTTCACGGCGGGTATACCCTGCGAGACCGCTCTCTCCACGCGGTGTTGTACCGACAAATTTCGCAAATACCACACTGCTTTGCGGCAGCCACTGCTGCGGATATTCGGTGAAGAGCAGGATACCAATCACCGTTGGCTGACCATCTTCGGTGATCGCACCAATCTCCAGGAGCAAGTCTTCCACTTTGCCATTGTACGGGCGCTTGGTACGTTCGGCGCGTTTGGCGAGATATTCTTCGATCATCTCGCGGTTGAACGTATCCCGCGTTGCCCCATGTACCGCTTCGGATTCATAATCTCCGGTACTCTTGGCGCTGGCAAGACGTAGGATTTCCTGCCCACCCAGCGGGCGATTATGGTCTCCACTGCGGATCAACACACGCCCATCAGACATTGCATGCAGTTCGATGCTGCGCGGCACACGGAGCGTATAGATGATTACTGTTTCTGTTTCTGATTCCTGATCCGAAGCCGGGACTTCAAACTCACCCACTTCGCCAAATGGGTCAGCATCATCGCTGGGTTCGGTTTCTTTGTCCTCATCTGCGGCATCATCGTCCGGTTCAGCAGCTTCTGAAGAGTCTGCTTCAGCAGCTTCTGCGTCCTCATCAGCCTCCGCTTCTAGCACGGATGGTACGCTGAGGTTCCCATTCACATGACTGAATTGGACTTCCTCCCACTTGTTTGCCACAACTGGGGGATTATACAGCTCATCCGCTTGTTTGATCGCTTCCTGCACTTTCTCAATGGTCGGCGTTTCGTCCGCAGGGGTACCATCCGTTCGCAAACCAATGAGGATTGTTCCACCTTCCGTATTGGCAAACGCCACCAGAGTCTCCGCAATGGCTTGCGGGTCTGGGGTTGCGAGGAAGGCCAAACGAGGGCCTTGGCCTTGTTGAATTAGGTCAGGGTTTATCATGGCTGTTCGCTACAGTTACCAGCTAGTTAGAGGCGAGATTGTACCATATTCTGCAAAATCCCGTCATCCAACAGGATGATTGATTGAACACATGGTATCATTGTAGCAGTAGTTTGTGTTTTTCGTCGTGCTAAACGGCAGTTTTTTCATTGACTGATTTCATTTGAGCCTCCCATGCAGCGTTTCGTATCCCTATTGAATCTCACAGGTGACCGCCTATACAGTCTTCCCCTGTTGGTCTTGTACCTAACAGATGGCTGCAACAGCCGTTGTATCTCGTGCAACATCTGGCAAAATCCACGCCGCAATATGCCTATGCCCCTGGTGGAAAGTATCACGAATCAGGTATCGGCATTAGGGGTGCGATGGGTACTTCTCAGCGGAGGTGAAGCGATGCAGCATCCTGAGTGGCCTACCATTGCACGAGGCTTTCGTCAGCAAGGCGTTCATACCATGTTGCTGACCAATGGCCTGCTTCTGCGCAAGCAAATCGAAGAGGTTGCGAACAGCGTTGATGAAGTGATCGTCAGCCTGGATGGTGGCACCGCTGCCACTTACGAAGCCATTCGCGGCGTGGATGCCTTTGAATTGGTATTGGACGGCATTCGTGCCTGCCGCCAGCGGGACATTCCAGTGACGACACGAACGACCGTACAGCGTGCCAATTTCCGCGAAATCCCGCAAATCATCGAAGCGGGGTTGAAAAACGATGTGAACAGCATCAGCTTTCTGGCAGCAGATGTCAGCAGCGATGAAGCTTTCGGAGAACGTGAGGAACCCTGGAATGAGGGCGCGTTAAGCGCTGGCGAAGTGGATGAGCTAGAGAATATCATTGCGCAGGTAGAACAAGAGTATGCAGCAGCGTTTTCCACAGGGCGTTTGGCAGAGTCGCCCGATAAACTGCGCCGAATCCTGGTGGAATATTTCCGGGCGCTGAATGGCGAGACAACTTACCCCGCCCCACCTTGTAACGCGCCGCACTTCAGCACCGTAATCGAAGTCGATGGTAGCCTGCGCCCTTGCTATTTCTTGCCCAAAGTCGGGAGACTGAAGCCGGACGCAGACAGCATCAAACAGAACATAAATTCGCCAGCCGCGCAGCAGATGCGCAAGGCCTACCGTACCGGGCAGCGGCCTGAATGCCAGCGCTGTGTATGCCCACTGTATAAAGGCGCACGTTCTCTCACAAGGATGTGAGTCATGTGGATGTTGTTGATCGCCATTTTCATCAGTGCAATGTTGGCTGCCCGCGCATTCCTCATCACAATCGGCGCAATCAAAGACCCCATCTTGCAAAGCTTTGAAGCATTTGGGGAAGAACGCTCCTACAGCCCTTCGCTGCGGTTGTTACTGTGGACGACACTTACACTCTATTTGTCGTTGTTCCTGTATTTTCATGCCGGGATGCTTCTGCTGTTCGGGTCAATTATAGGGATGTTCATCTCTGTATTTCAGGCTCCGCTGTATCGTTTTCGGGTGCAGCACCAACAGCTATTTGGCACATTCCCGCAGTGGTATCATTCGCTGGTACAGCGCACAGACCGCGAAGAACGTCGTCGGATTGCGTACCTGTGGCTGCGATTACCGTCCCGCACTCGCTGGCTGTACAACGCCCGCACTGAATTTTTCTGGCAGTGGATTGATCAGGTATTGGTGACCATTTCATGATGATTCTGCGCAGCATTCAACGACGACTTCGCCGCCCACTGCGCACCCTCAGCAGCCAGCAAGCCTATTCGCTATGGGCAGAGACGTATCCAGCACAGGCACACAACCGCCTGATGGAAATTGAACAAGAAGCCATGCTCTCCCTACTGCCAGGTTTGGATGGTTGCATCGTCCTTGACCTCGCATGTGGTAGTGGACGCTATGCGAAGATCGCCCAGAAGCAAGGAGCAGGCCAGGTCATTGCACTGGATAGCCACTTTTCCATGGTATCCGCAGCGGATGTCAGGCTGCGTGGGCAGGCAGTGATGGATGCCATTCCGCTGCCAGATACCAGGGTTGATGTGGTGATTTGTGGGATGGCACTGGGGCATATCCCGCAGATTGGTGTAGCAATGCGTGAAATCCACCGCGTTTTGAACAATGGGGGGGTGCTGCTCCTGAGCGACTTCCACCCCTTTCAGTATTTGCGCGGCGCACAACGTACCTTCACAGTACCGGATGGCGAAACCTATGCCGTTGAGCATTACCCGCATCTGTACACGGATTATTTTCAAGCAGCCCAGGACTCTGGATTAACGATTACAGCCGTGCTGGAGCCAGCCTTACCAGAAGGCGACCATACGCCGATTGTGCTGGTTCTACGGCTGGAAAAACAAGGCTAGCGAGCATCGGTGTTTTTCGGGCGCATCAGCGCATAGCCGCCAACAACCAGCGCAATCAACAGCGGCGGCACAAACAACGAACCCAGTAAGCGACTCAATACGGGGGCTTGTGCCAGCACCACAAAGTACATTAAGAGAAACGCGCCAATCCCCGCAACTGCCAGCACCACACCTGCCATTAATGCACGCATCAAAAATCCGTTATCATTCATGAATGATCCTCCGCAGCTTTCCAATGATTATGAGCCGGATTGTAGCCCAGGCTGATTGCCATGAGGATAGTCTTGTTTGTGCGCAGCGAAACCATTGGCGTGTTTTGTCTGACCACGTCTCAGGCAAAATAACTAACTGATGTTACGCAGCAGCCTTTGCAGACAACTTATTCCGCTTCGACGAGCGTAAGCGGTCAGCCATCAGCAAAAACGTTTTTGCAGTCGTGATGTGTTCAAAAAACGCACTTGTGGCTGATAAGCTGAAATGCTGAGACGCTCATCGACTGCACTGCCGTTCCTTCCCGTTTTCAGGAGCCTGTGCGTAGTGCGTAAGGTCAGTAACTAATCTTCAGGAACGGAGGGTTCATAAAGCTTGTTCAACAAGAAATACGCAGCCCATTGCACAGAACAGAACTGTCACTTTCCTTGTTCATTTTTGGCAATCTCATGAGTATAATTGGTTCAACAAAATGTTAGGCGTATATGGGTTTTCTCTGCGCATACCCTTGCAGTACAGAATCTGTTACGGACACACAGGGTAGTACATGGTTAATCAAAAACAATCCGCCAGCGGATGGCTTGCGCATATCCGCCGTTTTTTCACTGATTTTCTCGGCGATACTAGCTTCCCAGATATAGAGTACAGCAAAATTTACCAACACCTGGTAGAGGCCAGCCCCTCCGGGATGATTCTCGTAGATGCACAGCAGCCGGATTTCCCAATTATCTGTGTCAATGAAGCCTTTGTGAAAAGCACAGGATACACTGCCAACGAGGTTCAGGGAAAGAACTGTCGCTTTTTGCAGGGTACTGATCGAGAGCAACCAGAACGCAAAATCATCCGACAGGCACTCAAGCACAAGCGCCCCTGCACGGTGACACTGCGCAACTACCGCAAAGATGGCAGCATGTTCTGGAATGAATTGCGCATCGCACCAATCCGCAGCGAGCAAGGTATCGTGACCCATTTCATCGGCATTCAAAACGATGTCACCGAACGGAAACAAATTGAACAAGCGCTGCAACAGAGCGAGAAGCGCTACCGCCAGATGTTCGAAAACAACCGGGCGATCCAGTTACTGATTGATCCAGAAACGGGCAGGATCATCCAGGCAAATCAGGCGGCGGCGAACTTTTATGGCTATGATACCGAAACGCTAGCGAGCATGCGCATCTCTGACATCAATACGCTTTCAGAAGCGGAGGTGCATGCAGAGATGCGCTATGCGGTCACACAAGAACGTACCTTCTTTGAGTTCCAGCATCGGCTAGCCTCCGGGGAAATTCGTGATGTACACGTATTCTCTAGCCCGATCGATACAATGGATGGACAGATTCTCTACTCGATCGTTGTCGATGTGGATGAAGAGCAGAAAACACAACGACTGTACGAATCGCTGTTCCAGCAATCCAACGATGCGGTCTTCATGTTAACGATGGAAGGTCGGCATGCGGCGGTCAATCAACGAGCCGTCGAGATGTTGGGATATACCACAGAGGAGATTATCGGCTTATCGTATAAAGATCTGGTGGTTCCAGAGGAACACCACCTCAGCGACAGTGTATTGGAGCGCATGTTAGCTGGTGAAACGATTCTCCCCTACGAACGTACTTTCCGCAGAAAAGATGGTGTACACATCCCCACAGAAATCAATGTAGAGATTGTACGGGATACAGATGGCACACCGATGTACCTGCAAAGCATCGTACGTGACATTTCCGAACGCAAGCAGATGGAGAACACGCTGCGAGAGAATGAAGCGCGGTTGCGTGCGATGATCGAAGCAATTCCAGATACCATTTTCCGCAACAGGATTGATGGCACATATTTAGACTGGCACGCGCCAGATGAAAGTCTCTTGATCGAAAAACCAGAAAATTTCCTGGGGAACAAAATCCAGGATACACTGCCAGAACCGATTGCCACGGAACAAATGGCTGCTATCCAACGCGCTATTGCAACGGGGCATGTCGCTACGCATGAGTTTAGCATTCCGCTGACAAATGGGGAGCGTCACTTTGAAGTGCGGATCGTACCAGCCGCAGATGATGAAGTGGTATCCATTGCTCGTGATGTGACGGACATTCGCCAGGCACAACAAAAAGAACTCGAACTCGTCCTGGAGAAAGAGCGGTTACGGTTGCTGACAACATTCATCCAGGATGCCGCACACGAATTCCGCACGCCCCTCTCAACAATTGGCACCACTGCCTACTTGATGGCTCGTTCAGATGACCCGGATCGTCGTGGGCAAAAACAGCGGCGTATAGAAGATCAAATTCAAAAAATCACCAACCTGGTCGATGTTCTGACCTTGATGGTGAAGCTGGAAAATCCAGAGACATTATCCCTGCTGCCAACCGATTTCCGCGCAATTGTGCAATTTGTTTGTAGGGAAATCTTCAAGGAAGATGAAGAGTCTCCAAAGATGGATTGTAAACTAACGGAAGATATTCCCACTATTCTGGGGGATGTCATTCACTTGACGAACGCAGTGCAGCAACTTTTAGATAATGCGTTTCGCTTCACCCCGAAAGATGGCACGGTAACGGTAACTATGGGGTATACCGAAACAACAGCCTGGCTGCAAATTCAGGATACAGGGATTGGCATTGCAGAAGAGGATTTGCCAAATATCTTCGAGACATTCTGGCGCAAGGACAAAGCCCATACCACCCACGGATTTGGCCTGGGATTGCCCATTGCACAGAAGATCATCCAGCATCACGGGGGAGATATATTTATAGAGAGTGCGCCAGGGGTAGGCACAACTATTCGTGCGACGATCCCGCTGCTCAACGAAAGCGACGCAACGAATACCTCAGCAATTGATGCATGAAGGCTGCCCAACGGCAACCTTCTGCAATTTTCGCACCTAACCAACTGCGCAGTTAGGCAACAACTGCCTCATCCGTCTGCACAAATTGGCTGTTGTACAACTCAGCATAGAAGCCGTTCTGTGCCAGCAGTTCTTCATGGTTGCCCTGCTCCACAATATCCCCATCCCGCATCACCAGGATTGAATCTGCATTGCGAATGGTGGACAAGCGATGCGCAATGATGAAGCTGGTGCGGTTCTGCATCAGCGTATCCATCGCCTGCTGGATGAGAACTTCTGTACGGGTATCGACGGAACTCGTCGCTTCATCCAGAATCAGCATACGTGGGTTCGCCAGGATGACGCGGGCAATCGTCAGAAGCTGTTTCTGCCCCTGGGATACATTGCTGGATTCTTCATCCAGAACCGTATCGTAGCCATCCGGCAGGGTGCGCACGAAGTGATCGACATGAGCCGCCTTCGCCGCCGCAATCACTTCTTCATCGGTGGCATCCAGCCGACCATAGCGGATGTTCTCCATGATTGTATCGTTATAGAGCCATGCATCTTGCAGCACCATACCGAACACCTTGCGCAAATCGTGGCGCGTGAAGTCGCGGATGTCATAGCCATCAATGCGGATTGTCCCATCATTGACATCGTAAAAGCGCATCAGGAGCTTCACCATCGTTGTCTTGCCTGCACCAGTGGGGCCGACGATGGCGATCTTCTGACCTGGGAAAACTTCCGCAGAGAAGCCGCGAATGATGATTTCATCCGGCTTATAGCCAAACTTCACATCATCGAAGACGACATGCCCTTGAATGGCCTCGGGCTGCACTGGCGTTGTCGTATTGGGAATTTCTTCTTCTTCCGCCAGGAATTCAAAGACACGCTCCGAAGCGGCTGCCGTCTGCTGCAACACATTCGAGATGTTGGCAATCTGCATAATGGGCTGCATGAAGGTGCGCGAATACTGGATGAAGGCTTGAATGTCACCGACCGTAATCGTACCGCTAATTGCCAGATACCCACCAATCAAGGACACAATCACATAGCCCAGGTTGCCGACGAACGTCATGATGGGCATCAACATGCCGGACAGGAACTGAGATTTCCAGGCTGTGTTGAAGAGTTGATCGTTGTACTCTTCAAATTTTTCGATGCTGCGTTCTTCTCCGTTGAAGACCTTGACGATGCTGTGACCGCCGTACATCTCTTCGACATGCCCGTTGAGCTGTCCCAGGTACTTTTGCTGGTCTTTGAAGTAGCGCTGCGATTGGCTGATGACCAGTCCCACAATCACGAATGAAATGGGGATCACCACAATAGTTGCCAGGGTCATCGTCACACTGATGGAAAGCATCATGACCAGTACACCAACGAGCGTCGTCACCGATGTGACAATCTGCCCCAGGCTCTGGTTCAAGGTCTGGCTGACTGTATCAACATCGTTGGTGATGCGCGACAAAACTTCGCCCTGGCTGGTGCCATCAAAGTAACGCAGCGGCAAACGATTCATCTTCTCGGAGATGTCTTTGCGCATCTTGTAGGTGACTTTCATAGCAACGCCCGCCATCACCCAACCCTGGATGTACCCGAACAACGTCGAAATGCTGTACAACACCAGCAGCAGCAAGACAATGTTGCCAATGAAGACAAAATCAATGCCTTCGCCAGAGCCTGAAAGTTGAGCAACGACTCCTTCAAAGAGCTTGGTTGTGGCTTCCCCCAGAATGCGCGGCCCCACAATTGTAAAAATTGTCGACCCCACGGCAAAAATCAGCACTACGCCAATCGCAAGTTTGTAATCGCTCAAGTAGGTGATGAGCTTGCGCATCGTGCCACGAAAATCCCGCGCCTTCTCACCGGAATTCATCGCGCCATGCGGGCCTCGCATCGGTGGGCCGCTGCGTTCTTCGCTGCGTTTTGGTGTACTCATGATGCCAGTTCCTCCATGCTGAGTTGCGATTCGGCAATTTCACGATAAACATCACAGGTCGCCATCAATTCAGCGTGCGTACCTTTACCTACAATGCGGCCTTGATCCAGGACGATGATTTGTTCAGCATTCTTGATCGTGGAAACGCGCTGGCTGACGATCAGCACTGTGCTGAACAAAGTACGTTCGCGCAGCGCACGACGCAGCGCCGCATCGGTCTTGTAATCCAATGCAGAGAAGCTGTCATCAAAGATGTAAATCGGTGGATTTTTCACCAGCGAACGAGCAATTGCCAAGCGCTGCCGCTGTCCACCGGAGACATTCGCGCCACCCTGGGCAATTTCGGTCTCCAGACCTTCGGGCTTTTCGGCAATGAAATTCGCTGCCTGGGCGATTTCCGCCGCGAGGCTCAGGTCTTCTTCGCTTGCGTGTTCGTCGGCATAGCGAAGATTGCTATCAATCGTACCCAGGAAAAGCATAGCCTGCTGCGGGTTGAAGCCGATTTTCTCGTGTAATTCACGCTGAGTCACATTACGAATGTCAATGCCATCAATCAGGATTCCGCCTTCGGTCACGTCATAGAATCGCGGGATCAGGTTCACCAGTGTCGATTTACCACTGCCTGTCGAGCCAATGATGGCGGTTGTCTGGCCTGGTTCTGCCGTGAAGTTCAGGTTATGCAGCACATCTTCTTCTGCACCCGGGTAGCGGAAGGAAACGTTGCGAAATTCCACCGTTGCCTTGAATGGTTCCGGGAAAGTTTTCTTCTTTTCGGGATCGTGGATGCTCGGTTCCGTCTCCAGAACATCGGCAATACGGTCAGCCGAAACCGCCGCACGCGGAACCATGATGAACATGATCGACATCATCAAGAAGCTCATCACAACCTGCATTGCATACTGCATGAAAGCGATCATATCCCCAACCTGCATGGAAGCCGCTGCCACCTGCCGCGCCCCAACCCAGATGATAAGCAGCGTCGTCAGGTTCATGATGAGCATCATGAACGGCATCAGTGCCGCCATCGCCCGCGACACGAATAGATTCGCGTCGGTCAATTCAACATTCGCCGTATCGAACCGTTTTTCCTCGAATTTTTGCGTGTTGAAAGCGCGGATGACCATCATGCCAGAGAGATTTTCACGAGCCACCTGATTCAAGCGGTCGGTCAGGTTCTGAATGATACGGAACTTGGGCAATACGAGCGTAAACATCACGGTCATGAGGGTCAGCAATGCACCCACTGCCAGGGCTATCGTCCACCACATGCTGGCATCTGTGCGCAGCGCCATGATGATGCCGCCGATAGCGAGAATTGGCGCATAGAATACCATGCGGATCAACATGACCATCAGCATTTGTAGTTGGGTGATGTCATTGGTTGTGCGCGTGATGAGCGAAGAAACGGAGAATTTGTCGAATTCCAAATTGGAGAAGCTCATCACCTTGCGGAAAAGATCACCGCGTAAATTGCGTGACATGCCTGCTGCGGTCTGCGCTGCCAGATACCCAACTGCCACCGTACATACGCCGGAGAAGAGCGAAATCGCCAGCATCGTCAACCCCGTGTTGACGACATAGTTATTCTGCAACGCACCCGTATCCACACCCAGGGCTTCATATTCCGCTTTGACTGCCTGCACCGCAGCCTGAACAGTCATACTTTCGGGCAGCGCAGCGAGGCTCTCATTCATCTGGCCTAACAAGTTATCACGGATTCCCTGCGGCATGGCAGCAATCAGCCCGAACACATCCACCCCTTCGGGCAGCGCCGCAAGATCAAAGGGCAATTGTTCGGGCGTTGCGCCCTGTGGCAGACTGTCTGGATTTGCGATGGCTTGCTCAATGCCATAAACCACCAGCCATGCCTGCCCCATGATCGGGTTCAGCGCGGTGATGGTTGCTTCAGAGGTATCTTCGAGCAAGTAAATTGGCTCGGTTTCAACGGTTGGATACATCTCCCGCGTTTCTTCACTGGCGGATTCAGCATCGACCAGGGTGAAAGCATCCAACACAGCCGCGCCCTCGTCTTCATCCATGAAGAGCAGCAGCCTTTCCATCTGTATTTCGCGGATCGCCGTCGGGACGGCATCTTCGATCCCCCCCTGCTGAATGCCTACATTGACAATATTGCCTGTGTAGAATGGGAGGGATAAGTCTGCAAGTGCTTGCAAGAAGAGCAAGCCAATTGAGACAACAAAAAATAATGCGAATGGTCTCGCATATCGTGATAGTCGTAGCATGTGCGTCACATTCCTTGAACGTAATTGGTAACTGGCACAAAGATGCGGTGATCGCCACCGCCTGAATTCGGTCTATGCAGTTGTGGTCATCCCCACCTAGCGGCAGTGCGGATGTTCTTCCGAAGCGAGGTTCGTCACAATTCGTTCCAGCGCCGGAATGAAGCGGCTAGCCGCTTCTAGCTCATCTTCGCTAAGGCCATCAAGCAGGAGAGCCGCATATTCCGTGATCTGCTTCTTGGTCGCCTCTGCCTGGGCGATCCCTTCTGGCGTTGGCTGCAAAATGTACTGCCTGCGATCATCCGGTTTGCGCACACGAGTCAACCAACCTTTTTCAACAAGGGGTTGGGTCAGTGAGCTGACGGATTGCAGGCTGACGTTGCGGCGTTTGGCAAGTTCGCTGGCGGTCATCGGTTCTTCAATGAGCGCAACCAGCGTGAAAACCTGCATCATCGTCACATCATCATCCAGTATGGTGTACTGAACCGCGTGAATGATGGCTCGGTTGAAGCGAGGCATGATGTTGATGAGTCCTTGGGCAACGGAGTGGGCATTCCAGTGATCCTCCATAATGCTCCTTGTAATTATCAGCGAGGTTGATTATCAACCGGGTTGACTATCAGTCTAGTTGAGTTTTTCAGGAGGTCAACCGGGGAAGTATTGTAGTTTTGTATGAATTCACAGAGACAATCAAAAAGCGCCACTGAAGAAATCAGCAGCGCTCTGATGAGTGCTTAACCGACGCTGCGCCTAGCTGACGCAGGCTCCACCACAAGAACACGGCGGGATGGAGTCTTCGCTGTCGCTCGTAAGTTCGTAATAGCGCGGTAAGTTCACGATGAAGGGACAAGCCCCCTTCACACCACAGGTATTGCAACTGCTGCCGCTGGTATTCACTTCACGCAGCTTACCCTTGCGTACCCAGTAATCAATCATATCTTGCAGCACGCCGGGTTCCAGATGCATCTCACGCGCCATCTCTTTGATCGAACGCGGCACTGCTTGATCTGAAAAGCGGTTGAGGACTTCCCGTAATTGGCTTGCCATTATGCCCCCATTCCGAGCAGCATGCCGCCCTGGTAAACCACAACAGCTCCCACCCAGGCGACCAACAACGTATAGGCAATCTGATACAGCGTGAAGCGTACCCCGAATTCATGCCGCATTGCTGCAACAGTCACCATGCAGGGGGTGTACAGCAGGACAAAGACCGTGAAGGCTACCGCTGCCAGCGGTGTGAAAAGCTGCGTGAGCGCAAATTCAAGTGCAGTTGTGTCGTCTTCTTCACCCCCTGCACCCAGGAAGTCCGCTTCTGGCATGTTGATACCGGGGACAATATTCACAGTGCGCGGTACGATATTGACGATTTCCTGCACCGTCAGCAGGGATGCTTCCGCAAATGAGGAGGCGATTCCCTGCAAATCTGCCAGCAAATCGGGTGCAGATTCCGCTTCAGCAGCATCTTGTTCGCCAACATATATCTGGCTCATCGTGCCGACGACGACTTCTTTCGCCACAAATCCTGTAATTAATGATCCTGTCGCTTGCCAGTTGCCAAACCCGGCAGGCGCGAATACTGGTGAAGCGGCATTGCTCAGTACACCAAACACACTATCTTCCGGCGCAACATCATTGAAAGCACCGTTGGCATTCGCCGGAATTGCCATCATCAGCCAGATAATGACCGAAGTGAACAGAATCAATGTTCCGGCTTTGCGCACAAAACTGCTGGTACGTTCCCAGGTCTGCCGCCACACATCACGCAGGCGCGGCGCACGATACGGCGGAAGTTCCATCACGAAGGGCTGCGGTGGCTTATTGCGATACACGGTACGCTTCAGCATCCAGCCTGTGAACAGGGCAACCCCAATCCCAAGCATGTACATGGCAAAAATTAAAGAACCAGAACGAGCGCCGAAGAAGGCCGCACCAATCACGACATATACAGGCAGTCGTGCGCCACAGCTCATGAAGGTCACGAGGAAGCCTGTCAGCTTGCGATCATCTTCGTTCTCCAGTGTACGAGTCGCATAAACTGCCGGAACGGTACAGCCAAAACCGACCAGCATCGGCAGGAAGCTCTTGCCGTGCAGCCCCATTGATCGCATCAAGCGATCCATAACGAAGGCCGCTCGCGCCATATAGCCGCTGTCTTCCAGAATGCCGATTGCGATGTACAGGGACATCAGCACTGGAACAAAGACCAGAACCCCGCCTACCCCGGCAATTACCCCATCAACCAGCAGCGCTTCAATCCAGCTCCCGCCCAACCCCAGGACTCCGAGTAAGGCAGTCGTCCAACTGCTGATGGGACCTGCAATCAAGCCATCAACAAAATCCAGATACGGTGCGCTGACATTAGCAGTGAATTGGAAGACCAGCCACATCAGCAGCAGGAAAATCGGCACACCCCAGATGCGATGCGTCAGCACACGGTCAATCTTATCCGAGGTGGTTTCGAGCATTTCTTTGGGGCGAGTCAATGCGCCCGTCACTACGCTGTTGATGAAGGCATAACGCCCGTCTGTGACCAGCGTTTCGGCATCATCACCTGTCACTTCTTCGATTCGTTCGGCAGCGGTTTCTGCGGCTGCCAGCAAATCCGGGTATTCGCTCAAACGCTCGAATAAATCTTCATCCGCTTCCAGCAATTTAATCGCCAGCCAGCGCGGGACGTAGGTTTGTGTCAGCGCAGGGATAGATTCAATCAGTGTTTGCAACGGCGCGATTTCTTCTTCTAACGCCTCGTCATAGCGAATTGTCGCGGCTTGCTCACCTGCCCCGGATGCAACTTCCTGAATGGCTTTCTTGAGCGCATCCAGGCCGATGCCACTATTGCCAACTGTTTCAATCACAGGTGCGCCGTGCAGATGCTGCGACAATTTCGCAGTATCAATGTGTAACCCTCGGCTGCGAGCGATGTCTGTCATATTCAGCACCACAATCACGGGAACTTCTAGTTCCAGCAACTGCGAGACGAGATACAAATTGCGTTCCAGGTTGGCGGCATCTACAACAGAAACGACTGCTCCGGGGCGCTCATTGATGATGAAATCACGGGAGACAATTTCTTCGATTGAGTATGCGGTCAGGCTGTACGTGCCGGGGAGATCGACAACAATCACATCCTGCTCATTCAGGCGCAGGTGGCCTTCTTTCTTCTCAACCGTTTTCCCAGGCCAGTTGCCCACATGCTGCCGCGATCCAGTCAGCGCATTGAAGATGGTGCTTTTCCCAACGTTGGGATTGCCAGCAAGGGCGATCTTCAGCGTTTGAACTGCCATTTCACACCTGCTCCGCAGTGCTGTGCACCATGATCTTCTGTGCCATGCCGCGCCCGACTGCCAGCCGTGAGTCGTTCTTCACCGCCAGGATAACGGGGCCAGCATGGTCATCCTGTACCACACGCACCTGCATCCCAATGTGCAAACCCAGGTCAGCGAGGCGCTTCCGTAATTTATTCCCGGCGCGAATTTCGGATAGCTGCACCCATTCACCTCGATTAGCAAAGGTCAGCGGATAATTCCGTGTGGTTGTTCCGGCGCTTCTTGGCGATTTTTCCACTAACATAATTCCACCTCTACCAATTCTGCTTCCGCCTTACGCAGCGAAAGGTGATACCCACGAACCAGATATTCCACCGGGTCACCCATCGGGGCTGCTTTGACCCGTTCAATACTCACACCCCGTACCAACCCCATATCCATCAGTCTGCGGCGAATCGCACCTTTGCCACCAATTTTTCGGATTGTGGCTTCTTTCCCGGTTTCCAATTCTGCTAATGTCATACTTCCTCTTCCTTCAGACTGCATTCCGCGCACAATCCGCTGGCACACATACACAACGTTCGCAGTTCAACAGCGAGTTGCCCGCGAATATCCTGTTTTAATTGATCGAGCAGCAACGGCGTGAAGGTAATCCGTTTGCCACAACGCTGGCACGTAAAATGACAGACATCTTCACTGCTATCTATAAAGTAGACTTTGCGGTCATGGTCGTTGGAGACATACCGTGCCTGAAGCAATTCGGCTTCTTCCAGCGTATGCAGCGTGCGGTAAACCGTTGGCACGCTGATATTCGGATCATACTGAATGGCTTGCTGATGAAGTTGTTCTGCATCAATGTCACGATCAATATCAGCAATCAAATCCAGCAGAATTTCCCGCTGGTTGGTGATACGCCCACCGCTTGCACGAATTGCTTCCTTAGCAGCATCCTGAAATGTCATCGCCTGACCAACCGACTTATCGCAAATCATTTACAATACGGATTGTAAAGCACTGCTGAGGCTTACGCAGAGTGACAAATGTCATGAGTTACGAGATTATTGTCAATTAACTTCTAGGAAATGGAGATTTTCGCAGGTGAAAACCTGGAATGTTCTTGCAGTACACTTCATTTTTTCTCGTGGTTAAACCTGGAAATTCTGCTAGGTCAGGGGGACAATCCAGCAAGATACAGCGATGCGGCCTCTCATGCTCTGAGGAAGGAACGACAAGCTATGAAATGGTATAACGAGCCGACAACCTGGCAAGAACAAGACAATAAGCTGCTCGTCAAAGTAGGCGGAAAAACAGATTATTGGCGCGTCACGTTGCACGATTTCATCAAAGATGATGCCCCCTTCTACTTTCAGCGTGTCGCCGGTGATTTCACGACAACCGTCAAAGTCACGGGCGCGTATGCGGCTCTTTATGATCAAGCGGGCTTGATGGTTCGGGAGAGTGAAACAGTCTGGATGAAGTGCGGCATTGAATACCTGAACGGTGTGCAGCAAGCCAGCGCTGTCATCACCCGCGAATTTTCCGATTGGTCGATCATCCCGCTGGAAGACAATCCGCCGTACATCTGGATTCGTGTCAAGCGGATTGGCTCCGCAATTGAGGTCTATTTTTCACGGGATAATGCTAGCTATGCATTAATTCGCCAGGGATACTTAAGTGCGCAAGATGAATTGCAGGTGGGTATGATGTGCGCAGCACCGCAGGGTGATGGCTTTGAAGTGACCTTCGAGTCATTTGCCATCACCACCAGCTAGCGCAACATATTATTAAATCATAAAACCAGCACAGTGGCTGGTTCTCGACAACATCGCGCAGTTACGCGAGGTCAAAAACGTGCAGGCTCATTGCGCGAGATAACGCCTCAAACACCTGCACACCGCGAATACTATGCCCAATCTCACTGAGTGGTGGTGAATAGGTTGCAATCCCCATGCGCCCTGGAACAATACCCAGGATGCCACCACTCACCCCACTTTTGGCAGGCAACCCCACGCGGTATGCCCATTCGCCAGATGAATCGTACATACCACAGCTATTCATGACGCTCAGAACATCCCGCACATATTCCTTAGCGAGGATGCGCTCTCCCGTTCTGGGTTGCACCCCGTTGTTTGCCAATGTCGCGCCCATCATCGCCAGATCAACAGTGGTGATAAGCAGCGAACAATGTTGGTAGTATAGGTGAAGCACTTCATCAATGTTGCCATGCAGCGCACCGGAAGAGCGCATTAGATGAGCAATTGCACGGTTCCGGTGATCCGTTTGGAACTCGTAGGTGAATGTCGGAGCGTCAACTAACAACCGCCGACCCGTGTACCGATTCAGGATTTTGATGACGCGATTCAGTCGGTCTGTTAGATCCTCTCCCTTAATCAAATCCGCCACAGCAATGGCTCCGGCATTGACCATCGGGTTATACGGTCGCCCGGTCTCTTCCTCCAGATAGATCGCATTATAGCGATGCCCGGTGGGTTCCACCCCAACCCGGGTCAGCACATACTCTCGCCCATGATCTTCCAGTGCAATGCCATAGGTGAAGACCTTACTTATTGACTGTATTGGGAATAGCTGGGCATCATCCCCCGTTGAGTACACATCGCCATCTACCGTAACAATCGCAATCGAAAAGCAATCCCTGTCGATCCCCGTTCGCTCAACTGTGGGATAAACATGACCTGTCTCCTGTGTCGCACTGCACTCATTGAATATAGTCTCTATAGTTGTCTGTATTTCCGTCACCAATCCATCTCCTAGGGGGTGGGTTCTGTCCGCCGCTGGCGCAAACAGTGTGTTGATCCCTATCAAAACAGCAGCGGGCAGGGGCATAATCTCTGTCCGCTGTATTGTAACGAGAATTCATGATGTTGCTTCAACTTTTTTGCATGCAGGGTAGTTCTCTTATTTAACAAAGTGCCCGTTACGAACCATCCTGGCCTGAAGATTGGTTGTTTTGCGTGAGACGTGGTTCAGGCAGACCACGCCAGTGGCTTCTTAAACGCGCAAGAACAGCTTATGCGCGATCTGGTCAATCTGGCGATCATGATCCGTGACGATGGACAGGTGAACCCGCTCACTGTGGTTGACGGGATCGACCCGCCTCTATCACAGTCCTAACTCCCCGGCAACTGCATACGCGCACTTGACGCGCTTGAGATGTTGCCAAAACATGCTTTGGTGGTTATTATTCAAATAATCTCTTGAATACTTGAATATAGGTACTCTAGAATGGATGACCATCGGCTTTTCAAAGAGGCGATTAACGAGCAGTTTGCTCGCATTGCGAAAGCACTGGCAAACCCGCATCGCTTCGAACTCATTGATTTACTCGCGCAGGGTGAGCGCAGCGTCGAAGCATTGGCAAACGAAGTTGCCCTGAGTGTCGCCAGCGCCTCGCATCATTTGCAAGCGTTGCGGAGTGCCCATCTGGTGACCACACGCAAGAAGGGGTTATATGTATACTACCGTCTGGCTGATCCCACTGTCTTTCGTCTCGTGCAGATGATACGTGAGGTTGCGGAACAACAGCTCGCTGAAGTGAATCGCATTGTGGATACCTACCTCAGTAACCGATCTGAGCTGGAACCGCTTACCCTCAACGAACTCTTTGCCCGTCTCGATGACCCGGAGCTTGTCATTCTCGATGTGCGTCCGCATGTCGAATACGCACAGGGGCATATTCCCGGCGCACGTTCCATCCCCATTGATGAGCTTGAAGGTCGTCTGAGCGATCTTTCTCCCGAACAGGAAATCGTCGCTTACTGTCGCGGACCGTACTGTGTCTTCGCGGATGAAGCCGTTGAAATCCTGACGAAACACGGCTATCGCGCACATCGCGTGCGGGAAGGTTATCCCGACTGGCTGCTGGCAGATTTACCCACGGAAGCCGATTAACGCAGTCGAATCTATCACACAATAATACATCGAGGGAACCGCATGAGTAACAATCCGCCAATCAGACTTGGTCTGCTGGAGAACTGGCGACAGTTCAGCCTGCTGCTGCTGGTGAATGCTTTTGTCGGGGCGATGGTCGGGTTAGAGCGTACCATTGTCCCGCTGATCGCGTCGGAAGACTTTGGGCTGACATCGGTCAGCGTAACGCTGTCGTTCATCATCAGTTTTGGTGTGGTGAAAGCCTTCGCCAACCTGTTTGCAGGCAGTAACGCCGACCGCATCGGACGCAAACCGCTGCTGGTGGCTGGCTGGTTGATCGGCATCCCGGTTCCAATTATTGTGATCCTAGCACCCACCTGGGAATGGATTGTGTTTGCCAATATCCTGTTGGGCATCAATCAGGGCTTATGCTGGTCAACTGCCGTCATCATGAAGATTGATCTGGTTGGTCCCGTCGGGCGTGGACGTGCCACCGGGTTGAACGAGTTCTCCGGTTACGTGGCGATGGCACTGACGACCATCACCATCGGTTGGGTGGCAGCGGAAACCGCGCTGCGCCCTTATCCCTTCTATTTCGGGATTGCCTTTGCACTTGCAGGTCTGCTCTTATCGGTTGTCTTCGTCCGTGAAACACGCGGTCACGCACAACGAGAAGCACAGCAGCACGCCGCAGCAGCCGAACCCAAACCCTCGTTCTGGACCATTTTTCGCCGTGTGAGCTGGCAGGACAAACGCTTCTTCAGTCTGTCACAGGGCGGGTTGGTGAACAACCTCAACGATGTTGTCATCTGGGGATTGCTGCCGCTGCTGGCAATCAGCGCAGGCGTGACAATTGAGCAGGCGGCGGGAATTGGCAGTGTTTATCTGGGTGTGTGGGGTGTCGGGCAGTTATTCACAGGTTCATTGAGCGACCGTGTCGGACGTAAACCGCTTATCACAGGTGGCTTGTGGGTGACAGCCGTTGGAATCATCATCTTTGCCCTGACAACGGATACCACAGTCTGGTTTCTGGCGGCAGCCATTATGGGATTGGGCACAGCAATGGTTTATCCGACTTTTCTCGCAGCGATGAGCGACCTTGCACACCCGGATTGGCGAGCATCTGCGTTAGGCGTGTACCGTCTGTGGCGGGACAGCGGTTATGCCTTCGGCGCACTGCTGGGTGGTTTGCTGTCGGACATGTTCTCGATTCAGATTGCCGTGCTGATCATCGCTGTGCTGACCGTGTTTTCTGGTCTTGTCACGGCTATCTATTTGCCGGAAACCGTGCGATTGTCCGGTGTGTCGGTTACGGTATCCGAGCCGTTGTCTACAAGTCAGGATATTGTATGAGTTACTCGATGCTGGGAGACCTGGACTCGAACCAAGAATGACGGAACCAGAATCCGTAGTTTTGCCAATTAAACTATCTCCCAATGCTCTGCCATGATACTAACAGGCAGAGCCAATGTCAAGATTATTTTGCCACTTACTCCGCAATCTTGAGCTGCTCGATTGCCAGTTTGATGCGGCGAATGGATTCGTCCTTGCCCAGAATTTCCATCGTCTCGAAAGTGGGCGGTGAAATCTTCTGCGCGGTCACTGCCACGCGCAGCGATCCAAAGACCTGACCGTTCTTCAAGCCCAATTCCTTCACCAATTCTTTGAAGGCTTCATACTGCGTTTCATGCGAGAAATCGTCCAGCTTCTCAATCAATTCAATAGAAGCCTCCAGGCAGCGAACCGTGCCTTCTGCATCCATCTTCTTCTGGATGAGCAAATCCGCTGGTGGAGCCTGAAATTCATCCCAATCAGCGAAGATAAAACCCGCCAGATCGACAGCTTTTGGCAGCATATCAATCCGAGTCTGGATCACAGGTGTGATCTTCAGCAGCATGTCATCATCTACCGTGTAGCCAGCCTCTTCAAAGTATGGCCTCAACAGCGCTGCTAATGGTTCTACATCCATCTCGCGGATGTAGTGACCATTCAACCAGGCCAGCTTATCCACAGGATATGCGCTGTTCGCGGGATTGACATCCTTCAGATCAAAGCGTTCCGCTGCCTGATCCATACTGAAGATTTCCACATTGTCGCCGAAGTTCCAGCCGATGTTCGCCAGGAAGTTCATGACCGCTTCTGGTACATAACCGCCGTCAATGAAATCCTGCGCGAGGACGGGAACATCCTGCCCATCCTGCGTGGCGACTTTGCGCTTGCTGAGTTTGCCCTTGCCATTGGGGTTCAGAATCAGCGGCATGTGGGCATACAACGGCTTTTCCCAGCCAAAGGCTTCCCATAGATGCCAATGCAGCGGCAGTGACGGCAACCATTCTACGCCGCGTGTCACATGCGTGATCTCCATGAAATGATCATCCACCACATGTGCCAGATGATAGGTCGGGAAACCATCAGCCTTCAGCAGCACAGCATCCTTTAACGTTTCGTTCTCAAATTCAGTTTTGCCACGCACAATGTCGTCTGTGATTACTTTGCCCTCACGAGGCATCTTGAAGCGAATCACATAAGGCCGACCCTCAGCTTCAAACGCGGCGATTTCGTCTTCAGCCAGGCTGCGAGCGCGTCCGTCGTACCCAGGCGGCAACCCCATCTTCTTACGCTCATCTGCAATTTGCTGCAATTCTTCCGGGGTTTCAAAGGCTTTGTAGGCTTTACCCTGCTCCAACAACCAATTCGCCCATTTCTGATACAGTTCCAGGCGCTCAGACTGGCGGTAAGGGCCATAGTCTCCACCGACATGAGGCCCTTCATCAAATTCAATGCCTAGCCACTTGAAGGCACGCAGGATGCCTTCTTCCGAGCCTTCGACAAAACGAGTTTGATCGGTATCTTCAATGCGCAAAATATTCTGCCCACCGAAGCGGCGCACAAATAACCAGTTGAAAATCGCCAACCGGACACCACCCAGGTGCAGCGGCCCTGTCGGGCTGGGGCCAAGACGCAAGCGCACAGGTTTATCAGTCACAAAAAGTACTCCTTCATTTCGCTGGATGGGAGACATTTACTTTTTGATGGTACGCACAGTTTAGAAATACAGACAGGTTTCAGGGCTGTAACACCTTGTGCGCGACATCAGTCATATTGCTGGCTCGATTATAACGCACGAAGAGCCGTTGTTTCAGGGGATGATTATTTCAGGCGTTTGCGGCGGACGATCACACTCTGGGCGAGGCCAACTCCCGCCATCGTGAACAAGAGCGATGTCCCGCCGGAACTGATAAAGGGCAGTGTCAGCCCGGTGACTGGCATCAGATTGAGATTCATGCCGATGGAAACTACCGTCTGGAAGAAAATCATACCCGCAACTCCATAACAGATCATGCTGCCCAACGGATCAACCGCCAGCCGCGCCCCGCGCAAGATACGCATGAGCAGCACACCCAGCAAGGCCATCGTTGCCAGCCCACCCACAAAGCCAAATTCATGGGCAATCACACTGAAGATGAAATCTGTATGGCGCACGCGCAAGAAACGCCCCTCATTTTGCGAACCTGTCGTATAGCCTTTGCCAAACAGACCGCCGGAACCAATGCTGATGCGAGCCTGTTCGATGTTATAGCGAGAACCAAATCGCGCTTCGAGATCATCTTCATCGGCCTGGAACAAGAAATTCGTGATGCGCTCAAGCTGGTACGGCTGTAGCTGCGACAGACCGATAGGCAACATGATGACACCCGCAATACCCATAATCGCAATATGGCGAATGCGCAGCCCTGCTGCCCAGGTGATGATCCCCCAGATCACAACAAAGACAATCGTCGTACCAAGATCCGGTTGGATAAAGACCAATCCCGCGATGACTCCCAGGTGAATCAAGGATCGAATGACTGTCATGAAATTGCCCATTTCCTGGTAGCGCGTGGCATAGAACTGCGAGAGCGTGATGATGATCAGTATTTTGGCGACTTCTGATGGCTGAATCAGAATGCCAACATTAATCCAGCGCCGCGCCCCGGCATCACCCTCTACACCAAAGAAGACGACCATCAACAGCATGACGACCATCAAAGCATACAACCAGTTATGCAGACTCCCCAGAATGCGATAATCCAGGAATGTGAGGGCAATAATTGCGATGGTTCCGTAAATAGCGAAATTAATCTGGTCGGGGACGCGACTGATCAACGTCGGGTCAACTGCCCCCTGGGTCGCGCTGGCGATCACCAATACGCCGAAAATGACGAGGAGAAGGGTAACGCCAAAGAGTATGTAGTCAAATCGCTGCCAGATGCTGCCTTCTTGCTGCATAGATCAATCTCGGTTCTACCATCTTTGAGCCGTGCATTGTACTGCACATCTCCCGTAGTCGTGTAGGTAGAACCTCTCTCACCTATTCAGGTTCATCGGGCTGGCGATTGGGCAATGTATCTTCGTCAGAGAATGGTTGCAGCTCATCCTCATCATCGTCTTCCACTTCATTGTCCTCTGCCACATAGCTCATGGTCTCCATCTCCGCAGTAGGTTCCAGTTCCCCATCAAACTGCGGGAAAGCACCATCCTGTGTTTTGGCTTCGATCACGCCACCAGTGCCCGGTTGTTTGTTGAAAGGAATTTGTGCAATGAGCATATTGCTATTGCGGTCGCTTTGTTCAACAACAAGATCAACACTATCCAGGTCTACCTCTGGCAAATAGCGCACGATGACATCCAGAATTTCCTGCTTCATCGCACGCAGCAATTCCGGGGAAATACTGATGCGATCATGCACGAGGATGAACTGCAAGCGATCTCGCGCTTCTGCCCCGCTGCCTTTGTTATTGTTCCTGCCAAAAATGCGCTCCAGGAAATTCGCCATCGGTATACCCCTTGTGGCCTACACGTCAACTGAAAGATGCCGCCCTAACTACCGCCGAAGAACCGCGACAGACGCTGGAAGAAGCCGGGGCTTTGTTCCAATGTCATCAAGGGAACATCTTCCCCGGTCAAGCGGCGCGCAATGTTGCGAAATGCCAGCCCGGCTCGTGAATTCTCATTCAAGGTAACTGGCACGCCGCTGTTTGATGCCGGAATCACATGCTCATCTTCTGGCACAATGCCAATAATTTTCAGTGCCAGGATGTCTGTAATATCAGCAGCAGAGAGCATTTCACCACGCTTGACCATCTCTACATTGATGCGGTTGATGATGAGCTGCCCTGGATCTTTGCGCTCTGCTTCCAGCAAGCCCACAATGCGATCCGCATCGCGCACCGCGGATACTTCGGGATTGGTGACGATCAGCACTTGATCAGCAGGAGCCACAGCATTACGGAAACCGCGTTCAATCCCTGCGGGAGAGTCAACCAGAATAAAGTCAAACTCATTGCGCAACTTGTCCGTGATATAAATCATATCCGCCGGACTCACGGCTGTTTTGTCGCGTGTTTGCGCAGCCGGAATTAAGTACAATTCCGGGAACTGTTTATGCTTAATCATGGCCTGCCGCAGCCGACAGCGCCCTTCTACCACATCTACCAGATCATACACGATGCGGTTTTCAAGCCCCATCACAACATCAAGGTTTCGCAGGCCAACATCCCCATCAATCAAAACAACCCGTTTGCCAAGACGAGCCAGAGCAATGCCCAGGTTGGCAGTTGTGGTCGTCTTACCTACGCCCCCTTTGCCGGATGTCACTGTAACGACACGCGCAGCCATGAAGCTTTATCCTTTCTTGGTGTTATTCCCAGGTATCGACAACGATTTGTTCCCCGCGCACACTGGCGACTTCAGGACGAACATTTCGTTTCTTCCCCTGTGGTGAAGTTGCAATTAAATCTGCGATCCGCAACTGGTTCGGACTCATATCCAATGCACAAACAATTGCATTTGTATCACCTTCAGCCCCGGCGTGAACGACACCGCGCAGCTTGCCCCAGACGATAATATCACCGATTGCAACAATTTTTGCACCAGGGTTCACATCCCCAAAAACGACGACATGCCCCCGGCTGTGGACAGTACGCCCGCTGCGTAGTGTGCGGCGGATCATCACGCCTGTCGTGCCTTGCTCTTCCGGGTCAATGGGCAAAGTCTCGTGTTCCAATGTCGGTACTTGAACCGCATTCTCTGGCAGCGACACACGCACATCCAGCGCACTAGCGGAAGCAAGCGTGGTCTCACTGGTACTACGAACCACCATCAGCGTCATCCCACGACGTTCTAGCAGCGCCTTCAGCGAATGCAATTCATACTTTGGAACTGGGCGTTCACCCACATCCACCGTCACCCGTGCGCCGCTGAAAAAACCAGCTTTTTCATCCAGGCTGCTCGCCAATTGTTGCGTAATCGAATTCCATTCTTCGGTATTGCTCAGTTGGATGAGCAAACCGTCTTTAATTCCTTTAATCGAAACAATGTCTTCGGTCATCTTTTTGCCCAGTCCAAGCCCGCATCCTATGGTATACAGCAAAGAATCTGCGGGGAAGTATTCCAATTATAACTATACAGGATGCAGAAACTTTCGCCACTGCGTTTGTATCTCAGGAAAACACAACCCACTGGCATCAGTATAATGCAGCAATTGCCAACGACCTATTGAGGGTATTACACAGCATCAGACAATCTGAATAAAGAGATATACGGGCAGCAGCGCGTACACACTTACTGCCAGCGAACGCCCCACCTGTGGCGCACGGGGTGTGAGCTTCGCCGCCCAATCGCTGCCAGCGAGAACGGCATAGGTCAACCACAGGACCTGAATGACAAATAGGGGCAGCAGCAATATATCTCGCTGAGGACCACTGTACACGAGGCCGAAGAACCAGTACGCAGCATACGCCAGCAGCGAAACCACACCCAACGGCGGATACCAACGAGCGAATCTCGCCAGCCCAAGCACACTGAGCGCGACACCAATAATCGTAAATTGTCCCAGTACAAGCTGCACCATGTTGATCCAGCGAGCCGCGTCACGCCACGCCCACAAATCCAGACGATAGCTTTGCAATTCCAGGTAATTGATCGCAAGGCCACGTAGACCAATGACAACAACAACCCCAAACACCAGCCAGTACCAGGGGGGAAGCTCCGTTCGTGTGAGGATCAAACTGAGCGCTACCGAAGGAGCCAGCAATGTCAGCAGTGGATCATTGAGGATGCCAACACCGAGCAGTAGCAAAATCCCCAGTGTATGATACGGACGCGCCGCTTCGCTGCCATCCGGGTTTTTGCGCTGCGACGTTTGTAGAATCGGCGGTGCCTGGTCGGGGCGAGGATTGGTCAGCAGCAGCATATCAATCAGCAAGAAGAGCAGCCATGCCACAATGAACCCTGTCAGGCGCAGGCTCTGTGCCATACCAATCTGGCTCCAGAAGAAGACCGTGAAAACCACAATGCCGATTCCCAGGCCAATATAGGGACGCTTGCTGAGTAGAACAATCAACACCACAGCGGCACTCGCGGCAGCCAGCGCAATCACAATCGTAGCGGGTTCACCCTGCCCGCCACCCGTTTGTGACCAGAAAGCCGGGGACAGCGCCAGCACCAGCCCGCCGACAACCGCCAATGCCGCCCCAAAGCGCCGCAGCGTCAGCGTGACACCAACGATCACTAATGCAAGCCCACTGGCACGCACCAGCGGAGTCTGACCGACGACCAGCAGCAATAGCCATACCACTGCACCAGTAGCCAGGGCAGGCAACCAATAGCGGACTGCTCGCTGCTGATCCTGGGTCAAGGCAACCATCTAGCCCCCTACTCCGTCTGATTCGATAGCGGTCACAGGCGTACCTTCGCGCTGCGCCTTCAACTCAAAATAGGTTCGCATCGTCTCACGCACGACAGGCAGCGCCATGAATGACCCCTCCCCACCGTTATACACGAACGCAATCACGACAATTTCCGGGTTTTCATAGGGCGCGTACCCCGAATACCACGCATGTGAAGGCCACTGCCCCGGAACACAATACCCCAACGGACGGGCGATGTCATCACAGTATTCGGCTGTTCCGGTTTTCCCGGCTACTGCAATCCCCATGTCATCAAGCGAAGCGGATTGTGCTGTACCCCCCTCAACGGTCACAGCAGCACGCATCCCTTCACGGGTTAGCGCCATGGCATCGCTGCTGAGGAAAGCAGGCTGGTAGGGTTCTGCGGGGGTGCTGAAGCGTAGCGAATCACAGACTCCTCCATTGAAGGTGTAGTTCAGCGGAATGTGAACTTTGTACTCGCGCATGTCCGGGTTGGTCGGATCACTGCTGAGGTTGACGGTATTGCGATAGCCTTCAGGATCACAGCGGAAGGGGTCATACCAGGGGCTGTCTTCCTCGCAGGTGCAAGCCAGGCTGGTAGGGCCTTTCATGATCATGTCTTCCAGCAGCAGCAAGGTCAGCGGTTCGCCAGACTCCACGAGTTCGGGATTCAGGGTGCGCAGCACTTGTGGCTGGAACGGTTCGACAATGTTGCCTTCCTCGTCGAAAAATTCGCGGATGATCGTTGGCTGGTAGACGTTGCCACCATTCACAATCGACGCAACCTGCGTCAGCAATTGCAGCGGAGTAACGGTCACATAACCCTGCCCGAAGGCGGCATTATAGGTATCTCCCGTTGACCAGTTCTCACCGTAGACACGGCGCTTCCAGTCCGGGTCAGGCATACGCCCCGCAATCTCAAACGGCAGTTCAATACCCAATTCCGAGCCAATGCCTGTGGCGGTAGAATAGCGGAACAGATCGTTAATCCCCAAACCACCCTGGCGCAGTACCGAAGTACTCAGATTCGTGTTGCCACCGCCAACCTGGTAATAGTAAACATCGCAGCTCCAGGCCACGCTCTGAATGAGGTTCACACGCCCATGACCTTCCGGCAACCAACAGACAAAGCGCTGTGCAGCGGCTTCATCATTGGGCGCATAGCGATTCTCCACAATCAACTGGCCTTCATCAACCAGTTGTTGTGCGGGGTCAATCACATCTTCTTCCACAACTGCCGCAGCAGTAATCAACTTCCAGACTGATCCCGGTGGATACAAGCCCTTGATGGCATTATTCACCAACGGGCGAGCCGGGTCTTCCGCAACATCCAGGTAATATTCCACATCAATGGCACGAGCGAAGCGGCTGTTATCGTAAGCTGGCAAACTCACCAGCGCCAGGATTTCACCCGTGTTGGGGTTCATTGCAATGACAACGCCCTGTGTGCTGAGACCACGCGGCATCGTGCGACCCTGCTGCTCGTAGTATTCCGGGTTATTGCGATTGTTGATGGCAGTCTGCAAAAAGCCCGTTGCTGCCGCCTGCAATTCCGCATCAATGGTCAGCCGCACACTCTGCCCTGGTTGCGCAGGCGTTTCCCCGATGACGGCTAATTCCTCACCCGCCACATCCACTTCAATTACTCGTTCGCCACCTGCGCCTGCTAACTGGTCTTCCAGGAAACGTTCAATCCCTTCGTAGCCAGTACGCACAAAACGGGGGTCAAAACCCTCTTCACGAAGCTGCTCCGCAACTTCTTCGGAGACAGGCCCCAGATACCCGATAATGTGTGCAGTCGTTGGCCCCAATGGATACTCACGCACACCAACGACTTGAATATCCACACCCGGCAGATAGATGCGTTCTTCCAGAATTTGAAGCATTACATCACGCGGAATATCCTGCGCGATCAAAACCGGGCGAAATGGTTCTGTACCTGCACCCACAGACACCAATTCTTCGATGCTGAAGACAAAGTCTCCAGTTTGGGCAAAGAGTTCCTGAGAACTATCAATCGTAGGCGGAACGCCCACCAGCGCGGACAGGCGGTTGTAGATGGCAAATTCTTCTTCGACATTATCCGGCAAATCAGCCGGGACAATGACAACATTGTATGCAGGCACGTTATATGCAAGGCGCGTGTCATAACGGTCACGAATAGCCCCCCGACTTGGCGGGATGTACACCGTGCTGAGACGGTTTTCATTGGCTTGCGCGTTGAATTCCTCATAGTTGAGGATTTGCAGTTCATACATACGAACGCTGAACAACAAGAAGACGGCAAAAATCACGCCCTGGAAGAACGTTAGCCGCCATCCCTGAAATGGAAAGAGTCGGTCTTTCACTGTCGTTCAAGCCTCTCTGCAATGGACAATTCGTACATCAACGTGAGTTCACATCCCAGGCGGATTGCGGCCTGGGCAAGCGCTTCTGGATGCGACGAAGCACAATATACAGTGGCAGCACCAGCACCACATTGTAAAGCAAGGTTGGCAGGGTGAAATAGGGCAAGCTCTGCGTGAAATCCAGCGGGTAGCCACCGATTGCCAACACCACCTGCAAAACCAGATGCTGCAAAAAAGTGCCAACTACGACGAAGATCAGCAAGAATGCGACACCAAACTGGTAAAAATTGCGAGACAAAATATTGATCGCAAAAACCAGAATCAGCAGCGCAAGCACAGAAGTCCCCACGGGGGTCACGCTCAGTAAGTCTTGCATGATGCCCCCGGCAAATGCCCAGAAGATCGCTTCTTCCAGTTCAGCTTGTACCGCCCAGGACAGAACAATCAGCAGCACAAGATCCGGCTTACCTGCATACAGGTTAAGGCCAAACAGTGCATCAAGGACAGATTGCACAACAGCCGGAAGCAAGCTGGATTGATAGGCGACTGCCAGCGCCAGAATGGGAATGCTGAGGTAATACCCCATCGTTCACGGCTCCGTCGCTTCTTCTTCAAACACGGAGAAATCCACAGGTTCGAAGTTGGTAATCACCAGTACAAATTCCAACGTGGAAAAGTCAATCAAACTGGCAAGCTGTGCTTGCTGCGTCAACTCAAATTCGAGATTCCTGGCGCTGACAACCTGCCCAATGGTAATACCGTCCGGGAAGTTGCCACCCAAACCAGAGGTAACAACAAGGTCGCCTTCATTGACTTCAGCATCCAGAGGGATGTACAACATTTCCAATGAACCTGTATCCAGCCCTTCCCCCTGCACAGTCCCCTGGGCGCGGCTGGTGACCAACCGCCCGCTGACAAAACTATTCAAATCGGTGACGAGCTGCACCTGGGCAAAATTCGCACTGACGGTATAAACACGCCCAACCAGCCCCAATTCCACCACAACAGGCATTCCGACAGTGATGCCGTCGCGTGTTCCTTTATTGATGATGATGCTGCGCACCAAACCGAATTGCCCAATCCCGACTACATCAGCAGTAAGATATTCGCGGTCGTCGGTTGTTTCTGTATATTCAAGCAAACCCACCAGGCGCTGATAATCCTGCTCAATCTCGCGCAGTTCCGTAAGCTCCCCTTGAAGCTGAACCAGCACCTGCTCCAATTCCGCATTACGCTGCTGAAGGGCTTCGATGTCATCCATACTCATGGGTACTTCATTGAAAGCCAACACTGCGCCGGAAAACATGCGCGAGAGTGCCGTCAACGGTGCAGAAGCCAGCCCTTCCACCGGAGACAGAATTCCCAGGCTGCTCAGTGCGATCAGGCCGCTGCACGCGAATAATAAAACGATGAGGTAAAGAAGGCGGTTTGACTGCCAATTCCGTCGCAAGTTCAAACTCCGGCTGCTGCAATAGACGGTGCATTATAGCAGAGTCGGTTCGGGGTGCAACGCGGCGGCTAGCCTCAATACTGGCGACCCACTCCACCGCCGCCGGATGTGCTGCCACGTTCGGGGCCAACCAGCAGACGGCGCAGATTGTTGTAATCTTCCAGGATGCGCCCCGCGCCACGTGCGACACAGGTCATAGCATCTTCCGCGACCCAGGCACGAATATTGACTTCCTGCTGCACGCGCTCTGCCAGCCCTTTTAGCTGCCCTGCGCCGCCGCAGATCGCAATACCACTTTCCATCAGATCCGCTACAAGTTCGGGCGGGGTATCATCCAGCGCATCTTTGATAGTATCAATGATGATATTCACTGAGCCGCTGATGGCTTCGCGGATTTCGACCGAACTGACTTCTACTGAATCCGGCAAGCCAGTGGTGAGGTTGCGCCCCTTCATTTCGAAGGTTTGTTCCTGCGGCAGTGGATAGGCCGAAGCAATGGCGATTTTGGCCTTTTCTGCGGTGGGTTCGCCAATGAGCAGATTATGCTTATTGCGCATATACTGCACAATATCCTCATCCATCTCATCCCCTGCCACACGAATCGAACGGCTGATGACAATGCCCCCTAGCGAAAACAGCGCGACTTCCGTTGTGCCGCCGCCAATATCGACAATCATGCTGCCGCGTGTTTCCAAAACTGGCAACCCCGCACCAATGGCAGCCGCAACAGGTTCTTCCACCAGATGAGCTTCGCGTGCGCCAGCATCCAACGTCGCTTCGATCACAGCACGCTTTTCGACTTCGGTCACACCAGAGGGAATGCCGACAACCACACGCGGACGCGGAATCGGAACCCAGGTCTGTTCGTGGGCTTTGCGAATGAGATAGTCAAGCATCTTCGCCGTGATTTCGTATTCGCTGATCACGCCATCCCGCAGCGGACGCACGATCAAAATGTCTTTGGGATTTTTGCTCCACATCTCTTTTGCGCGTGCGCCAACTTCCTGAACGGCGCGTGTACGTTTATCCAGCGCCACAAAAGATGGCTCATTGATGACAATGCCCTTCCCACGCACGCTAACCAGCGTATAAGCCGTACCGAGATCGATACCAATATCCAGCGAGAAAAGGCCAAAAAAGTAATCCAGTGGGCTTAACACAGATGCCACTCCCAATTCGCAGTAAACAGCGCCGCATTATAACATACTCTTGAACTACAAAAATGCAGAAGCCTTTCCATTATTCGTAGGCCAAAATGCACGAAATTCTCAGGAAGACTCTCACCCAGCACTCACTCTTTCCAGCACATGAAACGATTGTGCTGGCAGTATCCGGCGGCGCGGATTCGCTGGCGCTGCTGCACGCGCTGACGACGCTTGGCGAAACGATCCCAAACCACTACCACGTCGCCACATTGGATCATGGCTTGCGCGGCGAAGCTGGCGCAGAAGATGCCGCTTTTGTGAGAGATTTTGCCGCACAGTATGGCCTGCCCTGCACAGTCGGTAAAGCCGATGTTGCTCGGCTGGCACAAGTTCAGGGTATCGGCATTGAAGAAGCCGCACGGATTGCTCGCTATGACTTCCTGACAAAAGTCGCGGAAGAGGTTGGCAGCCGCACAATTGCTACCGGGCATCATGCCGATGACCAGGCCGAAACCATCCTGATGCACATCCTGCGCGGCAGCGGATTACTGGGGTTACGCGGTATGCCCTACCTGAGCAACGTCCCCGGACATCCGCACTTGCGATTGGTTCGCCCACTGCTGGATGTTCCCCGCAGCCTGATCGAAGCCTACTGCGCTGAACATGGTTTGGCATTTCGACAGGATGAAAGCAACTTCGACCCAGGCTACACGCGCAATCGTATCCGGTTGAAGATTCTACCGCTGCTGCGAACGGTAAATCCGCAGGTAGAAGCAGCCTTATTGCGACTGAGCCAATCCGCAGTAACCGATGAATCCTATCTGGAAGAGCAGTTTGAAAGCCAGATTTTGCCAAAGATTACTCAGGAAGCTGGGCGTTTTTCCTGGCAGACAAACACCTTCCTGGGGTGGCATCCGGCGATGCAGCAGCGGGTCGTGCGCTATGCCGTGCAGCAATTGGGCGCACAACCGGAATACGAGCAGGTTATCCGTGCCTGCGAAGGAGCTGGGCAGGCAGGTGTAGGGCTGAAGTTATCATTCAACAATGGCGTTCGCCTGAGAATTGGCTATGAGCAAATGTACATTGAGCTGGAAACTGCCCCAATGCCAGCCGGGGATTACTGGTTGTTGACCGAGGAAACGGCGGTTTCACTTCCTGGCATCACTTCTTGTAGAAGCTGGCAGTTGATCGCACATACTGAGGCACAGCCGGACACGGCAGCACGACTTGCCATTCTGCCGGATGCCACTGTTACCCTACGCACACGCAGACCGGGGGATCGCTGGAAGCCACTAGGCATGGATGGGCACTCTCGCACGATCAAGAAATGGATGATTGACCAGAAAATTCCGCAGCATGTGCGCGACCATCTGCCGCTTCTGCTAGTCGATGACGAAATTGCCGCCGTGATTTTGCCCGATCAATGGAGCATTGCAGAGACGTTTGCAGTTAGATCATGGTCTCAACATGTTTTTTATTTTTCCGTTAGTGGATTGTAAGCTGAAATGCGCCGTAACGCTTGCTAAGGCTGTATAATGGTTGTATGATTGAGATACCATAAGGGAACCATGAATCAGGACTAGGGTGATGGATGCACGAATGAATCACGATTACGATTCAGCCTATGTGCTGGTCGTTGATGATGAAGGCGCGAATCGCTATTCCGTATGCAAGACCCTCCAACGTGCAGGGTTTGCTGTTTCCGAAGCTGGCAGCGGCGAAGAAGCGCTCGACCAAATCGAAGAACAAGAGTTTGATGTCATCCTCACGGATATTCGAATGCCGGGGATTGACGGTGTGGAACTGCTGCGGCGCGTCAAAGAACAATCACCAGACGCGATTGTCATTCTGATGACGGGTTTTGCAAGCCTGGGAACGGCGGTCGAGGCAATTCGCCTTGGCGCACATGATTACCTCATCAAGCCCAGTTCCAGCCAGGATATTCGCCAGAGCGTCGGGCGTGGTGTGGAGCGTGCGCGGAATTTACAGCGCCGCCGCCGCCTGCTGGATACAATCAAGAATGATGTCTTTGAGCTAACCCGCGCAGACCGTGAAGCCGCTACCGTAGCCTTCGACCCCACGCCCCCCGGTGACCTCTCGGAGCAAGCCTATTCCGGCACGGCTCCAGATGCTGGCAACAACAGCAGTATGCAATTAGGACCTTTGACGGTACACACGGGACGCTACCAGATTTCGGTCGAAGATCGCCCCATTGATCTCACACCAACGGAATTCGATTTGTTACTGTACCTCGCAGCGCATCGCGGGCGCGTTGTACCCTGCAATGAACTGGTGCGTGAGGTGCGTGGCTACACCGTAGAAGAAGCCGAAGCACGAGAAGTCATTCGCCCACATGTGAGTAATCTACGCCGTAAATTAAAAGATGCAGGCCAGAATGCGGATTTGATCGTGAATGTGCGCGGGATTGGCTATCGTCTCAATGAGCAAGTCGCAGCGCAGGAATAAATCTATTCTCTTCTTATCATACAGCGGTATCATACAGGTCGTCCTACAGGGATGGCCTTTTGTTTTCTGGGAGAATAGCCGCCTGTGTTTCGCCTCGGCCTTGTAACGATCATCACTTTCCTGCTGCTCAGTCTGTTCAGCATCCAAAGCAGCGCACAAGCGTGCGAGCAACCCGGCACAGTACAGCGTCAGCAGTACCAGAGCTTTCTGCTGGGGCAGGAGATGTTCTACAGCGTCTATTTGCCACCCTGTTACAATGAGGAATCCGCAGAAGCCTACCCGGTCGCCTATCTGATGCACGGATCGAATGAAGACGATGGTCACTGGTTGCGGCTTGGTTTGCAGGAAGAACTCGATGCAGCAATCCTCAGCCGCGAACTACCACCGTTTGTGGTGGTCATGCCCTTCGGCAATGTGATTGCCAACCGCAACCGCTTTGATGCCCTTTCCTGGGGCAATATCTTCTTGCAAGAATTAATGCCTGATGCAGAGACCCATTTCAACATTGGCACAACGCAGCCCGAACGGGTGATTGGTGGTATTTCACGCGGGGGATTCTGGGCATATCAAATCGCGTTTCGGCAGCCAGCACTGTTCAGTGCCGTCGGGGGACACAGCGCCTTCTTCGATTTGTACCATGCGCCGGAAGACCAGAATCCGCTGGATCTGGCGTTGAGTGCTGAAGGGCTTGAAACCATACGGCTCTGGCTGGATTATGGCGCGGATGATTTCGCCGCACCCGGCCTGGACACCATGCATCAGCGCCTGGAAGAACGCAGTCTGCAACACACCTTCATGCAGTACCCGGAAGGCCAACACAATAACGCCTACTGGTCAGCACACTTAGGTGAATACCTGCGCTTCTACGCGGCAGGCTGGCAGGAACAATCAGGGTCATTCACCCCAACGCAGCCAGCATTCAGCGGCTTCGCAACCAACACTCCCCTTGCGCCGATTGCAACACCCGAAAGCAGCAGTCGCCAGACATTCTTCCCAGTTGTGGCGTTTGCCAGCCTGCAAACCAGCATCTCATCAGCGGATATACAAGCAGTGGCGCGGGGCGAATATGATGAACGGCTGGTGCTGGATCAAAGAACGCTGGCGGAGTTGCAAGCGGCTGGCTTTGATGTACATCCCAATACCCTCATCATTCAGGATGGAGACATCCGCGAGCATCTATGGGGCAACCGGGAGCGCTATTCCTTACTGCCAATGGAACGAATAACACCGCAGACTCGTCTGCTCTTTGTGGACGATGTACCGGTGCTGGATCAACTGGCAAATTACCCCTTCGCAGGATCATCTGCTGGAATCACCCGGCTTACGCTGTCAGGGGTGACGGCGCTGGCACGCAATACACGGCTTGCCCTGGATGAGACTGGCATTGAATGGGCAGCAAGCGGCATTCAATATTATGTAACGGCTGTAGATTACTTCCACATCAGCAACGAAGTATCCGTTGTGGAGAGTTGTCCGCAGAGCAGTGGTGAAACCCTGGGTGGCAACAACAGCCTTTGTACCAGGCCGGAACACTTCGCCCTGCTTTCTTTGCTGGATGTGGATATTGTAGAATTAACAGGCAACCATAACAATGATTATGGCTATGCCCCTTACCGCGAAACCTACGCCAGCTATCAAAATCAGGGGATACTGACGGTAGGCGGCGGGGAAACAGTCGCACAGGCACGCAGACATGTGCAGTTGAACCATGAAGGGAACCTGATCGGGCTGCTGGCATGCAACGCAGTAGGCCCGTATTATGCCCTGGTGAATGAAGAGATTGGGCAGCTTGGCGGCATCCGTCCCGGCGCGGCGGCCTGCGATTGGGACTGGCTGGAGATCATCATCCCGGAACTTGCCGAAGAAGTCGATGTACTAATCGTCTCGGTGCAGCATCAGGAGATCGAAGAGTATCAACCGACAGACGCGCAGCAGCGAGACTTTCACCGCTTGGCGAATCTAGGCGCGGATATTGTCGTTGGCACCGCAGCGCACAAACCGCAGACCTACGAATTTTATCCCACGAGCCGGGGCGAGACAGCTTTCATCCATTATGGGATGGGCAATCTTTTCTTTGACCAACCTTTCTGGGGCAATATGCGTTTCTTCATGAACACATTCTATCTTTATGAAGGCACCTTGCACGGCGTAGAAATCTTCCCCGGCATCATTGATGATCTGGCACGGCCTCGGCTGATGACCGAAGAAGAACGCCTGAACTTTTTGTATTTCATGTTTGTAGAGCAAAATGGATTTTAACGGTATGGATCAGCAGAATGAAAACACAGCAGAACGCAGTGGATTTCTGAACAATGCGATTGTTGGCCTGTTGCTCTTGTTCACTATTCCCGCCATATTGACCGTTGGCGGGGTCTGGCTGGTGGCACAGCAGGGGCGCGTCCCTGGCGGCACAACACGCAGTTGTGAGCTTTTCTTTGGGGATGCCACAGGATTCCGGGTGGAGCAATATGTCTATCAAGCCGGGTTAACGCCATTTGCGCAGGAGACATTTTTTGCAACAACAGATGGCGGCACAACCTGGGAAGAAATCTTCGGCAGCACCGTTATTGCACCAGAAACGCTGGACTGCACTCGCAACATAAGAGAACTCAGCGAAGGACTGTATGTGCTGCAAAACCAAAAAGGCATTGGCATCACATCTGACGCTGGCGAAACATGGTACACACAGAATGTTTGTGATGATCCGCGTCCGGCTACAGGGCGCTGTGATGCTGATCCGCTGCGTTTCCGTAACTTCACCCTGGATACTGGAACTGGAACAGGCTCCATTGAAGTCAGCCAGGCAGTCGTCGATGAATATGGCCTGCCCATTACTGAGAATGGAGAAGTACGGATCGCCAATACCTATACTCTCATCACGGATGATTATGGGCAAAGCTGGCAGCTACGTTGACCACGAGAAACGGAATCAGCAGAGAAAAGATTTCTCCGGTAAAATATCGGCAGAGACGCACGCGGGACAATTTCACGGAAAGCGAGCAACCGTGTTGGATTTATGGGCGCAATTACAGGGATTGTTCCTGGGTGATCCAGACGAAACCCCTGAAATCATCATCACAAATCTGACCGACGAAGAAACATCTGCATGCATACGACGGCTCTTTAAGCGTGCGAGAGAGTGCAACACGCAGTTCTTCCTCGCTGGCACACAGTATTCAGTGATCGTGTCATCATTGGAAGTCGCGCTGGAATTACTTGTATTGCGCAAGATCACAGCGGCTTTCTGGTTATCGCTGCCTGTACTGCCGCAGCTTGGTATATTCGTAGAAAAGCCCGGCACAATCATCCTCAGCTACGAGCGCGGCAAGTGGACGGCAATGTCGCTGCTTGCACTCTTTGACCTGCTGGATGAGTTGATAGACATTGCGCCCAATGCAAAGCTGCGCCTGGATGACATCTATTATTCATCTGACGAAAGAAACTTATTCGCCCAAGTCTGGCAAGCCTACCAAAATGTCGCTTCGTGAACTCATATTGTCTTTCCTGCTGTTCTGCCTGCTCGCACCATCCAGCGTCCAAACGCAAAGCATTGATGACCGTGTTGCTGCGATGTCGCTGGAAGAAAAAGTAGGCCAGATGATGGTCATCAGTTTCTATGGTGCTGCGCTGCCAGCCGATGTGGTGGATCTGCTGCAAACCTGGCAACCCGGCGGCGTGGTCTTGCTGCCATCCAACCTGATTGACCCATCACAAATCACGACGCTGACAAATAGCATTCAGCAAACCCTGGTTGATGGTGGCGCGGTTCCTGCCTTCATCATGGTGGATCAAGAAGGGGGTATCATCAGCCGCCTGCAAGATGGCTTTACCCAGTGGCCTGTTCCGATGCTGCTGACTGCAACCCAGAACCCCGATCTTGCGTATCGTTTCGGGGGTTCCATCGCGGAGGAACTGCGGGCAGTCGGCATCAACATGAATCTGGCTCCTGTCGCGGATTTACATACCAACCCGGATAATCCCATCATCGGCAGGCGTTCCTTCGGGACAGAAGCGCAGTTCGTCGCGCCGATGGTGGCGGAAGTAGTGCAGGGGTTGCAGGGTGGTGAAGTGCTGGCAACAGTGAAGCATTTTCCGGGGCATGGGGATACCAGCACTGACTCGCATATTGAACTGCCGATTGTCCCGTATCAGTGGGAGCAACTACTAACGCGGGAGATCATCCCCTTTCAACAGGCGATAGATGCGGAAGTTGGCGCGATAATGGTGGGGCATCTGGCGCTGCCAGCGATTGAGCCAGATGGAACGCTGCCAGCTTCGCTCTCGTCCATAGTGGTAACGGATCTGCTGCGCGGCGAATTGGGCTATGAAGGCATCATCATCACGGATGCGCTGGATATGGATGCCATTGATCTGACCTATGGCAGCAGTGAGGCGGCGCGGTTAGCAGTTCTGGCAGGCAACGACCTGATTCTATTGGGCGCACATGTCGGCATTCAGCAGCAAATCGCCGCCATGCAAACCGTCGTCGAGAGCGTTCGCGCAGGGGAGATCAGCGAAGTGCAGATTGATGCTTCAGTGCGGCGCATCTTACAGGCAAAGGAGCGTTTTCGCGTGCTGGAATGGCAACCGCTGCTACCTGTGCTGGCGGAGGAACGAATCAATGCAGATGAGCATCAAGCGCTAATAACGGCTCTGTTTGAAGAAGGCATCACGCTGGTACGCGATGGCAGCGCCTTGATTCCGCTGCATGGTACGGGCTTGATGATCTACCCGGCAACTCGTCCTTCTCTGTGGGAAGCATGTCGTGTAGATGGCTACCGGGGCATGGGGGTTTCGCTGTACCCAACCGAGAATGAAATTGCAACGGCAGTCAGTGAAGCATCACGGGCAGATACCGTGGTCATCTTCACGCAGAATTTGCATGAGAATATCGCTCTGCGCCACCTTGCGGAACAACTGCCTGCGAATCGAACCATTGTCGTCGCGCTCTGGTCTCATGAAGACCTGTACTTTCTGCCGGGTGTCAGCACGTATCTGGCAGCCTATAGTCCGCTGCTACAAGCACAAGCTCCGATCTGCGCGATTCTCCGAGGAGAACGTCGCGCAGGGGGGATTTTGTCGGCAGCGATTCCGTACCCATGAACGCAGCCACCCAGCCGTTTCGGTAGGCTTGCTGACGATGGCTTGTTCTGGCTGTGGTTTCGGGATAATGTAGTATCAATCAATCATTCAACAATGTGGGAAGTGAACCTGTGGGCACGCTAAACCCTGATTTGCTATCAAAAGATATGGATGCAGTGCTGAATGATGCTGCCGCACTGCGGGCAGAATTCCGCCACCAATCCATTCAACCGGAGTTAATTCTGTTGGCGCTGATGCAGCGTCCAAATACAGCGGCTGCACGTCTGATGAAAGTCTTCAAAGAACGGCGCGGCATTGATCTGGAAGCCTTCGAGCGCCAGGTGAAGCTGGCAGCGCAGAGTCGCCGTGACCAGAACGGCAACCTGGATTTCATCGCACGCGGCAACAAGCCAACGCCCTTGAGCCGCCAGGCCATTATCCTGCTGGATGAAGCGCTGAGTGTTGCCAATGCCAAGCACGAAGTCCGCATTGATACTGACCATGCGCTGAAGGTACTGGCGGAAAGCAGCATGAGTACCAGCGGCCTGCTGCGGCAAGAAGGCATCACCCCCAAAGCCATTGAAGACATCTACTCGGATAACCCGACGGAACTGCGTTCGGTGGTTTCCGGCGGCACAACGCACGATCATGTTGGCGCAATCACGCGGGGGGATTTGCATGCGGTCTATCATCGGGAAGATTTGCTGCAAGAGATCATCAGCGTCTTGTCGCAGCGTCGTAATCGCCATGTGATTCTGTTAGGGCAAGATGGCGTGGGCAAACGGTCGCTAGCGTATGCTCTTGCGCAGTTAATCGCAGAAGGAAAAGGCCCCACTGGACTGACAAATCTGGTGCAGATTGACGAGCGTGCGCTGCTGGATAACGAACAACAAGCCATCCGCGCCGGGTTGAGCCGCGCACATGGCGGTATCCTGTTCATTCCGCACATTCATCGCTTCTTCGGTGGGCCGATCAAAGCCGAATTCTCGAAAGCAACACCTGTTGTGCAAAAAGCATTCCTGGACGATGATCCCATTATCATCTGCACCACCAACGAAATTGAATATACCCAGCGCATCGCTCAGGTCAGTTCCCTCAGCGAACACAGCCAGTTGATCCGCGTAGAAGAACCGTCACCAGAAGAAACCATCGAAATTCTCAAAGTCATCAAGCCGCATGTCGAACGAGAATACGACATTGAAATCGCGGAGGATTCCCTGAAGATCACCGCAAATCTGGCACGGCGTTATCTCTCGGCAACCCCACTGCCCCGCAGCGCAGAATACCTGCTGCATCGCACGGCTGCGATGGTCAGCATGGGACGGCAAGAGAATCTGGATGAGTCCTATCGTGCGATGGGCGATGATGGCATCTTACATGTAGAAGATGTGACAGTCGCTGCCAGCCAGATGACGGGCGTTCCAGTTAGCAAGCTGGGACAAGACGAACGCGAACGCTACGCCAACATGGAGCAACACCTTAAGGCTCGTATTATCGGGCAAGATGAAGCGGTGGAAGTCGTCAGCCGTGCCATCAAGACCGCCCGCGTCGGCCTGAAAGACCCCAAGCGCCCCATTGGTGCTTTCTTGTTCCTGGGGCCGACGGGTGTCGGCAAAACGGAATTGGCGCGTGTGCTGGCGGATTTCATGTTCGGCAGTGAAGATGCCATGCTCCCGCTGGATATGTCCGAGTTCAAGGATGAGAGCAGCGTCAATCGTCTGATTGGTTCCCCGACCGGGTACGTGGGCAGTGAAGAAGGTGGGCAGCTTACGGAAAAAGTCCGGCAGCAACCGTACATCATTGTGCTGTTTGACGAAGTAGAAAAAGCTCATCCGCGCATCCTGGATATTCTCTTGCAGGTCTTCGAAGAAGGTCGCCTGACAGATGGGCGCGGCGTGACCACACGATTCAGTGAAGCCGTCGTTATCATGACCAGCAACATCGGCTCGGAATACTTGTCCGTGCCTGAACTCACAGACGAAATTCGTGAGCAAGTTTGGGATGATCTACGCGAACCAGAGATTTCTGGCCTGCGCCCGGAATTCTTGAATCGTCTCGATGAAATTGTGATGTTCAATGCACTGGATGATGAATCTATTGAGAAGATTCTGCTCTTGCTGCTGAACAAAGAAAAGAAGCTCGCAGACGAACGCGGCCTCTCGCTGGAATTGACCGATGGTGCGATCAAATACTTGCTGTCACTGTACGATGAACCGGAATATGGGGCACGTCCCTTGCAGCGTATCATCCGGCGTGAAGTGCGTGAGAAGCTGGCGAACTTCTTGCTGAAGGCCAATCCACCAGCAGGAACAGTAGTCAAGATCAGCAGCAGCCGCAAAAAAGAAGGTGGCCTGAAGTTCTCGGCAGTGGTTGATGGCGAAGAGGTTTCACTAGAGGCATAAACGATGAGGGTCTTCCTGAGCTATCCGGCGAAATCAACGCCATCCGCGAATGAGCTAGAAGCCGCCTTGCAAGCGGAAGGGTTGGATGTCCAATCCTTCTTCAGCGATTATCAGGGGGATCGCAGCAGCATCGGCGATGTCAATGAGTGGCGGCAAAAGACGATGGACGAATCCAACGCGATTCTGGTGCTATTGACGGAACACAGCTACAACTCTCGTGGGCTGGCGCAGGAAATTGTCTACGCGATTTCGCAAGAACTTCCTGTGATTGCCGTCCAGATTGACCAATTTGTGCGCGTTCCATTCGGTTTGCTGAACCATGATATTCTCGACATCAGCGCCCTTTCATTGCCAGAAGCAGCGCAGCGCATCAAGCGAGAAGTGAAGGCCGTCTCAGCAGCAAAAGAAGCCGAAGAAGGTGTGCAAATCGCGGATCGTATTCAGGCGGCGGCACGGGAAGTATTTGAAGAAGATCGTCCACTGGCACGAATTTTCATCGCTTATTCACGCAAGCAGCGCCCCATCGCCAAAGCACTTTCCGAGATGCTGGCGCAGCGTGGGCAGCTTCACTTCTGGGATGCCAAGATCCATGCCGGGGCAAGTTGGCGGCAAACCATTCAGCGGGCGCTGGATGATTGCACGCATCTGCTGGTGATCTGGACACAAGACGCAGCCGAATCAGATGAAGTCGAGCGTGAAGTCAGCTATGCGTTAGCTGAAGGCAAGGTGATTATCCCTATTCTGAGCCAGGATATACCCAAGCTGCCTTATCACCTGCATGGATTTCACTATGTTGTTCTGGCAGAAGACATCAGCACCATTGAGCGTGAAATCATGTCCGCGATCCAGAGCATCCCAAATGAAGACATCTGGCAGTAGCCAAAACAAATATGAGTGAGATCAAAACGCACCATGCACGCCCAATGCCTCAGCGTCCGAAATGGGGTTGGCAAGCCTGGGAAGCAACCGTCGGCTACCTGGGTACACGCCACAACCCGGATGCTACGTTAAAGCTTGATATTTACCCAATGCAATATGTCATCGGGTGGGCGGCAACGCTAAGTTGGGGGGAAGAACGAGAAAACGTCAGCGATCAGATTTCGCTGGCGGATGTGCTGCGGGAACTATGGGCGAAAACCCTGCACAATCATCTTGATCTTTTCAAAAATCCCATCGTCGTTGCACGAACACCCAGGGGCTACAATGATGACCAGTGGCTAGCGGTTGCAACCCACGAAATTTTCAGCCGGCTGGTACATACCACAGATACCGTTTTCCAGGGAGATTGGCGCATCATTGTGCTGTATCGCCCCGTAGAACGACCAGAAAAGCGTGTACAGGCACGCCTGCTGGCTGAGAACAATTCGGTACAACGTGCGGGCTGGGGGCCAACGCTGCACGATGCCTGCCGAGCTTTATTCCACAACGCGGCTCCCATCTATTCACAGTACCGTCTACGAGACGACCAAGAAGGAGAGAATACAGATGGTTGAGATTGATCGTTCCATTTTCCGCAAGTATGACATTCGTGGCAAAGTCGTCGGAGAAACTCCCCAGATGACCCCCGCCCTGGCGCGGCTGGTTGGTAAAGCGCTGGGGACGTACCTGCCGAAGGAGTTCGGCACCGAACGAGTCTTCGTCGGCAGCGATAACCGCCTGACCTCCCCCGGCCTGCGCACAGCTATGATCGTCGGACTGGCTTCCACAGGGATGAACGTCACGGATATTGGCGAAGTGCTGACCCCCACCACCTACTTCGCTTCGGCAACCTATGGCGAAAAAGGCGCTGGTGTGATGATTACCGGGAGCCACCTGACCACCGAATACAACGGCATCAAGATGGCTTACGGGAGCCTTGCCCTGGCAGGGGATCAAATTCAGGAGCTGCTGCAAATCATCCTGGATGAGAGCTTCGCCAGCGGAACTGGCAGTATCAATGAAGATTTCAGCATGATCGAAAAGCATATGGAAACCCTCGCCACCAAGGTTACGATGGGGCGTAAGATGAAGATTGTGCTGGATGCGGGTAACGGCCTCAGTGGAAGTTATGTCCCGGCACTGTTGGAAAAAGTAGGGCATGAAGTCGTTTGCCTTTACTGTGAACCGGATGGAACCTTCCCCAACCACCTGCCCAACCCCGAAGACCCGGAAATGACCAAAGACCTGGAAGCAAAGGTTGTGGAAGTCGGCGCGGATCTCGGCCTGGGTTTTGATGGGGATAGTGACCGCTGCGGCTTCATTGATGAACATGGGCATCATATCGCCGCAGATAAGCTGCTGGCAGTGCTGGCACGCGACATGCTGCAACGTCACCCCGGCACAACCGTCGTCTTCGATGTAAAAGCATCGCAGGCGCTGCCGGATGAAATCAAGAAATTTGGTGGCGTGCCGCTGATGTGGAAGACGGGTCACAGCTTGATGAAGCTGAAGATGCACGAAATTGGGTCGCTCCTCGGCGGTGAAGTCAGTGGCCACCTGTTCATTGGTGAAGATTACTTCGGCTTTGATGATGCGCCACTGGTTGCGCTGAAAGCCCTGTCGATCTTCTCTCACAGCGACAAGAGCGTTTCGCAGATCTTCGATGAATTCCCCAAATTGTACGCCACGCCGGAAATCATCCTCTCTACGCCGGATGATATGAAGTTCAAAATCATTGACGAAATCAGCGAAGTTTTCGCCAAAGATTACGAAGTCGTGGCTGTAGACGGTGTTCGTGCCATCTTCGAGAATGGCTGGGGGCTGGTACGCGCCAGCAACACACAGCCAGCCATCACACTGCGCTTTGAAGCTCGAACCGAAAAACAACTCGGCGAGTATATGAATCGGTTCAAAGCCCAACTGGATCGTTACGACTCGGTTGACCAAACCAAGTTCAAGGATGTATACGAAAAGTACGCAGAATAAACCAGAATCAGAACGAGCCGGGATGCTGTGAAGTATCCCGGTTGCTTTTGCAGTCCTGTCCCGTATACCATAGTTCCATGGATGCAAAGCAATGCCTGTCGAATTACAGTGGGATGAGCAAGAAGCGGATTTGATTCGAGTTACCTTCGATGCACACTGGGTTCTGGAAGATCTGGTGCTTGTAACCGATCGCAGTTACAGAATCATTGAAGCCAGTGACCAACCGATTTACTATATTGTGGATGCGCGCACCAGCCGGGGTTTGCCAAAGGGCAACGTCATCCCTCATTTTCAGCGCATCTTCAAGCTCGATTTTCAATTTGCCGTCCTTGTGGGTGGATCGTATGCATCCCACATGCTCATCAATATGATTGTCAATCTCAATGCAGCCTTGAACAGACGCTTCCGTATTGTGCGCACAATGGAAGAAGCCGAGCAAATCATCCGCGAGCAGCGGGAAGAATTCACACAAATCTCATGACCGACCACTTTCAGCAGATTTATGCCCACGATGCCGAACGCTATGAGCGCCTGATTGCCCGTGAAGATCAACGCGGGAATCTCTTTGCCGCCCTGATGGAAATTCATCCTTTCAGTGGCGTGCAAGTCGCGGAATTTGGCGCGGGTACGGGGCGACTGACGCGCATCCTATCCGTGCTGGCAAAACATATCGCCGCCTTTGATGCATCCCTGCCAATGCTGCGCGAGGGTCAGCGTGTGCTGGAAGAAACGGGGCAAACCAACTGGTCGCTGGCAGTAGCTGATAACCGCGCTATAGCACTACCGAACGCATTTGCAGCACTGGCAATTGAGGGTTGGAGCTTCGCGCATGTGATGGGCTGGTATCCTGAAACATGGCAGCGCGAATTGGACGCAATGCTGAATGAGATGTTCCGCGTCTTACAACCCGGCGGAACAGCGATCCTCATTGAGACAATGGGAACAGGCCAGCGCGAACCCCATCCGCCAAACGAATCCCTGGCAAGAATGTACGCCTACCTCGAAGAGCA
Organism: uncultured Anaerolineaceae bacterium; assembly: GCA_964455365.1. Classification (GTDB taxonomy): domain Bacteria; phylum Chloroflexota; class Anaerolineae; order Aggregatilineales; family Phototrophicaceae; genus JAUZRW01. The sequence goes on along the minus strand of CAYVVZ010000001.1, from coordinate 4,189 downwards.
ACACGGATTTTCGTATCGCTGGATACGCACGGATTATCAGTTCGCTTCGGTGGAAGAAGCCGATGAACTCATCCGCTTCTTCTTCGGCGATGAAATGGCAGACAGAACCATCGCGGGGAAAAATATCATTGTCCCCGAATGTACCGGAATCTGGTGGAAAACCGCAGAACCGCAGGGGCGTGACATGTCGCGCCCGAAATGAGGTTCACGCCTTTCCCAGCCGAAGACCCGGCGCGAACCACAGCAGCAAAAAAGCCACCGTCTCCGTGAGTATGCTGGCGAGTGCCGCACCCTCTGCGCCGAACTGCGGAATCAGCCACAGCGCCAAAAACCCCTGCACGACAATTCCCAGGAGGGTAATGACATTCACATAGCCTTCTCGGTGACGCGCATACCAGTACAAGGTTCGTCCACCTTTGAGCAATAACGGCAATAAAATCCACGCCGTAACTTGCAGCACTGGCACCGCCGGAATGAAGTCTTCACCAAACACCAACGGAATTACCCAACCGCCAACCAAGCTCAATGCCAACCCAAAGATCAAGCCAAACGCGAAAAGCGCCGCCAATGTCTGCCGGAAGACTCGTTCTAATTGCGCAGGTACTTCAGCCAATGATGCCAGCAGGGGGAAAAGTGCATCGAAAAAAGCAAAGGGCAGCAAACGGCCTGCTTCTACAAAGCGCAAGGCCGCCGCATAATAGCCAACGTCGCTGGCATCAGCGGAACGTTCCAGCAAGATGATATTGAGCCGACTTTGCAGCGCTGCCAGCACTGCGGCAATCGCAAAAGGATAGGCCGCCCACAGCATCGGCATGAGCTTGATGCGTGTTTTTGCCGGGGTGTAAAAACGCTGTCGATAGATCACCCAGGCGAAGAGCAGTTGTCCTGCGGATGTCGCCGTGTTCACAGCCAGTGCCAGCAGCACATCCCCGCCACTGGCGAAAATAGCAGCGGTCAACCCAACCTGCGAAACGAGCATTCCCAGGTTCAGCCATGCAATCGGCTGCATGATCTGGTGAGCGCGAAAGATGGCGGTGAAACTGCTGTAAAATGGCTGAATGACCACCAGAGGCGCAGCAATGCGAATCCCCTGCACAATGGCTGCATTGTCACTCAGGGCAGGAGCCAGAAGCCACAACACCGCCGCGAGTATCCCGCCGAAAACCATGCGCTCCATTACAGAGGCCCGCAGATAGGCTTGCCCCTGTTCGGGGGATTGTGCGACTTCGCGGGTAAGGAGAGTTCCCAGTCCGAATTCAGCAATCATACTCAGCGGTAGCACCCAGGCCAGCGCCGCCGCATAAATCCCCAGGCCATTACTGCCCAAGACTCGCCCGATCAACGCAGAGAGCAGGAATGCTAATATCGCCCCGCCAGCATTACTCAGCAGCAAGGCGAATGTATTACGGGAAAGGCGTTGGCGAAACTGGTGCATAGCCAGTAGTATTGCGCATATTATCCCCTGCGCAACTGAGGAGTTCGCCCATGCCTGCGCCTGTTTCTGCCATTTTGCTCATTTCCTGCCCGGATCGTCCGGGACTAGTCGCTGCAATTACGGAATTCATCGCCCGCAATCAAGGCAATATCCTGCATCTAGATCAGCATGTGGATGCAGAAGAAGATGTCTTTTTCATGCGTGTAGAGTGGGATCTGGCGAATTTTGTCATCGAGCGTGAATTCATCACAGAACAATTCACACCGATTGCCGATCAATTCCAGATGGATTGGCAACTGCATTTTAGCGATGTGAAGCAAAAAATGGCGATCTTCGTCAGCAAGCAATCTCACGCACTTTATGATCTGCTGTCACGCTGGCAATCCGGCGAATTTGTGGTGGATATTCCACTGATTATCAGCAATCATTCGACCTTGCAATATGTCGGGGAGCAATTCGGCATCCCCTTCCATGTATTCCCCGTCACCATTGATACCAAGTCTGAGGTCGAACAGCAGCATCTCGCCCTGTTGGAAAGCGTGAAGACCGATTTCATTGTTCTCGCCCGATACATGCAGATCATCACCAACACCTTCATCCAGCAGTATCCCAACCGCATCATCAACATTCACCATTCTTTCTTGCCCGCTTTCGTCGGCGCGAAACCCTATCACCAGGCATTTGCTCGCGGTGTGAAGATCATCGGTGCCACCAGCCACTTCGTCACCGCAGACCTGGATGCAGGCCCCATCATCGAACAGGATGTCGTGCGCGTGACACACAAAGACAGCGTGCAGGATATGGTGCGCAAGGGCAGTGACCTGGAAAAAACTGTGCTTTCGCGTGCCATCTATAACCACTTGCAACATCGAGTATTGGTATACAATAACAAGACAGTTGTCTTCTCTTAGGAGATGTTTTCCCATTTCTTATACTCTTTTGGTTAAGAATGGTGTATAATCTCTTAAACTTCACTTAACAATATAGGAGGGGTACACCATGTTAGACATCTCAACCAATCCCTCTCGCACTGCACGCGCCTATGTCACGGCGCGTAATCTGTTTGATCGGCTGTATTTAGTCGCCAAACTGAAGGCATTCCTTGCGGGTTTGCTGGGGCGATCCCGTGAATTATCCATGCTGGATGAAGTCGATAGCACCGGCGTAAAAGGCCGGTACATCATGGAACGGCAAGCCATTCCAATGGCACAGATTATTGGCAGTGAGGGACGATCTGAAGAATACGATGTGGATTTTCTGCCGCGTCATCGTCGTGACCGCGAACGGTGGATCAGCGTGGCAGCGGGGATGATCCGCAATCCAATACAATTTTCGCCCATCAGAGTGGTACAAATCGGCGATGATTACTACATTCAGGATGGGCATCATCGGGTATCTGTCGCACGAGCGTTGAATTACATCTTCATTGATGCCGATGTAACAGTGTGGGATATGCAAGAGAAATTCTAGCTGAACACTAAGCACCGCTAATCTGGCTTATGGTATGATGGCATCCATTAATCGCTACCAGGAAGCATAAGCCAGATCCATGCCAACGATTGGAATTTTTGGTGGCGGGCAAGTTGCCAAGATGCTTGCCCAGGCCGCCAGCACGCTCTCCGTAGAAATGATCATCTTCGCACAACACGAAGACGAACCCGCCTTACAAGTCACATCCAGAAGAATCATTGGTCAGTGGGACGATGAAGCGCTGTTGAGTCAATTTGCAGCAGAATGTGATGTCATCACAATTGACAATGCAGCCGTTCCAGCCGAAATCCTGCGCCATGTGGAAGAACTCGGTACGCCCGTTTATCCATCACCTGCCACCATTGAACAAATACAGGATCAATTGATGCAGAAGCGTCATATGCAGGGAGAAGGAATCAGCGTGCCGCGCTTCAAGCAAGTGCTGGCTGGCAGTGATGTGCTTGAAGCCTCCACAGAATTTGGCTTTCCTCTGATGCTCAAAACTCGCAAACCCGAAGAAGGCATTCCCGCTGCTGCCATGATCCGCCGCGCTCATGACATCGAACCTGCCTTACAGCGTTTCCGGGGACGGAAACTGATGGCAGAAGAAGTTGTCAAATCGGTGCGAGAACTGGCGGTCATTGTCGCACGCGGTCAGGATGGAGACATCCGCGCCTATCCCGTTGTGGAAATTGTGCGTAAGAATGGGGTGTGTCATATTGTGCGCTGCCCTGCCCCGGTGGAGGAAGCGGCGGCTTTCCGCGCTACCGAGATGGCAATCAATGCGGTGAAGTCGATTGATGGCGTAGGAGTGTTTGGCGTAGATGTTTATGAGATCGAAGGTGAAGAAATCATCTTCCACGAGATCACGCCACATCCCCATGATGGGGGTCACTACAGCATCGAAGGCACGATTACATCCCAATTCGAGAATCACATTCGTGCCATACTCGGCTGGCCTCTGGGGGATGTGGCCCAGATTGCACCAGCAACGGTGATGATTAACATCCTGGGTGAGCGTAAGGGTGAACCGAATCCGCTGGCTCTGAAAGACGCGCTAGAAGTTGGCGGTGTTCACTGGCATCTCTACGGCAAAAGTGAGATCATCCCAGGCCGAAAAATGGGACACATCACTGTGCTTGGATACAACATAGACGGCGCAGAAAAAGTCGGACTTCTGGCGTTGAGCAAATTCAATCTCTGATAATTGACTATAGGAAGTCCTCAATCTAGCCATGCCTACGATCAAATTCTGGAAACCCTACCACGTATTGACTCAATTTA